>NZ_JBQLIS010000001.1:0-541209 GCF_052156435.1 Paenarthrobacter sp. NCHU4564
GCTCTGGCCACCGCAATCGGTGCATAAATCTAGCCGGAGTGCTACTCGTCCCACTTCAACACGTCCCGCTGCCAGTCTGGCGAGATCCGGAAGGGGCTGCGTCAGGCGCCTACATAAGCCCTAAGGTGCTTGCCCGTCAGCGTTGAACCGTCGGCGATGAGTTGCTCGGGCGTTCCTGTGAAAACGATCCTTCCGCCGTCGTGTCCAGCGCCCGGTCCAAGGTCGATGATCCAGTCGGCGTGGGCCATGACAGCTTGGTGATGCTCGATCACGATTACTGACTTGCCGGATTCGACCAACCGGTCCAGCATGCCCAACAGATTTTGCACATCAGCCAAATGCAACCCGGTGGTCGGCTCATCGAGAATGTAGATGTCGCCTTTCTCGGACATCTGCGTGGCGAGCTTCAGCCTCTGGCGTTCACCGCCGGACAAGGTGGTCAGTGGCTGGCCAAGCGTCAGGTACCCGAGCCCGACGTCGGCAAGCCTGTCCAGGATCTTGTGGGCAGCAGGCGTACGGGCGTCACCGCCACCAAAGAACTCTTCAGCTTCATTGACCGACATTGCAAGCACGTCTGCAATATTCCTGCCGCCGAGCCGGTACTCCAGCACCGAGGCCTGAAAGCGCTTTCCCTCGCATTCCTCGCAGGTCGACTCGACGGTGGCCATGACGCCGAGATCCGTGTAGATCACGCCGGCGCCGTTGCAGGTGGGACACGCGCCTTCGGAGTTGGAGCTGAACAGTGCGGGCTTGACGCCGTTGGCCTTCGCGAATGCCTTGCGAATGGGTTCCAGCAGTCCCGTGTAGGTTGCCGGATTGCTGCGCCGGGACCCACGGATGGCTCCTTGGTCGATCACCAGCACGCCATCCCGCTTTGCCACCGAACCGTGGATCAATGAGCTCTTGCCGGAACCCGCAACGCCGGTCAGCACGCACAGGACACCGAGCGGGATGTCCACATCCACGTTTTTCAGGTTGTTGGTGGATGCGCCGCGGATCTCAAGACGGCCCTTCGGCGTCCGGACCGAATCCTTGATACCGGCACGGTCGTCCAGATGGCGGCCGGTGATGGTGTTACTCCCCCGCAGCCCGTCCAGGTCGCCTTCGAAGCACACAGTGCCGCCGCCCGTACCTGCACCCGGGCCGAGATCGACCACATGGTCAGCGATGGCAATGGTTTCAGGCTTGTGCTCAACCACCAGCACTGTGTTGCCTTTGTCCCTGAGCTGGACCAACAGTTGGTTCATCCGCTCGATGTCGTGGGGATGAAGGCCGATGGTGGGCTCGTCGAACACATAGGTCACATCGGTCAAGGACGATCCGAGGTGGCGGATCATCTTGGTCCTCTGGGCCTCACCCCCGGACAGTGTTCCGGCTGGGCGGTCCAGGGACAGATACCCGAGCCCGATCCCTGTGAACGAATCAAGAAGGTGCTGGAGCCCCTTGAGAAGGGGTGCCACCGACGGCTCGTCCAGCTCACGGATCCAACCGGCCAGGTCGCTGATCTGCATCTTGCAGACATCGGCGATGCTCTTGCCATTGATCTTGGATGACCGGGCCTCGGGGCTCAGCCTGGTGCCCTCACACTCCGGGCAGGTGGTGAACGTGATGGCCCGCTCCACGAAGGCCCGGATATGTGGCTGGAGGGCATCGACGTCCTTGGACAGCATCGACTTCTGGATCTTGGGGATGATCCCCTCGTACGTGAGGTTGATGCCTTCCACCTTGATTTTGGTGGGTTCACGGTACAGGAGATCGTGGAGTTCCTTCTTGGTGAACCTGGCAATCGGCTTGTCCATGTTGAAGTAGCCGGAGCCGCTGAAAATCCGCCCGTACCAGCCATCCATTGTGTAACCGGGCACGCTGAGTGCGCCCTCGTTCAGGGACTTGGTCTCATCGTAGAGGGCAGTGAGGTCGAAGTCGCTGACGGATCCCATGCCTTCACATCGCGAACACATCCCGCCCAGCCGGTTGAAGGACGCTTTCTCGGTCTTCGTCTTGCCCTCGCCGCGGTCCACCGTAATGGCGCCGCTGGCTTTGACGGTGGGGACGTTGAAGGAATAGGCGTTGGGCGAGCCGATGTGCGGCCGGCCCAGGCGGCTGAACAGGATCCGCAGCATCGCGTTGGCGTCCGTGGCGGTGCCGACCGTGGAGCGCGGGTTCGATCCCATTCGTTCCTGGTCGACGATGATGGCCGTGGTCAGTCCTTCCAGCCGGTCTACATCGGGCCGCGACAAAGAAGGCATGAAACCCTGGACGAATGCGCTGTATGTCTCGTTGATCATGCGTTGGGATTCGGCAGCGATGGTGCCGAATACCAGGGAGCTCTTCCCCGAGCCGGACACGCCTGTAAACACCGTAAGCCGGCGCTTTGGGATGTCGATGCTGACGTCCTTGAGGTTGTTCTCGCGCGCACCCTGCACCCGGATGAGGTCGTGGGTGTCCGCAACATGGGTGGCAGAGGCCTGGGTGTCGGTCCTCGCGTCAATGCTCATCGTCTCTCCATCTGCTGGGCGGCGCTGCCCAACAGTCCCCCGTCGGCGCCGCGTTCTTGGAACTGGCCGGCCACGGCCAGTAGCTTCGATTCTCGTTGGTTGCCACGCCTGCGGCAACGCCAGTGTCCACCCTAAACCCACGGTCCGCCGGGCCGTGGAATGGCGCGACCCGGCCGGCGGATGGCGGGCAGGGCATTGTCTTCCACACCATACTCACTAAGAATGAAGCATGCCGGTATACGTGAGGTCCCTTGAAACCGCAGTTCCGCCGACCATCCTCGTCCAGTCCCAGGCGCGTGACGTGTTTGCCGCGCAGCCCGGGCTGACCCGCCTGGGTTCACGACTCGTTTCCACCTGCTTCGATTCAGCCGCCATCGATACCCGCTACACCGCCGTCGAGGAACTGAGCCTGGATGCACATCCGGAGAATCCCAAGTTCTTTGATCCGGGCCTGAACCAGGTGTTGAGCCCCAGCACCAAAGTCCGCAATGAAATCTTCGCCACGGAAGCCACCAAGCTCTTCATTGAATCAGCGAAGGCCGCCATCGCAGGCGTCCCGGATCTTGACCTGGACGACATCACCCATGTTGTCACCGTCTCCTGCACGGGATTCTTCAACCCCGGACCCGATTACAAGGTGGTGCGTGCTCTGGGCCTTAATCCGGCCGTACAGCGCTATCACCTGGGCTTCATGGGTTGCTATGCAGCCTTCCCCGCGCTAAGGGCCGCCAGGCAGTTCTGCACGGCAGATCCGTCAGCTGTGGTGCTGGTCATCTGTGCGGAATTGTGTTCGTTGCATGTCAGGACGTCGAACGACCCTGACACGATCATGGGCTCAGCCATTTTTGGCGACGGCGCCGCCGCTGCAATCGTCACGGCGCGCGAACCCCAGGGTCCCGAACCTGTGCTCAGGTTGGATCATTTCGAAACTGTCCTGACGCCGGTGGGTGAAGAAGCCATGGCATGGAACATTGGGGACGAAGGCTTCGAGATGGTGCTGGGCTCGTACGTGCCGCACATCATCGAAGAGCACATCACGGGGGCCCTTGAGCCGCTGCTTGCCAAGGAACCGGAGTTGGCCGCCCGTCCGTACAAGGACATTACGCACTGGGCCATCCATCCTGGCGGGAGAAGTATTTTGGACAAGGTTGAGTCCAGGCTGGAGCTCACCCGGGAGCAGCTGGTTCCTGCCCGCGAAACGCTTCGGGAATACGGCAACATGAGCAGCGCGACGGTGCTGTTCGTGCTTAAGTACCTGTTGGACAGGCCGGCCCAGGCCCGCGAGGAGCGGATATGTTCCATGGCATTTGGTCCTGGACTCACGGTTGAGACAGCCCTCCTGACGCTGGTCTCCCCTGCCCTGTGACTCCCTGGGGCGCCCTGCGGGAGAGGGACCTTGCCGCCGTCGAGGAGATGGACAAACCGGACTGCGACCTTCGACGCCTGGAGCGCAGCTACGCCAGGTTCCCGGTGGTCAACAGGCTTCTGTCGGAATGGCCGCGGACCTACCGCAGCAGGATCAGGCCCCTGCTTGCCTCCCGGGGTTCGCTGTCCTTGCTGGACATCGGTAGTGGCGGTGGGGACGTTGCCCGGAGCCTGGCCAGGTGGGCCCGGAAGGACGGCTTCGACTTGCAGGTGACGGCGATCGACCCTGATGAGCGGGCGTTCGCCTTTGCGATGAGGGCAGCCGCAGTGCCGGGGGTGACTTATAGGCAGGCGCACAGCGCTGACCTCGTGGCAGAGGGCCGTTCATTCGACGTCGTCCTGTCCAACCACATGCTCCATCACCTCCACAGGGAAGAACTGATGGGGGTCCTGTCGGATTCGGAGCGGTTGGCCGCGCAGCTGGCCCTCCACAATGACCTCACCCGAAGCAACATCTCTTACTGGCTGTTCCTGGCGGGATTCTGGCCGCTTGGGCTTGGTTCCTTCATCTGCGGCGATGGACTTACCTCGATCCGCCGCAGCTATACGCCCGGCGAACTGGCGGCGATCGCACCGCCCGGGTGGCGGGTGGAACCAAACGGACCCTGGCACCATCTGCTGGTGCATGGCGACGGGAGCGGCCCCGATGGGCAGGATTGACGTCGGCATCGTGGGTGCCGGGCCGGTCGGGCTGTTCCTCGGTGTGCTCTTGCTGCAGCAGGGACTGAAGGTCCGGATCCTGGAGCGCAGGGAGGGCCGCAGCGGCCGTTCACGGGCCATCGGAATACATCCTCCTGCGCTGGCGGTGCTGGACCGGGCAGGGCTGGCGGGCCCCTTGGTTTCGGGCGGGATCCGCATCCCCAAGGGCGTCGCTTACAGCCGGGGAAGGAAGGTCGCAGAACTGCCCTTCCAAGGCGACCCCGGCTTCCCCTACATCCTCGCCGTGCCGCAGCCGGTCACCGAGCAGGTTCTTGAGCAGGCCGTGGTGGCTTTGGACCCGGAAGCGGTCATCCGGGGAGCTGACGTCCGGAGCTTTATCGACGACGGCGATGCGGTCACCATCCGTGCCGCAGGGCCCGACGGCGATGCCACCTTTGAATGCCGGTTCCTGGCAGCCGCCGACGGTGCCCACTCCCTGGTCCGTCGCCGGCTCATGCCGCGCCTTGGAGTGCGGCGCTATCCGGACAGTTACCTCATGGGCGATTTTGCCGACGGAACCGGGCACGGCAACCAGGCGGTCCTGTACCTCGAACCCGATGGGATAGTCGAGTCGTTTCCCTTGCCCGGGGGGATCCGCAGGTGGGTCGCCCGCCTTGGCGCCCCGGACAGGGGCTCGACGGCGGGTGCCCTGGCAGCGTTGATTACGGCCAGGACCGGCGTCCCCGTAGACCCGTCCACCACCACGATGCTGAGTGCGTTCGAGGTGCAGTCCCGGATTGCACCGCGGATGGTCCACGGGCGCGTGATGCTCTTGGGCGACGCAGCCCACGAGATCAGTCCCATCGGCGGGCAAGGGATGAACCTGGGGTGGCTGGACGCCGCGTCCCTGGCGCCGGTCATAGGTGCGGCGCTCCGAGAAGAACGGGTCGACCATGACCTGCCGGCGTGGGAGAAGGAGCGGATCCGGGCCGCCTCCAGGGCCTCATTCCAAGCGGGGTTGAACATGGTTCTGGGAAGGCCCATGCAGCCGGCGTTGCTCTCGGCCAGGAACCGCCTTTTTGCATCCGCCCTGAAGTCCACGGCCGTTGCCGGGCTCGTTGAAAGCCGGTTCACCATGCGTGGCCGGCCATCATCGCCGCCTGCGTGCGACTATCCAGCGGCGGTGTAGTAACAGTCGTAGGTATCCTGGCTGACGATCAGTCCATCCCTCAGTTCAAAGACTGCGGTGCTTCGCGCACGGATGGTCTCCCCCGCATCCCAATGTGGAAGGTCAAGCAGTAGCCTGGCTGACCAGTTCATTTCCAGCACCACCCGGTTGCCCTCGCAGGTGGTGCGGACGATCTCGAACTTCTGGTCCGCCACGATGTTCTTGCTGTCGTCGGCACCGGTCAGGGTTTGCTCCAGGTTCCTGGTGGACCCCGTCTTGGAGAGGGCGTGCGGCCACTCCGTCAGCGTGAATTCCGGATCCAGGTACGGCCTGATGTCCTCTGCGCCGCCGCCGGCCTCGACTGTTCTAACGAAACCGATGACGTGGTCGAGGGTGCTGTTGCTCATTCGAAGAGCCTAACCCACAGCCCGGTTGTGCCAGGACTGAGGGCCGCCGGCGCTTGGCGTTAGGCTCGGAGCATGACGCACCAACCGATGACGGCCGTACAAGGTCCGGCCACTGACTACACGCGGCATCAGATCAAGGACGCCGTCCGGCGTTTGCTCGATGCAGAGGGGATACCCCCGATTGTGCAGGCCGGACATCCCGTTCTCCGGCAACTGGCAGCACCCTTCGACGGCCAGGTCGACGATGCCGAGTTGGAAGCATTCATCAACCTCATGCGTGAGGTCATGCACGCGGCGCCGGGGGTGGGACTTGCTGCGCCACAGCTGGGCGTACCCCTCCAAGTGGCTGTTTTGGAGGACAAATACGAACTTGATCCGGCAGCGGCCGCTGTCCGCCACAGGGACCCGCTGGAATTCATGGCGGTCATCAACCCGGCCTACCATCCACTGGGAACGGAAACCGCGTCCTTCTACGAAGGCTGCCTGTCCGTCAACGGATACCAGGCGGTCGTAACCAGGCATCGGAACGTGGAACTGAAGTATGCAACTCCTGCGGGAACTCCTGTGGAGGAATGGTTCTCCGGCTGGCAGGCGAGGATCGTGCAGCACGAAACCGACCATCTTCGTGGAACCCTCTACCTTGATAGGGCCGAACTTCGGTCGTTGTCCAGCAATGCCGAGCACTCGGCCCGCTGGTCACAGCCGGACATCGATGAAGCACGCCAGGGCCTTGGTTTCCTGTGCCCTTAGGCCGAAATCGCAGGATTCAGCGGGGTGGGCAGATGCACCGCACACCAAGCAAGGATGTGCTCAAACCGCTGCCGCCGGTGGTGCGGCGTTCCCGAGCGTGAAAGCTCATGGTCCTCACCGGGAAACACCAAAAAGGCAGTGTCCACCCCGCTCGCCTTCAGGGTTGCGTAGTAGCGCTGGCCCTGCTCCAGGGGGCAGCGAAGATCGTTCTCGCTGTGGATGACCAGCGTGGGCGTCTTCACCGCGGACGCCACGGCCATGGGACTCCGGGCCAGGAGTTGTTCCGGTGTTCCGCCGGTGTATTCGCCCCCAAAGAACCACCCGATGTCCGAAGAGCCGGCGAAACTGACCGGGTCCAGGAAACCACGTTCCACGACAGCCGCCTCGAACCGGTGGTCGTGGGCGATGATCCAGGCGCTGAGATAGCCGCCATAGGAGCCACCCATGATTCCCGCGCGGGCGGCGTCGATGACCGGGTGGGCTGCCACTGCCGCGTCAAAGAATGCCAGCACATCCTGCATGTCCAGGGTTCCCATCTGACCCTTGATGGCGCGGCCGTGGGCCTGCCCATAACCTGAGGAACCACGCGGATTGCACATCACCACCGCGTAACCAGCAGCGGCGTACACCTGGGCTTCGTCGAAGAACGCCCCGGTGTACTGCGCAAATGGTCCCCCATGGATGGTGAGCAGCGCTGGGTGTGGCCCCGGTCCGTCAGGCAGGACAACCCAGCCGTGCACGGGGTGGCCGTCACCGGATTCCACCTCGAACGCGACGGGCTCCACAATCCGCGAATAATTCCTGAGGGCTGCAGAGAAGTCCGTCAGCAGCCGGAGTTCTCCGCCTTCCAGCGAAGCCACATCTCCCGCCGTCGAGCCGTCCTGGAAGCTCACCGCGATTTCACCGTTGGCGGCGACCGTCGCCCCGGTGACCACTTTCGGTCCGAACACCAGCGGTGTGATGTCGCCCGCTGACGAGACGGTGAGCAGTTCCACCGTTCCGGCAACCGTGTTCAGCACCAGGACGCTGTCGGGTCCGTTCTGTTCCAAGGGGCCGGAGACGTCCAAGTGCTCGGCGTCGGTCAGCGCCACCGGTTCTGCCGGGCCTTCCCCGGGCTGGCCGAGGGACACGGCAAACAGCACGGAATTGCGGGCAACGAAATCCGTGCCCGACTCCCCCAAGTCCTGCGCGGTGAAGAAAAGCGACCGCCCGTTGGCGGACTCGCGGACGGCTGTGACGTTTTGCGGGCCGGAGTGGCCGGTATGGACAACGGAGGCGTCGCCGCCTGCTGCCGCCACCTTGTACATGGAGGTGACGAGGTCGTTGTCGTTGCCCTCATGCGCAGCAGCAAGGAAGTAGATATGGCGGCCGTCTGAGGAAAAGGTCGCTCCGTCGTGGTCGGCATCGTCGAAAGTGAGCTGACGCGCTGCCGGTACGTCCGTAAATTCCGCGGCGGGCATTTCATGCGCGGCGCGTCCCCGTGGCTTGACCACCGGCTCGCCGCCCAGTTCCGGGAGATCAAGGACGAACACCTGCAGGCGCTGGTCGCTGAGGTACCCCACCCCGTTCATGCGGTACTTGTTCACGGCGATCAGCCGGGCATCCTCCCTACCGGGAGTGACGCCGTCGACCGTTCCGTAGCGGCCGGGCTCCGGCACCCGGGCGGTAAAGACGATCCTGTGGGAGTCGGGTGCCCAGGAGAAACCACTGACACCGCAGCGCTGGTTGGTAACGCGTTGCGGCTCACCACCGGCGGACTCCACCACGAACAACTGCGGCTTGCCGTCGGCATCCGGCCGAAGAAAAGCCAGGACCAGGCCATCCGGCGAGAACGCAGGCGCCGTGTCGCGGAAACCGCGGGTGATCCTCCTGGGATACTTGGTGGGATCCAACGGAACACTCCACAACTGGCCAACGTAGTCATCGGCGTCGAAATCGGGTCTCGTCACGGAGACCACGGCCCGGCTGCCATCGGGATGGATGGCGGGAGCGGACAATGTATTGACCAAGGGCAGTTGCTCGGGTTTCACGTGGGTGAGCCTAGCCGCATGGGCCCGGCGCCCCGCATCGGACACTCCGACCACCGTAGGATTGAAGCCATGTCCTCCCCTGCTGTCCAAGCCCTGCGTTGTCCCGTGTGCCAAGGGACGCTCCGGCTCCTGGATAGCCGGCCGCCGACCCTGGCGTGCCAGGCCGGACACCGGTTCGACGCTGCAAAACAGGGCTATTTCAACCTGCTGACGGGCAAGGGCACCGTCTTCGAAGCCGATAGCCCAGGCATGGTGGAAGCACGCCGGCGCTTCCTGGACGGCGGCCATTACGCCGCATTGTCGTCCGCACTTGCCGGGCACGTTGCCGGGCGGCTGCCCCGCTCTGGCGCCGTAGTCCTCGACGCCGGAACCGGGACCGGAAACTACCTCCACACCGTTCTGGACCGCGTGCCTTCCGCGTCGGCTGTTGGTCTGGACATCTCCAAGTACGCACTGCGACGGGCCGCGCGTACTAATCCGCAAGCGGTGAACCTCGTGTGGGACATCTGGCGGCCGCTCCCGCTGGCCGACCACTCCGTGGACGTGGTGATGGTGGTCTTCGCGCCACGGAACCCGGAGGAATTCGTGCGCGTCCTCCGTCCAGGCGGCACCTTGGTGGTGGTGACACCCCGACCCGGCCACCTTGCCGGGGTTGCTGCACAGGCGGGCCTGCTGGCCATCGAGGAGGGCAAAGCCGACCGCTTGCGTGCCTCCCTTAACCCATACTTTGAACCCGGGGACGACCAGGAACTGGACGTCCGGCTGACCCTCACCGGACCGGACCTGGCCGACCTCGCCTTCATGGGTCCCGCAGGACATCACCTGAGCCCGGCGGCGGTTGCGGAACTTGCCGGCCTGGAGGGTGTTTTCAGCCCCACGGCCAAGTTCCGGATCAGCACATTTATCCCCCGCCCGGCAGCTTCCTGACGCTACCGGATCCACGGGCTAGGATGGAGGAACAGTGACTGTGTCCCCTGCTCAAAGGGGGTCCGGGATCAAGGGGGAATGATGTTTGAATGGCTTGGTGAGAACTGGTGGGCCCTGTGGCTTACTGTTTTCCTCGCGTTCGCAGTGGTGGAGATGCTCACCCTCGACCTCTTTTTCATCATGCTGGGCGGTGGAGCCCTGGCGGGCCTGATCGCAGACTTCGCAGGAGCGGACCTTTGGCTCCAGATCGTCATTTTCAGCGTGGTTTCCCTCCTCATGATTGCTTTCGTCCGGCCGGTTGCGCTCAAGCACCTTCACAAGGGACCAGCCGAGCAACGGACCAACATCGACCGCCTGATCGGACAATCCGCTGTGGTCCTCGAAGCCGTCACCGGAACCAGCGGCCTGGTCAAGATCGGCGGCGACGTCTGGAGCGCGCGCAGCACCAACGGCATTCTCGACGCCGGGGCCACGGTCCGGGTCACCAGGATTGACGGTGCGACGGCGGTAGTCGCCTCCACCACCGGCGACACCACGCCTGGCTGAACCACCAACGTATTACTGCGGGAGCCGGGCGTGTCCGCCGGCGGAAGGCCGCATCAGACCACGCAATTGGGGAACGAAGGAGATGTATGGACGGCCTGGGAGGAACAGCAGCGGCAATTGTGCTGATTGTTCTGGTCATTTTTGTCATAATCGTGTTGGTCCGGTCGGTGAGGATCATCCCGCAGGCTCGTGCCGGCGTCGTGGAACGCCTCGGCAAGTACCAGCGCACGCTCAACCCTGGACTCACCATCCTGATACCGTTCGTGGACCGGCTGTTGCCGCTCCTGGACCTTCGCGAACAGGTAGTGTCCTTCCCGCCGCAGCCGGTGATTACCGAGGACAACCTCGTGGTGTCAATCGATACGGTGGTCTACTTCCAGGTGACGGATCCCCGGGCCGCTACCTATGAGATCGCCAACTACATCCAGGCTGTGGAACAGCTGACCACCACTACGCTCCGCAACGTTGTTGGCGGCCTGAACCTCGAAGAAGCGCTGACTTCACGCGACCAGATCAACGGCCAGCTCCGGGGTGTCCTCGACGAGGCCACAGGCCGGTGGGGCATCCGCGTTTCCCGGGTGGAACTGAAGGCCATTGATCCGCCCCACTCCATCCAGGACTCCATGGAAAAGCAGATGCGGGCCGAACGTGACCGCCGTGCAGCCATCCTGACGGCCGAAGGCACCAAGCAATCGCAGATCCTCACCGCCGAGGGCCAGCGCCAGGCCGCCATCCTGGCTGCAGAAGGTGATGCGAAGGCGGCGATTCTTCGTGCTGACGGTGAAGCCCAGGCCATCCAGAAGGTCTTTGATGCCATTCACAAGGGCAATCCGGACCAGAAACTCCTTGCCTACCAGTACCTGCAGACCTTGCCCAAGCTGGCCGAGGGCAGCTCCAACAAGCTGTGGATCATCCCCAGCGAGGTCGGTGAGGCTCTCAAGGGCATCGGCGGGGCGCTGGGTGGGACCAACGGCGACTCACCCGTGGCGGGACTGTTTGGTCCCAAGGACGGCGCACCGGCAACGGCCACGGAGCCTCCAAGGCCTTCCGCTTAGGCGAAGTACCTGACAAGAGCGGTCGGCCACAGGGCCGGCCGCTCCTTCAGTTAACAGCGGTTTTGAGGCAGGTGGCCTACCTGCGTATAATGGGATATTTGTCCGGCTGGTACAGCCTGGATGGAACATTTAAGCTTCGCCGAGCGTTGCAATGTGTGATGCAAGGTGTGCAGAAGTAGTCCGCGAGGACCGTGCAAACGACTTGCGGCAAGCGCGGGGCTCCGGCCCCGCGGACAGACAGAGGGAGTAATCATGAGCGATCGCAGCCTGCGGGGTATGCGTCTTGGCGCCCAAAGCATGGAAACCGAATCCGGTGTCGAGCCGGCGCCGCGCCAGCGGGTCGAATACCGGTGCGAGGACGGCGAGCAGGTCTTCGTGACTTTTGCCGCCGAAGCCGAGATCCCTCCCGTTTGGGTTTCCAAGACCGGCAAGGAGGCGCTGCTGGTTGACGGTGAGCGTCCTGTTGACGCCAATGAAAAGGCGGTCCGTACTCACTGGGACATGCTCCTTGAGCGCCGTACGCTTCCTGAGCTGGAGCAGATCCTTGAAGACCGCCTCAACATCCTGCGTGAGCGCCGCGGAGAGCGTCGCTCCGCCTGATAAACGCTGATTGAACGAAAGCCGGGCCGGCTCCCCCTCGGGGAGCCGGCCCGGCTTTCTTAATGCAGAGGAGCCTACTTGGCCAGTGCCGGCCGCTTGCCGGTAAGTTTCGCCCAACGGGAGGACAGGCCCCACTTGGTGACATTGATCATGGCCTCGACCACGATGTTGCCGCTCATCTTCGAGGCACCAAGCTCACGCTCCACGAACGTGATGGGGCGTTCCTCGATGCGAAGGCCAAGCTTGGCCACGCGCCAGGCCAAGTCCACTTGGAATCCGTAGCCCACCGACTCGACTTCGTCGAGTTTGAGGGCCTCAAGGGTGGAGCGGCGGAACGCGCGGTAACCGCCCGTGACGTCCTTGATCTTGACGCCCAACATGATTCGCGCGTAGGTGCTGCCAATCCTGGAGATGGCCTGGCGGTAGAGCGGCCAGTTGACCACGCTGCCGCCGGGAACCCAGCGCGACCCCATGGCGAGGTCGGCGCCGTCCTTGACTGCGTCGAGCAGGAGCGGCAACTGCTCCGGTTGGTGGGAACCGTCAGCGTCCATCTCCACCAGGATGTCGTATCCTGCTGCGAGGCCCCACTTGAAACCTGCGATGTAGGCAGCTCCCAGGCCTTCCTTGCCCTTGCGGTGCAGCACGTGCACCTGGCTGTCATCCGCCGCGATGCCGTCGGCAAGCTGTCCCGTTCCGTCCGGGCTGTTGTCGTCGACTACCAGGACATCCGACTCGGGGACTGCAGCGCGCAGTCGACCCAGTGTCTTGGGAAGCGATTCCAGCTCGTTGTAGGTAGGGATGATCGTCAGGACACGCAAGAAGAGGCCTTTCCTTGATGGAGCGGTCAGTGTGTGCCGGGCCGGCCCCGACGGGCCGGCGTCCTGGCGCAACTCTCCATTATAGGACGAGGAACGAGCCCCGGACTGCGGCTGTAATGCGGAACACAGTGCAGGTTCGGGCGCAGGAGGTGCTGCGGGCCGGTCCACAGGCCGAGGTCAGGCGGCGCTTTGTGGCCAACCAACAAATTCGCCCTAGACCCGGAGGGATTCGTGGGCGAACAACTCACTGCCTTCCCGGACCGTCTGCAGGCAGAGAGGGTCGCTGCCGGTATCAAGCGCCGGAAGCAGTGGCGTCCTGGCCCGGGGATCGGTGCTCCATGACTGCACGCGGCTGTCCGCGACCTGCACCATCAGTTCCTCGACTTCCCACACGGCAAAGCTGGCGGGAGCGCCGGGAACCAGTTGCCCCATAAGGGGGTTCCGGTGTTTGCTGGCGCGCCAGCCGGCACGGGTGTGCCCCAGGAACGCCGCCCTGGCGGAAATACGCTCGGCGGGGTTGCTGTGTTCCAGGCAGGCCCTGATGCTGGACCAGGGGCTGAGGGGTGTCACCGGGCTGTCGCTGCCGAACGCAACCGGCACCCCCTTGGAGTAGAAGGAAGCGAAGGGATTCATGGTTCGGCTTCGCTCTCCCAAACGTTGCTCGTAGAGGCCGCCGGGTGCTCCCCAGGCTGCATCGAACCCGGGTTGCACGCTTACTGTGACCGAGTATTCGGCGAGTTTCTCCACTGCGGCCTGGTCAGCCAGTTCCACATGCTCGAACCGGTGTCCCGCCGCCCGGACACGCTGGGCGCCGACTTCCGCGGCTGCAGCGTCCAAGGCTTCCAGGCCAGCAGCCAGGCCCGCGTCGCCGATGACATGGAAACCGCCCTGGATGCCCAGCAATGAACAGGCAGCAAGGTGTTTGGCTGCCTCGTCCGCGGACAGGTACAGGCTGCCACGTTGTCCCGGTGCGTCCGAATAATCGTCTTTCAGCGCAGCCGTCCGGGAACCGATGGAGCCATCGATGTTGAGGTCCCCTGCCAGTCCCAGCACGTGGACGCCCAGGTCATCGAGAATCTGCCGGGCGTGATCCTGGGAGCCGGCCAGTTCGCCCCAGTACGGCAGGATCTGCGGCACATTGCCATTGTCGTTCCACGAAGCCGCAGACCGAAGGTCCTCCGGGCCACCGATATGGGGAGCCGACATCTCGGCCAGGGCAACGTAGCCGTGCGCTGCCGCCTGCCGAAGTGCAAGCTCCTGGTAAGTGCGTCGGTCATTTTCGGTGAACTGCCGCGTGAAGAGGCGTGCGGTGGTGTGGGCCTGACGCACCACCTGCGCGCTGCCGCTGAAGCCGTCCTGGCCCGGCAACCCGGCTTCAGCCGCCAGTGACGCAGAGACGAGGGCCGAGTGGACATCGATCCGGGACAGGTACACGGGTCGCCCGCCGGAAGCCCGGTCAAGTTCTTCAAGCGTGGGAAGGCTGCGGTCGCGCCATGTGGTGTCGTCCCAGCCGTGCCCGATGACCGTCCCGGTTCCGGGGGCGGCGGCAACGGCGTCGAGCAGTTCATGGGCGGATGCGACGCCTGACAGCTGAAGCCCGGCAAGGGCGAGTCCGGTTTCGGTGAGGTGGGCGTGCGAGTCAACAAAACCGGGCGCCAGCAGCGCTCCGCGGAGATCGATGATGTCCATGGAATCGTCCGCGATGGAAGTGGCCGCCTGCTCGGAGCCGACCCAGGCTACGGTGTCCCCGTCAACCACCATCGCCGTGGCAAAGGGATCGGCGGCCGTATAGATCGACCCGTTGCGGTACAGGGTGACCTTGCGGTCGCGGGAGGTGCCGGCTGCCTGGCTTGGCTGGTTCATGCGGTGTGCTCCTAGAACGTTCTTAAGATGAATAGACCGGAATCAGGCGACAGTGGAGTACGCCACCACACCCCGTCGGACGAGATCGATGGCGTCGCGGCAGATCCGGGCAATCCGGGGGTCGAGTTGCGGAATTTTGGCCAGCTGGTCCAACAGGTCCACTACTTGCTTGGCCCAGCGGACAAAGTCTCCGGCGGCGAGGTCGGTGCCGTTGAGGACATCCTGAAGATGCCGTCCTTTAGCCCACTTGTACATTGGCCAGACCAGTCCAAGTTCCGGTTCGCCGGTCAGTGGGAGGCGGTTCTGCTCTTCGGTGTCCTCCAGCTGCGACCATTCCCGGACCACAATGTCCACGGCAGTTTCCAAGGAGACGGATGGCATCCGGGGCCGCAGGCCGCGGTCCTCCCGCTTCGCCTGGTACACCAGCGCGCTGGCAAGGGAGGCGAGCTCGGCAGCGTCGAGGTCATTGAGGGCGCCCTGCCTGATCGCCTGCGATATCAAAAGGTCCTTTTCGCCATAGATCCTGCGCAACCGCTGGCCGTCGGCACTGATGGCGACCCTGCCGCCGTCGTGGGTTTCCAGATAGCCGTACGCGGAGAGGACATCGCACACGCGGTCGAAGGTCTTGGCAATGGTATTGGTGCGGCCCTGGATCTGGCGGACCAATCCGTCCGTTTCCTTGCGGAGCTTCCACCAACGCTCTGACCAGCGGGCGTGGTCCTCCCTCTCGCTGCAGCCATGGCAGGGGTGGGCCCGCAGCGCCCTGCGCAATTCGGTGATCTTCCGCTCCTGGTCCGGCATGCGCGCTCCGAGGCCGAAGTCTTCATGCCTGCTGTTGCGCCTGCGCTGGGGGGCCTCCTCGCTCACGGCATTGCGCACAGAAGAGGCGAGGTCCCTGCGGGACTTGGGAACCTTTGCGTTAAAGGACTTGGGAATGCGGATCCGGGTCACCGGCGCAACAGGCGCCTCGACGTCGTGGACGCTGATGCGCCGCAGCTGGCTGTCCGAGGTCAGCACCGAGGGCCTCGGCTCGCGGGCGTTGGGATCGGAATCAAGCACGACGGCGTAACCTGCCAGCCTGCCGCTGTCCACGCTGATGACGTCCCCGGGCAAGAGGCGCGTCAAGGAATCGGCCACCCTCGATTTCCGCGCCCTCTGGTGGTCGCGCGCGGCGAACTTTTCGGCATCGCCCAGCTCCCGGCGGAGCCGGGCGTATTCGGTGAAGTCGCCCAGGTGGCACTGCATGGATTTGGCATAGCCGGCCAAGGACTCTTCGCGGCCACGAACCTGCCGGGCGAGACCCACCACGGAACGGTCCGCCTGGAATTGGGCAAACGACGATTCAAGGATCTCGCGCGCACGGACGCGGCCGAACTGCGCGATCAGGTTGATGCTCATGTTGTAGGTCGGCCTGAAACTGGAGTTCAACGGGTAGGTCCGGCGGGATGCGAGGCCGGCAACCGCCGCCGGATCGGTTCCTGGCTGCCACAGCACCACGGCATGGCCTTCGACATCGATGCCGCGGCGTCCGGCGCGCCCGGTCAACTGGGTGTACTCCCCTGCCGTGATGTTCACGTGGGCTTCGCCGTTGAATTTCTCCAGCTTTTCCAGGACCACGCAGCGGGCAGGCATGTTGACCCCCAAGGCAAGGGTCTCGGTGGCGAAGACCGCTTTGACCAGGCCATCGGCGAAGAGCTTCTCCACCACCTCCTTGAAGGTGGGCAGCATTCCGGCGTGGTGCGCCGCGAAACCCCGGACCAGGCCGTCCCGCCAGGCCCAGAAACCCAGGACATCAAGATCGTCGGCGGGGATGTCGTGGCTGGCTTCATCAACCCGCTGGGCAATGATCTGCTGTTCGCGTTCCGTGGTAAGCCAGAGTCCGGAGGCAGCACACTGCGCTACCGCGGCGTCGCACCCGGCGCGGGAGAAGATGAAGGTGATTGCGGGAAGGAGCCCCTGGCGGTTGAGGCTGTCAATGACCTGCGGGCGGCTGGCCTTGCGCACAGGGCTGCGCTGCTCAGCCGTGTGCCGGTCATCACGGTTCCTGTCCTGGCGGCGCCTGCTGCGGCCGCCATGGCCGAACCTGCCGTTGAAGTTCATCCGGCTCTCAGAACGAGCCATGGCCAGCAATTCAGGGTTCACTTCGAATTCCGGACCGGTGACCGGCTGCCGGGCCGACGGGCGGCCGGCCCGCGTGGCCACGGATTTACGGGCCGCTGCCGGCAGGGCTGCCTCGTCCGGCGCGTCCTCGGCATCGCTGAGGTCCGGTACTTCATCGTCCGGCAGCGACACCGCGATTTGGTCGAAGGTGGTGTCGCCGGCGAAAAGATCCACGATCTCCCGGCCCACCATCACGTGCTGCCACAAGGGCACCGGGCGGTGCTCGGACACGATGACGTCCGTGTGGCCGCGTACCGTGTCCAGCCAGGCGCCGAATTCCTCGGCGTTGGAGACCGTGGCGCTGAGCGAGGCGACCTGTACTTCGCTGGGCAGGTGGATGATGACTTCTTCCCAGACGGCGCCGCGGAAGCGGTCCGCGAGGTAGTGGACCTCGTCCATGACCACGAAGCCGAGGTCACCCAGGGTCTCTGAGTCTGCATAGAGCATGTTGCGGAGGACCTCAGTGGTCATGACCACCACGGGAGCGTCTCCATTGATGGTGGTATCACCGGTCAGCAGGCCCACATTGCCGGAGCCGTACTTTTCCGCCAGTTCCGAAAACTTCTGGTTGCTCAGCGCCTTGATGGGCGTGGTGTAGAAGGCTTTCAGCCCGCGCTGGAGTGCCAGATAGATTGCGAATTCACCGACGATCGTCTTGCCCGCACCCGTAGGGGCAGCAACCAGGACTCCCCTGCCTTCCTGCAGGGAACGGCAGGCTTCCCTTTGGAAATCGTCCATCTCGAAGTCCAGGGAGCGGGCAAACGCTCCCAGGTAGCTCTTGGCCTCAGCGGCCCGTTGGGCTGCTGCCTGATAGCGGTCCGAGGGAGATGGAGAGGCTGACGTAAAGGACATGCATCAAGCCTAGTGGGCTTGGGTCTACAGATTCTCCAGATCGGACGCCGGGGTGGCGATATCGGCCGTGGCTTCTGTCTCAGCAGCCCGCTTTACTGCGCGGCGCTCCCGGCGGCGGTCGTTCAGGACGCACACTCCGATCGCGGCAAAGAACAGGAGCAGCATGGGCGCTGCCAGGTAGAACATGCTCATCGCGTCGGCACCGGGAGCGGCCATGGCCGCGAACAGGCACACCAGGAAGATCGTGATGCGCCAGCTCTTGATGAGTTGCTGGCCCTTCACGATTCCCGCAAGGTTCAGTCCGACCAGGACCACCGGCACGAGGAAGGCAATGCCGAATGCCAGCAGCAGGCGCAAGACAAAGGCGAGGTATACCTGGGCGGTGATGAAGTTCGACGCGCCGCTGGGAGTGAAGTCAGTGAGCACCCGGACGGCATTGGGCAGAACCAGCCATGCGAGCAGGACACCGCCGATGAAGAGTGGAACGGCGGCTGCAACGAACGACAGCGCCAGGCGCCGTTCCTTCTTATGCAGGCCGGGAACGATGAACGCCCACAGTTGGTAGATCCAGACTGGGCTGGAGACGAGCAGTCCGAGGAACACGGAAACCTGGACCATGAGGTCAAAGGAGCTGGCAACGCCGTCGAAGTTCAGTGTTGCGGCACGGCCCTCCTTTTCATTGAGGTCCTTGATCGGTTTGATCAAGGCCTCCAGGAGCGGCTGGTACACGATGAAGCCCACCACGGTACCCAGGATGACACCAATGGCAGCCTTGAAGAGCCGGTTCTTGAGCTCCTTCAGATGGTCAAGGAGCGCCATCCTGGCTTCGGGGTTGGCTTTGCGCCCCTTCGTCTGTACCACTTCTTCTTAGACGCGGTTGGAGGGCGGAACGTCGGTTTCGCCGTTGTTCCTGGCCTTGGCGTCCGGGTGGTCCACGACCTTGCCCTCGACGGCGTCGGAGGCTGCAGGCGTGTCCTTGGTGTCGGAGGCGCCGTCCTTCTTCATTTCGCGGACTTCCGACTTGAAGATCCGCATGGACTGGCCGATGCTGCGCGCCATGGACGGCAGCTTGGGTGCGGCAAACAGCACCAAAGCCAGGACGATGATGATAATGAGATGCCAGCCTTCAAGCCTCATGTGGGGAGGTCCTTTCCTTGTGGATTCATCCTACGTCTAACTGAATTCTATGTCGTGCAGGGACTGGGGTTGACCCCGTCCGGCTTTGCGCTCAACGCGTTTCCGGCGACGAACTTCCTGGCGGAAGGCTTTGGCCGTCACGTAATCATGACGCATCTGTTCCGGCGAGGCAAAAATCGCCAGGCCGGGTGCGGGCGTGTTGCCGGCGCGTTCAACATCGGAGGTTTCCTGCGGCTGCGGAAGGTTGCCGAAACGTTGACCCGCGTCGCCCAACTCATGAACAGTTGCCATGAATTTGCGGAACAAACGATAGCCGAGGGTCAGGTGCAGGAGCAGGGACAGGGCAACGAGCGCGATCCACAAAAGGATCCAAAACCACCAAGGCATCTGTGTAGTCTAGCCAGCCGGGGCGTCCTGCGGGGAACGGCCACCGTATTGCGACAGGGCGGCTTCAAGCCACCGGGTAGCAGCTGTCCTGAGCTCAGGCGGTTCCACGATCCTGGCCGCTCCGCCCTGCTGGGAAATAAACATGGGAAGCAGGTCGGCATTGCCAAAACGGATCTCGGCCACCAGTCCGCCGTCGGGCAGGGCAGCCGTACGCTCGGCATAGTAGTCCTCGGCGATCCCCGCGCCTTGCCTGGTCAACTCGAGGACCACGTACACGTCGTCCTCCCCGGGGGTGAACAGCCGCGCTGGAAAGTCCTGTCCCGCAGTCACTTCCCCGGACACTGGACGGCCGTTCTGCTCCACGTCCACCATGCGGTCAAGCCGGAAGTTCCGCAGGCCCTTCCTGCTGTGGCAATAGGCCTCCAGGTACCAGACACTGTCCAGTGAGAAGAGGCGGAGGGGGTCCACATCCCGCTCCGTTACCGTGTCACGTTGCGGCGACAGGTAACTCAGGTGCAACTGGCGGCCGTCCTTGATGGCCTGGGTCACCGTGGCGAAGGCTTGAGACTGCCGGGGTGCCACGGACTGCCCGGAAACCGTGCCGGCCATACGGGCGGCTTCCCCGGCCGCTCCTGTGAGTTTGATGATGACGGACTCCAGCGGATTCTGTTCCGGGTCCTCCCCCAGTCCGGCCAGCTCAGGCAGGTCCCCCAGCATCGCCAGCCCGGTCAACAGGGCGGCGGCCTCGTCCCCGCTGAAACGGACAGGACGGTTCAGGTCAAGATGTTCGGTGATGTAGACGTGGTCGTTTTCCCACTGGATGTCCAGGAGGTCGTCCGGGTAGCCCTCCGGCAGGCCCGAGCAGATCAAAATCTTGAGGTCCTCGATCAGCGCCTTGCGGCTGATCCCGAAATGGTCCGCCACTTCCTGGATGTGGAGCCCCTGGTGGTGCACCAGGAACGGTACGAGTTGAAGCATCCGGGCCAGTTGGTCCTCGGACGTTCGCTTCCTTGCCCGGGGTGCGGGACCCGCTTCGGGAAAGACAACAGGAAGGGGCGGGGCGGCGTTGAAAGCGGCAGCGGCCTCGAGCCTGCGTACGACGGCGGTCCGCAAGTCGGCCGGCTCCGTCACCTTGACGTGGGGACCGTAGGAGGAAAGCTCCTCCGCAAGTTGGTCGGGGTCCCGGAAGTCGACGGTGAGCCGGTCCCGGGAGCCGGGTCCTGCAGCTTCCTCCACCGAGATGGCCCGTTTACGGAGCGCCAGCAGGCGGCCCGGGTCCACGTCAAGTACTGCCTGCTGCAGCGGCAGCTCATTCAGGGCATCCAACTCTGCCCGCGCGTTGAAGCCGCTGGGAGGTTCGAAGGAACTGTTCGATACCACTGACACCGCCGTGGTCATGCGCGACAGCCTGAAGATCCGTTTGGCGCCCCGGCCCCGGTCGAAGCCCACCAGGTACCACTGGCCGAAGCGGCTCCCCAGGCCCCATGGTTCGACTTCGCGCTCTTCCTCGCGTTCCGTGCTGCCGGCAAGGTAGCCGAAACGGACGGCATGCCGGGAGTGCATGGCGGCTACGACGTCGTCGAATGCCTGGCCAGCCGGCTTAATCCGCGGCTGGACGCCTGCGGGCAGGTCCACATCGCTGAAGCCGCCGGAGGCTTGAAGCTTCCGGACGGCGCTGGCGGCAGCGTTGCCAAGGGCGGCCCGCTCCCATAATTGCGCAGCCAGGAGAAGGACCGTGGACTCCGCGGGAGTGAGGCTCACATCCGGTAGGCGGTTGGAGTCCTTGCCGATGCGGTACCGTGTGGTGGCCGGATCCTCGCCGCCAAAACCAGGCTCGGTCAGCGTCTCAATCTCGAAGCCGAATTGTTTCAACTCCACCTTGTCCCGCTCGAACATGCGGCCAAAGGCCACATCATTCTCCGCCGAGCCATGGTAGACCTTCTCGCGCAGCACAGCGCGCGTCAGTCCGACCCGGGTGTTGAGCAAGGCCAGGAGCAAGTTAAGGAGTCGTTCAGTGCGGGATGCGGACACGGTTGCTACGTTACTAAAGTCCCGGAGAAAAGCAGCAAAGCGCGGCACCCGCCGGGAAGAATCCGGTAGATGCCGCGCTTTGCGTTGCCAGTCTTTAGCGGACCGCCACGAGGTCGACGACGAAGATCAAAGCCTCGTTCGGCTTGATGGCTCCACCGGCGCCGCGGGATCCGTAAGCGAGCTCCGAGGGAATCTCAAGGCGGCGACGGCCGCCGACCTTCATGCCCAGGAGGCCCTGGTCCCAGCCCTGGATGACCTGGCCGACGCCGACGCGGAAGTCCAGCGGTGCCCCGCGGCCCCACGACGCGTCGAATTCTTCACCGGTGGACCAGGCCACGCCCACATAGTGGGTGGAAACAGTGTCGCCGGCCTTGGCCTCCTGGCCAGTGCCCTCGATGAGATCGACGATCCGCAGTTCTGTGGGGACGTCGCCTTCCGGGAAGTCGATCTCCGGCTTGGTGCGATCGTAATCACGCTGGCCAAATGACATGGTTGCTCCTTTAGTGGGGTGCTGATGGTGCCAGGAACCAGCTTAGCCAGTCCCCGGGAGGCTACTTGACGCCGAGGATGTCAACGACGAAGACGAGGTCGCCCTTCGCTTCGCCCTGGCCGGCCTCACCGTAAGCGAGGTCCTGCGGAATGACCAGGAGGACGCGCGAACCGACAGTCTTGCCTGCCAGGCCCTGGGTCCAGCCCTTGATGACGCCGGTCAGCGGGAAGCTGGTGGGCTCGTTGCGGTCAAAGCTTGAGTCGAACTTGGTTCCACCCTTGAGCGTGACGCCAACATAGTTGACCGTCAGCGTGTCCGATTCCTTCACGACAGCACCGTTGCCCTTGATCAGGTCCTGGGAAACCAGTTCGGTGGGAGCGGCAACGCCCTCCACGGAGATCTCCGGTACGCCCTGGTCATTTTCCTTGACGGTGGGCAATCCGGCCGGCGGCGTCACCGTTTCACCCTCGGGCTTCTCAAGGACAGGCGCAGGGTCCTTGGCCGCAATCAGCTTGAAAACCACCAGCTGGGTTGAACCTGTCCCGGAACCGGTGGCCGAACCCGGGGCAGCGAAAGCGACGTGCGAGCCAACCTTGGCGCCGACGATTGCGTTGTAGATGAGTTCGTTCCCTGATTTGAGCTGATCGTTCAGCTCCAGCGGCTGGGGGCCGTTCTGGTAAGCGTCCTCGACGGTCTTGCCGTCGTTGCCGTCCACGGCAACATAGGCCAGTTCCGCGACCTGTCCGGCCTTGACGCGGTCACCGTCGCCCTCGCTGACAACCTTGATGGTCGGTTCGGAAACAGTCAGCGGCTTGCTGAATTCGAGTCCGGGGGCTTTGTCGTTTCCGTTGTCGGATACCTTCACGGAGTCGAGCTTGGAGATGTCGCCCGAGGACTGGCTGGTGGGCTCTGCGGACGGGGTGCTCCCTCCCCCGCATGCCGTGATGAGCAGCAGGAGGGGGAAAAGAAGTGCTAGGAGTCGGCGCACAAAAAGACTCTTTCGTCGGGGCAATGGACACTCGGAAAGGCGCTCTGCGCATCCAAGGAAGCGGCCTCGCGAAAGCGGGCCACTATCCAGAATAGCCCGTGAAGCTGGGAGTCAGCTCATAGAGTCAAGGAGCGCATCCACCCTGTCATCCACACTGCGGAAGGGATCCTTGCACAGGATGGTCTGGTGCGCACGGTCATTCAGCTTCAGATGGACCCAGTCCACGGTGTAGTCGCGGCCCAGTTCCTGTGCCCGCCTCACAAAGTCACCGCGGAGCTTGGCCCGGGTGGACTGCGGCGGCGCATCAACGGCGTCTTTGACGTCCGTTTCGGTCACCAGCCGCTTTGCGGCACCACGGGACTGCAGCAGGTAGAACAAGCCGCGTTGCCGCGAGATGTCGTGGTAGGTGAGGTCAAGCTGGGCAATGCGCGGCGAATCAAGCCCAAGGTCATGCTTGCGCATGTAACCATCCATCAGCTTCTTCTTGATGGCCCAGTCGACTTCCGTGTCGATGCTGCTGGAGTCGCCGCTTTCGATGGCATCCAGGGTACGGGACCAGAGATCAAGGATCAGGGGTACATGGGGGTTGTGCGCACCGTTGGCCGCAACGAACTCCGTCACCTTGGCCAGGTACTCCCGTTGGATATCCAAGGCGGACAACTGGCGGCCGTTGGCCAGGCGGACCAAGGCACGGCCCGTGAGGTCGTGCGAAATTTCCCGGATGCTTCGGATGGGATTCTCCATGCGCATGTCACGCATGATCACCCCCGCCTCGATCATGCGCAGGATCAGGTCCACAGTGCCGACTTTGAGCAGGGCCGTGGTCTCCGACATGTTGGAGTCGCCCACAATGACATGCAAGCGCCGGTAGAACTCGGCGTCGGCATGTGGTTCGTCGCGGGTGTTGATGATGGGCCGTGAACGGGTGGTGGCCGAGGAGACACCTTCCCAGATGTGGTCTGCGCGCTGGGAGAAAGCGAAGGTAGCCCCGTGGGGTGTCTTGAGGACTTTTCCGGCCCCGGCAATGAGTTGCCGTGTGACCAGGAACGGAATGAGGATCTCGGCCAGACGTGAGAACTCCCCGCGCCGCGGGATCAGGTAGTTTTCATGGCTGCCGTAGGAATTGCCGGCCGAGTCGGTGTTGTTCTTGAACAGGTAGACGGTGCCGTTGAAGCCTTCTGCGGCCAAGCGGGTCTGGGCCTCGTCAACGAGGTCGTCCAGGATCAGTTCGCCGGCCCTGTCGTGGGCTATGAGCTGTGCGAGGTCGTCGCATTCGGCGGTTGCGTATTCGGGGTGGGAGCCCACGTCCAAGTACAAGCGCGATCCGTTGGTCAGGAATACGTTCGATGATCGCCCCCAGCTGACCACTTTGCGGAACAGGTAGCGGGCTACTTCTTCGGGCGCCAGGGGGCGGGAATCGGGGCTTGAGTAGGAGATCCCGAATTCCGTCTCTATGCCGAATATGCGCTTGTCCATCTCAAGCCTCCTCTGAGAGCAGCTGTTCAACGTCCGCCGGGAGCAGGCGCCGGAAGGCCCGCCGCGAGCCGCGGTGGCTTTCGGATGCCCTGTCCAGGACCGCGGCTTCCACTGCGGTGGGCGGCAGCGAGTCGGCTTCCTTATCCACCGCGAGGGCCCGCAGGGCCAGGCGCAACGCCCCCGGGAAGGTCAGGCCGGCATCCCAGGCGTCCTTGACGACGTCGGAGATCTGGTCTGCAAGTCCGCCCATCACCACGAAGCCGTTTTCATCCGCGATGGAACCATCGAAGGTCAGCCGGTAAAGGTGGTCACGTTCCTGGGTGGGTGCGACTTCGACCACAGCCAGTTCGACTTCGAAGGGCTTCTGCTCCGCCGTGAAAACGGCACCGAGGCTTTGGGCGTAGACGCTGGCCAGGCCCCGGGCTGTGACGTCTTCACGGTCGTAGGAGTACCCTCGGACGTCGGCGTACCGGACGCCGGCCTGCCGGAGGCTCTCGAATTCGTTGTACTTGCCTACGGCGGCAAAACCGATTTTGTCGTAGATTTCACCGATTTTATGCAGGGAGGGTGAAGGGTTTTCGGCAATCAGGGCGATGCCGTCAGCACAACTGATCACAATGACCGAGCGTCCGCGGGCAATACCTTTCCGTGCGAAGTCCGCACGGTCCTTCATCAACTGTTCGGGTGAAACATAGAACTGCTGCGTCATGCTAGGCCTCCCGTCCCGCGATGGCGCGCGACTCAACAATCGCGCCCGCTATCGCACCCAGTTCGCGTTCCGACACCCTGCGGTTGCCGGCACGGTTGACCGTATAGACCACCGGCCACAATTGACGCACGGGATCCGGTCCACCGGTGGCCGAGTCATCGTCCGCAGCGTCGTAGAGAGCCTCGACGGCCACGGCAACCGCTTCTTCCTCGGACAAATTGGGCCGCCACAACTTTTTGAGGGCGCCGCGGGCAAAGACCGAACCCGAGCCAACAGAGTGGTGCTCCTGCTCTTCGTAGCGGCCGCCGGTGACATCGTAGGAGAAGACCCGTCCCGTGGCTGATACGTGGTCGAAGCCGGCGAAAAGCGGAATGACCGCAAGGCCCTGCATGGCCATCGGGAGGTTGCCGCGGACCATTGCACCGAGGCGGTTCGCCTTACCAACCAGGCTGAGCAGCGTCCCCTCGATTTTCTCGTAGTGCTCCAGTTCAACCTGGAAGAGCCGCGTGATGTCGATCGCAAGGCCCGCGGTGCCCGCAATGCCCAGCACGGAGTACTGGTCGGCAGGGAAAACCTTCTCGATATGGCGGCTTGCAATGACGTTGCCCATGGTTGCCCGCCGGTCCCCCGCCATCAGCACGCCACCGGCGTACGTCAGCGAGACGATGGTGGTGGCGTGGGGAGACGGAGGAACGTTTCCGGCCGGCAATGTTTGGTTGAATGGCAGAAGTTCGGGACGCGAACGTTGAAGATGCTCCGTGAAAGAAGACGTTGCCTGGGTGGCCAGGGGGCCGGTTGATGGGTCCTGCATTGCTGCACTCCTTCGATTCTGCGTTCCGATGCCCCCGGCCTCGCGCCGGCGGGCAGTACCTCCTGCGGGCGTCCGCTTACTGGCCGCCCTTTTGGACAAAGGCCCTGACGAATTCCTCGGCGTTGGATTCCAGGACGCCGTCGATCTCGTCGAGGAGATCGTCCACACCCTGGGTCGCTTCGGAAGCCTGGGCCTCCGGTGCCGCCGGCGGGGCCTCGGGGACGTCTACTTCCTCTGTCTCGCGGGACTGCGGTTGCTGTTGCTCCTGACCTGCCATTTCCTTCTCCCTACTGTCAGCCCCCGTCAGTGGGGACTTCCTACTGCCATATTGCCACGCAATACGGCGGTCCGTACGGCTTTACGGACCTCACGCTCCGTGTGCCGTACTACTGCCTGTCCTTGGTCGGTGACGGCTCCCGGCCGAGCAGCTCCGCCAGGAAGTTTCCGGCCTCCCGGTGTCTCTCGAAGAGCGCGCCGGTGAGGGCTTCGGTGCCGCGCAAAGGTTCCCTCGTGGGCACCCGCTGCAGCTTTCCCAAGCCGGGAACATCGAAAATCACCGAGTCCCAGCTGGCACCGACCACGTCCTTGCCGAACGTCGAGACGCACCGGCCCCGGAAGTACGCCCGCGTGTCCGACGGCGGTTGGGTCACCGCGGCGGCGATGTCGCCGTCGTCCACCAGCCGGGTCATCCGGTCACGCGCCAGCAGCCTGTAGTAGAGCCCCTTTTCGGGGCGGATATCGGACCACTGCAGGTCGACCAGGCCAAGTCGGGCGTCATTCCATTCGAGGGAGTCCCGGTTGCGGTATCCCTCCAGGATCGCTTTCTTGGCCACCCATTCAACAGAGGCCGCCGCGGAGGCCGGATCGCTTCCGAGGGCTGAGAGGGTGGACTCCCAGCGTTCAAGGACCCCGTGGGTGTGCCCGTCTCCTGTCACTGCGTCCGCGACGCCGGTCTCCTGGGCGAGTTTTGCCGCGGCCTCGAAGTACATCCACTGGATGTCCAGCGCAGTGACCCTCCGGCCGTCGAGCAAGCGCACGGTGGTGGTCAGTGAGGTGTCATGGCTGATGGACTGCAGGGCCTGCACCGGCTCATGGACCTCGATCCGCGGTGCCTGGCCGGCTTCGATGAGGCTGAGGACCATGGCCGTGGTACCGAACTTGAGGTAGTTGGATACCTGGCTCAGGTTGGCGTCACCGATGATCACGTGAAGTCGCCGGTAGCGGTCAGCCGTTGCATGCGGCTCGTCACGGGTGTTGATGATGGGGCGGCGGATGGTGGTTTCCAGGCCGACTTCGGCCTCGAAGAAATCAGCCCTCTGGCTGATCTGGTATCCAGGCGTCGAGCTGTCCTGCCCTATCCCCACGCGTCCTGCGCCGCACATTACTTGGCGGGAAACGAAGAACGGAGTCAGCCCCTTGATGATGTCCCCGAACGGAACCGAGCGGGGCATCAAGTAGTTTTCGTGCGATCCGTAGGAGACCGATTTGTTGTCCGTGTTGTTCTTGTAGAGGTTGATCGGAGGGAGGCTGGTATCGGCAGCCACTTTCCGGACCGTGGCCAATGCCACCTGGTCTCCTGCAGCGTCCCACTTCACGGCGTCGCGTGGATTGGTGACCTCCGGGCTGGAGTACTCGGGGTGGGCGTGGTCCACGTACAGGCGGGCACCGTTGCCAAGGACCATGTTCATGAGCAGGGAACCGGATTCGTCCGCGCCGTCGAGTTCCAACTCCTGTCGGCCGTAGGCCAAGGCGACGGCCTCGGCGTCGAGCACCGGCGGTTGGTCGGTGAGCTGGCTGGGATCGGCGCTGGCCCTGTCCACTGTCCACCCGCGGGCGTCGTGGAGGGGTTCCTCGTCGGTGTAATCCCACCGGGTCTCGGCGCCACCGGCGGCCCGCTGCCGCGTCACCGTGGCGTAGGCCTGGATGATCCTGGCCGACATCATGGTGGCATTGGCCCCGGGTGCCGACGGAGCGTGGATGCCGTATTCGGTCTCCGAGCCCATGACGCGCATGGCGCCACCCGCGGGCAACTTTTCGGTGGGAACTCCCTGTGCTCCGGCTGTCACAGGTACTGGCCTGTGTTGGCAGTGGTTTCGATGGACTTGCCGGGTTCCTGGCCCGCCTTGCCCTGGACGATGGTGCGGATGTACGTGATGCGCTCGCCCTTCTTGCCCGAAATCCGGGCCCAATCGTCCGGATTGGTGGTGTTGGGCATGTCCTCGTGTTCGCGGAACTCATCGACCACGGCCTTGAGCAGGTGGTCGATCCGAAGACCCTTTTGGTGGTTGGTCAAGAGGTCCTTGATGGCGTATTTCTTGGCCCGGTCCACCACGTTCTGCACCACTGCGCCGGAGTTGAAGTCCTTGAAGTACAGCATTTCAGTGTCACCGTTGGCGTAGGTGACTTCGAGGTACTCGTTGGACTTCTCCGTGGAGTACATGGCCTCCACGGTGCGTTGGATCATGGCGTCAACGGTTGCCTGGACGTCGCCGCCGTACTCGGCGAGGTCCTGGGCGTGGAAGGGCAGGTCCGTGGTGATGTACTTGCCAAAGATGTCCGCTGCGGCCTCGGCGTCCGGGCGCTGGATTTTGACCTTGACGTCCAGGCGGCCGGGACGCAGGATCGCCGGGTCGATCATGTCCTCGCGGTTGGAAGCGCCGATGACGATGACGTTGTCCAGGCGTTCCACGCCGTCGATCTCACTGAGCAGCTGCGGAACGATCGTGGTTTCCACGTCCGAGGACACGCCGGTGCCGCGGGTGCGGAACAGCGAATCCATCTCGTCGAAGAACACCACCACCGGGCTGCCGTCCGATGCCTTTTCGCGGGCACGCGAGAAGATCAACCGGATGTGCCGTTCGGTTTCGCCGACGTACTTGTCCAGCAGCTCAGGGCCCTTGATGTTGAGGAAGTAGCTCTTGAGGTCGGTATTGCCGGCACGCTCGGCGGCACGGGCAGCCAGGGAGTTCGCCACAGCCTTGGCAATGAGGGTCTTGCCGCAGCCCGGAGGGCCGTACAGGAGGATGCCCTTGGGTGCCTTCAGGCCGTGCTCGCGGTAGAGGTCCGGGTGCAGGAAGGGCAGTTCCACGGCATCGCGGATCTGTTCGATCTGGGGGCCGAGTCCGCCGATGTCCTGGTAGGTGATGTCCGGAACTTCCTCCAGGACCAGGTTTTCCACCTCGGCCCGGGGAACCTTTTCCAGGGCGTAGCCGGTCCGTGAGTCCAGGGACAGGGCATCCCCAACCTTCAAGTGCACGTTCTGCAGGGCCCCGGAGAGCCGGACCACCCGCTCTTCATCAGCCCGGCCCACCACCAGGGCGCGGTCCTTGCCCAGCAATTCCTTGAGCGTCACCAGCTCGCCGGCCCGTTCGTAGCCCAAACCGGCCACGACAAGAAGGGCCTCGTTGAGGAGGACTTCCTGGCCTACGGCCAACTGGTTGACGTTGACCAGGGGGCTGATGCCAACCCGCATCTTCCGGCCGGCATTAAAGATGTCCACGGATTCTTCCGTGGCCGCCTGCCCCGAGTTGCCCGGCGCAGGTTGCCGCCGCGGATTGATCTGCAGCACCGTTCCAAAGCTGTACGGCGGCTGGCCCTCCTGCTCCAGGGCTCCCTTGAGACGCAGGATCTCAGCCTTCGCTGTTTCCAGCATGGAAACGAGCTTGCTGTTGTTCTGGGTGGCGGCAGCAAGCTGGCGGTCGATGTGGCGGAGCTTGTCCCTGAGGATATTGATTTGCCGTTCGGCAACAGTCAGTTCGCTCGAAGGGTCCGGCGGCTGGATGCCAAGCCTGCGGTTCGCTGCCTCTCCCGCTGCAGCGTTTGGTTCCTCCGGCGTCGGCCGTCCAATGTCGTTGTTCGACGTATCCACGATTCATCAGCCCCTTCCTGCGCTTAACAAGACCTTAGTCCCGAAAAGCTCAGGGTGCTTGGTGACATCCGGAATGCGGACCCGATTGTGATCTTTGTCAGTTTGTGACTGACGGGCCATCCTGGACATTGGTCCCGGCGATGGCGTCGCGGGCAGCCCGCCGCAGTTTCTTGTCGGAGACGGCGCGCTCCCCTACTGCTCCAGGGGTCCAGGCGTTGAGATCTTCTTCGCTGAATTCTGTCTTGGAGGGGCGTCGTTTGGTGGAGATACCGGTGACTCCTTCTGCCAGCCGCCGGGTGACCAGCAGGAATCCCGTGTGTGCCACCATGCGGTGGTCGGGGCGTACAGCCAGGCCTTCCAGGTGCCAACCGCGCACCATGGACTCCCAGGCGTCGGGCTCGGTGAAGCGGCCGTCGGCGCGGATGGCTTCGGCCGTTCGGGAAAGCTGTGTCACGGTGGCGACATAGTTGATCCAGACGCCGCCCGCTGCCAGCACGGTTGCAACCGCATCAAGGCATTCCCAAGGCGCCAGCATGTCCAGGACCACGCGGTCAACGGAGCCGGGCTCCTCGGCCTTGACCACTTCTTCCTGGAAGTCGCCCAGCGAGATCTGCCAGGCCGGATGGGGGCCGCCGAAGATGGTCTCAACGTTTCCGCGGGCAATGTCCGCGAATTCTTCGCGTCGTTCGAAGGAATGGAGGTATCCGCCGTCGCCGACCGCCCTCAGGAGGGAAATCGACAAGGCGCCGGATCCCACGCCGGCTTCCACGACGCGGGCGCCCGGGAAGATGTCGGCCATGGTGACGATCTGCCCGGCGTCCTTCGGGTAAACCACCGCGGCACCGCGGGGCATGGAAAGAACGAAGTCCGACAGCAGCGGCCGGAGTGTCTGGTACTGCTGTCCGATGTTGTTGCTGACCACCGAGCCGTCCACCTTGCCGATGATCTCGTCGTGGTTCAGGAAGCCGCGGTGGGTGTGGAAGGCGCCCCCGACTTCCAGCGTGATGGTGTTCATGCGCCCGCGCTCGTCAGTGAGCTGGACGCGTTCACCAACCCGGAAGGGTCCGCGCCGGCGTGCCGCGCCGGTAGGTTGGACGGCGGCTCCGGCAGCTGGCTGGCCGGTGGTTGCGCCGGCTTCGGGGGCGGCGGTTTCGCTGCTCATCTGGTGTTCCTCGCTCCTGTGCGGCGGATGGACCGCCCTTGTGTTGCTGCGTGCTGGCGCCGAAAATCGGTGGTTTTGTTTTAGGGGCCGGCAGGTAACTCTACCGGCAACAGCGTCAGGCCCGCCCGGTACCCCGGACTTCCTTGCCTGTAATGGCTGTCACGACGGCCTGTTGGCGGAGCAGGCCAGTGACGGTTCCATTGTGGTCAACGACTGCGTATTCGCCACCTTCGAGCCGCGCCAGGTACTGGATCAGCTCCTGGCCCTTGGACCATTCCGGAACATAGGCACCGGCAGCCAAAGCGTGCGCCACCGCGGTGACCGGCGTCGTGGAGACTGCCTGCGGCGGCACAGCGGCAGCGGCAGCGGGGTTGACAACACCCTGCGGCCTGCCGTCAGGTCCACAAATAACGACGGCGGGACTCCCCGCCGGGGACATCGCCAGGACGTCTGCCACAGTGGCTGAGTTCGGAACGCCGACCGCGGGGTCGGCCAGGGCCGCCGCGCTGACAAGGTAGAGGCGGCTGCGCAGGCGGCCATGGTGGATGGACGCCGACGCCCCCATCCACAGGAAACCGCAGACGAGGACGGTGATCAGCATGAGGCTGATGTCCAGGGGTGCGCCGCTGATGAGCGGCAGGCCGATGAACCAGATGACCAGCGCGGCAACGATCGCGCGCCCTGACCAGCCCGCAGCGATGGTTCCTTTGTCCTGGCTGCCGGTGACCTTCCAGACAGCCGACTCGACCAGGCGCCCGCCGTCCAGGGGAAGCCCTGGCAGCACGTTGAAAATACCGATCAGGAGGTTGGCCCACATCAGGATGTTCGCCAGGATGTCGGCCACACCGGTGAGGGCACCGGTGGACAGCACGAGCCACATGCCGCCTGCCAGCACAAAGTTGGACACGGGACCGGCCATGGCAACGATCACTGAACGGCCGGGAGAAGCGGTAAAGCTCTCAAACTGGGTGTGGCCGCCCCACAAGTTCAGGACGATCTTCTCCGTGGGCCAGTTGAAGGCCTTGGCACTGAGTGCGTGGGCGAGTTCGTGCACCAGCACGGACAGGGCCAGCAGCAAGGCATAGCCAAGGGCCACAAAGTATGCCCCGGCGCCGAGTTCCGGCATCCTGACCAGGAGTGCAGGTCCGTAGACGATGACCGTGAATCCGGCAATCACGAACCACGAGTACGCAAGATACACAGGGATTCCCGCGATTTTTCCGAGGGGTATTCCGTCCTTCTTGCTGGCCGCGTGGTGTGGCGCGGAGGGACTGCTCACTTAGTTGGCCCTTTCCAGCAGGCCTGCGTCCGGCGTCTCCGTTGCCGCCTGGGCGGATGCCGCGCGACCATGGACGAGTTGTGCGACATCGTCGGTCGCCTTGCCGGCCAGAGTGTCCCACAGGATCATGTCCGGGAGTTCAGGAAGGGGGACCTGGTGCGGTATGCCTACAGTGACGACGCCGGAGGCCAGTGCCGCAGTGGCACCGGGAATGGAGTCCTCCAAGGCGACGCAGTGGTTGATGGTGAGGGCAGGATCGTCGAGCTGCAGACGGTCGACAGCCGTGAGGTAGGCCTCCGGGTGGGGCTTGCCGTTAGTCACGGTGTCACCAGTGACCAGGAATTCGAAGTATGGCTTGGGGAGGCTTTCGACCACCACTCCGGCCAAAGGCCCCTCGGACATCGTGACCAGGGCACAGCGGATGCCGGATTCGTGGAGGTCGTTCAGCAGTTCCCGGGCGCCTGGACGCCACGGGACCTCACGCCGGACCTGTTGGATGACTTCGGCGCTGAGGTGGTCCACGATGTCCCGGGCCTCCATCCGGACGCCCGCAGCCTGCAGGATGGCGGCCGAATGCATCAATGACTGCCCTACCAGCTGCATGGCCTGCTGGTGTGACCATGTTCCGCCGTGCGCTTCAACGAGTGCGCGTTCAGCGGCAATCCAGTAAGGCTCGGTGTCCACCAAGGTGCCATCCATGTCCCAGAGCACGGCTTTGAGGTGGGGCTGACCGGGAGATGAATGCATGGCTTCAAGTCTACGTGGAATGCGGCGGTGGCCACGCCGGGGTTGCGCTGTGGGCGATACAGGACACGCTTCGGTGTGAAATGCCATGCATCCGCATCGGACTTGGACGTAGGGTGAGTGGATGAACAGTGTCGACGGGACCCCCGAAGGACAGGACATCACAGCGGAGCCCGAGCGTTTCCTCAAGGAACCTGCGGACGGCGAACGCGTCACCGTCATGATCGCCGCTTTTGAAGGATGGAATGACGCCGGTGAAGCTGCCAGCGATGCCCTGCATTACGTGAACAAGCTCTGGGACGGCAAGAAGGTCGCCACAGTGGACGCCGAGGAATACTACGACTTCCAGTTCACCCGGCCTACGGTGCGGCGGACCTCCTCCGGCGCGCGGAAAGTGAAGTGGCCCTCTACGCGGATCTACAAGGCAGCCGTACCGGAGAGCAACGTGGACGTCGTGATCGTGCTCGGCACCGAACCTTCCTACCGCTGGCGCGCCTACACCACGGAACTGCTGGTTCATGCTGAAGCCCTCAAGGTGGACTCCGTGATCCTGGTGGGCGCCCTGCTGGCCGATGTGCCCCACAGCCGGCCCATTCCCGTCAGCACCACCACAGAGGACAACTCCCTGCGGGAACGCTTGAATCTGGAGGCTTCACAGTACGAGGGCCCCGTGGGGATCGTGGGAGTGCTGGCCGAATTCGCCATGCTCGCCGGGCTGCCCACCGTTTCCCTGTGGGCAGCGGTGCCCCACTACGTTGCCCAGCCGCCCTCCCCCAAGGCCCAGCTCGCCATCCTCCACAGGATCGAAGACCTCCTGCAGGTCCCCTTGGACAGCCGTGCGCTGGCAGAAGAATCCGAGGCCTGGGAACGCGGTGTGGATGAACTGGCCACGGAAGACCCGGAAATTGCCGCCTACGTCAGGCAACTCGAGGAAGCAAAGGACACGGCGGACCTCCCCGAGGCCTCGGGAGAATCGATTGCCAGGGAGTTTGAGCGCTACCTCAAGCGGCGCGGCAAGGACCGGCCCTGATCGTGAAATGGACCCGGCCAACCAAGCGGAAGGGCCCCGGCAGCGACCACGTCTCTGCCGGGGCCCTTCCCTGTTCCCGGGAACAGCGGGACTAAAGTTCGACGCCGAGGAGGGCGTTAACCGCGTCCGCCACCAGTTCGGAATCTGACGGGGAGTGCGGCGCCGCGTTGCGAAGTGCTGCTTCTGCCCAGGAATCGACGGCGGTCAGCGCACCCGGCGCGTCGAGGTCATTGGCCAGCTCCTTCCGCATGGCCTCGACCAAAGGTGCTGCCGATCCGGCCGGAGCTTGCGCCAAAGCACGCCGCCAGGTTGCCAGACGGTCCTTGGCGGCCTCGAATTCTTGGGCGGTCCAGGACCAGTCTGAGCGGTAGTGGTGGGCCAGGATGGCCAACCGGATGGCGGCGGGTTCTTCTCCGGCAGCGCGAAGATTGGAGACGAGCACCAGGTTGCCTTTGGATTTGCTCATCTTCTCGCCATCCAGGCCCACCATCCCCGCGTGTGAGTAGTGGTGCGCCAAGGGGACGCCGGACAGTGAGTAGGCGTGTCCCGCGCCCATTTCGTGGTGCGGGAAGATCAGGTCCGATCCGCCGCCCTGGACCGTGAACGGCGCAGGGAGGTACTTCTGCGCGATGACCGTACACTCGATGTGCCACCCGGGCCGACCGTCGCCCAGCGATGCCCCGGGCCAGCTGGGCTCCCCCTCGCGTGCAACCCGCCAAAGCAGGGGATCGAGCGCCTGGCGCTTGCCGGGCCTGGCCGGGTCGCCGCCACGCTCGGCGAACAAGGCAAGCATTTCGGCTTCGTTGAGGCCTGAGACAGCGCCGAGGGACCAGGCGTCCGTAGCGTCTGAGCGCTTCCCGGCCGTCTCGACGTCGTAATACACATCCCCGTCCGGTTCGCCGTCGGTGCCGTTCACGCGGTAGGCGACACCGTCGGCGATGAGCCGTTCGATGGCGGGCACGATGTCCGGGATGGCTTCCACGGCGCCGATGTAGTGGTCCGGGGAAACGACGTTGAGGGCGTCCATGTCAGTGTGGAACAGTTCGATCTGGCTTTGGGCCAGTTCACGCCAGTCCACGTTGGTGGCGTTGGCCCGTTCGAGCAGGGGATCGTCGATGTCGGTGACGTTCTGGACGTACGACACCCGCGCCCCGGCGTCACGCCATACCCGGTTCAGGAGATCGAAGGCGACATAACTGGCCGCATGCCCCATGTGGGTGGCGTCGTACGGCGTAATACCGCACACGTACATGGACTGTTCCGGCCCGGGTTCAAGAGCCACCACACGGCCCAGGGACGTGTCGAAGAGGCGAAGGTCGGACAAGCTGCCGGGCAGCTCAGGAACAGGGCGGGAGGTCCACGATTTCACGAGTCAACCTTAGTGCTAGGCGCTGATCACACCGAAACCGAGCAGGACATACAGGGCCAGGCCCAGCAGGATCCGGTACCAGACGAAGAGCCTGTAGCTGCGGGTGGAGACGAACTTGAGGAACCAACCAATGATGATATAGCCCACCACGAATGCAATAACCGTGGCCAGGGCGGTCTCGCCCAAGCCGTAAGGGCCGGCTATTCCTTCGTTGGAAACCGTTTTATACAACTGGTAGAGGCCGCTGCCGAAAACAGCAGGGATGGCCAGGAGGAATGAATAACGCGCTGCCGCTTCACGGGTGTAACCCATCAGGAGGCCGGCGGTGATGGTGCCGCCGGACCGGGAGACTCCGGGGATCAGGGCCATGGCCTGGGCGAAACCGTAAAGGATGCCGTGCTTGTAGCTGAGCTGGGTGAGGTCCCGCTCCTGTCGGCCCACTGCGTCTGCGACGGCCAGGATCATGCCGAAGACGATCAGCATGGTGGCCACAATCCACATGCTCCGGAGAACCGACTCGATCTGGTCCTGGAAGAGCAGCCCGAGGACGATGATCGGCAGGCTGCCGAGGATCACCAGCCATCCCATCCTCGCGTCGGGATTGTTCCGTTCAACCTTGCCGGTCAGCGATCCGAACCAGGCTCCGATGATCCGGACGATGTCACGCCAGAAGTACACGATGACGGCGGTCTCCGTGCCCAGCTGGGTGATGGCCGTGAAGGCGGCGCCCGGGTCGGCTGCATTCGGAAGGAACGAACCAACAATCCGCAGGTGCGCGCTTGAGGAGATCGGGAGGAATTCGGTGAGGCCCTGCACAAGGCCCAGGAGGGCTGCTTCTATCCAGTTCACGTGAATAGACCCTACGTCATGAAGTCCTGCAACTGCCCGTAAGCTAGCAGCATGCAGCAGCGTTATGTCGGCAACAGCGGCTTCCGTGTGTCCTCGCTTTCCCTGGGGACCATGTCCTGGGCACAAGAAACGGATGAACAGGATGCCGCGGCGTTGCTTCACGACTTCGTGGATGCCGGCGGCACGGTGATCGACACCGCTGCTTCCTACGCCCAGGGCCAGGCCGAAGCCATGCTGGGTTCCATGTTGGGCGACGTGGTGGCCCGTTCGGAAGTGGTCATTTCCACCAAAGCCGGAGTGTCGTCGTCGGATGGCCGGCGCAGCGTCGATGCCTCCCGCGGTGCCATGCTGGCGGCGCTGGACGCCAGCCTCGCCCGGTTGCGTACCGATTACCTCGACATCTGGTTTGTCCACGACTGGGACGGCAACGTTCCCTTGGACGAGACACTGTCAGCTTTGGAACTCGCCCAGCGCAGCGGCCGGGCACGCTATGTGGGAATCTCCAACTACAACGGCTGGCAGACGGCGAAAGCGGCCGCAGTGGCCGGATTCACGCTGGTGGCCAACCAGTCCGAGTACTCCCTGGTCCAGCGAAAGGCCGAAGAGGAACTGATTCCCGCGGTGGAAGATGCGGGACTGGGGCTGATGGCTTGGGCTCCCCTGGGGCGTGGCGTGCTTAGCGGCAAGTACCGGGGCCAGGTGCCCACTGATTCGCGCGCGGCGCAGGGCAGGCTTGCCGGCTATGTCGAGCAGTATCTTGAACCGCGTGCGTCACGGGTGGTTGAAGCCGTGACCATGGCCGCGCGGGGGCTGGGCCGCTCGCCACTGGATGTTTCCCTGAGCTGGCTGCTGTCCAGGCCGGGAGTAGCCACCGCAGTGGTGGGAGCAAGGACACCGGTCCAGCTGAAGGAATTGCTGGATGCCCAGCTGACTGCGCTGCCCGCCGAGATTTCCCGTGCCCTGGAGGACGTTTCGGGGTGATGACGGACGGTCACTGCCTCTCGAGGATATCCATGAGGTAGCTGCCGTACCCGCTCTTGGCCAGCTTGCCTGCCTGCCTGCGAAGCTCGTCGTCGCTCAGGTAGCCCATGCGCCACGCGACTTCCTCCGGGGCTCCGATCTTCAGGCCCTGCCTGTTTTCTGTGGTGCGGACATAGTTGGAGGCATCATTCAGGTCGGCGAAAGTACCGGTATCCAACCAGGCGGTGCCCCTGGGGAACTTCTGCACATGGAGTTTGCCCAGTTCCAAGTACTGCCGGTTGATATCAGTGATTTCAAGCTCGCCGCGGGCTGAAGGCTTCAGATCCTTCGCCATGGCTACTACGTCGTTGTCGTAAAAATAGAGGCCAGGCACGGCGTAGTTGCTCCTGGGAGCGGACGGTTTTTCCTCGATCGAGATGGCGAGGCCGTGGTCGTCGAATTCCACCACACCGTACGCTGCGGGATCCTTGACCCAGTAACCGAAGATGGCGCCGCCGTCCACGTCGCTGTATTTCCTCAGCTGGGCTCCCATGCCGGGGCCGTTGAAAATATTGTCGCCGAGGATGAGGGCAACTTTTCCGCCGCCGATGTGCTCTTCGCCCAGGATGAAGGCCTGGGCCAGGCCGTCAGGGGTGGGTTGCTCGGCGTAGGTGAGGCTAATGCCGAATTGGGAACCGTCGCCCAAAAGGCCATGGAACTGCACTGCGTCTTTTGGCGTGGTGATCACCAGAATGTCCCGGATCCCGGCCAGCATCAAAGTGCACAGCGGGTAATAGATCATGGGCTTATCGAAAACAGGCACCAGTTGTTTGCTGATTCCCAGCGTAATTGGATGGAGCCGTGACCCGGTTCCGCCGGCCAAAATAATTCCTCGCATACTTTGCTGTCCCCTCCCCTGCCGGTGTGCCCGTATGGGCGGCTACGCTATCGCCATGCAGAGAATCCTTGTCACCGGCGGGGCCGGATTCATCGGATGCAACTTTGTCCACTACATCATGGAGCACAGCAGCCTCCATGTCACTGTTCTGGACAAACTGACCTACGCCGGAAACCTTGCGTCACTGGACGGGCTTCCGGACAGCAGGTTCGACTTTGTCAAGGGCGATATCTGCGATGCAGGGTTGGTTGATACATTGACGGCCTCCGTAAATGCCGTGGTGCATTTCGCCGCTGAATCGCATAATGACAATTCCCTGCAGGATCCCCGGCCATTCGTGGACACCAATCTGGTGGGCACCTACACCCTGATCGAAGCCGCAAGGAAGCACGGAACCCGGTTCCACCACGTCTCAACGGACGAGGTGTACGGCGACCTTGCCCTGGACGATCCGGAACGCTTCACAGAGGAATCCGTTTTCCGGCCGACAAGTCCCTATTCGGCAACCAAAGCGGGGTCCGACCTGCTTGTACGGGCATGGGTCCGCTCCTTCGGACTCCGGGCCACCATCAGCAACTGCTCCAACAACTACGGGCCATTCCAGCACGTGGAAAAGTTCATTCCCCGGCAGGTCACCAACGTCCTGGACGGTATCCGCCCACGCCTCTACGGCGAGGGGCGCAATGTCCGGGACTGGATCCATGTGGAAGACCATTCCTCCGCCGTGGCCGCGATCCTGGAGCGGGGACGGCTCGGAGAGACCTATTTGATCGGGGCCGACGGTGAACTGTCCAACCGTGCCGTGGTGGAGAAGCTCCTGCTGGTCATGGGCCAGCCGCCCGGCGCGTTCGACCTCGTGACGGACCGCCCGGGGCACGACCTGCGGTATGCGATCGACTCCGCCAAGCTGCGCCGCGAACTGGGCTGGACCCCCCGGTTCGGGAATTTCGACGACGGCCTGGCAGCCACCGTCCGCTGGTACACGGACAACGAAGCGTGGTGGCGGCCGCAAAAGGCTGAAACGGAACTCAAATACGCCGGACAGGGACACTGACGCCGATGGCTTCCGCGCAGGGAATGACGGCCAGGACCACTCCCATCCCCGGCCTGCTGCTCTTTGACCTGCCCGTCCATGGCGATGCCCGGGGGTGGTTCAAGGAGAACTGGCACCGCGGCAGGATGCTCGCGTTGGGGCTGCCGGACTTCGGGCCGGTACAAAACAACATCTCCTTCAATGCCCGCCGGGGCACCACGCGCGGGATTCACGCCGAACCGTGGGACAAGTTCATTTCGCTGGCGTCAGGAAAGATCTTCGGCGCCTGGGTGGACCTGCGGGAAGGGCCGACCTTCGGGACTGTCTTCCATGCAGGGATGACTGAGGGACAAGCAGTGTTTGTGCCGCGCGGAGTCGGGAACGCGTTCCAGACCCTGGAAGACAACACCGCGTACACCTACCTGGTCAACGACCATTGGAGTGCCGGTGCGCAGTCCGGATACACCTTCCTCAATGTGGCCGATGAGGACACTGCTGTCCCGTGGCCTGTTCCGCTGGACCAGGCCATCCTGTCCGAGCAGGACAAGCAGCACCCCCGTCTCCGGTCGGTGGTTCCCATGAAGCCGCGGAGGATCCTGGTGCTGGGTGCCAACGGCCAGCTGGGCAGGGCGCTGAGGCAGGCCTTCGATGATGCCGCCCACGTCGACTTTGTCGGAAAGGACGGCTTCGACATCACACATGAAGCCGCGTACAGCACCTTGGAGTGGAAGAAGTATTCGACCATCATCAACGCCGCAGCCTTCACGGGCGTGGATGCGGCGGAAACCACGCAGGGGCGTTCGGCTGCCTGGAGCGTCAACTCCGGTGCGGTCTCCCGCTTGGCGCGGACCGCCGTCGAGCATTCCCTCACGCTGGTCCATGTATCCAGCGACTACGTCTTCGACGGAACTGCTCCGGTCCATACGGAGGACGAACCTGTGAGTCCCCTGGGCGTGTATGGCCAGAGCAAGGCCGCCGGCGATGCCGCCGCGGCGGTGGCGGCCCGGCATTACATCGTGCGGTGCAGCTGGGTGGTGGGAGACGGCCGGAACTTTGTCCGCACCATGGCGGGCCTCGCTGCCAAAGGGGCGGCTCCCACGGTGGTGGATGACCAGGTGGGGAGGCTGACCTTCGCGCAGGACATCGCAGAGGCCATTCGCCATCTCCTGGACTCGCAGGCGCCCTTTGGTACCTACAACCTCAGCAGCGATGGCGAACCGCAGTCCTGGGCAGACATTGCCAGGGAGGTCTACCGTCTGTGTGGAGCCGATCCCGGCCAGGTGACTCCCGTCAGCACCAAAGAGTATTTCAAGCCGGGGACAGCTCCGCGTCCGCCCAGCAGCGTTCTGGACCTCGGGAAAATCCGGAGCGCCGGATTCGAACCGCCCCAAGCGTCCAAGCGCCTGGCCGCGTACCTCGAGGATCCGAACCTCTGGCGCGGTCCCTGAAACAGGCCTACAGTTGGCCGTACGGCAGCCGTTGGCGCGGCCGGGAGACAACTCAAGAAACACAGGGCGGCAGGTGCTGCCCGCGGCGATCCGGGCAGTGCAGCAGCCCCGGGTCGTCGCGCAATGTTGTGCCATGAGTCAAGACCCGGACCTGAGCCTGGAGAGCCGAGAATGCTGCAGCCCAAGACACCCTTCGGCAGGAACGCCACCGCCGCGCGCGATGCACTCCACGCCGCCACCGTCCTGCACCGCGGTACCCGCGCCGGCACCCGGCCCGGCAGGGGCGCGGGCGGACCGGGAAGCCCGCAGCCGGGCATGCTCGAACTCGGCGGCGTGCCGGTGCGGCTCATGGACTTTGATGATGCCGTTTCCGGCATCATTGCGCGCGCAGAATGCAGTACCGGACGTCCACTGGGTGTCTGCTCGGCCAACCTGGACCACATCCTGCACTTTGGCGCCGGGGGCCGGTGGGCGGGCGTCCTCGGGCAGGCCTCCTCCGTGGAGTGGTTGACCCTCATGGACGGGGCTCCGTTGGTCTCGGCGGCCCGCCGCATGACCTCGACATCCTGGCCAAGGCTTGCGGGAAGTGACCTGATTGGTCCCTTGCTGGACGAGGCTGGGCGTCGAGGGTTGAGGGTGGGGTTCCTGGGCGGATCGGACGAAGCGCAGGCGATGATCAAACGGAAGCTTGCCGCGGAACGCCCGGATGTGGCCGTTGCCGGTTGGTGGGCACCGTCGCGGGAAGTGCTGGGCAATCGGGAAGAGTCCCGGGCGTTGGCTGCCCGGATCAAGGAAACAGCCCCACACATCCTGGTGGTTGGCCTCGGAAAACCTCGGCAGGAGTTGTGGATCGACGAGTACGGTCCACAAACCGGAGCCAGGGTGTTGCTGGCCTTTGGAGCCGTGGTGGACTTCCTGGCCGGAAGGGTACGCCGGGCACCGGCCTGGATCAGTTCCCATGGACTTGAGTGGGGCTGGCGGTTGATGCTTGAACCCCGCAGGCTCGCCCGCCGGTATCTGGTGGACGGCCCCGAGGCCTACTTCAGGCTGCAGCGGACAAGTGGCCCTTGGCTGCCGGCGGCAGAACCGGCACCATCACGGCCGACGCCGGTGCAGGCCGCCGGCCACACGGCCGGATCGTTCGTTCCCGCGGAGGTGGCTGCCGACGTCGCGGTTCTTGCCGTGACCTACAACAATGCCGATGACGTGGATGCGCTGATCGCGGGCCTCCGGCAGCAAACAGCCGCCCAGTCACTGAAGGTCGTGGTGGCGGACAATTCACCCACCGGTGAAACCCTGCAGGCTCTTGCCCGCCACCCGGATGTTGTTGCGGTAGCCACCGGGGGCAACCTCGGATACGCCGGCGGAATCAACGCCGCCATGAGGCAAGCCGGAGAGGCCGGGGCATATCTGGTGCTGAACCCGGACCTGCGGGTTGAACCAGGTGCGGTCGCAGCCATGCGCCACAGGATGGAGGCAACGGGAGCCGGGATGGTGGTGCCCGTCCTCCTGGACGATGACGGCAGCGTGTATCCGTCCCTTCGGCGCGAACCCGGCGTCCTGCGGGCGCTGGGAGACGCGGCACTGGGCAGCCGCCTGCCGCGCCGGCCGGGCTGGCTGGCAGAGATGGATTTTGAGCCGGAGAGCTACCGGCACGCCCACAGGGTGGACTGGGCCACCGGCGCGGCGATGCTGATCCATGCCGACGTAGCCCGCGCGGTGGGCTGGTGGGATGAGCGCTTCTTCCTCTACTCGGAGGAGACGGACTACTGCCGGCGGGTCAGGGCGGCCGGTGCCTCGATCTGGTTTGAGCCGGAGGCGCGGATGTGGCACGAGCGGGGAGGCTCGGGGACCTCCCCGCAGTTGACGGCGCTGATGTCCGTCAACCGCGTGCGCTACGCGGAGAAGTACTTCGGCCCGGGCCGCCTGGCGGCATTCCGCGTGGCAGCTGTCCTGGCCGAGGTCCTGCGATCAGGTAAGCCGGGACATCGGGAAGCTTTGGAAGCACTGCTCAGCTCCCGGCGGCGGGAAGCTCTGCCCGGGGCGACCCTGCAGCACGGCAGCGCCGCTGCTCCCCCGTCCGGGACCATTGTCATTCCGGCGCATAACGAGGCGGCGGTGATCGGGCGCACGCTCACCGCGCTCGCGGACGTGATCGGCTGGGGAACGGTGGAGGTCATCGTGGCCTGCAACGGTTGTACGGACGGGACAGAGGAGATCGCATCCGCCTTTGACGGTGTGCGGGTGCTCCACGTTGCGGAAGCGTCGAAGACCGCTGCCTTGAATGCTGCCGACCAGGTGGCCAAGGCCTGGCCCCGCCTCTATCTGGATGCGGATATCGAGGTAAGCGCCGAGGCTGTGGGGCAAGTTCTGAGGCGCTTGGCTGAAGGCACGTCGCTGGCTGCACGGCCAGCCTTCGTCTACGACACGCAGGGGGCGTCGCCACTGGTGCGGAGCTATTACCGGGCGCGCATGCGGATCCCGTCCAACTCGCAGGCACTGTGGGGTGCCGGCGTCTTCGGGTTGAGCCGCAAAGGCCACGCTCGCCTGGGCTCGTTTCCGGCGGTCACCGGGGATGACTACTACGTCGACCGGCTGTTCGGGCAGCACGAAAAGGCCGTCCTGGAGACGGAGCCCGTGGTGGTGAGGACGCCGCGTTCAGCCTCTGCCCTGCTCGGTATCCTGGGGCGGAACTACAGGGGAAATGCACAGCAGGATACGGCCGGCGGAACCACGGCGCGCGGCACCGTGCGGCAGTTGCTGTCGTCCGTCCGGGGTCCGCTGACTGCCGTTGACGCCGCCGTGTACGTGGCCTTCGCCGGTGCGGGCCGCCGTCGTGCGGTGTTGTCACGCAGGACAGCTTCCGGATGGGAGCGGGACAACAGCAGCCGGTGATCAGAAACCGCAGGTACCTCCCCCTTCGATGCGGTAGAGGTGCACAGCGTTGCCATCCGCGAAGCTGTCGGTGAACGTGCCGTCATTGATGGCCAGTGTGCGGTTTTCATCGATGACGACGGCGGAGCTGCCGCCGCACTTGAGCGTGAACGTGGCGGGACCGCCGGCCTTCTGGTTGGCTCCGGCGAGGATGTAGATCGTGCCATCGTGGAGCTTGGTGGCATGGTCCACCGGGCCACTGATGCTGACGGCGCCGTCCAGGAAGGGGGCGTTGAGGACGGGGGCAAGATTCCTGATCTGTTGGTTGACTGCGGTGAGGGCGGGCACGATGTCCTTTCCGCAGTCCCTGATCACGTGTTGGGTCACGCAGTCGCCACCAAAATTGTGGTTGAAATAGATGATGCCCCTGGCTCCATGAATGAGGCTGCTCCACACCGCTCCCCTGAGCTCAGGACCGGTGATGGTGGCGGTGTTGGGAACATCACCTGAGGGATGGCCGTTTTCGACGAAAGCCCACACGGGGATCCTCGCTGCGGGGTCCTGGAGGTTTCGCAGCCTGTCGACGGTCCAGCCATAATTGGCCGCCAGCCGGCATTCCTCCTGTGTGAGGTCACGGGCGTATCCCACGATCGCGCCACCTTCCCCGCGACCGCAGATATTGGGATCCGTAAACCAATAGTTGTCAGCTGAGACGAGGTCCTGCACGCCACGGAGGAACCCTCGTGCTTCTTTGTCCGACTCCCAGAAAGTAACGCCTTTGCCGTAGTTGGAGTAGAGCAACACACCTTGGGGCGCAACGGCCCGCCTCTCCTTCTGGATCGTGTATCCGCACGGCGATCCTGCCGGGACGCAGGGTTCTCCTTCACCGGGGTACCTTCCTGACCACTGTGCGGCACCAGGCCCGGCCCACATGTCCACTTCGTCACTCAGGGCGAAGCCCGCGGCGGCCGTGTGCGGGAAAGCCGGGATCGCGAACATGCCGGAGTCCCTGACCAGCTGGACATCGGAGTTTGCCGTCAGTTCCACATAGGTGTTCAAACCAGCAGCCGAGTCCATGGCAACGTTGCCCTTGTCCAGGACGCTTTCCAGCCACACTCCGATGGGAAAAAAGGCGGGGTCGGCGGGCAGGCTGCCCTTGAACCGCGCGTAGTAGTCCGGGCCGCCATCCACCTCACGCAGAGTGATGGCGGTGGTCCCCGCGGACGTCGCGTCTGCGGCCTTTCCGGTTGCGGAGGGAGTGGCATCCCTGGAACCCGGCCCGGATGCCACGGCAGCAACAATGCCCACCGCGGCGACTGCGAGCGCACTTCCGGCCCACAGGCCCATGGTCTTGCCCCTCAAGGTTTCCTCCCGGTTTGCTTCAGATCAATGCTGCGAGGGCGCGGGCGCTTGCCCGGACGTCGTAGGACTCTTCAAGGCGCAGGCGGGCCCGCTGCCCCATGGCTGTGGCTTGCGAGGGACTGTGGAGGGTGTTGAGGATTGCTGCTGTTAGTTGGTTGGAGTTCCCGGGCTCAACCAAGGTGCCGGTGTGTCCGCTGGCCACCAGGTCCGGAACTCCCCCGGCCGATGTTGCGACGATCGGCACTTGCATGGCCATGGCTTCCATGATGGCTACTCCCAGTGGTTCCTCGTGGCTGGCCAAGGCGAAGAGGTGTGCGTTTTCGAGTTCAGCTTTGATGCGGCTTTCGGGCACGGCGCCCAGCAGTGTTACCCGGGGGGTGAGCCCGCGCTCCGTTACGGCACGTTCCACTGCTGCCCGGTAGCCTTTCCCGCCGTGGTCGTCCTCTCCGGCGATGGTCAGGACGGCTTCCACGCCTGTGTCGACCACGGAGCGGAGGGCGGAGAGGAGTTCGATGTGGCCTTTGCTGGGGTTGAGCCTCCCGCAGCTGAAGATGCGGGCCGGGCCGGTGCCCTGCCAGGGGATGTATGGTGCTGCGCGGGTGAAGGCAGCCAATTCCACGCCCATGGGGGCGACTTCGACGTTCGCCGGCATGAATCCATCCAGCTGCTTTCGGGTTTCGTTCAGGAGTTTCTCGGTGATGACGATCGAGAACTTGGCGTTCCGCCATTTCTGCTGCTGGTTGGGTCCATAGTCACTGAGGGGTCCGTGGAGGGTGAGGCTGTAGGGAATGCCTGTGAGGAGGTGCGCGAACAGGGCTACCTGGGCTGAGTCGGCGCAGGAGTGCACGTGGATATGTGACCACCCCCGTGTGTGTGCATGATGTGCCAGTTCGGCTCCGGCCCAGAAGAGTCCTGCGGTTCGCAGGACATCACGGGCCATGGCCTTCGGGTTTGACTGTCGGCGCAGGCCCGAAGCTTCTGCCAAGGGGGCAAGATGGTGCAGCCCGGGCAGGGCGGATTTGGCTGATCCGCTGACGCTCTTAGGACTTGGGGGCATCAGGAACTTGGTCTCCGGCAAGCCGTCCTGTGCCCATGGTGGCGTGATCCCTGTTTGCCTGGGCCTGCGGGTGGACACTGGTTCGGGATGTTGCCCGAGGTCCATGAGGGCTTTCAGCTCCCGCCAGAAGAAGGCATGGGTTTGACCGGGGAACTCCGGTACGAGATATCCGAATCTGGTCATCGCCGGTGCTCTATTCGGGCGTTCAGCGCGTGTTTGCCGTTTTGAGGGGGTCTTTCGGTGCGGTCTGCCGGCGGGCTTCGGACCGTGGACGTGCGTCGCTTGCCACAAGGGTTTCCAAGTGGGCGAGTGCCGCCGCCTCCTCCGGCGCAGGTGGCACCGGTCCCGGCACGAGTGGCTTTGATTGCCGGCGTGTCCGGTTCCTGGGTTCACCGTTGCTGTTGTTCCGGGTCCTGGAGGCTTCCACGGCACGGGCGAGGGAGACTGTTCCAAGCGTGAGGACGATCCCGGCCACCACGACAACGATCACCGACCTGAGCCTGCTGGAGAACTGTTCTGTGGCTTTGTCGGGTGGGGCAACCGCCAAGGCCGTAAACAGGTACCTGTCGGAGGCTCCGTTGATGGTTTGAATGGTGCGCAGGTCCTGCTCCAGCCGTTCGCCGAGGGCCTTCGCGGTGGCGATGGCCTGCTCCTTGTCGTCGGAGATCCCCGAGATATCGATGAGGAAGGCGTCAGAGGGCCGCTCCACTTTGTAATCCGTGCTCAGTCCGCGGGAGGCAAGGAAATCGCCGGTGGCGACATCGTTCAGCCGCGTGACCGCCACTTGCGCTACCAGGGACGTGTCCGCGGACCGAAGATAGGGATTGTCAGTGTTCAACAATCCGAGAGACGGGTCCTTTTCGATGTCCTCGGACGTGGGAGTCTTTGGATTGACAATCGCGTACGTCGTCCGCGCTTCGTAGGTCCGTGGGGCGTACGAAAACATGTAGACCGCGGCCACGGCTGTCAGAAGGAGGACCGGCAGCACGAAGATCTTGTAACGCCACAGTGTCTTGAATACGGCTACGGGGTCCATGATCCCTCCTTGGGGAGTGGTTGCGTGGTACTTGGGCGTTCCGGGGGCTCGTGATGCGGGGCTTCGCCTGGTTCCTTGAGCTGGATTTCTCGGCGGACCATGTTCCAGGCTCCACCTGCCAATCCGACGATGAAGGGGTAGGTGAGGGCGAAGACCGGGAAGGACATGGAGTCGAAGGTGAAGGAGCAGACGGCGGCGACGATGCCTGCGGCCGCAACGGCGCCGGCGAGGCATCGGAGGGCCGGGATGCGGGATGCGCGGGCTGCAAGGAGTGTCGAGAGGCCCGGCAGGGTCAGGTAGGCGATCAAACCCACGAGCCCCACCAGGCCGATGGTCACCGTGGCGTTGAGGTACTGGTTGTCGAGGATGTGGATGGCGTTGCTGGGCATGTAGTTCCCGGGCCCCACGCCGAAGAAGGGCCGCTCTTCCACCATGGCTGCTACCCGTGGATAGTTGTTGGTTCGCGTCGTGATGGAAGGATCATTGTCGCCGGCGGTCAGTGACGCTGTCAGAGTGCCCACGAGCCCGGGCACACCGAGGAAGAGGGCCGCCACAATGGCGGGGGCGGCGATGAACGCCCAACGGCGCGCCATCCTGGGCAGGAAGGGAATGAAAACGGCCATACCGGCCAACAGTCCCAGGATTCCGGAGCGCGAGACTGTGGACGCAATGGCGAATACCAGCAGCGCCGTGATGGTCCAATGCACCCATTTCCTGCCCTTCACGTCGTACAGGCTCCTCCAGATGGAGAGGGGAAGGAGCATGGAGCAGATGACGGCCAACTCGATGGAATGGAACGTGCTTCCCGAGACGCGCATCATGGCGCCCCGTATTTGGAAGGCTGTGTTCCCGCCGTTGTTGGTGAAGCCCGGCATGGCCATTTGCAGCCACTGCATGGGGTCCACCCTGAAGAAGAACTGGACGACGGCGACGAGGCAGCAAAAGGCGGCACCGGCCAGCAAAGCCCTGGTCAGTGCCATGGCCGCGTTGAGTGTTCGTACAGCTTCGGCGGTAACGAGGATGATGCCGGCACTGGCCAACAGGAGTATCAGCCATCGATCGGCGGCGGCGCGCGCCGGGCTTTCGCTTCCGCCTGTGTAGCCCGAGTACATGGCCGCGTACGAGGCGCAGGTGCCCACCCACAGCAGAACGAAGCCCATGCGCCCCGGATGCCGGTTCTCGAGGGGGTTGGTCAGTCCGAAGAGCACGGAACATACCCATACGGCCAGCAGGAGCAGCGCAATGATCAAGGGCAGGGTGCCGACTGCCCCCAGGGGCTTGAGCACCATGTTGGAGGGGAAAAAGAAGATCCCGAACGCTGCGAACTTCAGGAGCAACGGCACGTGCGACGTGCCTTTGCCGGGTTCGAGGCCGTCGATTCCGGCAAAAGCGCTGGGCCGCATTGCCGGCCTGAACCTGGTGCTGCTCATGGCGATCCCGGAAGTATGGTGTTGCCTGAGCACGCTGACTCCAGCACCTCGGCAAAGGCGTCTGTAGATACTCTCCAGTCCAGCCGCCTCCGTGCGGCAATCCTTGAGGCCCGGTCCTGGATGTCGTTGGCCTCCACGGCGCGTGCCAGGGCTCCGGCCAAACCACTGGGGGTGGCCGGTGCCCAGATCACCTCCGGATCCTTCAAAACCTGCGCGGCGAACGCTGATTCGTTCAGGACCGGGACGTTGCCCGCGGCCAACAGTTCCTCCGGAACAAGGGAGATGTTGGTGAAGGACAGGGCAAGGCCTGCGACGGTGCTGTTGTACAGCCTGTTGAGATCTCCGGGGGGCAGGTTCCCATGATTGTGCACAGGAATGGACCACCCGGTGATGCTGTCCCCGTAGATGTGGATTTCCTGGTCGGGGTGCATGGCATGGAACTGTTCCAGAGCCAGCTTCGCCAGGAGATAGCCGCGCCGGTCTACAGCCCGCTTGGCGTAATACACCACCCCGTGGCGGGTCGGTGCCCCCTCCGGCCCTTCAAGCAGCCTGTATGTCCTGGTGTCGCACGCGAAGGGCACGGAAGCCGCGGGCTCCATACCCAGTTCGGACTTCATGACGGCGCCGATCATTCCCCCAAGGGCGATGTTGGTGAACCCGAGCCGGTAACTGTTTTCTGCGAGCGCATACAGGGTGCCCCTCGGGTAGAAGTAGGGTTCGTAGTCCTGGATGAAGTAGAAACTGTGGAGGTGTCGGCTGCCGTGGGCTGCGGCCGCATAAGCCGTAGGCCAGGAGCTGGCGACGATGGCGTCCATGCCGTGGAAACCTTCGGCGACGCTGCGGATCTCCGCTTCCATGAGTGGCCAGTGCTTTCTGATGACAGCGGCGTGGCGGGATACGTCGTCGCTGTTCCTGTCGTACAGGAAGAGGGCACAGCGGTGTCCGCGTTCTTCCATGCCCTGCACCATGCGGAAGAAGGTGGTGTGGCCGCCTGAGCCTGGACCGGGCGGTGTGCAGACCCAGCCGACATTCATGGCGCCGGATACCGGGTGGGGCTGACGGTGTGGTGCGTTATTGGCGGACGCCTGAAGATCTTCCGTGCGGACGGGCAGGTCGGGTTCGTTCACGGACAGCCGTTCGAGGGTCTTGCCTGCTGCCTTGTGGATGATCTTCCTGGTGACTGCGGGCCAGCCGTCTCGTTGTGCGTGTGCCATGACGCGGTGGAGTACGTTCATGGGCGGACTCCCCGATGGTTGGATCCTTGGCGTGCCTGCCTGAAGGCCTCCAGTGCCTGCCTTCGGTCCTGCAGGGGGATTCCGGCCTTGGCGGAGAGCATCACCACGTTCTTGTCCGGCGGTGCTCTGCGCAGAAGGCGTTCAATGTCCGCTTGGGTGAGCCTTTTTTCTTCCGAGTGCACGATCCCTTGCATTTCGCTGACGTGGGCACCGGGACCCGCGGCGACTTCATCCACGTACAGCCCGTACAGCATCATCTCGGAGAAATGCAGTTCGGCCCCGACGGCCGTGGACCAAAGGCGTCCTTTCACCTCCTGGATATGGCGGAGCATGTCCCGCACCAGCCGCGGTTCCCAGAGGCACGGCCAGCAGATGTAGTCGTCCAGGTCTCCGTCCGGTGGCGGTTCAAGGCCCAGCAGCCTTCGGGCCGACGCGTGCCAGAGCCTGTGGCCGGGCAGTGTTTTGTCAACACCTCCGGGTTTGCGGTACAGGGCGATGGAGCCATTGTGCCTGAACGTGTCGAGGTTGGTCTCGCGGATCAGCACGCTGTCGGAGTCCAGCAGCAGGGCTCCATCGACGTGCAGCACGGATACCGCCGACAGTTTCAGGATCTGCTGGGTAATCCAGCCTCGGACCGGTGGCCAGGGGCGGGCGCCATTGACCCAGACGTTGACTCCGGGAGTCTTGATGAAGGACCGGGGAAGGAACTCGCGGGCGTCGTGGACTTCCGTCCTGGGTCCTTGGAGTTTCCTGAAGGCCGGAAGGTCCTGGGCCGGCACAATAATGTGGTGCACCACGCCGGGGGCCGTCAGTTCAAGGACGGAACGGTTGAGGTCAACGCAGAGTTCGAGGTCAGGCAGGTAGCTTGGCGTGACCACTGAGAGGTTGCTGCCGGGCATGGACGCCGGACTGGCAGGTATTGGAGGCGGCATCATGCGGCACCCTCTTTCGCGGTTTCGGGCAAGGCAGTGTTCAGCCGGCCCCGCAGGAGGTTCCTCAGGGTCAGAAGGAGCACCCTCCCCTGCCGATAGGTCAGCGTGCCGTATACAGCGACACCCGCCAGGCCACCCAGCAGCAGCGGTACAACGGATCCCTGCACGGTTCCTGCGACCAGCCAAGCCGCGGTTCCTGCCGCTGCTGCGGCCAGCAGCGGCACGATGCTCCCCCGCATCAGGTCCAACGCCCGGATGCCCAAAACCAAGGTCAGGACCCTGACATACATCGGAATGACCACCAGGCAGGCCACGACCGCATGTGCAGCGCCCGCGCCGGCAATCCCCCACTGGCTGATGCCGACGTACAGGGCAGGCACCAGGGCGGCCAGCCACACTACCTGAACCCAGAAGAGCCACATGGTCCGGCCGGCGCCAACCGACAAGTCGGCGAAGAGTTCCACCAGGATGCGTGTGGCACCGAACACTCCCAAGGTAGCCAAAGCCACTGAGGCCGGGGCCCAGGTGGATCCGTAGGCTACGACGATCAAGGGGTGCGCCAGGCCCACCACCATCGCTGAAACCGGGAAGGCGAAGTATGCGATACCTGCAACAAAACGCCCGGCCAGCGTCCCCAGGGTGCCGTCGGCGTACAACCGTCCGAAGGTTGGGACTGCGGTCGCCCTGATCACCGACGTAATGACGGCGCTGGGGAGCCCGGCCAGATTGAATGCCAGCAGGTACAGACCCAAAGCCGTGGGGTCCAGCAGCCTGCCGATCAGGAAGTAGTCAACATTCAGGGTGATGAAGACCACCAGGTTCGCCATTGCCAGGGGCATCCCAAGCTTCACCACCTCCAGCGCCACGGAGCGGTCGAAACCCGGCAGGTAGCGGCGCGGGGTGATGATCCAATAACCCACCAGGGCCACCAGTTGGCCACCAACCCGGGACCACGCCAGCGCCATCGCACCCCAGCCCTCGGCAGCCATGGGAACCACCAGCACGAGCACCGTCAGCACGCTGCCGACATCCACGAAGACCCGGGCCTTTTGCAGGTACTCCCGCCACACCATGGTGGACGGGACGGCACCGAGGCCTTGGAGCAGGATTGTCAGCGACAACACCTGGATGACGGGGGTCGCTGCGGGGTCGTCGAAAGCCGCTGCGAGCGCGGGTGCGGTGATGATAGCCGCTGCTGTCATTACGGAACTCGTCACCAGGGCGATCGTGAACACGGTAGGGGCTACCCGGTCGGGATCCCCGGTGCCCCGTGCAAGGGACGCCGTGGCACCGAGTTCTGCCATGTTCGTGGCTATGGTTTGGACAACGATCGCAACTGCGAGAGCACCAAAGTGTTCGGGCGCGAGCATCCTCGCCACGATGATGGTGGTGGCGAACTGCACAATGCGCCCCAGGGCCATGTTCACGCCACCCCAGAGGGTGGCGCCTACGGCCCTTTTTCCCAGTGCTCCCCTGGTTTCCGTCATGAGATGCCCGTCATGGCCCACAACCGCCAGCGCACCCGGTCAAGCTGGCCCCGGACAAAGGCAATCGATGATGCGGTGCCACCAGGCCCGCGTCCCCGCGTTGCCCGGGCGATCCTCGCCTGGAGCAGGTTTGCCCTGCGCACATTGCCGGGGACATCGTGCAGTGACTCGACGAATTTCCTGAGTTCGGTGGCCGCTTCCACGGACACCGGCCCCGCCAATTCGCTGCAACCAAGGCGGGTTGCTTCCCGGCACAGGGCTTTCTTGGCGCGCAGCAGTTGCTTTGTCCGTACGGCGGCAGGGGCCGGGAAACGCGGATCTTCCAGCACACGGAAGGCATCCAGTCGGTGCTGGATGTCCACAGCGGCGGAGGCAAACCGGGTCTGGTGCATGTTGCTGCCGTGCACGCGGTAGTACGCCTGGACCGGACCGTTGATCCGGCCCACATCCCAGGACGCTGCTGCCCTCAGCCAGTACTCAAGGTCCCCGGAGTGTGGCAACAAGGGGCTGTACGCCCCGATGCCGAGGACGGCTTCGGTCCGCATCACGACTTCCGGGGACAGGATAAAGTTCCGCCCCCGGGCGCAGGCCAGTGACATCCACGTCCGGCCATCCCACACTGTCCACGTTTCGCGTTCCGGCGGGCCGGCGGGCGGCGGCTGTTCAGTGAAATCCCTGGGGAGGCCGTACACAAGCCCCACACGCGGATTGGCTTCCATCAGGGCAGCGGCCCGGGCCAGCGCACCGGGTGCCACCAGGTCATCGGCCGAGACGAGAGTGACGTACTTGCCGGCAGCCCGGGACAGGCCGTCGTTGTAGGTAGCGATGTGTCCTTGGTTGCTGCTGTGGGCCACTACCGTGATGCGGGGATCTGCCGAGGCCAACTGCCGGGCAACGGCCAGGCTGTCGTCGGTGGAGGCGTCATCGACGACGATCACTTCAACATCCACCCCGTCCTGCGAAAGGGCGCTCGCGGCCGCCTCCGGCAGGAAGCGCCCGTAGTTGTAGCAGGGAACCACCACCGAGACCACGGGACGGCGCGGCAGGGGGCGGGGGCGCATGATCTTCACAGGATGCCCTCCAATGCCGGGAAGTTCCCGCGTTGTATCACCTTGGCCGGCACGCCGGCCCAGGTTTCGTCCTGGGGGACGTCGTGGAGGACCGCAGCACCCATCCCGATCGTGGCGCCGGCACCGACGGAGCGGCGCTCGCGGACACTTGCGTTCATGCCGATGTAGGCTGCCCGGCCGATGACCACGTTGCCGCCCAGCGATACGCCGGCTGCGAAGGTGCTGAAGTCGCCGGCCACGTCATCGTGGGTGAAGGTGACGCCGGGCATGGCAACCACGTGGTTGCCCAGAGTCACCGACGCCGTCATGGTCACGTGGGCCAGGATGATGCTCCCGTAGCCGATATGGCAGCCTTCCGGGACATGGACGGACGGGTCGACGGCGGTGGCGTACCGGTCTTCTGCCAGGCCCAGTGTTCGCAGCCGCATGGCCACGCTTTCCCTTCCGCTTCCGGAACCGATGCACAGCAGCAGCCTGGCGTGCGGAAAGAGGAGCGCGTCCCGGATGGGTCCCAGGACATGGGCTCCGTCAACCACCCGACCCAGTTTGTCCTCGTCGTCATCCAGGATCCCTATGACGTCGTACTGCCCGCTGTTGCGCACCATGGCCAGGACTTCCCGGGCCAGTCCGCTGGCGGCGATCAACAGGAGCTCGGTCATCGTCCCTGCCCCGCCGCCCGCAGTACGGAATCGATCACCCGGAGTTGGTCCCCCAAGGTGAGCTGGTGATACAGGGGCAGGATGAGCGTGTGGTCGGTGAGCCACTCGGTGGCCGGAAGGGACACCGGGCCCGCGGCCGCGTAGGCCGGCTGCCGGTGCGCGGCCATGATGCCGCGCCGAGCCGAAATTCCGTCCTCCGCCAGCTTCTCCATCAAGGCATCCCGGCCGAGCCTGAAGCCCGGCCCCACTTCGATCCAGCACGACTGGAAGTTGGTTGTACCGTAGCCGGGGTCGGCAACCAGGCGCAGGCCCTCGATGTCCGCGAAGGCATGGGCGTACTCCGCGGCCAGTTCCCGCCGTCGCCGGACCGCCTCCTGGAGGCGGCCCAGTTGGACAAGCCCGACGGCGGCCTGAAGATCGGTCATGCGGTAGTTGTAGCCGACTTCGAGGTACTCTTCGGCAGGGGCCAGGATGCTGGCGTGGCGATCGGCTGCCGAGACGCTCATGGCGTGTTCACGCAGTCGGCGGGCCCTGTCCGCGAAATCCTTCCGTGGGGTGGAGAGCATGCCGCCCTCACCGGTGGTCAGGATCTTGCGGGGATGGAAAGACCAGGCAGCGAGTTCCGCTCCTGCCCCGGCAGGGCGTCCCCGGTACAACGAGCCGATGGCACATGCGGCATCCTCCACCACAGTGATGCCCAAGGGGTCGCACAGGCCCCGGATGGGGTCCAGGTCCACGGGGACGCCGCCTTGGTCCACGACGATGACTGCCGTGGTGCGGGGAGTCAGGGCGGCCCCGATGGTCTGCGCCGTCACGCATCCCGTTGCCGGGTCCACATCGGCAAAGACCGGCCTTGCGCCCGGATATGTCGGGGCGTTGGCCGTGGCTATGAAGGAGAACGAGGGAACCACCACGTCGTCACCGGCTTGGACGCCCGCCGCAGCCAAGGCCAGGTGCAGGGCTGACGTGCAGCTCGAGACTGCAACTGCAAAAGCGGCTTCCTGCCGGGCAGCGAAGGCGTCCTCGAACTGGCGTACCTTGGGACCTTGCGCCACCCAGCCGCTGGCAATGACGTCAGCCACGGCCTGGGCTTCTTCGGTGCCGAGCCAGGGTTTCATCACGTCAATGCGCGCCATGGATGTCCCGTAGGTAGTCATCGGGCACCTGCCACGGGTGTCTCCCGGCGTGTCACTTCACGTGCTGCCGCAATCTCCTCGCGCAACGGGCGCCACCAGGCAACCAGCGAGCGCAACCCGTCTTCCAGGCCAATGGCGGCTTCGAACCCCAGGTCGCTGCGCGCCGCCGTCGTATCCGCCAAGCGGCGCACCACGCCGTTGACGGCGCGTTCGGGTCCGTGCTCCAGGTGCAGTGGGGAGCCCATGACGGCCAGGAGGGTTTCGGCCAGTTCCGCCAGGCTGGTTTCCGTGCCGCTGGCGATGTTGTAGATGCCCTCCCTGACGTTGCTGGCGGCAGCGAGGACATTTGCCCTTGCCACGTCGGCGGTGTGGATGAAGTCCATGGTTTGTTCGCCGGTGCCGAAAATCAGTGGCGGCAGGCCGTCGGCAATCCGCTCCATCCACCGGACGAGCACCTCGGTGTAGAGCCCGTGCACATCCATGCGGGGCCCGTAAACGTTGAAGTAGCGGAGGAGGACATAATCCAGGCCGGACATGGCCCGGAAACTCCTGGCCATGCCTTCGTTGAAGGATTTTGCTGCACCGTAGAACGTGTCGTTGTTGTGATGGTGGTGGTTTTCCTTGGTTGGGAACGTCTCCGCCATGCCGTAGACCGACGCGCTGGAAGCGGCGATGAGCTTGTCGATGCGGTGCTCCACGGCCGCTTCGAAGACGTTGAAGGTCCCGTCCACCAGCACTTCCAGGGCCAGCCGGGGTTCTTCGGCGCACTGGGTGATCCTGATGGCTGCCTGGTGGAACACCAGGTCCTTCCCGGTCGTCAGGTCGTGGACCAGGTCGCGGTTCCGGAGATCCCCTTCCACCAGGTGCACGCGTTCGGTGGCCAGGGCGTCATCAAGGTTGGCCCGGCGTCCGCGGACGAGATTGTCCAGCACGTCAATGTGTGCGGCTCCGGCGTCAAGCAGTTGGTCGACGAGCGTGGAACCGATGGTGCCGGCCCCTCCCGTGACCAGGACGTTGGCGCCCAGGAGCGTTTTCACTGTGCAACCTGGAGCGTGACCTCATTGCCCTGAACCAGTGCCGACTGGCCGTCGGTGCCCAGGCTGCGCGAGACGGCCTCCAACACGGAGAGAACCCGCAGCCCCGATTCTCCGCTGGTGCGCGGAGTCGTGTGGTTCCGGATGGAGGCGGCAAGTTCACCGACTACCTGGCCCAGCGGTTCGCGTTCCTGCAGCGCCGGCGACCACGTGTCTCCGAGCCGGTAGGAGATCGCTGAGTTCTTCTTATCCGCTGCCGAGCGGGGTTGGTGTTCCAGGCTGACTCCCCGGTCGTAGACGCTGATTCTTTGCTGGGGGTTCAGGTCGTCCCACACGAGGGTGCGTTTGGATCCGCCAATGATCATTTGCCGGATTTTGGTGGGGCTGAGCCAGTTCACATGGATGTGGACCATGGCGTCGTTGGGGAGGCCGAAGGTCAGGTGGCCCACACAGTCGCGGCCTGTGCCCAGGGGGTCGGCGCCGTGGGCGGAGATTTCGGTGGGATGCAGTCCGCCGGGGAGGATGAAGTCAAGGATGGACAGGTCGTGCGGTGCCAGGTCCCAGAACACGTTGACGTCCGGTTGCACGAGTCCGAGGTTGATGCGTACCGAGTCCACGTACAGGATGTCCCCCAGGGCCCCGCTGGACACCAATTCCTGGATTTTCAGGACGGCCGGTGTGAAGCAGTAGGTGTGGTCTGCCATGAGGACCAGCCCACGGTTCTTTGCTTCCTGAACCATTTCCAAGCCTTTGGCCCGGCTGTCGGCCAGGGGCTTCTCCACCAGGACGTGCTTCCCCGCGCGAAGGGCCGTCATGACCACCCCGTGGTGGGTATGGGCGGGCGTCGCCACGGCGACTGCGTCCAGGTTGTAGGTGTCCAGCAGTTCATCCAAGGATTCGACGACGGGCACGGAGCCGACGGTTTCGGCCAGCCGCAGTCCGCGTTCGACGTCGAGGTCGCAGATGGCCACAAGCTCCCAGTCGGGGCTCGCTTTGAGGTTCCGTGCCAGGTTCGGCCCCCAGTAGCCGGCCCCTACGACGGCGATGCGGAGTTTGGGGGTCAGCCCGTGGCCGTTGAGGTGGCTGGTGGGTATCGGTCCTATGCTCATGTTCCACTCCAGGTTTCTGTGGATGGCTTGAATTTTTTTCTGCTGGTTGTTGCCCGGGTCAATAGGCGCCGGACGGGGCTGTCATGGCCTTGAAAGTGCGCCACATGATCATCACGTCCCCGGCGATGGACCAGTTCTCCACGTAGTAGAGGTCCAGGCGGACGGCTTCGTCCCATGGAAGGTCGGATCGGCCGTTGATTTGCCACAGTCCTGTGATGCCGGGCTTGATCAGCAGGCGGCGACGGGTGTGCCGTTCGTAACTGTTCACTTCCCGCAGCAACGGCGGACGCGGCCCCACGAGGCTCATGTCGCCGGTCAGCACATTCCAGAACTGCGGCAGTTCATCCAGTGAGTACTTCCTCATCCAGCGGCCGCATCGCGTGATCCTGGGATCACCGCGGATCTTGAAGAGGACGCCGGCCCCTTCATCCTGGGATTGCAACCCGGCCAGCCGCGCTTCGGCGTCCATCACCATGGATCGGAACTTGAGCATCTGGAAGGTGGAGCCTTGCTTCCCGATCCTTTCCTGGCGGAACAGCACGGGGCCGGGGCTGTCGAGTCGGACAATGAGCGCCAGGATCAGCAGCAGCGGTGACAGTACCAGCAATGCTGCAGTCGATACCGTGATGTCCATCAGCCTTTTGAGGGTGTGTTTTCCTCCGCTGTAGTGCGGAATGTCCACGTGCATCAGCGGCAGGCCTTCCACGGGCCGCCAATGGATGCGGGGACCTGCGACGTTGGTGAGGGTGGCTGCCAGCACGAGCTCGGCCATGTCGTCCTCCAGCCGCCATCCGAGTTCCTGGATGAACTGGTTCCCGCCGGGAACAGGGCCGGCCACGATCACTGCGTTCGCGCCCGTCTGCCGGACGGTGTGGGAGATTCCGTACAGGGAAGACAGCACCGGTACACGGACGCCGTCCACCACGAGAGCGGCTCCCTTGCGGGCTCCTGGCAGGCACGCACCCACGATGTCGTAGGGGGCCCCGCTGCGGCGGTTGATCTGCTTAATGACGTATCTGGCGTCCTGCGGTTCGCCCACGACTATCGCTTTGGACAGGCAGTACCCCTGTGCCTTTTGCCGGGACAGCCAGCGACGGAAACACCACCTGCTTCCCGTGAGTGCCACCAGGCCAACGGGCAGGGACACCAACACGAAGGAGCTGACGGATTCCAGGTGGAACACCACGGCGAGGATTCCGAGGAATCCGAAGACCCGCAGACTGGCCGACAGCACGCGCTTGTATTCTTCCGGGCCCACACCCAGGACTTTCGGGTCCCGGGTCCTGTAGACCTCAAGTGCTGCCATCCATGCCGCGGCAAGGAGCACGCCGAGGAGGGCTTGTTGACCATGCCCCGCTCCGACGGCCCAGGGAGCCTGTCCCTCTGCGATCGGCAGGAACCCCGCGATAACGGCGCCCATGACCAGCAGGCTGTCGGAGAGGCGGAGGCTTACGGTGAAGAAAAGCTTCCAGTTGTTCCGGCTTCCGTCGGCCCTGCTTCGCATATCGGCCGGGGGAAGTCCGGGCAGGGTGACTGGCGGCGTGGTCATCGGGGTGACATCCGGACCCAGCGCCGCCAGTCCCGCCTTTTCAGTCCGCTGTGCAGCAACGGACTTGTCAATCCAGGGAGACACCGGCAGATTGACATCGGCCGTGGCAGGGACGCCGGTGAAGGCAGCCTTGGTGGAAAGCCGGTGCGCACCGCCAGGTGCCGCTGCCCTGCCCATTCGCAAGACCGGAACTTTTACCATGTCAGCCTTCTTCGCAGACCCGCCATTGCCTACAACCCAGTGAAGCGGCGGCGCTGAAGAGGCGCACCAGTAGTCTGTACTCAAGTTTGCTCAGGATTACCCATACGTCATACTCGCGAGTACCTAGCTGGCAATCGCGGGACTACGTGGTCGGGTTCACGTCCAATGCGTGGCCAAGTGCCGGGCGACGGGGTTGACGGCACAAAAAACGGCCGCCCTGGGGCGGCCGGTTTTTGTGAAAATTTACTCCTCCAAGGACTCCAGGTCCTCGTCCAGGATGTCGTCCTCTTCCTCATCCTCATCGTCGAAAACCTGGAGAGGGGTGACCTCGGAGTACGTGTCATAGAGAGCATCCTCGTAGACTTCGAAGGCATCCGCCACCGCGAAAAATGCTGCCTCGACAGCCGGATCGCCTTCACCCCGGCGCGCGGAGGCCGCGGCCAGGTGCTCCTCGAGTGCTGCGGTCAACGATTGAAGTGCGACACGCGGATCGATGCTCATGACTTCACGTTAGCCGGAAAAAGACGAAAATGGAGAGGGATGAAGGAACAATTTAGCGGCGGCTCCGTAGAGCGCCAACGAGACTACGCACGCCAGTACGAATACCTCGTGCTGACGGTTGGACCTGAGGATTCCCTGCATGAGGCCCGCCGGCGGCTCGCGGAACATTCCGAATACGGCAAGTGGGAACTGGAGCGCAGCCGCATGTACATGGGTGGAGGACGCCGGTTCTGGCTGCGGCGCAAGGTCTACTCCATCCAGCGCACCGTCTAGCGGCTTTCTTGGCTCTCCAAAGGCCCCAGCCATGCGTTGGCGACGGTGTTGTGGGCGGATTCGTCGTTGGAGGGATGGAAAATACCCGCCAGCACATCGCGGTAGAGCCGTTCCATCTCGGAACCCCGGAAGTAGCTTGACCCGCCCGTCACACGGATGGCGAGGTCCACAACATGGCGTGCATTCTCGGTCGCCCTGGATTTGAGTCCCACGAGCTTGGGGAACCATTGCGGACCGTGGTCCACCAGATTGTCGACGTCGCGGGCAAGCAGTGTCAGCTGCGGCTGGATGCCGTCCATGGCCATGGCGGCATCAGCGACCTTCCACCGGATATCAGGGTCCTGGGCATAGCTTCGTCCGCCGTGTTTGGCCGAGACCCGGCGCTTGACGTTCTCCACGGCCAGGGTGAGGGCACGCTCGGCCAAGCCCGTGTAGACAGCAGCCAGCAGTGTTTCGAAACAGGCAAAGATCGCAAAGATCAGCAGGTCCTGGTTGGGACCTACCGGCAGCTTCCGGAAGATCCGTTCCGGGGGCACCACGGCGCCGTGCAACAGTGTTGTATTGGAGGCGCTGGCACGCATCCCCAAGGTGTCCCAGTCGCTCAGGGTTTCGTGCCCGGGCTCGTCCCGCCGGATGAAACCGAACACGAGCTCCCCCGCGCCGTCCCGGGCCTCCGGATCCTTGCCGAACGTCCCCAGCCGGGTCCAGCCGCGCGACAGGCTGGTGAAGATCTTGCGGCCCGTGAACCGGTAGCTGCCGTCCGGCAGGGGTTCTGCAACGGTTCCGGAGTCGAACAGCATGGAATCGTTGCCGGCTTCGGAGATGCCGAACGCGAAGATTTCGCCTTGTCCGGCCTCTTGCAGCAGGAAGCCCAGTGCATTGTCTCCCCTGGCCGCCATGACAGCCGCGACGCCGGTCCACACCAAGTGCATATTGATGGCCAGCGCCGTGGCCGGCGCTGCCGTGGCCAGGCGCTGCTGAAGCGCCGCGACCGCTTCAAGGCCAAGTCCCGGTCCGCCGTCGGCCTCGGGTACGAACAACTTCAGGTAGCCTGCCTCTGCCAGATCATCCAGATCCTCCTGGATGAACCGGTTGTTTTGGTCGTAATCGGCCGCGCGTCCGCGCAGCCGGTCCAGGAGAGCCTCGGGCAGGATGTCTTCGGGTGCCATGCGGATCCCTTCCTGTGTGTCCGTCAGTAGGTGGTGAGGAGCCTGTTGAGGACGCGTGCGCCAAACTGCAGGGATTCGGCAGGGACGCGTTCGTCCACGCCGTGGAACATGCCCGTGAAGTCGAGTTCGTCCGGCAGCATCAGGGGCGCGAAGCCGTAACCGGTGATGCCGATCTTGCTCAGCGACTTGTTGTCCGTTCCACCGGACAGGGTGTAGGGCAGCACCTTGGCCCCCGGGTCTTCTGCATGCAGGGCATCAATCATGGAATCAACCAGGTTGCCGGCAAACGGAACTTCCAGCGAAACGTCCTTGTTGACGTAGCTGATCTCGATGCCTTCTCCTGCCAGTTCCTTGATGGTGTCGAAAACCAGTTCCTGCTGACCGGGAAGCGTCCGGCAGTCCACATAGGCTTCGGCTGATTCGGGGATGACGTTGTGCTTGTAACCGGAGCGCAGGAACGTCGGGTTGGAGGTGTTCTGCAGCGTCGCGCCGACGAACCTGGCAACAGTTCCGAGCTCCTTCAGGATGATGTCCGGATTGTCGGGATCGAATTCGACGCCGGTCAGTTCCGTTACGCCGTCCAGGAACTGCCGGGTGGTGGGCGTCAGCTCCACGGGCCACTTGAACTCGCCGATACGGGTGACAGCCGCGGCCAGCCTGGTGACTGCATTGTCCGTGTTGATCTGGGACCCGTGCCCTGCCCTGCCGTGGGCTACCAGGCGCAACCAGGAAAGACCTTTCTCAGCCGTCTGGAGCATGTAGGTCCGCTGGCCGCCGATGGTGGTGGAAAAGCCGCCTACCTCGGAGATGGCCTCAGTGGCACCGTCAAAGAGTTCGCGCCGGTGCTCCACAGCGTAGCGGGCTCCATACGTGCCACCTGCTTCCTCGTCAGCGAAGAAGGCAAAGATGATGTCCCGCTTCGGCTTCCTGCCGGTCCGGGCAAAGTCCCGCATCACGGACAGGATCATGGCGTCCATGTCCTTCATGTCCACGGCGCCCCGGCCCCAGATCAGTCCGTCCTTGAGTTCGCCGCTGAAAGGATCGACGCTCCATTGGTCCTTCAGGGCGGGCACCACGTCCAAGTGTCCGTGCACCACCAGTGCGCCGGCCGATGGATCCTCACCGGCGATGCGCGTGACCACGTTGGCCCTGCCCGGCGCGGATTCAAAGATCTCCGCATCCAGTCCGACCTCGGTGATCAGGCCGGCCGTGTACTCGGCTGCCGCGCGTTCGCCCGGACCTGTTCCATCGCCGAAGTTGGAGGAGTCGATCCGGATGAGCTCCTGGCAGATCCGGACAACTTCATCCTCGGGGCGGATGTCAGACATGAAATCTCTCCTTGCGTGGCTGGCTGCAGGTTTCCGGTGGCCCGGCGCGGACGATGCGCCGCTGCTGTCCCTTTACCCCCAGCCTACTCATCACAACCGCGACATGTCCGGTGCCCCGTCATCCGCAAGACCTCAGGCCACCCGGGCAGGGTTTCGGGGTGATGGCCGATTTTTCAGTTGCCTTGTCCCCGTGTTAGAGTTTTTCTCGCTGCTTCGGAGGAAAGCGGGATGCTGCAAGCTGTCCACAGGGCCTCTGAATACCACTCTGCGCGGGTGGCGGAATGGCAGACGCGCTAGCTTGAGGTGCTAGTCCTCGAAAGGGGGTGGGGGTTCAAGTCCCCCTCCGCGCACCAAGAACAGGGCCTGGAATGAAGATTCCAGGCCCTGTTTCTTTTTTTGACCAGGGTCATGTTTGTTCATGATGGGTCAGCCCATGGAGCGCACACTGCCGCTGAAATGCCTGCGCCCGCTGCGCGGGTTCCACGCAACGTAGTCGGAGCGTTCCCAGGCTCCCGCATCGGTCTGGGTGGTGGCGATGTCCAGTGCCACCTTGGCCGGCAGGAAGACCGGAGCGTCGAAGGCAACCTCCCAGACGAAGGCATCGGACTTGGCAGAACCAACATCAGCCAGTGCGCGGGCAGCAAGATACATGCCGTGCGCAATAGACCCCCGCAAACCCAGTGCCTTGGCGGACAGGGTGCTGAGGTGGATGGGGTTGAAGTCACCGGAGACCGTGGCGTAGCTCCTGCCTGTCTCCAGGCCCAGTTGCCACACGGCGGTAGGGTCCGGCGGTGAAAAATCGCCTCCACCTGAAGATCCGTTCGAGTGGCCCGGCTTATCAACGCCTGGCAGGAACACGCCCTTGGCCAGGTACGTGGACACCCCGCGCCAAACGAGCGCATCCGAACCGCCGGAACGCACCTCGGCCACCACATCGAGTTGGGTTCCGGACCGGTGGCCGGCCAGGTTCTCCGACCAGGCCCGGACATCCAGGGCCTCGGTGAACAGGATCGGCGCCCGCTGTTCCACAACGTTCCGCAGGTGGATCATGCCCAGCAATGGCAAGGGAAAGTCGTCACGGTTCATCACGCTCATGGCGACGGGAAAGGCCAGCGCATGGACGTAACCGGCGGGAAGGACGTCGCTGGCGGTCTCGCCCACCAGGTGCTGGTACGCGGTCAGGTTCTCCACGTCCGCCAGCACGCCCCTGACCTCATGGACTGCTGAAGGCAGCCTTTTCCTGCCGGGAGCCGAGCCCAGGACCCGCCGCCTGGCCGCATTTGCCGCGGCGTTGACGTAGAGCTTGGACAGTGAGGGAACCTCACCAAGAATCACGGGCTGGGTCCGGCTCATGCCCCCACCAGTTGCTGTCCACAGACCCGCAGTACGCCACCGTTGATTCCACCGGCCGGTTCCGTTGCCAGGAAAGCAATGGCCTCTGCAACGTCCACCGGCAGGCCTCCCTGCTTCAGGGAATTGAGCCGCCTGGCGGCCTCACGGATGGCAAAGGGCATTTTGGCCGTCATTTCCGTCTCGATGAAGCCCGGCGCCACGGCATTGATGGTTCCGCCGAAGGATTCCATGAGTGGCGCCGTGGCCCGGACCATGCCGATCACGCCGCCTTTGGACGCCCCGTAATTCGTCTGGCCCCGGTTTCCTGCGATGCCGCTGGTCGAAGCGACGGAAATGATGCGCGGTGCGTCCTTGAAATGTTCCGATGCCAAAAGAACCTCATTGATGCGCAGCTGCGCTGCGATGTTCACTGCGATCACCGACTGCCACCTGCCCTCGTCCATGTTGGCCAGCAACCTGTCCCTGGTGATGCCGGCGTTGTGGACCACGATATCGAGGCGGCCGTGCCTTTCCACAGCGTGCTCGATGATCCGCGCCCCGGCATCGTCACGGGTGATATCCAATTGCAGGGCAGTGCCGTGGACCTGGTTGGCCACGGCCGCAAGGTGGTCGCCGGCAGCAGGGATGTCCACCACCACGACCTTGGCGCCGTCCCGGTACAAAGTCCTGGCGATGGCGGCGCCAATGCCCCTGGCGGCGCCGGTCACTACGGCGACCTTGCCCTGAAGGGGCTTGTCGACATCAGCAGGCATGCTGCCCGAAGCAGAGGTTACCGTCAGGAATTGGCCGTCAACGTATGCGGAGCGGCCCGAGAGGAAGAAGCGGACAGCCCCCAGGGCAGATGGGGCCGTGGTGGCGATGTCTTCTGCCAGCAACACTCCGTTGGCCGTGGCACCGGAGCGCAACTCCTTGGCCAGCGAACGCAGCATCCCGTCAACACCTTGCCGGGCCGCGGCCGACGCCGGCGTCGACGCCGAGTGCGGAGTCCTGGAAACCGTGATGATGCGGCCATTCGGGGACAGGTCGCGCAATGACGCTGCGACTGTCAGGATCTGCTTGCCCAGGTCGTCGGGATGCTGCACTGCGTCAAGCACCAGGATGACGGCTCCAAGCTTCTCCTTGGGCAAAGCATTGCGCCGCACGTCCAGGCCCCAGCCCAGCAGCGCCGTGGCGAGGTCGTCGGCACCGAGGCTGTCGCCGTTCACCAGCACCGGCCCGATCACCAACGGAGCACCGGGCGCATGGCGCCTCAGCTCTACCGGCTGTGGCAGTCCCAGCCTCCTGGCTACGTCTTTTCCGAGTCCCTGGCTGACGATCCGCGTGTATGTATCTGTCACGTCGCTCCCTAAGCTGCTTCGAGAATGGCTACGACACCTTGTCCGCCCGCCGCGCAGACCGAGATCAGCCCCCGGGCCGGCCTTCCTGCCACGGTCCCCTGCTCGTGAAGCATCTTCGCCAGCGAGGCCACGATCCGTCCGCCTGTGGCGGCGAACGGGTGGCCGGCGGCGAGGGACGATCCGTTGACATTGAGTTTGGCGCGGTCCACCTTGCCCAGTGCGCCGTCGAGCCCCAGCCGGGTCCGTCCGAAGTCTTCGTCTTCCCAGGCAGCCAGCGTGCTCAGCACCGTTCCGGCGAAGGCCTCGTGGATTTCAAAGAAGTCGATGTCCTCGAAAGTCAAGCCGTGGCGTGCGAGCAGCCGGGGAACGGCGAAGACCGGGGCCATGAGCAGTCCGTCCTTGCCGTGGACGAAGTCGACGGCGGCCGCCTCTCCGTCCAGGACCGTGGCCAGCTTGGGGAGGCCGCGGCCATCAGCCCATTCCTCCGTGGCGAGGAGAACGGCAGATGCACCGTCGGTCAGTGGCGTGGAGTTGCCCGCCGTCATGGTGGCCTGCGAGCCAAGGTTCTTGCCGAATACCGGCTTCAGCCCCGCCAGCTTCTCCAGGGAGGTGTCAGCGCGGAGGTTCGAATCCCGGCTCAATCCGCGGTACGGCGTGATGAGGTCATCGAAGAATCCCCGGTCGTAGGCGGCGGCGAGATTCCTGTGGCTGGCGAACGCAAGCTCATCCTGCGCTTCGCGGGTGATATTCCATTGCGCAGTTGTCAGGGCCTGGTGTTCGCCCATGGACAGGCCTGTCCGGGGCTCGCCGGTAGAGGGAGCCTCCGGGGCGAGGTCCTTGGGCCTGATGCGCGACAGGATGCGAAGACGCTGCGTGGGCGTCTTGGCCCTGTTGAGGTCGAGCAGGATCGTCCGGAGCCCTTCGCTGACTGCAATGGGGGCGTCGGAGGCGGAATCCACGCCACCGGCGATGCCGGACTCGATTTGCCCCAGCTTGATCTTGTTGGACAGCCCCAGGACTGTTTCGAGGCCCGTGGCGCAGGCCTGCTGGAGGTCGTAGGCGGGTGTTTCGGGTGACAGGGCAGAACCGAGGACGGCTTCGCGGGTGAGGTTGAAGTCGCGTGAGTGCTTGAGGACGGCTCCTGCTGCGACTTCGCCGATCCGTTCATCCTGCAGCCCGAACCGCGCGATGAGCCCGTCCAGGGCGGCGGTCAGCATGTCCTGGTTGGAGGACTTGGCATAGGCCCCGCCCGTGCGGGCAAAGGGGATGCGGTTGCCGCCAACAATCACGGCCCGGCGTGTGGTTTGTCCTGCCGGCGGGTTGGTACCGCCGGCGTTGTTGCCTTCTGCAGCAGCCATGGGGTCTCCTTCGATGGTGGCCTGTTACTGATACCCAGCGTACCTGATACGCTGGGTATCGTGAACAACCGGCGAACAGATTTCCCGTCCGGCGGCTACATGCCGGCGGACGCCTCCGCAACCCAGGCGGGATCCGCCGTCGACGGGCGCGCATCCCGGTGGCAAAACCATCGTGAGGAACGGCGGCGGGAGCTCATCAGGGCCGCCCGCAAGGCCGTCCACGCGCTGGGCAGCGAGGCCTCCATGGAAGACATCGCAAGCGCTGCAGGGACGTCCAAGTCCGTGTACTACCGCTATTTCGGGGACAAGGCCGGCCTCCAGCAGGCTATGGGCGAGGTAGTCCTGGCCCAGATGCAGCGGCGCCTCAAGGAAGCGGCCCAGCTTGCACAAACACCCCGGGAGGGGCTGTACGCCATGGTCTCGGCGTACCTGCAAATGGCCGGGTCCAGTCCCAACGTCTATGCCTTTATTACCCGGGTGTCCCCTGGCGAGGCGTCCGCGCAGGATGCCATCGCCGCCTCCGGTGCACTCGGCAACTTCTTCGAGCAGATCACCGGGATGATTGCGACCCCCATGCGCCAGTACCTCGGTACCGGCAAAGAGGCACTGATCCGGTACTGGCCCACCGCCGCAATCGGCCTGGTTAGGAACGCCGGTGAAATGTGGCTGGGCAGTCCTCCCGGCGAGGCCAAACCGGACCAGGCAACCATGGCCGGCCAGATCACCGATTGGCTGTGCCTTGGCGTTGCGCCGGAACTTACCGGGAATTCCGGCACCGCACTTTCCAATGACCATCAGCCCAATGACCCATCAGTTGTAGAACCAAAGAAGGAATCACAATGACGGATGTAGTTGATCGCACCCCAGCCAGGCAACCAGGCCGCGATGAAGCAGCAGCGATGCAATCTTCCCGCCAGGACGGCCCGGTGGTTGATGTGGCCGGACTCGGCGAGCAGCTCCTGGGCGCGTGGGCGGATGTACGCCGTGAGGCCCGCGCACTTGCCGGTAAGCCGGAAGTGCAGAAAATCGAAGGCCGGACGCACACTGAACACCGTGCCCGGGTCTTCGGGCAGCTCAAGTACCTGGTGGACAACAACGCCGTCCACCGTGCTTTTCCGGTCCGCCTGGGAGGTTCGGACGACCACGGCGGCAACATCGCCGGCTTCGAGGAACTGGTGACCGCAGACCCGTCCCTGCAGATCAAGGCAGGAGTCCAGTGGGGCCTGTTTGGCTCGGCGGTCATGCACCTGGGCACCCAGGAACATCAGGACAAGTGGCTCCCCGGAATCATGAGCCTGCAGATCCCTGGTTGTTTCGCCATGACCGAAACGGGCCATGGCTCGGACGTGGCCAGCATTGCGACCACGGCCACGTATGACCAAGCGACCCGGGAATTCGTTATCAACACGCCCTTCAGGGCGGCGTGGAAGGACTACATCGGCAATGCCGCCAACGATGGCCTGGCCGCCGTCGTCTTCGCCCAATTGGTAACCAAAAAGGTCAACCACGGCGTCCACGCGTTCTATGTAGAGCTCCGCGACCCGGCTACCAAGGAATTCCTGCCCGGTGTGGGCGGTGAAGATGACGGTATCAAGGGCGGGCTTAATGGAATCGACAACGGCAGGCTCCACTTCAGCAACGTCCGGATTCCCCGCACCAACCTGCTGAACCGCTATGGAGACGTGGCACCGGACGGCACCTACTCCTCCCCCATCGAGAGTCCCGGCCGCCGCTTCTTCACGATGCTGGGCACGTTGGTGCAGGGTCGTGTCTCCTTGGACGGTGCCGCCGTGGCCGCCAGCAAAGTGGCGCTGAAGACGGCCATTCAGTACGCCACTGAACGTCGCCAGTTCAACGCTTCCTCCACCACTGACGAGGAAGTCCTGCTGGATTACCAGCGGCACCAACGCCGGCTCTTCACAAGGCTCGCCACGACCTACGCTGCCGGGTTTGCCCACGAGCAATTGCTCCGCAAGTTCGATGACGTCTTCTCCGGAGCCCACGACACCGACGCCGACCGCCAGGACCTGGAAACGCTGGCCGCTGCCCTCAAACCGCTGAGCACCTGGCATGCCCTGGACACCTTGCAGGAATGCCGTGAGGCCTGCGGTGGTGCAGGCTTCCTGATCGAGAACCGTTTCGCTTCCCTGCGCGCGGACCTGGATGTCTATGTGACGTTCGAAGGCGACAACACGGTACTCCTGCAACTCGTGGCCAAGCGGCTCCTGGCCGACTATGCCAAGGAATTCCGCAGCGCCGACTTCGGTGTCCTGGCCCGCTACGTGGTGGACCAGGCGGCTGGCGTCGCCTTGCACCGGACCGGCTTGCGGCAGGTTGCGCAGTTCGTGGCTGATTCGGGCTCTGTCCAGAAGGCTGCCCTGGCCCTGCGCGATGAGGAAGGGCAGCGCACGCTGCTTGCCGACCGCGTGCAGTCCATGGTGGCCGAGGTGGGCGCGGCCCTGAAGGGGGCCAACAAGTTGCCGCAGCACCAGGCTGCAGCCCTCTTCAACCAGCACCAGCACGAACTCATTGAAGCGGCCCAGGCGCACGCAGAACTGCTGCAATGGGAGGCATTTACGGAGGCACTGGCCGACGTACGGGACGACGGCACCAAGCAGGTCCTGACGTGGCTGCGTGATCTCTTTGGACTGTCGCTCATCGAGAAGCACCTTGCCTGGTACCTGATGAACGGCCGGCTTTCCATGCAGCGCGGCCGTACCGTTGGTACCTACATTAACCGGCTGCTGGTGAAGATCCGTCCGCATGCCGTGGATCTGGTGGACGCCTTCGGGTACGGCCCCGAGCACCTTCGCGCCGCAGTAGCCACCGGCGCCGAGGGAGCCCGGCAGGACGAGGCCCGCGCCTGGTTCCGCGAGCAGCGGGCCAGCGGATCTGCACCTGCGGACGAGAAATCACTGCTGGCCTTGAAGGCACGCGCGCCACGGTAGCAGCCCCGCGTGACGTGCCGGTGAATACTTTCGGAACGTGCAGCGTCCCCTTGCCGGGAACGCACGACGGCGCCGTCCCCACCTTGGGGGCGGCGCCGTCGTCGTTGTTGGGCTGCTGCGCGGAACGCTCAGGCGTTGGTGCCGGCCTCTTTGAGGACTGAGCGGTACACCTCAAGGGTGGTTTCGGTGATGGACTCCCAGGAGAAATGCTCTTCTGCGCGACGGCGGCCTGCCGCGCCCATGGTGCGGGCACGGGCCGGGTCCGAAACAACCTCGTTCAGCGCTGCGGCGAAGTCGCTGACGAACTTGTCCGGATCGAGCGGGGTGCCGGTGCCGTCCGTCACCTGGTCCAGGGGGACCAGCAACCCTGTTTCACCGTGCTGGACGACTTCCGGGATACCGCCGGTGGCGCTGGCCACGACCGCTGCGCCGCAGGCCATGGCCTCAAGGTTCACGATGCCCAGGGGTTCGTAGATGGAAGGGCAGGCGAAAGCGGTTGCATGGCTGAGGACCTGGATCAGTTCACGCCGCGGGAGCATCCGCTCAATCACGATCACGCCCTCGCGGGTCTGCTGCAGTTCCCCGATCAGCCGCGCGGTCTCGGCGGCGAGTTCCGGGGTGTCCGCAGCCCCGAGGCACAGGACGAGCTGCACGTCTGCCGGAAGGCTGGAGGCCGCGCGGAGAAGGTACGGAACGCCCTTTTGGCGGGTGTTGCGGCCTACAAATACCACGCTGGGTTTGGCCGGATCGATGCCCAGGGCGCGGATTGCGTCGTCGTCTTCGTCCCTTTGCCACAGAGAAACGTCGATGCCGTTGTGGACCACCCTGACCTTGTCCGGGTCGACGTCGGGGTAGCTGCGCAGGATGTCCTGCCGCATTCCGTCCGACACGGCAATGATCGCCGCGGCGGCTTCATAGGCCGTCTTTTCCACCCAAGACGACAATGCGTAGCCGCCCCCGAGCTGCTCGGCTTTCCATGGCCGCAGCGGTTCCAGGCTGTGGGCGCTGAGCACATGCGGGATTCCGTGGAGCAGCGAGGCCAAATGGCCTGCCATGTTGGCGTACCAGGTGTGCGAGTGGACCAGATCGGCTCCCGCGATGTCAGGAACGATCCTGAGGTCGACGCCCAGCGTCTGCACTGCGGCGTTGGCATCGCCAAGGTCCGCCGGCGTGGCATAGGAGTCCACGGTGGCGCCGTGGTAGTCGGCATCCCGGGGCGCACCGAAGGCCCGGACATGGAGGTCGACGTGCTTTGCCAGCACCCGGCTGAGCTCGGCAACGTGGACACCGGCACCGCCATAAATTTCCGGAGGGAATTCTTTAGTCACAATGTCTATACGCACGCTACCCAACGTAGTCGTTCCGGCTTATGTGTTCTAGTGTGAAAGAGTCCGGAAAATCGGACTTTTGGGGGCTACGAAGACGTACGGGAGCTATGACCATGGCGTTGAAGAAAGTATTGGCAATCGTGCTGGCAGGTGGCGAGGGAAACCGCCTCATGCCGCTGACGGCGGACCGGGCCAAACCTGCGGTTCCGTTTGCCGGGGGCTACAGGCTTATTGACTTTGCACTATCGAATCTGGTCAATTCGGGATATTTGAAAATTGTGGTCCTGACGCAGTACAAATCGCACAGCCTGGACCGCCACATCTCCGAGACCTGGCGCATGTCCACGCAGTTGGGCCGCTACGTTGCATCGGTGCCTGCACAGCAGCGTGTGGGAAAGAGCTGGTTCCTCGGCAGCGCCAATGCCATCTACCAGTCCCTCAACCTGATCCATGATGACGCCCCGGACATCGTGGTGGTGGTCGGTGCCGACCACGTCTACCGCATGGACTTCTCCCAGATGGTGGAACAGCACATCGCCAGCGGCGCGAAGGCTACGGTCGCGGCGGTGCGCCAGCCGCTGAACATGGCCAACCAGTTCGGTGTCATCGAAGTCGACCAGAACGATCCCCAGAAGATCGCGGCCTTCGTGGAAAAGCCGGCCAGCACCCCGGGTCTTGCCGCCGATCCCAACCAGTTCCTGGCCTCCATGGGCAATTACGTCTTCAACGCCGACGCCCTGGTGGAAGCCCTTCACGTGGATGCCGAGCGGCTCGATACCAAACACGACATGGGCGGCGACATCATTCCCTATTTCGTGGACAAGGGCGAGGCCGGAGTTTATGACTTCACGCTCAATGACATTCCCGGAGCCACTGAACGTGACCGCACCTACTGGCGCGACGTAGGCACCATCGACTCCTTCTTTGACGCGCACATGGACCTGATTTCCCCGGTTCCGGTCTTCAACCTCTACAACTCTGAGTGGCCCATCTACACCCGCCAGAGCATTTCCCCGCCGGCCAAGTTCGTCCGCGGCGAGAACAGCACTGTCGGTACGGCGCTGGATTCCATCGTTGCCAGTGGAGTGGTCATCTCCGGCGGAATAGTGGAGGGCTCGGTCCTGTCCAACGACGTCTTTGTCTCTGCGGGCAGCCGCGTGCAGGACTCAGTACTCATGGACAAGGTCCGTATTGGCGAAGGAGCGGTCATCAAACGCGCAATCGTCGACAAGAACGTCAAGGTTCCTGCCGGTGCGGCCATCGGGCTGGACCCGGCACTGGACAAGGCGCGGGGCTACAAGGTCACCGAATCCGGCATCACCGTGCTGGCCAAGGGCCAGGTTGTTCCGGAACCGGGCGAGGCAGAGCTGGCCCTGTCTGCCGAGTACCGCCGAAGCCTTCCGGAAGCACTCAAGGCGGCCACACACGGCGATCCGGACATCCGGGATTCGGCTGAAAAAGTCGCCGCCGGGATCCAGGCACGGGTAGCGGACGCCGCCTCCCAAACCGTCGTCCGCTAAGAACGTCCCGAGGCAGGTCCGGGTCTTCCAAGGCTGTAAAATTGGGTCAATGAGCTCCACCGACCTGACGCCTGAAGAGATCCAGGCCTGCCTCAAGGTTCTGAACACGATCCACGTCTACGACGAAGAGCACCCGGACTACGTTTCGGTCCGGCGCGCCACAGGCAAGATGTTCAAGGCGGTGAAGCGGCACCGCAGGAACACTAAGCGTGACCAGATCGCCGAGGCCGACCGCGCCGTCATGGCACTGACTGCCACCGCGGCTCCCGACCGTATCGATGACGAGACGCGCGGCAACAAGCTGGCTCCGTCGGCCACAGGCCAGATTGCCGGCCACCTGATCCGCTCACGTCCGTGCTACATCTGCAAGCAGCACTACACGCAGGTGGATGCGTTCTACCACCAGTTGTGTCCCGAGTGCGCTGCATTCAGCCACAGCAAGCGCGACGCCCGGACCGACCTGACCGGCCGCAGGGCCCTGCTGACCGGGGGACGGGCCAAAATTGGAATGTACATCGCGCTGCGGCTCCTTCGCGACGGAGCTCACACGACCATCACCACCCGCTTCCCCAAGGACGCGGCACGCCGCTTTGCCGCGATGGAAGACAGCGCCGATTGGCTGCACAGGCTGCGGATCGTGGGTATTGACCTCAGGGATCCCGCCCAGGTCATGTCATTGACGGACTCCCTCAATGAGGCCGGTCCCTTGGACATCATCATCAACAACGCAGCCCAAACCGTACGCCGCTCAGGAAACGCGTACAAGCCACTGGTCGATGCCGAGGACGAGCCGCTGCCCGCGGCCCTTGAGGCAGCCAACGGAGGGCCGGAGCTCGTGACCTTCGGCCACGCCCACGATAAACATCCGCTGGCCCTGGCGACGAGTGTGACCGAGCATCCGGTCCTCGCCGGCGACGCCATTACCTCCCTGGCGCTTTCCACCGGCTCCGCTTCGCTGGAACGCATCGAATCCGGAACGGCCATTGACGCCGGGGGCCTGGTTCCGGACCTGGCCACCATCAACAGCTGGACACAGGTCGTGGACGAAGTCGACCCGTTGGAGATGTTGGAGGTCCAACTCTGCAACGTCACCGCGCCGTTCCTGCTGGTCAGCCGGTTGCGTGGTGCCATGAAACGGTCCAGCGCCCGCCGGAAGTACATCGTGAACGTCTCGGCCATGGAGGGTCAGTTCTCCCGTGTCTACAAGGGCCCGGGACATCCGCACACCAACATGGCAAAGGCCGCGTTGAACATGATGACCCGCACCAGTGCCCAGGAAATGCTGGAGGCCGACGGCATCCTGATGACGGCAGTGGACACCGGATGGATCACCGACGAGCGCCCGCATTACACCAAGGTGCGTCTCATGGAAGAGGGTTTCCATGCGCCGCTGGATCTGGTGGACGGGGCAGCCCGCGTGTATGACCCCATCGTCATGGGCGAACAGGGCGAGGACCAGTACGGCGTCTTCCTCAAGGACTACAAGCCGTCGCCTTGGTAGATTATGCGGTACAAAAGGGAGCGCCCTGCGGAACAGCATTCCGCAGGGCGCTCCCTTTTGTCCGGGCACTAGGCGAGCCGGGTGATCTCCACGGAGACCGACAGCGCTGAGCCGCCTCCTCCGGACAGGATGCCCTTGAGCGGGGGAACGTCGCGGTAATCCCGTCCCCGGGCAACGGTGACGTGATAGTCGCCCGCAGGCTTGTGGTTGGTGGGGTCCCAGCTGCGCCATTCCCCGTCCCACCACTCGAGCCATGCGTGGGACTGGCCCGCAACGGTTTCCCCGATATCCGCCGACGACCGGGGATGAATGTAGCCCGAAACGTACCGGGCCGGGATGCCACAGCTCCGGAGCGAGCCGATGGCCAGATGGGCCAGGTCCTGGCACACACCCTGCTTCTGTGTCCACGCCTGCTCGGCATTGGTGGTTACGCCCGTCATACCCTTCATGTAGGTCATCTCCCCCGCCATCCACGAGAAGACGGCAAGTGCCGCCTCGTGGGGGTTGGTGCCCTGGACCACGCCCGGGATAATTCCGAGGACTTCCTCCCCCGGACCGCTCAGCCGCGACTGGGGCAACCAGTCGCTGAACTCATCCTGGACCTTGTCCGAAGCAAGGACATCCCAACCGACGATCGTGTCGTCGCTGGCCACCCGCTCCGTGCGGTGGACTTCCACCGTGGCGGTTGCCAGGACTTCCAGGTTCTCGTGGGGCATCTGCATGTCGAAGGCCGTCACTCGCGTTCCCCAGTAGTCCCGGTAGGTGCTGACGGACGCCTGGTTGGGCGTGACTTTGAGGGACGACTCCAGGACAACCTGCTGGCCGTCGGTCAACGGGGTCATGCGGGCCTCGTTGTAGGACAGCGTCACGCGCCGGTTGTACTTGTATGCGGTCTTGTGGACGATGCTCAGCCGGGTCATGAAACTTCTCCCACCCAGGCGTGTTCGTCAGCCTGATTGAAGTACTTACGGGAAATGGCGTCCGATGCTTGAGCCACGGCCTTCTGAACACGTTCCATATGTTCGGGCAGTTCGGACATCAGGTCGTCGGTGCGGTGGAACTCGAGGAAGGTCCTCGCCTGGCCCACGATGCGCCGGGCATCGTTGATGAAGCCTACGCGCTGGGCGGAAGGGTCAAGCTTGGCCAGGCACTCGTCGGCATCGCGCAGGGCATAGACGATCGACCGCGGGAAGAGCCGGTCCAGCAGCAGGAATTCAGCCGCGTGCTGGTCCCCGAAGGCTGCCCGGCGGGTGCGGATGAAGGACTCGTAGGCTCCCGCGCACCGGAGCATATTGACCCAGGACATACCTGCGGACTGAACATCCCGGGTGGACAGCATGCGGGCTGTCATGTCGGCCCGTTCCAGGGAGCGGCCCAGGACCATGAACAACCAGCTCTCATCATGGCTCACGGTGGTGTCGGCCAGTCCACGCACCATGGCGGTGCGTTCGAGGACCCAGTTGCAGAATCGGTACGTGCCCACCACGTCCTTGCGGTGCTGGTTAAGGCCGTAGTAGGTGGTGTTCAGGCTCTCCCACAGCGACTGCGAGACGGTTTCCCTGGCACGCCGGGCGTTCTCGCGGGCTGCTCCGAGGGAGCCTGCGATCGAGGATGCGCTCTGTTTGTCATAGGCCAGGGCATTGAGCAGTTCCGGGAGCCCGAAGTCCTCGCTGTGGGGCCGGGCACCCATGACCGCGAGGAGTTCCCGCGCGACGCTGCGCTGTTCGTCAACGGGCAGGTGGTTCAACCGTTCCAGGTGGACATCCAGGATCCGGGCAGTACCGTCTGCCCTCTCCACGTAGCGTCCGATCCAGAAAAGTGACTCGGCAATACGGCTCAGCATGCGGCTGTGCCTCCTTCGCGTGGTGCGTGTCGACGGTCCAGTGACGGTGGGGTGGGCATGGGGCAGTTCCAGCAGGACGGGTTCACTGCTGTTGCTCCGACTGGCGGTCGCGCCAGTTGCTTTCCACGGGCCACACGGAAACCTGTTCCCGGACCGTGAGGGACGGGCGGGGAATGATCTCTGCAGGGAGTTGGGGCGAGTCGGCCAGGACCCAGGTGTCCTTGGAGCCGCCGCCCTGGCTCGAATTCACAATGAGGGACCCTTCCTTGAGTGCCACCCGGGTGAGTCCCCCCGGAAGGACCCACACGTCGTCGCCGTCGTTGACAGCGAAGGGCCGCAGGTCCACGTGGCGGGGACCGAATTTGTCCCCGGACAGGGTGGGAACGGTGGACAGCTGCAGGACGGGCTGCGCGATCCATCCGCGCGGGTCCTGGATGACCCGTTTGCGCAGGGCCTCGAGTTCTTCCTTGGAAGCGTCCGGTCCGATGACCAGGCCCTTGCCGCCGGAACCGTCCACGGGCTTGACCACGAGTTCCTCCAGGCGGTCGAGGACGTGTTCCCGGGCCTCCTTCTCTTCAAGCCGGAAGGTGTCAACGTTGGCGATGATGGGCTCTTCGTGGAGGTAGTACCGGATCAGGTCAGGCACGTAACTGTACACGAGCTTGTCATCGGCCACGCCATTGCCCACGGCGTTGGCAATGGTCACGCCGCCGGCACGTGCGGCGTTTACCAGGCCCGGGCAGCCGAGCATGGAGTCTGAGCGGAACTGCAGGGGGTCGAGGAAGTCATCATCGATGCGCTTGTAGATCACGTCCACGCGCTGCTCGCCGGCAGTGGTTCGCATGTACACGCGGTTGCCGCGGCAGATGAGGTCACGGCCTTCCACGAGTTCGACGCCCATGAGGCCGGCCAGCAGCGTGTGTTCGAAGTAGGCGCTGTTGAAGACGCCGGGCGTCAGGACCACCACGGTGGGATCGTCGACGCCGGCCGGTGCGGTCTTGCGCAGAGCGGACAGCAGTCTGCGTGGATACTCTTCAACGGGCCGGATGTGCTGTTGGCCGAATGCTTCGGGCAAACCTTTGGCCATGGCCTGCCGGTTTTCCAGCACGTAGCTGACGCCTGACGGAACGCGGACGTTGTCTTCGAGCACCCGGAAGGTGCCGGCAGCATCCCGCACGACATCAATGCCGGAGACATGCACGCGCACACCGCCGGACGGTTCGAATCCATGGACGGCCCGGTGGAAGTGCGCGCTGGTGGTGACCAGTTGGCGGGGAATGACGCCGTCGGCGATCACGGCCATGCGTCCATAGACGTCGTTCAGGAACGCCTCCAGGGCTTTGACGCGCTGGGCCACGCCACGCTCCAGCACATCCCATTCGTCCGCGGGAATGACCCGTGGAACGATGTCCAGCGGAAAGGGACGCTCCTCCCCTGCGTAGTCGAAGGTCACCCCGCGGTCCAGGAAGCTGCGTGCCATGGAATCGGCACGTGCGGTGACATCTGCCAAGGAAAGCTCGCGCAGCGCACCGGCAACCTGACCGTAGGATCTTCTGGCAACATGGCCCGGGGCAAACATTTCATCGTAGGCACCGCTGCGGGCAGCGGCCTCGGAGTAGTCGAGGAAGAGGTCAGACATGGGAATTAGACAATCACCTTTTTGGGTCGAGCGCATTTCGGGCTGATTGTGTCGCTGTTGCCAACCCGTTGCCGCCGCAGCGTGGCCGTGACCACGATCATGATTAGATAGCTGTGTGTCGAATCACAATCTGTCACGCGACGAAGCCGCAACCCGCTCAGCCCTCATCACCACCCACAGCTACGACGTCACCCTCGATGTCCGCGACGCGGCAGATCCCGACGTCGCGGGCTACCCCAGCAGCAGCACCATAGCGTTTTCAGCCGAACCCGGCTCCGCCACCTTCCTCGACTTCATCGGCGGAGATGTCCATTCGGTGGTGCTCAACGGCGCCCCGCTCGACCCAGCCACCGTGGTGGACCGGAACAGGATCCTGCTGGCAGGCCTTGCCGCCGAGAACACCGTCACCGTCCAGGCGACCGCTCTGTACAGCCGCTCCGGCGAGGGCATGCACAGGTTCGTCGACCCGGCAGACGGGCAGTGCTACCTCTATACCCAATACGAACCGGCGGATAGCCGGCGCGTCTTTGCCAACTTCGAACAGCCGGACCTCAAAGCCGAATTCACCTTCCATGTCATCGCCCCCTCCGGCTGGGAAGTGGCCTCCAACGGTGCGGAAACCGCGCGGACACAGGTTCCGGACGACGCTGCTGCGACCCGCTGGGACTTCGCCACGACCCAGCGCATGTCCACCTACATCACCAGCATCCTGGCCGGCCCCTACTTCAAAGCCACGGACCACTGGGGAACAACCTTCGACGACGGAACGCACCTGGACGTCCCGCTGGCCCTTTACTGCCGCGCGTCCCTGGCGGAGGCCTTCGATGCCCGTGAGCTCTTCAAGCTCACCAAGAACGGGTTGGAGTTCTTCAATGAACTCTTCGACTACCCCTATCCGTGGGGCAAATACGACCAGGCATTTGTCCCCGAATACAATCTGGGTGCCATGGAAAATCCGGGCCTGGTCACCTTCACCGAGAAATATGTCTTCGCGTCGCGGGCCACGGACGCGCAGTACCAGGCCCGCGCCAACACCTTGATGCACGAAATGGCGCACATGTGGTTCGGCGACCTCGTGACCATGACGTGGTGGGACGACCTGTGGCTGAAGGAATCGTTTGCCGACTTCATGGGTACCTTGGGCGTTGACCGTGCCACGGACTGGGACTCCGCGTGGGTCACCTTCGCCGGCAAACGCAAAGCCTGGGCATATGTCCAGGACCAACTGCCCACCACCCATCCGATCGTGGCTGACATTCCCGATCTCGAGGCCGCCAAGCAGAACTTCGACGGAATCACCTACGCCAAGGGCGCTTCTGTCCTGAAACAACTGGTGGCTTACGTTGGGTTCGACGCCTTCATCGCCGGGTCACGGCAATACTTCCGGCAGCACGCCTATGGCAACACCTCCCTCCAGGATCTCCTGCACGCCCTGGGTGACGCGTCCGGCCGGGATCTGGGCCACTGGGCGCGGCAATGGCTGCAGACCGCCGGAATCCCCACGCTGGCCGCAGCGATCGTGGACGACGGCGGCACCATGGGCACGGTGACGATCAGCCAGGACGCGGTGGATCCACTGAGCGGCAAGCAGGAACTTCGCCCTCACCGCTTGCGCCTTGGCCTCTACGAACCAGACGCTTCCGGCAACCTGATTCGCGTTGACAGCGTCGAGCTCGACATCACCGGGCCCTCCACCGTGGTTGAGGAACTCAGCGGCCGCCCCCGGCCTGCCTTGCTGCTGCTCAACGATGAAGACCTCACGTACGCCAAGGTCAGGCTCGACGCCGTCTCGGAGGAGACCGTGCGCAGCTCGTTGGACAGGATCCAGGACCCCATGGCCCGGGCACTGTGCTGGACCGCACTGTGGGATTCGGCCCGCGATGGCGTGACCCCGGCAGCGCGCTACGTGGCCGCCGTCGAGCGTTTTGCTCCGGCGGAGACCGGCATTGGGGCGCTGCAGACAATACTTGCCAATGCGGCCATGGCCATTGAGCGCTACGTGCCGGCGCCTGGTCGCGACGGTGTCCGCAAGGACTTCCTTGCCGTGGCGGCCGCGCAACTGCGGTCCGCTGTCCCCGGGTCTGACCAGCAACTGGCCTGGGCGCGGGTCCTCGCGGAGGTGTCCCGGCATGGCGACAGCCAGTTGCCCCTGCTCCGCGGCATCCTGGCTGGAGGGGATGTAGTGGACGGCCTTGTGGTGGACGCCGAGCTGCGCTGGAGCTTCTGGCAGGCGCTGGCTGCCCACGGACTTGCCAGCCTCGCGGAGCTGGATGCGGAACTCGCCCGGGACAAGACCGCTTCGGGACGGGAAGGGCACGCACTCGCGGCATCGGCCAGACCGGATCCGGCGGTAAAAGCCGCGGCGTGGGATGCCTCAGTCAACGCATCCGGGCTGTCCAACGAACTCCTCAGCGCCACGATCACGGGCTTCGGACTGGCCCCTGCGGCCATGCTGGACCGCTATGTGGAGCCGTATTTCGACTCGCTGGAACGCGTGTGGGCCGAAAGGAGCATTGAGATCGCAGGCAGGATCGTCCGCGGACTCTTCCCGGGCGCCCAGGATCCGGGCCCCGGGCAGGAACCAGGCACACATCCGGTGGTGGCCAGGACGGACCGGTGGCTCCAGGAGCACGAGCATGCTCCGCGTGCGTTGCGCCGCATCATCATCGAGCAGCGGAGCCACCTCCTCCGTGCCCTCACGGCCCAGGCGGCTGGCTGAAACCTTCAGGTGCACGTTCCGTAGCTAGGGAACGCGGTTGAGCCATTCTTCGGTGCCGAACTTGGCATCAACGCGTTTCCTGGCTTCGGCAAGTTCAGCATCCGACAACCGTGACTCCACCGCGCCGTACCGCTCGGTGAAGACGTCCTGCATGGCGCTGATGATCGCCGCACGCGCCAGTCCCGTTTGCCGTCGCAGCGGATCGACGCGCTTCTTGGCGCTCCGTGTCCCCTTGTCCGAGAGCTTTTCCTTGCCGATGCGCAGGACCTCGACCATCTTGTCCGCATCGATGTCATAGCTCATGGTCACGTGGTGCAGCATGCCGCCGTTGGCCAGCCGCTTTTGCGCTGCTCCCCCGATCTTCCCCTGATCAGTGGCGATGTCGTTCAGCGGCACATAGAACGCCGTGATGCCCAGCTTTTCCAATGCCGCCATGACCCACGAGTCCAGGAATGCGTAGGAATCGGCAAAGCTGATGCCGTCCACGAGGGTCTGTGGCACGTACAAGGAGTAGGTAATGCAGTTGCCGGCTTCCATGAACATGGCACCGCCCCCGCTGATGCGGCGGACAACGGTCACGCCGTGCTTTTCCACTCCTGCAGGATCCACCTCGTTGCGGACGGACTGGAAGCTCCCGATCACGACGGATGGTTCTTCCCAGTCCCAGAAACGCAGCGTGGGATTGCGGCGGCCGGCGCCAACCGCCTCTGTCAGCACTTCATCGAGGGCCACATTGACAGGTGTGGGCAGGACGGAGGGGGGTATGACTTCCCACTGATGATCCGCCCACCCGGTGGCTTTCGACAGCGCACGCCGGACAGTGACGGCGACTGCCTCGGCCGAGAAACCGAACAGCACCGCGTCCTGGGGCAGGCCGGCAGAAACTGCTGCGGCAATGTCGGCAGCGGATGAAGACACCGGCAGGCCAGTCAGCGCAGCGTTGATGTCCAGCAAGGCTTCATCGGGTTCCAGGAAGAAATCACCGCTGACAGAGACGTCGGCGAAGGCTCCGTCGTTGACCTCCAGGTCAACCACTACAAGTTTGCCGCCCGGAACTTTGTATTCCCCGTGAAGGTGCGTGCCGTCGTCGTGCGTTTCCTGGGCCGGGTGGGAAGTCATGGGCTCCATCTTGCCCGAAAACGCAAAGGCCCGCATCGCCGTAAAACGGTGATGCGGGCCTTCCAAAAGACTTGGGGTGAAGTGGGTTACTTCTTGCCGCCGAAGCCCTTGAAGCGAGCGTTGAAGCGCTCGACGCGGCCAGCGGAGTCCATGATGCGCTGCTTGCCCGTGTAGAACGGGTGGGACTCCGAGGAGATTTCGACGTCGATGACCGGGTAGGTGTTGCCGTCTTCCCACTCGATGGTCTTGGAAGAAGACACGGTGGACTTGGTCAGGAACTTGACGCCGGAAGCCAGGTCGTTGAAAACAACAGCTTCGTACTTCGGGTGGATATCAGACTTCATAATTGGACCTTTGTTCGCGCAACTGGATTTTGCCAGCTGCCAGGTATGAATGGAGGTGGTCCGGCTTGCTGTCATCCAAGGATTCCAGCGGGCGGACCAACAAGCAATCATACCGGATACCGGGCGCAGGCACGAACCCGGCACACACCAGCCCCAGGCTTCGCGGCGGCCGACCCTACCGGCGAACCGGGGGATTCCCCTGCGCAGACGGCCGGGTCTACTGTGAGTGCATGCGCGGGAGCATCGAGGCCGACTACCTGGTGGTCGGCGCCGGGACAGCGGGGATGGCCTTCACCGACCGGATCCTCGCGCACTCCGACGCCACGGTGGCGATCGTCGATAGCCGGCACGCGCCCGGGGGACATTGGCAGGATGCATATCCGTTCGTTCGGCTGCACCAGCCCGCGAACCTCTACGGCGTCGAATCCGTGCCCTTCGGATCCGACAGGCGCGACGTCACCGGCACGAACGCAGGCATGTACGAGTTGGCTGGCCCCAGCGAGATCTGCGCGCATTTCGAAGAGGCGATGAGGAGGGTTTTCCTGCCGACCGGTCGTGTGACCTACCTGCCCGGGAGCGAGTTCCTTGACGAAGGGCTGGTGGTCTCCCGCCTGAACGGCCGCACCGTGCCCGTCACCGTGCGCCGCCGCGTGGTGGATGCCAGGTATCTTGAGGGCCGCATTCCCGCTACCTCCGCACCGCCGTTCGCCGTGGCCGAGGGAGTCCGCTGCATCCCCACCGGTGGGCTCGCCCGACTCGCCCATCCGGCCGGACGCTTCACCGTCATCGGATCGGGAAAGACCGCCCTCGACACGTGTGTGTGGCTTCTCGAGCGGGGTGTGGATCCCGCAGACATCACGTGGATCAAACCGCGCGAGGGCTGGTGGCCGAATCGACGCTACCTGCAGCCGCACGACCAGGTAGTGGAGCAGTACGTCGCAAACGCCGCACAGATCGAGGCCATGGCCCAGGCGACCACGGTTGAGGATCTCTTTGCACGGCTCGACGAACAGGGAATCCTGCTGCGGGTTGATCCCTCCGTGCCACCCACGATGTTCCACGGAGCAATTGTCTCAGAAGCCGAGATCGCTCTCCTCCGGCGAATCGAGGATGTCGTCCGCCTCGGCCACGTGCGCAGTGTGGAGCGTGACCGCATCATCCTCGACGACGGTGTCATCCCCACGACACCCGACACACTGCACCTCCACTGCGCTGCGTCGGGACTCGCCCGGCCGCCGCTTCGTCCGATCTTCGAACCTGGCCGCATCACGCTTCAGCCGATGTTCTGGGGCACCGTCTCGTTCCAGTACGCGATGCTTGGCGTCGTCGAAGCCGAACTCCACGACGACGACCAGAAGAACAAGCTGTGCCCCCCGCTGCACCTCTGGGATCGGAATGTCGACTTCCTCATCGCTTACGCCGCGCTGATGGCGAACGCCCGGGCACGCGCCCAGCATCCGGCCGTGTCCTCCTGGTCGCGCACGAGCCGGCTGTATCCTTTCGCCGAGCTGGAGCGTTATGCCGGGGACCCTCGCATCCCCGGGGCCCGCGAACGCAGCCGGGCCCATGCGGCCGCAGCGCTCTCCAATCTCCCCCGCCTCATCGCCTCGGAATTGGAACCCTAGCCAACCGAATCCGAAGCTTCCGGCTACCGGGTCGCGTAGAAAGCCACAGCGGAGGACGCCGCGACATTAAGCGAATCCACGCCGTTCATCATCGGAATCGTCACACGCGCGTCGAGCACCTGATCGGTTTCGGGCTTCAACCCGTCGCCCTCGGTGCCGAAGACCAGCGCGAGGTTTTGATAGTCCTGGGCGACCAACTCGTCAAGAGTGATGGCACCTTCGCCGAGAGACATGCCGGCCACGAAGTAGCCAGCTTCCTTAAGGACCTCGAGGTCGCCAGGCCACGATTCGATCCGGGTCCACGGCACCTGGAACACGGTGCCCATCGATACGCGGATCGAGCGCCGGTACAGCGGGTCGGCGCACTGGGGCGAGACCAGTACAGCATCGACGCCGATGGCTGCGGCGCTGCGGAAAACCGCGCCGACGTTCGTGTGATCGGTAAGGTTCTCAAGGACCGCGATCCTCGATCGTCCCGGTGGCCGGGTGTTGCCCGCCCCCTGCATTTTCAGGCCATTCACCCTGGTGTGGTCCACGATGTCTTCCGGGACTGCAACGCGCTGAGCCCCGGCGAGCAACTCCGTCAGCGGGACCGGGGTGGGCCGGTGCATGGCAGCCATGGCTCCCCGGTGAAGGTGGAAGCCGGTGATCTCCTCCAGCAGTGACGCCTTGCCGATGAAAACCGGAACGTCGGGCCAGGCCTCGAAGACATCCTTGAGATCCTCGAGCCATTTCTCTGCGAGGAAGAAGGACCGGGGCGTGTGGCCTGCCGCAAGGGCCCTGCGCAGTACGCGCGAGGACTCGGCGATGTACATGCCTTCCTCCGGCTCGCGCAGCTTGCGCAGGTGCACATCAGTCAGTTTGGTGTAGTCCGAAACCCGGGGGTCGTCGCCAGATTCAAGGTAGTGGAGGGTCATCGCCGACCCGTCACTTCAGGAGGTTGGCGATCATGAAGCCCAAGGCCACGATGCCCAGCGTGAAAATGACACCGCGGAGGACCTTGGGTGAGAGCTTGCGGCCCACTTTGGAGCCAACCAGTCCGCCAATGGTGGAGCTGACGGCGATGAGCAGAACCACGAGCCAGTTGATCCGGTCGAAGGCGAAGATCAGGTAGGAGACTGCGGCAACCATGTTCACCGTCAACGTCAGGATGTTCTTCATGGCGTTCGCGTTCTGCATGGTTCCTGACAGGAACACCCCGAGGATACCTACCAGCAGGATTCCCTGGGCAGCCACGAAGTAGCCGCCGTAGATGCCGGCGAGGAAAATGAGGACCACCAGGAGGATTCCGTGGCTCTTGTCTTTGAGGGCATGTTCCGGATTCTGTTCGCGGTTCCGGATCCAGGCTTGAAGCTTCGGCTGGAAGAGGACCATCAGAAGCGCTGCAACCAACAGCACGGGTGCAACGTACGCGAAGACCCGCTCCGGCAGGTGCAGGAGCAGCCAGGCACCCGTGATGCCGCCCAACAAGGACGCGGGCATCAACTTCATGAGCTGCCTGCCCCGGCCGGCAAGTTCACGCCGGTAGCCCCAGGCGCCGGCGGCCGTGCCGGCAACCAGCCCCATCGCATTGCTCATGGAGGCCACCACAGGTGCGACGCCCAGGGCGATGAGGACCGGGAAAGTGACCAGGGTGCCGGAACCGACGACGGCATTGATGGTGCCTGCCCAGAGTCCGGCGAAAAAGACCAGGATGCTGCTAAGAATCTCCACAGTTAATACGCTCGACCGTACCTAGCGGCGGGCAGTGGCCGTGTACCGGCCACCGTTCTCGGTGACATCGAGGGAAAGTCCGAAGGTGGTGCTGAGGTGTTCGTCCGTGAGCACTTCCTTGATGGGCCCTGCGGCCACCACTTCGCCTTCCCGAAGCAGCATGGCGTGCGTGAATCCCGGTGGCACCTCTTCAAGGTGGTGCGTCACCAATACCATGGCCGGTGCTGCTTCATCACTGGCGAGTTCACCCAGTTTGTGCACCAGTTCCTCGCGCCCTCCGAGGTCCAAACCGGCAGCCGGTTCGTCCAGGAGAAGGAGCTCGGGGTCCGTCATGAGGGCGCGGGCAATCTGTACCCGCTTGCGCTCACCTTCGGACAGTGTGGCGAAGGTCCGGTTGAGAAGCGGACCCATCCCCCATTCGTTCAGCAGACCAAAAGCCCGGCGTTCGTCGTCGCGCTCGTAGCCCTCGCGCCAACGGCCGGTGACGCCGTAAGCAGCTGTGACAACCACGTTGAGGACGTTCTCGTGTTCGGGGATCTGGTTGGCCAGGGCTGCCGAAGACAGGCCGATGCGCGGACGAAGTTCGAAGACATCCACCCTGCCAAGGACCTCGTCGAGGATTCCTGCTGTGCCGCTGGAGGGGTGCAGCCGTGCGGCAGCGATCTGGAGAAGTGTGGTCTTGCCGGCGCCGTTAGGGCCAAGAATCACCCAGCGTTCGCCTTCATTGACCTGCCAGTCGACCTTGTCCAGCAGGGTCTTCTTGCCTCGGACAACGCTGACGGAAGCCAATTCCAGAACATCACTCATAGCAGTAGACACTAGGACAAAACTGAACGTGACTGATAACCGGCGCCGCGGCCTGTCGACACAGCGAAACAGATTCGGGTGCAGGTAACCGCCTCGATAGGATTGACGCCATGACTTCGAATGTGGCTGCGGTCAGCTATGGCGTGAATTTGTCCCCTGGATCCCTTGAAGATCTGCGCAAGGTACTGGCCGGCTCCGGCGTCTCAGTGTCATCGGAATCACACTCCGGAGATGACCGTTTTGGAGTCCACACCGCGCAGCTCGCCGCCGCTGCCCTGACGGCGGAGGACCTGGCCTCCCTGCGCCGCACCATCGCTGCTGCCGGCCTTCCCGGTGTTGATACCGCGATCGTCCCAGAAGCCCTTCGGCAGGCTCCCCGCAAACTCCTCATCATGGACGTCGATTCAACGCTCATCCAACAGGAAGTCATTGAGCTGCTGGCCGCCTATGCGGGCAAACGGGAAGAAGTCGCAGCCGTCACCGAGGCAGCAATGCGAGGGGAACTGGACTTCGCCCAAAGCCTCCACGCGCGGGTCGCCGTCCTCGCAGGCCTCCCGGCCGCCGTCGTCGACTCCGTACGCCAGGAAGTGCGCCTCAGCCTTGGCGCGGCAGAACTCGTGGCCGCGTTCAAGGCCGCAGGTCACGTAGTGGCGGTCGTATCCGGCGGGTTCAACCAGATCCTGGGGCCGATCGCCGAAGAGCTGGGCCTGGACTATTGGATTGCCAACGAACTGGAAATCGTCGACGGCGCGCTGACAGGCAAGGTGCTCGGTGCGGTCATCGACCGGGCGGCCAAGGAAAAGTACCTCAGGGAATGGGCAGCGGCCGAAGGAATCGACCTCGACCACACGATCGCAGTCGGCGACGGCGCCAATGACCTCGACATGCTGGGTGCGGCCGGAATCGGAGTAGCGTTCAACGCGAAACCAGCAGTGCGTGAAGTTGCTGACGCCGCCATCAACATGCCGTACCTGGACGCAGTGCGCCATATCGCGAACGTCTGAGCCTGAATAGGTCGATCAAACTCCGTCATGAATTGGGTTTGCAGCCACTTAACTATGTAACTGGCCGATGATCCTGCGTGTCCTGCAGTGATTCCCCCAACGGTTCGTTCTTTGGTACGTGGCAGTCGACTGTAAAGGTGCAAGGTCAAAAGTGAGCATTTCCGAGCGTTCGTGGAAATGGTGGAAACGATCCGAGGTTCCTGCGCCGGATGAAAACCCGTCGGAATACCAGGATGCGCTACCCAGCTCACTCCAGCAATTACTCAGTGTTGACCACGGAGCAGTGTCCGAACCGGGGGTGGATACCACCATCGGCCGCGAATCAATGACTATTACCGTCACTGACCATCATGAAAAGGAAGAAGACATCATGAGTTCTCTTGATGAAGCGGTCAAACAGCTCCTGTCCATCGAAGGCGCTACCGGCGCAGCCATCGTGGACTACACGAGTGGCATGGCCCTGGCCCAGGGAGGAAGTCCGGGCTTCGACCTGGGCGTAGCGGCTGCCGGCAACTCGAATGTTGTCAGCGCCAAGCTCCGGACTATGGCAGAGCTGGGATTGAACAGTGATATCGAGGACGTGCTGATCACCCTGGATACGCAGTACCACCTCATTAACGTGCTGAACTCGGCAGGTTCAAAGGGCCTCTTTGTCTACCTTGTCCTGGACAGGACCTACGCCAACCTGGCACTGGCCCGGCACAAGCTCAAGAACCTCGCCAAGGGGATCACCATCTGACACCAGCCGAACAGCCAAAGGGGGTGCCCGCATGAAGCGGGCACCCCCTTTTCAGTTGGGCAGGTTTTACGTTGGTTGCCCCTTGAGCCGGCGGGCCTCCCCGCGTGGTTCCTGAAATTTGTCGCCGAGCATGTGATGCACCAGGACATCCTCATTGGTATTGGCATTCGCTTCGATGGAAACCAGCTCACCGTCGCGCATGACACCGATACGGTGGCACCAACCGACGAGCTCGGACAGGTCCGATGACAAGAGGATGACCGCAACACCGGTCTGGGTGAGTTCATGGAGCATCCTGTAGACGATTTCCTTGGCCCCGATGTCGATTCCACGGCTGGGGTGGCTCAGCACCAGGATGTCGCAATCAGTGGTCATCCATTTGGCCAACTGGACCTTCTGCCGGTCGCCCCCGGACAACGTGGCCATGGTGCAGTGGATATTGGTGGTGTTGATCCGCATCCGCCGAACAAGCTCGATCACGCCCCGCAGTTGCATCACTTCATCCTGCAGGCTGACGGCCGCCGGATCTGCTGCGTGATGCAGTCCGTCGACGATGCTGCTGGTCTCCGGTGCGAAGTTGTCCGTGGTGTCGGAGAGGAAGCCGATCCCGAGATCGCGGGCATCCTGATGATTGCGGATCGCGGCTTCCACGCCACGTACGAAGATGCGTCCGGAAGTGCTGGGGTGCAGGCCGACAAGAGCCTCCACCAGGGCGTAGATTCCGGACCGATGGGTACCCACCAACCCGAAGATCTCGCCTTTTGCAACGCTGAACGTCACATCCCGTACCCGGTCACCCACTCGAAGATTGGCCACCCTGAGCGCCTCGTCCCCCGCTGCCGGTTCTCCAGGGCGTGAATTGCCCTCGGGCTTTTCCTGCAGCAGCAGGAAGGCCAGTTCGTCTTCATTCGTCTGGCTCGCGTCCAGGACCCTGTGGACCCTGCCGTCACGCAGGACGGCGATGCGGTGGGCTATTGACCGTACCTCGTCCAGCCGGTGCGTGATGTAAATAATGGCCCGGCCTTGGCTGATGAGCATGCGAAGGACCTTATGCAGCACGGCAACGTCGTGGTCCGGCAGCGAGGCAGCGACCTCGTCCATGATCACCAGCTGTGCCTCTTCGGCGACCATTCTCAGTACTTCCACGAGCGTCTGTTCAGCTCGTATCAGTCCGCCGACTTTTGTGTCGGGATCCAGGTCTACGCCAACGTCCGCCAGGAGGGCACTGGCTTGCCCGCGAAGGTCGGCATGAGGCTTGGCACCCTGGAAAGTTCCGCGGAAAATAGCTTCCGCGACAGTGAGTTCCGGATTGAGCCTGAAGTTCTGCGGTATGAGGCCAACGCCGCAGGCTTGGGCTTCATCGATGGTATCGGGACCATAGACCTCCCCTGCCAGGGTCATCCGTCCGCTGCTGTGTTGATGGGAACCGGCGAGTACGCCCATCAGCGTGCTTTTGCCGGCTCCATTGGTCCCGATAAGTCCCAGGATTTCACCTCTATGCAGCGAAAAACCGACTCCTTTGAGAATCCGGCGTTGATCGTAGGATGCGTGAATGTCATCAGCGTGCAATAGCAGGTCCAAAGAAGCTCCTGGTTCACAGTAATGCTTTCCCGCATTGGGTCCGCAACTCATGAATTACCGCCGGACCATCCATTTCAAGCGGTGGCATGGGCGACTTCCTGAGTCAACCAGAAAAAGAAGGATCTTGCCAAATCGCTTTCTTCAAAACAACTTTCGATATTTTATGACGTGAAAAAGAATAACTTTATGGAAATGTCATCCAACTACGAAGGGATACAAAAACGGCCCGGGACCCAAGTCCCGGACCGTTGTGAGTTTGGTGGTGGGCTACTGCCCGGCCTTGCCGAAGTAGTCGGCGCCACCTACGTATTCGGTGTGACCGGACTCAACGTCCGCAGTGACCATCTTGGCCACCTCGGCGGCGAACTCCTCTACCGAGTACAACTTGCCCGCTTCAGCCCGGCGGGCTTCGATGGCCCCGGGGTTGGACCGGTCAAGCAGGGTTGCGGTGACCGTGCCCTCGATCATGTCGCCTGACACCACCACCAGCGAAATACCCTTATCCGCGAGGTTGGGAAGGAGGGCACGGAGTGCGTCCTCGCCTGCGCGCTTGCTCCTGGCCACAGGCTCGTACTCAGGCATGGTGGCCACGGAGTCAATGAAGTGCGCCTGGTGGCTGGTCACGAAAACGACGCGGGAGCCTTCCTGCATCACCGGCACGGCCGCGTTGAGCATGTTGATCTGGGCGTCGCGGTTGAGCTTGAGGGCGTACCCCTCTTCCATGCCGGACTCCATGCCACCCGAGGCATTCAGCACCAGAACGTCGAGGGATCCGAATTCCTCCATCGCAGTGCTGGCGAGGGTGTGGACACCCTCCTCGGTGGTCAAATCGGCGCCCACGGCTACTGCGCGTCCGCCGGCAGCCTGGATTTCGGAAACAACCTTGTTGGCCCGGGGGGCCTTCTGGCGGTAATTAACGACGACGGCGGCACCCTCACCTGCCAGGATCTTGGCGACCTCGGCACCGATCCCGCGGGACGACCCCGTGACGATCGCCGTCTTGTTATCCAGCGTTCCCATTCTGCTCCTCTTGTTTAAATCATCCAAAAAACTGAAGGCCTGGCTTCCATCATGCCAGCGCATCCGACGAAAGCGGTTGTTGCCCGTCTACAAAATGTGACGGGTCAAGCAAGAACCAGGGCCTAGTGGCCCATTCCCAGGCCGCCGTCCACAGGGATCACGGCACCGGAGATGTACGCAGCTTCATCGCTGGCCACCCACCGCACGACATTGGCAACTTCAGAAGCCTCGGCAAAGCGTCCGGCCGGAACATTGGCCAGGTAGGACTTCTGGGTTTCCTCCGGCAGCTCGGCTGTCATGTCCGTGTTGATGAAACCTGGAGCGACCACATTGGCCGTAATTCCGCGGCTGCCGAGTTCGCGGGTCAGAGACCGGGCGATGCCCACCATGCCGGCCTTGGAAGCGGAGTAGTTGATCTGGCCCGGAGCACCGTACAGGCCGGAAACGGAGGAGATGAGGACTACGCGGCCTTTCCGGAGGCGGATCATGCCCTTGGAGGCGCGCTTGATGACGCGGAAAGCGCCCGTCAGGTTCGTGTCCAGCACGGACGTGAAGTCGTCTTCGCTCATCCGGAGCAGGAGCGTGTCCTTGGTGATGCCGGCGTTGGCCACCAGGACTTCCACGGGACCGTGCGCTTCCTCGACCACTTTGAAGGCCGCGTCAATGGAGGCTTCGTCGGTGACATCGGCCTTGACACCGAGGACACCCTCCGGCAGCGTCGACTCGCTCCGGTAGGTCACAGCCACCTTGTCGCCGTTGGCGAGGAAGGACTCCGCGATGGCGAGGCCGATGCCGCGGTTTCCGCCGGTGATCAGGACGCTGCGGCCGGTGGGTGCTGTTTCAGACATGCTTACGCTCCAGGTTCTGCGGCATGGCTGTGCCGCTGGGACGAGAAAGGGATTTTCCTGCCTCGATCTTAGCGGTGTTGCCGGCCGACCCGCGGGTAGCCGGCTCCGGCCGGTTTTGGCGGCTACCACCTTGGTGAGAGAATTGGAAGAAGCCTTTGGAGCGTGATGATTCAGCTGTGACACGAAAGAACAGTCCCTTGCAGCAGGTGCCCGGGGATCCGGACGCCGTTTCCGGCGATGCGGAAATCCATAGCATCACCGATGCTGCGGCCGCCCACTCGGAGGACATGCGGGAGCGCATGATCAAGTATGCGGTGGCCATGGGCATCCGCATGGTGTGCATTGTCCTGATCTTCGTCGTTGACGGCTGGTTCAAAATCATCGCTGTGGCCGGGGCCGTCTTCCTCCCCTGGGTAGCGGTGGTCATAGCCAACGGCAGTGATAAAGCGGAGGACCACAGTGAGTCACTGCTGGACTACGTCCCGGTCGCCGAAATCGAAGGCTCCGACCGCGAGGCGGAAGAGCCTCCGGCCGAGGAAGAGGTCACGGTCCTCCAAGGAGAATTGGTGGACGACGAGCCCGCCACCCCTCAGGCAGACACCCACCAACCACCACCGAAGGCCGGGGAACCCGGCGACGAACGGGCGGCTTCATGAACATCTTCACCTTGGGCAGCTCCGGACCGGGCGGCCAGGCAGAACAGGCCCCGGGGCCGGACATCTGCTCCCGGAAAGGCTGCCGCGAAGCCGCACGCTGGCAACTGCTGTGGAACAACCCCAGGATCCACACTCCGGATCGGCGAAAGGTGTGGTTGTCGTGCGCAGAACACCGGGAATGGCTCGAAGAATACCTGCAAACCCGCGGCCTGTGGAAGGAAACCCTGCCGTTTGAGGCCAGTGACGCCACCACCGTAGGCGGGGCGCACTGAATGTACCGTTTCCTGTTCTCCAGCAAGTGGCTGGGTTATTTCGTGCTGGCCGTCATCTTTGCCACGGCCTGTGTGTTCCTGGGGCGTTGGCAAATGGACCGCAGGGCTGAAACGCTGGCCGAGATCAACCGTGTGGTCAGTAATTACTCCGCCACGCCGGTGCCGTTCCCGCAGGTCAAGGACCAATTCACCCACTTGGATCCCGAACGCGAGTGGACGCAGGTTGAAATGCGGGGCACGTACGATCCCGATGGGCAGCGCGTGGTCCGAAACCGTCCATTGAACGGCCAGCCGGGTTACGACGTGGTGGTTCCCTTCCGAATGACCACCGGGGAAGCTGTAGTGATCGACCGTGGCTGGCTCCCGATTGGCAACAACACCCCGGGAAGGCCCGACGTCGTGCCGTCGCCGCCTGCTGGAGAGGTCACCATCGTGGCCCGCCTCAAGCCGTCGGAACCCCGGCTCGACCGTGGCGCAGTGGAGGGGCAGTTGGCGTCCATCGACCTTCCCGGATTTGCGGAAGAACTGCCATATCCGGTTGCCACCGGGGCTTACGGACAGCTGGCCAGCGAAACACCTGCCGTCCAGCCGATGCCTGCTCCGTTCCCGAAACCGGCCACGGAGGAAGGCACCCACTTGTCGTACTCGCTGCAGTGGTTCGCTTTCGGCGTGCTGATGTTTGTTGGTTTTGGGTATGCCGCCCGACAACAGGCGCGCAACGCAGCCATCGATGCCGAGGACGAGGAAGACGACACAACCATAGCGGCAGCGGGTTCAACCAAGCGCCGTGCACCTGCGCCACGCAAGAGTAAGCGCCGCACATCCGAAGAAGAGGAAGACGCAATCCTGGATGCCCAAGGCTACTGAAACCATGCCCGCAGTCCTCTCTGTCAAAGCGGCGCTGACAGCCTCCGGTGCCGGCGATACCGTCCGCATCTTCCAGGAGAAAGTACCGACAGCAGCGGCTGCCGCGGCAGTCCTCGGGTGCGACGTCGCCGCCGTCACCAACAGCCTGGTTTTTGAGGTGGGCGGTGCTCCGCTGCTGATTCTGGCCAGTGGTGCTGCAAAGGTGGACACCGGCCTTGTCTCACGGCAGCTCGGCCTGGGCAAGGTCCGCCGAGCCACAGCTGAGTTCGTTGTGGAGCACACAGGCCAGGAAGTAGGGGGCGTAGCGCCGGTCGGCCACCCCCACAAAATCCGCACCATCCTGGACGATTCCTTGAAACGGCACCCCTTGCTGTGGGCCGGAGCCGGCGACCACAATTCGATGTTCTCCATCACCTATGGGGAGCTGCTCCGCATCACGGCAGCTGAAGAACTCCGCGTACGGTAGCTTCATCACGCGAGGGTGATCAGGTCCAGGTAGTCCTCGTTCCAAAGGTCCTCCACGCCATCCGGAAGCAGCACCACGCGCTCCGGGTTCAGCGCTGCCACCGCGCCTTCGTCGTGGCTGACCATGACCACGGCGCCCGCGTAATTCTTCAGGGCGCCGAGGATCTCCGCGCGGCTGGCGGGATCGAGGTTGTTGGTGGGTTCATCGAGGAGAAGCACGTTGGCGCTTGAAGCGACGATCGTGGCCAAAGCGAGCCTGGTCTTCTCGCCACCGGAGAGGACGCCTGCGGGTTTGTCGACGTCGTCGCCGGAGAAGAGGAACGAACCGAGGATGCCCCGTACCTCCGAGTCCTTCATGTCGGGTGCGGAAGAGCGCATGTTTTCCAGGACGGTCCGGTCGTGGTCCAGCGTCTCGTGCTCCTGGGCGTAGTAGCCCACTTTGAGGCCGTGTCCGGGCACAATCTCCCCGGTGTCCGGGGCGTCGACGCCGGCAAGCATTCGCAAGAGGGTGGTCTTGCCTGCGCCGTTGAGGCCGAGGATGACCACCCGGGAACCACGGTCGATGGCCAAGTCGACGTCGGTGAAGATTTCCAGCGAACCGTATGACTTGCTCAGTCCTTCTGCGGTCAAGGGAGTCTTGCCGCAGGGTGAGGGCTCGGGGAACCGCAAAGCGGCCACGCGGTCATTCTCGCGGACAGCCTCAAGTCCGCCCAGCAGCCTCTCGGCACGCTTGGCCATGTTCTGGGCGGCCACGGCCTTGGTGGCCTTGGCCCGCATCTTGTTGGCCTGGTCCATGAGGACCTGCGCCTTCTTCTCTGCATTGGCACGCTCGCGCCGGCGTGCACGCTCATCAGTTTCGCGCTGCAGCAGGTAGCGCTTCCACCCCATGTTGTAGTAGTCGATCTGCGCACGGTTGGCATCGAGGTGGTACACCTTGTTGACTGTCGCTTCGAGCAGTTCGACGTCGTGGCTGATGACGATCAGGCCGCCCTGGTGGTTCTTGAGGAAGTCCCTCAGCCAGGCGATCGAGTCGGCATCGAGGTGGTTGGTGGGCTCGTCAAGCAGGAGTGTTTCAGCTGACGAGTACAGGATGCGGGCCAGTTCCACGCGGCGACGCTGGCCGCCCGAGAGCGTCTTCAGTGGCTGGTTAAGGATGCGTTCCGGCAGAGCCAGATTGGAGGAGATGGCTGCTGCCTCTGCCTCGGCAGCGTAGCCACCACCGGCAAGGAACTCGGCCTCAAGCCGGTCGTATCGGTTCATGGCCTTGCGCTGCACGGACTCGTCACCACTGGACATCTCGGCCTGAGCCTTCTTCAGCTTGCCGACCACAACGTCCAGGCCGCGGGCTGACAGGATACGGTCCCGGGCCAGCTGCTCCATGTCCGGCGTGCGGGGATCCTGGGGAAGGTAGCCGATCTGTCCGCTGCGGGTTACCTTTCCGCCCGCGGGAAGCCCTTCTCCGGCGAGGACCCGTGTCAGAGTGGTCTTTCCAGCGCCGTTGCGGCCTACCAGCCCAATTTTGTCGCCCTTGTCCACCCGGAAGTTAACCTGATCCATCAGCAGGCGGGCGCCGGCACGGAGTTCGAGGTCCTGGACGGTAATCAATTCGGGTGATGCCTTTCGAAGGAAGAGCCGGCAACGTCCGGAATATATTGGGGGCGCTGCGGAGAAGCCGTGGGAACGGCCTGTCCAAGTCTACCGGCAGCCCGGGGAGCCGCCGAACCGGTGCCCGCGGCCGCGCTCGTGGGCCCCCCACCAAGGAACCCGCGATCCGTTTGTGGAGAGGCTCCAAAAACGGCGTACCGGGGCCTGCGTATTCTCGAATTCCAGGGGGAACACCGCATCACAGCACCCAGCTTTTCCTGAGAGGACTTCCCGTGAGCCAGACCACTTCCGCTTCGGCACAGCGCACTGCACCCCGCAAACGCTGGACCGCCACCGACCTCGGCCTGATCGCCGTTTTTGCGGCGCTCGTCGCCGCATCTTCTATTGTTCCGGGCATTCCGGTGGGTGCCCTGGGCGTGCCGATCACGCTGGTGACCCTCACCGTGATGCTCAGCGGCTTGGTGCTCGGTCCCGGAAGGGGGTTCGCCGCCGTCGGACTCTATGTACTCCTGGGCCTGGCAGGTCTGCCGATCTTCAGTGGCGGGCGCAGCGGGCTGGGGATCCTCGCCACACCTTCCGCCGGTTACATCATCGCGTTCCCCATTGCGGCTGCAGCTACCGGTTTTCTTGCCGCATGGATTATCCGGAAATCCCGGAAGAACCGGGCTCTCCTGCTTTTTGCGGCGACCATGGCCAGCAGCATCGTCGTTATCCACGGGCTGGGTGTCCTGGGCATGATGGTGAACGCCAAACTTGACCTCACCAAAGCATTCCTTGCCGATTTGCCCTTCTACCCGGGTGACATCCTCAAGAACATCCTGGCTGTAGTCATCGCGATCGCCCTTCACAAGGCGTTCCCGGACCTGCTGGTCCGGCGGGTCAAGTAGGCTGCCACCTTATGGATTCCATCAGCTTCGACGCTGTCACGGTGCGGGTAACCGTTGATGGCACGGATGCCCCCAAGACGCTCCTGCAGGATGTCTCCCTCGACCTGACCGAGCAACGCATCGGGGTCATAGGCGCCAACGGCTCGGGGAAGTCGACCGTGCTGCGGCTCATCAACGGGCTGGTGGAGCCTACCGAGGGCAAAGTGCTGGTCCACGGTGAAGACACCGTTACAGCGGTCCGGAAGGTTCGCAGCAACGTTGGCTTTGTCTTTACGGACCCTCTGTCCCAACTGGTCATGCCGACCGGGCGCGAGGACGTTGAATTGTCCCTGCGGCGCTCCGTGAAGAACGGCCGCGAACGTGCCGTGCGGGCCGAGTCTGTACTCGACAGGTTCGGTCTGCTGCGGCTTGCGGACCAGAGCATCTACGAGCTTTCCGGGGGCGAGCGCCAATTGTTGGCGTTGGCGGCGGTGCTCGCCGTCGACCCGAAAGTGCTGGTCCTTGACGAACCGTCCACACTGTTGGATCTCCGCAACCGCGAGCTGCTCAGGCGCTCAGTGGCGGGGTTGGATCAGCAGGTCATCATGTCGACCCACGACCTTGAACTCGCAGCCGACATGGACCGGGTCCTGGTGGTGGACGCCGGCCGGATCCTGTTCGACGGGGCCGCCCGCGACGGTATTGCCTGCTACCGGGAGCTGTGCGCAGCGGAAGTGCAGTCATGAGGGGCAAGGCCGTACTTATCGCGGACTATGTCAGGGGCGATTCCTTCGTCCACCGTACCCCGCTGTGGGCGAAGTTCCTGCTGGTGGCTGCCTGCGGCACCGCGTCATTCCTGATTGTTGACTGGGTGGTGTCCCTGGTTGTCTTCTGCCTGATGTGCGCTTTGTTCCTGCTGACAGGAGCCGGCCTCAGCCGCCTGTGGCGGGTCATCCGGACGGTGGCACCAATTCTGGCGGCGATAGGGCTGTTCCAGTGGTGGCAGCTGGGCGGTCCCATTGCTGCGCGAATCGTTGTGAACGTCCTTGTTTGTGTGGTCGCAGCATCGGTCCTGACAGCAACGACTCCCGTTCAGAAGCTCCTGGACGGGGTGGTGTCACTGGCCAGGCCTTTCCGTCGCTGGGGCGCCGACCCCGAGCGTTTCGCGTTGACGATCGCGATCATGCTCCGGAGCATTCCCTTCATTGCAGGCGCCTTCTCGGATGTCCGTGATGCCGCCCGCGCTCGGGGGCTGGAACGCAATCCCCGGGCACTGGTTCTTCCGGTCTTCATCACCACGGTGGCCTACGCCCGGCAAACCGGTGACGCGCTGGCAGCAAGGGGCCTGGGCGAGGCCGGGGACAGCGACGAGTAGTCTAGAGCCTCACATACTGCAGGAGGGCGGCGGTACCCATGCCCCCGGCAATGCTGATCATGGCCAGCGACAGCGGCGTGGCTCCGGCTTCCTTGTAGCGGACCCGCGACTGGGCCAGCAGCCTCGTGACCAGCACGGCACCGGAAGCGCCATAGGCGTGTCCAAGAGCCAGGGCCCCGCCGTCACGGTTGGCGAGCGAAGGGTCGATCCCAAGATGTTCCAGGCAGGCGATGGTCTGGGAGGCGAACGCCTCGTTGAATTCGACCAGGTCCACCAGTGCGGGCTCCAGGCCATGCTCTGTGAGCAACCGGGCGGCGGCGTAGGCCGCCCCGATCCCCAAAAGTTCCGGGTCAACACCTGCGGTGTCGCAACCCCGCACCAACAGGCCGTCCTTGGCCCCCAGTGAGCGGGCGCGCGCCAGGGAGGTAATAACGACGGCGGAAGCTGCGTCCGCGTCGAAGCACGAGTTTCCTGCGGTGACAGTTCCCCCGGTGACGAAAGCGGGAGGAAACCGCTCCATGAGTGCAGCTTTGAGCGACGGACGCGGACCATCGTCCCCGGACACGATTCCGCCCCCGGTATCCAGGGGGACGATCTCCGCGGAGAACGTCCCGGCAGCGGCAGCCGCCAAGGCCCGCTGGTGGCTGCGCAGGGCGAACGCATCCTGGCGTTCCCTGCCGACACCGAAAGAGCGCGCCACGTTCTCGGCGGCCACACCCATGTCCGGGTCGCCAAAGCCGGGCGGTACGAAGGTCGCCCGACTGTAGAAGTCCAGCCCGCCGTCGTCGTTCCTGCGGGCCCTGGCCGGGGCGGTACTGATGCTTTCCACGCCGCCAGCCAGGTAAACAGGATCGCCACCGGCCCCGACCATTCGCGAAGCCAGTGCTATGGCGTCCAAGCCCGATCCGCACTGTCGGTCCACGGTGACTCCCGGGACCGATACTGGCATCCCCGCCTGGAGCGCGGCATAGCGGGCCACGTTGCCTCCCCCGCCCACGGCGTTGCCCATAATGACATCGTCCACTTCCTCCGGATGGAGGTGCGCTTCACGCAGCAGGGCAGCCAGGACCGGAGCCAGAAGGTCATGGGCACCAAGGTGCTTCACTTGTCCGTTGGCGCGGCAGATCGGCGACCGGAGTGCTGCGATGATGACCGGCTGCCGGGACTCGTCCACCCCGGAGGCGTCGCCAGGAAGGCTACCCAAGGATTTGTGCCCGTGGGTCGTGGTTCTTGATCCAGTCCAACATCACCTTGCGGCTGATCTTGCCCCGGTCGGTCATGGGGATCTCGGACAGGACGAAGTACTGCAAAGGCCACTTGTCCCTCGCGAGCAGGCCGTCGAGGCCCGTGCGGAGTTGGGTCGCGGTCACGGCACCATAGGCGGGAAGGACGCCTGCAACGACCCTCTGGCCGCGGATGTCATCAGGGGCGCCGGCAGCGACGGCAGTCTCCACGCCCGGAACAGATCCAAGGGCCAGCTCAACCTCGTGAGGGTAGACGTTCTTCCCCGACGTCACGATCATGTCCGACTTGCGGCCCAGGATGTGCAGGACGCCGTCGTCCACGTACCCTTGGTCGCCCACGGTGTACCAGCCGTCCAGGCAGCGCAGCGCGTGACCGTCGTCGCCCCACAGATAGCCATCGCTCACCATGCCGCTCCGAACGCTGATGTTGCCGTGGTCACCCTCCGGAACATGTCTCCCTTCATCATCCAGGATGCTGAGCTCGACGCCGGGGAAAGGGCGTCCGATTCCTGTGCCACCGGGATCCAGTGGCTCGCCTGCCGCCAAACGGGTGCCGGAGACGAAGCTCAACTCCGAGGCACCGTAATACTCGAAGATCGCGGCGTTGGGTGCCCAGCGCCGCGCCGCCTCCAAAGTCCGGCCATCGAGTTTGGAGCCTGCACAGATGATGCTGCGGATACCGGAGGCATCCACATCGCCGGCCAGGCCCCGCTCGCTCAACAGGCGAAGCATGGTGGGCGCCACGACCAGCCGCGTGATGCCGTCATGGCTGATGGCTGCATGGGCATCGCCCACATCGAAACTCTCCAGGGTATGGAAGGACGCCCCGGCGAAAAGGCATTCGGACAAGGCGTAGAGGTTCAGCGAGGCCGACAAAGGACCCGGCGCCAGGGTGCGGTCATCCTGCATCAGCCCAAAAAACTCGATGGACGCTTCGAAGGAAATCTGCCACGAGCGGCGTGAGCGCGTGAAAGCCTTGGGGACGGACGTGGTTCCGGAGGTAAGGCCAACCAGGAACGTGGTGGCCGGATCGCCGTCCCTTAATGCATCAACGGCAGCAATCTCCGGCTGTGTGATCCGCGACGACACCTCGTCGATCATGGCCGAAGGCCAGTGCGGATCCAGGACGGCGCAACGGCGCTCCCCCGCCACTGCGGCAGCATAGCGTTCGATGAAACCTGTTGAATTCGACTCCGCGAGGATCGTGGTTGCGGCAGCATCATGGAGCCGGGCCGTTGCAGCGTGGTGGAGCTGTGCCCAGGTGAGGCGCCGGCGTCCCACGACGACGGCGGTGTCGTGCGGGTGCTCAGCGGCCCAGAGGTGAAGTTTGTCCAGGAAAGGCATCCACCCGATTTTACGGCAGTGTCCCGCACCGGTCACCAAAAGTGACGTCTATTCTGACTGTATGAGTTTCAACGACGGCGCACAGCTCGACCCATCCCAGGTACAGGACAGGCGTGGCGGCGGCCTGGGCCGCGGAACCAAGATCGGCGGCGGAATCGGCGGCGGCATCGTGGCACTGCTGCTGGTACTGCTGGGCGTCAATCCGAACATCCTCGGCGACCTGACCGGCGGCGGGCAACCACCCGCCGTCGAGGGTGGAGCAGGCACTGGTGGCGTGCAGGAATGCAAGACAGGCGCTGACGCCGACAAGCGGCTCGACTGCCGCATCCTCGGCACGGTGAACAGCCTCAACGCCTTCTGGCCCGACTACCTTGCCGACTACAACGTGCAGTACCCCCGCCCGGAGACCGTCATCTTCAGCCAGGCGACCAATACCGGATGCGGCTCTGCCACCAGTGCCGTCGGCCCGTTCTATTGCCCGGCAGACACCACCGCCTACTTTGACCCCGGCTTTTTCGACGAACTGGTGAGCCGCTTCGGGTCCTCAGGCGGGCCCCTCGCCCAGGAATATGTGGTGGCCCACGAATTTGGCCACCATGTGCAGAACATCCTGGGGACACTCGGCCAGGCACAGCAGGATCCACAAGGGCCGCAGTCCGGTGCGGTCCGTGTGGAACTCCAGGCTGATTGCTATGCCGGCCTGTGGGTCCGCCATGCGACAACCCAGCCCGATCCTGCCACCGGGAAACCGTTCCTTGATCCCCTGACGGAGCAGGACCTGCAGGACGCGTTGTCGGCAGCCTCCGCGGTAGGCGACGACCGAATCCAGGAAGCAGCCACCGGAAGGGTCTCCCCCGAGTCCTGGACACACGGCTCCAGTGAACAGCGGCAAAAGTGGTTCTACCAGGGCTATTCCACAGGTGACATCAACAAATGCGACACGTTCGGGGTGGCTGTCCCCTAGGCTTTTGGTCCGTTGCACGCCAGCGGCCCGACGGTTGAACCCGCCGGGCCGCTGGTGGGTGGTTACTTGCAGGTGACGTCCACGCGGTACGTGTAGTCGCCTTCATTGTGGTCCGCAACGGTCACGGACACCGTGGCGCTGCTGCCTTTGATCTTCGCCAGCGCGCCGTCCGGGCCCACCACGGCTCCGAGGCCACAGCCAGGCTGACCGGAAACCTTGATGGAGTGGGTTCCCTGTTCGGTCGCCTCGAAGTGTGCCTCGTGGTAGGCAAGAACATCAGGGTTCCATTCGGAGAACTTGATGTTGTGCGCACCGTTGGTGTCGGTCCATTCGGCCGCATAGCCGTCCAAGGCCACGCCGTTCTTGAAGAACCGGACGTCGATTTCAACAATCAACGGATTCCGGACCTTGAAGTTGTCGACTTTGCTGTAGCGCGGAACGAAGCAGTACTTGTTGCCTGGTGCCGAACAGTCATAGCGTTCCACCGGTGTCACCCACACCTTGTAGACGCCGCCGTTGTTGGGTGTATCGGCGTAGGGGAACAACTGGACCGTCGCCCCGCCGTCCTCACCGTCTGCACCGGTGGCGTGTTCACAGCCTCCTGCCGCTACGACATCTTCAATGACTCCGGAAGCATTCACCGTGAAACGCCGGCACTCGATGGCGTCAGAGGACAACAGCGTCTTTCCTGATGGGTCCGTGACCTGGAAGTAGTAGTCACCGGCTGGAAGGCCCGCCGCGTTATCGGGGGCGTTGATGCCCGGGCCGCCGTTGAGGTACACGTCTTCCTTGGCCTCATAGATGTTGAGGTTCACAGGTACTCCGGATCCGTCGGTGGTGAAGATCGCTCCGGATAGCTGGCTGCCGGCGGGCGGTGCCGAGGATGCCGGCGGTGCCAGGAGTCCCACTGCAACGATGGCTATTGCACTGGGAATAACGGCCATTCTTCTTCTCATGGGGGTGCCTCTGATCTGCGTGTAGTGATATACCTGCACTGTTGCGCAGTAAGCGGCCACTCCCCAGCAGCAGGCACCGCCACTCCCCGGATCAGGGGGCCGAAGGAGTCAGGACCGCGCCTCAGATGGCGGCATAATACGCCCTCATGGATTCCGTGAGAAGAGCCTGCGAACGGGTAAAGGAAAGGGTCCCGGGCATATTGCCCGGGACCCTTTTAATCCGCTGCAGCGGAGCGTGATTCCTGCTCAGATGTTGAAGCCGAGGGCCCTCATCTGGTCCTTGCCATCGTCAGTGATCCGCTCCGGACCCCATGGCGGCATCCAGACCCAGTTGAGGCGCCAGTCGTCCACGATGCCGTCCAAGGACTTGCCGACCTGTTCTTCCAGGACGTCCGTCAGCGGACAAGCCGCAGTGGTCAGCGTCATGTCGATCAGCAGGGCACCGTCCTCGTCCGAGTACTTCAGGCCGTACAGCAGGCCAAGGTCCACCACGTTGACACCGAGTTCGGGGTCGATGACGTCCTTGAGCGCCTCCTCGACGTCCTCAAGGCTGGTACGCGCCGCGTTGATTTCGGTCATGGAACGATCCTAACTAGGCCTGGGCGGCAGGAGCAACGGCGACGCCGGCACCGGCGGCGTAGCGGTCGTAGCCCTCTTCTTCAAGACGGTCGGCGAGCTCAGGGCCGCCTTCTTCCACGACCTTGCCGTCGACGAACACGTGAACGAAGTCCGGCTTGATGTAGCGGAGGATCCGGGTGTAGTGCGTGATAAGCAGTGTGCCCATGTTGCCCTGGGCGTGCGCCCGGTTGACGCCTTCGGAAACAACCTTGAGGGCGTCGACGTCCAGGCCGGAGTCGGTCTCGTCCAGGACGGCAAACTTCGGCTTGAAGAGTTCCAGCTGCAGGATCTCCACGCGCTTCTTCTCACCACCGGAGAAGCCCTCGTTGACGTTGCGCTGTGCAAAGTCGGCGTCGATGCGCAGCTGCTGCATGGCTGCCTTGACGTCCTTCGTCCAGGTACGGAGGGCCGGAGCCTCGCCATCGATGGCGGTCTTGGCAGTCCGCAGGAAGTTGGTCATGGTCACGCCCGGAACCTCTACCGGGTACTGCATGGCAAGGAAGACGCCTGCACGGGCGCGTTCGTCGACGCTCATCTCCAGGACGTCTTCGCCGTCAAGGGTGATGCTGCCGCTGGTCACCGTGTAGCGGGGGTGTCCGGCGATGGTGGAGGCAAGAGTGGATTTGCCGGAGCCGTTCGGGCCCATGATCGCGTGGGTTTCACCGGTCTTGATCGTCAGGCTGACGCCCTTCAGGATCTCCTTGGTGCCCTGCTCCGTCTCGATGCTGACGTGCAGGTCCTTGATCTCAAGAGTAGACATGCTGTTCTTTCTTTCCGTTCGTAAGTCTGGAGGACTCGGCGCTCAGTAGTTGTTAACCGGGGCGCCGTTCACAACGTTGGTCACGTCCACGTAGACGTCGTCGCCATCCACGGCGACAGCGAAAACGGGGACGGGGTCATAGGCAGGCAACTGGAGCGGCTGGCCGCTGCGCAGATCGAACTGGGAACCGTGGCCCCAGCACTCAATGGCGCAACCTTCAACTTCGCCCTCGGACAGGGAGATATCCGCATGGGAACAGGTGTCCCCGATCGCATGGATTTCGCCCATTGAGTCCCTCACGATGGCTACCGGGTAGTCATCGATGAGGATGCGCAGCGCCTGCTTCACTTTGATGTCGTTGGCGCTGCACACCAGCTCACCCTTGGGTTGTTCACTCATGGTTGTCCTGACCGCCTGTGGCTAGTTGTCCGTTGCTTCGAGTTCGCGCTCGACGGCTTCGGTCAGGCGCTCCTCAATGGCGGGAACCTTGATCTTCTGGATGATCTCGTTGAGGAAGCCCCGGACGACGAGCCTGCGGGCTACGTCTTCGGGGATGCCGCGGGCCATGAGGTAGAACAGGTGCTCGTCATCAAAGCGTCCGGTGGCGCTTGCGTGGCCTGCACCCTCGATGAGGCCTGTCTCGATTTCCAGGTTGGGGACGGAGTCAGCGCGGCAGCCGTCGGTCAGCACCAGGTTCTGGTTCTTCTCGTAGCTGTCGGTTCCTTCGGCCTGCTTCTGGATCAGGACATCGCCAACCCACACAGTGTGCGCGCCCTTACCCTGAAGGGCACCCTTGTAGAGAACGTTGGATACGCAGTTGGGCTGTGCGTGGTCAACGAAAGTACGGTGCTCAAGGTGCTGGCCGGCGTCGGCGAAGTACAGGCCGAAGAGCTCGGCTTCACCGCCGGGAGCCGCAAACCGGGCAGTGGGGGTTACTCGTACGAGGTCCCCGCCCAGGCTCACGGTGATGTGCTTGAATTTGGCGTCGCGTCCGATCCTGGCCTGCTGGGAGGAAGCGTGGACGGAGTCGTCGTTCCATTCCTGCAGGGAGACGACGGTCAGTTCCGCACCGTCCTCAAGTACGATCTCCACGTTCTCGGAGACCACGGCGGAACCCTCGTGGGAAAGAACCAGGACGGCCTTGGAGAACTTCTGTGCCACGACAACCACATGCTGGGCCGAAGCTTCAGCGCCGGTACCTGCGAGCGTGACCGTGATCTCCGGCTCCACGGACGTTTCCGCGGGCACAGTGATGACGGTGGCTTCCTTGAAGTTGGCCCAGGCGTTGGCCGAGACACGGTCTTCCGGAATACCGGCTGAACCGATCCTGACATCGTCACGGCCCACGGTCTCCACAGCTACGCCTTCCGGCGCGGCCACGGAAACAGCCGGAGCGGCGCCGTCGAGGATATCGGTGTGCAGGCCGCGGAGGCGGCGCAGCGGCGTAAAGCGCCAGTCTTCTTCCAGGCCGGTGAGGGCATTGAAGTCCTCGAGCTCGTACGAGGTGAGGCGGCCGGCCCGCGAGCTGTCCGGAACGCCTACGCCGCCACCGTGCGAATGGCCCTTGGCCGAAGCGCCCGCGAGCGGGCCCGCGGACGGCTGCTCCGCCGTCGTGCCTGCTGCGTTGATGGGCGAGAGGTTCTCGCCTTCTTCCGTGAAGCCGTCGATAAAGGGCTGTGCCGAAGGCGCGCCGATGCGTGCCTTCTCAGTAGTGATATCAGTCATTGTTAACCGACGGATCCTTCCATCTGAAGTTCAATCAAGCGGTTCAGCTCAAGGGCGTATTCCATGGGAAGCTCGCGGGCAATCGGCTCGATAAAGCCGCGCACGATCATGGCCATGGCCTCGTCCTCCGGCATGCCGCGGGACATCAGATAGAAGAGCTGCTCTTCGCTGACGCGGGAAACAGTCGCCTCGTGTCCCAGTACGACGTCGTCCTCGCGGATGTCGATGTACGGGTAGGTATCCGAGCGGGAAATCGTATCCACCAGCAGGGCATCACAACGGACCGTGTTGGCCGAATGCTTGGCCCCTTCACGAACCTGGACCAAACCGCGGTAGGCCGCGCGGCCGCCGCCACGGGCCACGGACTTGGAGATGATGGAGCTCTTGGTGTTGGGTGCAATGTGCACCATCTTGGAACCGGTGTCCTGGTGCTGGCCCTCGCCGGCAAAAGCGATGGAGAGCGTTTCACCCTTGGCGTGCTCGCCCACGAGGTAGACGGCCGGGTACTTCATGGTCACCTTGGAGCCGATGTTGCCATCGATCCATTCCATGGTGGCGCCTTCTTCGCAGATCGCGCGCTTGGTCACCAGGTTGTAGACGTTGTTGGACCAGTTCTGGATGGTGGTGTAGCGGACGCGGGCGCCCTTCTTGACCACGATCTCGACGACGGCCGAGTGGAGGGAGTCCGAGGTGTAGATCGGAGCCGTGCAGCCTTCGATGTAGTGAACATACGAGTCTTCATCGGCGATGATCAGCGTGCGCTCGAACTGGCCCATGTTTTCCGTGTTGATGCGGAAGTAGGCCTGGAGGGGAATCTCGACGTGGACGCCCTTGGGCACGTAGACGAAGGAACCACCGGACCACACTGCCGTGTTCAGCGACGCGAACTTGTTGTCACCCACCGGGATGACCGTGCCGAAGTACTCCTGGAAGATCTCCGGGTGCTCACGCAGCGCGGTATCGGTGTCGAGGAAGACAACGCCCTGGGCTTCGAGGTCCTCGCGGATCTGGTGGTAGACGACCTCGGACTCGTACTGGGCGGCCACACCGGCAACCAGGCGGTTGCGCTCGGCTTCCGGAATGCCCAGCTTTTCATAGGTGTTGCGGATGTCCTCGGGCAGGTCCTCCCACGTGGCGGCCTGCTTCTCGGTGGAGCGGACGAAGTACTTGATGTTGTCGAAGTCGATGCCCGAGAGGTCTGCACCCCAGGTAGGCATTGGCTTGCGGTCGAAGTACTTCAGGCCCTTGAGGCGGAGGTCGAGCATCCATTCGGGCTCGTTCTTCTTCTGGGAGATGTCGCGGACAACTTCTTCGTCCAGGCCACGACGGGCGTTCGCTCCAACGTCGTTTTTGTCGGCCCAGCCGTACTCGTAGTTGCCGATACCGTGGAGCTCGGGATTCTTCTCCAGAATCTCCGAGATCACAGTGCCGTCAGCGACTGCCTTCTCTGCTGTTCCTTCAGCTAATTGACCCGTCATCACGGCCTTTCTTGCTGGTTGTTTGATTCCTGGTACGGGTTGCCGGCCGGTGCTGCGGCGCCTGGGGGCACCGTTGCGGCCAGCCGCCCGGTAGGTATGTGGGTGGTGCAGACGTGACCGCCTTGCGCCAGGGTGGAAAGGCGCCGGACATCGACACCCACCAGTCGGGAAAAGACTTTGGTTTCGGTTTCACAGAACACCGGGAACTCTGCTGCCAGCTGCTGGATGGGACAGTGCCCCTGGCAGAGCTGGACGCTGGAGAACTCAGCCGGGAGAGGGGCCTTGGCCTCAATGGATTGGGCAGAGGAAACGTAGCCGTCGCGGTTGAGGGCCTTGGACAGTGCCATGGCGCGCGCGGTGATGTCCTCTCCGGCCGCCTCCACCTCCGGGGCATAGCGCCGTTCCAGTTCGGTGAACCGCTCTTCCGCGTACTGGCGGACCGACTCTTCTCCGGCAATATCCTGGAGGCGGCGCAGTGCGGACCGGGCTATGTTGAAGTAGTCATCCCCCAGCTTGGACTGGCCCTGTGAACTAAGGACGTACCGGCGCGCGGGCCGCCCCGCACCTCCGCCGGCTTTTGCCACGCGTTTGACCTCGATGACTCCGGTTCTCTCGAGGTGGTCCAAGTGGCGGCGTACGGCGGCCGGGGTGAAACCCAGGAGGTCACCGAGTTCAGCCGCGCTGACGGGACCGTTTTCGAGGACGGCTCCAAGGACGCGGTCACGCGTGCGGTCCTCGGCGTCCGGCAGGGCAGGCGAGGCCGCCAGGGCCTCTGCCGCTGCAGCATGCCGCTTGGAAGGCATGGGAAGTGGACTGCTCATGGAATACACAACACAATCATGTCGTAATTTGTTTCATGCCTCCAGTAAGGCAAGACTGACCTCACCTGCCCGCACAGTGTGACCGTACTACTTCCCGTAGAATACTGTGGTGCGATCCCCCGATTCCCCGGCCCTCACCATTGAAGGCCTCATAAAGGACGTAGGTCCCCTGGCTTCCCTCGACGGTAAAATGCTCAGGGTTGTCAGCGGCCTTTCCCTGATTGCGGAACGTGGACAGATCACCGCGCTGCTCGGTGCCAACGGCGCCGGCAAGACCACCACGTTGGAGTGCGCACAAGGGCTGCAGAAGCGAACCGGCGGATCCATCTCCCTCCTCGGCGAGGATCCCGATTCGGCGGGTGCGGAACTGAGGTCCCGCGTCGGCGTGATGCTCCAGGACGGCGGACTCCCGCCGTCGGCCCGTCCTGTTCCACTCCTTCGGCACGTAGCCGGCATGTACCGCAACCCCATGGATGTCGACGTCCTCATGGACCGGCTGGGCATCAACCAGTTCAGCAGGACCTCGGTGCGCCGCCTGTCCGGTGGGCAGAAACAGCGGCTCGCCCTGGCAGCGGCACTGGTCGGCAATCCCGAGATCCTGTTCCTCGACGAACCCAGTGCAGGCCTGGATCCTCAATCCCGCCAGATGGTTTTCGACCTGATCGCCGAACTCCGCGATGCCGGCATGGGAATCGTGCTCACCACCCATCTCATGGATGACGCCGAGCGCCTGGCCGACTACGTTTACATCATCGACGGCGGCCATAACGTCGCCGAGGGCACAGTGGCCGAACTCCTGCGCCACGACCATTCAACGGACATTACGGACAGGACCCTGGTGTTTGATGCCCCGCCGGGACTCGATTTTTCCGCTGTGCTCACGCCCGGCGTGCAGGTCAGCGAAACCCGGGCGGGCAGCTATTCCGTGTCCGGACCCATCACTCCCAAGGACCTGGCAGCCCTGACGGCATGGTGGGCCGAAAGGGACATCCTGCCGGCATCTTTGCGCCTTGAGGCCAGGAGCCTTGAGGATGTCTTCCTGGATATCTCCGGAAGGGACCTCCGATGAGCAAACTCTTGACGGCGAACGCCGGTCCGGCTTCCCTGGCGAAGCGGATCGTGCAGCAGGGACGCTACGAGACCATCACCATGCTGAGGAACGGCGAACAGTTGATCCTGGCGGTGGTCCTTCCCCTTCTTGCGCTCGTCGGCCTGACTGTTACCCCCCTGTTGGATGGTCTGGGAGGTTCAAGGGTGGACGTGGCGACGCCCGGCATCCTTGCCCTTTGCGCGATGTCAACGGCGTTCACGGGCCAGGGCATTGCCACCGGATTCGACCGCCGCTACGGCGTTCTCCGGTTCCTTTCCACCACGCCCCTGGGACGGGGCGGCCTTATTGCCGGAAAGATCCTGGCAGTGCTTGCCGTCCTGTTGCTTCAGGTAGTGGTGGTGGCAGTGGTCGCAGCCATGCTCGGGTGGCAGCCCAAGCCGGAAGCCTGGCTCCCGGGTTTGGCACTCCTGATCCTCGGAGCCGCAGCTTTCACCGCGCTCGGCCTCCTGGTGGCCGGCACGGTCCGGCCCGAGGCCACCCTTGCCATCACCAATCTCCTGTGGATTTTGCTGGGGGCCCTGGGCGGAATCGTGGTGCCTGCCGAAAGACTGCCGGGTGCGGTCCAAGGCCTTGTGCATTTCCTCCCCTCAGGCGCGCTTGGGCAGGCATTGCGCGACGTATTCCTGACAGGCACCGTACCGTTGGCCGGTGTCCTGGTACTTCTGCTCTGGACGCTGCTTGCAGGGGCTGCGGCCATCCGCTGGTTCAAGTGGAACTGATCGATTAAGACGAACTGAGGACTGAGAAATTGTGAGCACGGCGTCCCGCCTTCCGAAAACCGTCCAGCGGCTGGCATCCAAGTTGCCGACGGAGGTCAACCGCGCCATCAGGCGACTGGCCGTTCTTTCCCTGATTGGGCAGACAGTCCTCGTGGTCACCGGTGGGGCCGTTCGCCTCACAGCATCCGGCCTGGGTTGCCCCACCTGGCCACGCTGCACCGACGACTCCCTGGTCAACACTCCGGAGATGGGCATCCATGGTTTCATCGAGTTCGGCAACCGGCTCCTGACCTTTGCCTTGGCAGCGGTGGCAGCCCTCATGCTGGTGTACTTGTGGAACTTGCGCAAGGAACGCCGTGATCTGTTCCTGCTTGCCCTGGGTCTGCTGGCCAGCATCCCGGCACAGGCAGTGATCGGCGGGATCACCGTACTCTCCGGCCTCAACCCGTGGGTGGTGGGGCTCCACTTCCTGGTCTCCATGGCCCTGGTGGTCTTTGCGACGCTTTTGGTCAACCGCGCGTTCGGGCGCACGGGGCGTTTCATGAACCGCTCCCTGCCGTCCCTTCCGGGTGCAGCCCGCCCGGTCATGATGGCCGTTGCTGTGTTTTCCGCCATTGCCGTGATGCTGGGGGTGGTGGTGACCGGTGCGGGTCCCCACGCCGGTGACGCGGACGCGCCCCGGAACAACCTTGACTGGGACCTCTTCTCGCACATCCACGCCATCCCCGCCTACCTCATCACCGCAGGTTCGTTCTTTGCGGTCTACCTGGTCTTCCGGCACAAAATCGGCGGCCCCTTCCGCACGGCCGCCTACCTGATGCTGGCAGTTACGGTGCTTCAGGCGATCATCGGCTTCACTCAGTACTACAACGGAATTCCGGCGCTGCTGGTGGGAGCGCACATGCTGGGTGCGGCACTGCTTATGAGCGCGGCCACCAATGCTGCAGACCTGGCAAAGGCGAGCCCGGCCACGTAGGCAGGGCCACGCCGCCCAGCTCATCCGCGTCACCTTAGGATCCCCGGGCCGGGACGCCGCGTATCGGCCAACCTCGGACTCACCGCTGCGGGAGCCTTGGGCAGGTGATGAAAAAGCCCGACGCCGGCACCCAGGTGGGTGCCGGCGTCGGGCTTTAACTCTTGGAGGCTGCGCTCCTTAGCCGCCAATCAGCGGCGAACCGACGAACGGATCCACGGCCAGGGCAATAAAGAGAAGCGTCAGGTAGCTGATGGAACCGTGGAAGACCTTCATGGCTCCCTTGTTGGAGACGTCACCGCCCTGTGCCCGCTTATACAGTGCGTGGCTCTCGTAGAGGAACCAGGCGCCGGCGGCAACGGCAGCCACTGTATAAACCCAGCCGGCACCGCCGACCGGAATCATCAGGAGGGAACACGCGACCATGGCCCACGCGTAGAGGACGACCTGGACGGAAACGACCTTTGCGCCGGCGATCGCCCCCAGCATGGGCACGTTGGCGTTGCGGTAGTCTTCGCCGTACCGCATGGACAGGGGCCAGTAATGCGGTGGTGTCCAGAGGAAGATGACCATGAAGAGGACAATGGCCGGCCACTCCACGGTATTGGTAACGGCGGCCCAGGCGATCAGGACAGGAAAGCAGCCTGCAGCGCCTCCCCAGACAATGTTCTGGGCCGTACGGCGCTTAAGGATCATGGTGTAAATGACCACGTAGAACACGATCGCACCCAGGCCCAGCCATGCAGAGAGCGGGTTGGCCCCGAACCAAAGAATGGCAATCGAAGCAGCGCCAAGCACCCACGCGAAGACCAGGGCCTCACGGGGGGTCACCTCTCCTGTAACAAGGGGGCGCTTTTCCGTCCGGTGCATCAGTTTGTCGATGTCACGGTCGATGTAGCAGTTGAAGACACCGGCGCTGCCGGCGGCGAAGGCGCCGCCCACCAGCGTGGCCAGGATGAGTCCCAGGGAGGGGAAGCCGCGCTGCGCGAAAATCATGGTGGGCAGCGTGCTGACCAGGAGCAGTTCGATGACGCGGGGTTTGGTGAGTGCGAGATACGCCTTGAACTTACGGGAGAATCCGATGCTTCCCCGGGCCGGGGACGCGTTGAGGTGCGTATCAGTTGTGCTCACGGCGGCAGTCACTCTGTTCTATGCTCTGGGGTTCTCGCAGCAGTTGCCATCCGGGACTCCGACGTGGGACCGCGGGCGCGCGAACTGCTGGTGGCCTCAAATATCATACCGTGGCCGGGCACGGGCCAATGTCCGCAAAAATCGCCAATGTTTCCGAATCTTCACGCCTCCGCGGCGCCTTGGTGATTCATATAAGCGAATTTCTGTCCAGTTAGTGGGATTCCCTGAGTCCCACGACACGTTTCGGGCTAAGCTGTGAGCAGATCAGCACACGTCGACTTTCCGGGAAACCGTATTCTCGGATCTCCGTGCGTCTGGATGAGAGATCAACGTTTCAATGGTGAACGGCTGGGAGACACATTGCAGCGGGCCGCCATCCTGAGCTTCTGCGTGCCGTCTCCATAAACTTGCCGTCAGCACAGAGAGGGGCTCGGTTTTCGTGCCACATTTGGAAGAGCAACAACTGTCCTGGACCGATCTGGACAAGAAGGCCGTGGACACCGTTCGGGTGTTGGCTGCGGACGCTGTGGAGAAGGTGGGCAACGGACACCCCGGTACCGCGATGAGTTTGGCTCCCGCGGCGTACCTGCTGTTCCAGAAGCTCATGCGTCACGATCCGAAGAACCCTGACTGGATTGGCCGTGACCGTTTCATCCTGTCTCCGGGCCACACTTCTTTGACTCTTTACATCCAGTTGTTCCTCTCCGGTTACGGCCTGGAACTGAAGGACCTCGAGGCGCTGCGTACCTGGGGTTCGCTGACTCCGGGCCACCCGGAGTACAAGCACACCGCCGGTGTTGAAATCACTACCGGACCGCTGGGCCAGGGTCTGGCGTCGTCGGTCGGTTTCGCGTACTCCCAGCGCCGCCAGCGCGGCCTGTTCGACGCCGATGCTCCCGCCGGCCAGTCGCCGTTCGACCACACCATCTGGGTCATCGCTTCCGACGGCGATCTCCAGGAAGGTGTCACCTCGGAGGCTTCCTCCCTGGCCGGGCACCAGGAGCTGGGCAACCTCGTGGTGATTTACGACGAGAACCACATCTCCATCGAAGACGACACCGACATCGCGTTCACTGAGGATGTCCTGAAGCGCTACGAGGCCTATGGCTGGCACACCCAGCGCGTGGACTGGACCAAGACCGGCGAATACGTCGAGGATGTCCAGGAACTGTACTCGGCGCTGCTGGCGGCCAAGGCCGAAACGACCAAGCCCTCCATCATTTCGTTGCGCACCATCATCGGCTACCCGGCTCCGAAGAAGCAGAACACCGGCAAGATCCACGGTTCGGCCCTGGGAGCCGAAGAAGTGGCCGCGCTGAAGACGGTCCTGGGTTTCGACCCGGAAAAGTCCTTCGACATTGACGAAGAGGTTCTGGCCCACGCCCGCAAGGTTGTTGAGCGTGGTTCCGAAGAACGAGCAGCCTGGCAGGCGAGGTTCGAGGCATGGCAGGCTTCCAACCCGGACGGCGCCGCTTTGCTCGAGCGCATTGAGGCCAAGAAGCTTCCGGTGGGCATCGACGCTGCCCTTCCGGTGTTCGAGGCCGGCAAGGACGTTTCCACCCGTGCCGCTTCGGGCAAGGTCCTGAACGCCATCGGACCTGTCCTGCCCGAACTCTGGGGCGGGTCCGCTGACCTGGCCGAGTCGAACAACACCACGATCGAGGGCTCGCCCTCGTTCATCCCGGCCTCGCGGTCCACGGACGCCTGGAAGGGCAACCCGTACGGCCGTGTGCTGCACTTCGGTATCCGTGAGCACGCCGCTGCCTCGATCGTGAACGGCATCTCGCTGCACGGCCGCACGCGTGCGTTCTCGGGCACGTTCCTGATCTTCTCGGACTACCAGCGTCCGGCCATCCGTCTTGGCGCTTTGATGGGTGTTCCGTCCCTGTACGTGTGGACGCACGACTCCATCGGCCTGGGCGAAGACGGCCCCACCCACCAGCCGGTGGAACAGCTCGCATCCCTGCGCGCCATCCCGGGCCTGGACGTGGTCCGCCCCGGTGACGCGAACGAAGTCTCCGCTGCCTGGAAGGCCATGCTGGAGAACCACGAGAACCCGGCAGGGATCGTGCTGACCCGCCAGAACATCCCCACCTACGCCCGCGGTGAAGGCGAAGCCACCGGTGATACCTTCGCATCCACCGCAGGTGTGGCCAAGGGCGGCTACGTCCTGGCCGAGGCCTCCAAGAACGGTGAAACGGTGGAAGCCCAGGTCATCCTGATCGGCACCGGCTCCGAGGTCCAGCTCGCCGTGCAGGCCCGCGAAGCACTCCAGGCCGAAGGCATCGCCACCCGCGTCGTCTCCATGCCGTGTGTCGAGTGGTTCAACAAGCAGGACGAGGCCTACCGCGAATCCGTCCTCCCGGCCTCCGTCAAGGCCCGCGTCTCCGTCGAAGCCGGACTCTCCCAGGGCTGGCGCGAATTCGTCGGTGACGCCGGCCGCTCCATCTCGCTGGAACACTTCGGCGCCTCGGCTGACTACAAGCGGCTCTTCCAGGAGTTCGGCATCACCGCCGAGGCTGTCGCCGCAGCCGCCAAGGACTCCCTCGCAGACGCCGCAGCATAACCGTCTGACCCCCTAAGACAGGAGAAATTCAATGACTACTCCAACACAGCAGCTTTCCGAAGCCGGCGTTTCCATCTGGCTCGACGACCTCTCCCGCGGACGCCTTGAAACCGGTACCCTGCAGAAGCTCATCGATGAAAAGAACGTCGTTGGCGTGACCACGAACCCGTCGATCTTCCACGCCGCCATCACCTCGGGCACGGACTACGACGCCACGATCGCCAAGCAGGCAGCAGCAGGCGCCAGCGTCGAGGAGACCATCTTCGAGATCACCACTACCGACGTGGCCGACGCCTGCGACCTCTTCGCTCCGATCGCCGCAGCGACCAACGGTGTTGACGGCCGTGTCTCCATCGAGGTCGATCCCCGCCTCGCCTGGGACACCGCCGGTACCATCGCGGAAGCCAAGCACCTGCACGCCAAGGTGAACAAGGACAACGTCCACATCAAGATCCCGGCAACCCTGGAAGGCCTCGAGGCCATCACGGCAACCCTGGCCGAAGGCATCAGCGTCAACGTCACGCTGATCTTCTCCCTGGAGCGCTACCGCGCAGTCATCAACGCCTTCCAGTCCGGTTTGGAGCAGGCGAAGGAGAACGGCCACGACCTCTCCAGGATCCACTCGGTCGCGTCATTCTTCGTCTCCCGCGTGGACACCGAGATCGACAAGCGGCTCGATGCCATCGGAACCGACGAGGCCAAGGCTCTCAAGGGCAAGGCAGGCGTTGCCAACGCCCGTCTCGCCTACCAGGTCTACGAAGAGCTGTTCTCCACCGAACGCTGGGCACTCCTGGCCGAAGCCGGCGCCCGTCCCCAGCGTCCGCTGTGGGCATCCACCGGCGTCAAGGACCCGGCATACCCGGACACCCTGTATGTTACGGAGCTCGTAGCTCCGGGTGTCGTCAACACCATGCCCGAGAAGACGCTTGATGCTACTTTCGACCACGGCGTCGTCACCGGGGACACCGTCTCCGGAACCTACGAGGACGCCAATGCAACCCTGAACGCCCTTGAAGGCCTTGGCGTCGCTTACAACGACGTCGTGGCGCTCCTTGAGTCCGAGGGGCTTGAGAAGTTCGTAGCCAGCTGGAAAGAACTGCTGGCCGACGTCGAAGGCGCTCTCGCAACTGCACGGAAGGCTTCCTAACCAACAATGAGCACAATCAGCTACGACGCCAGCGGTGCTGCACAGCAGGCTATCGCCCAGCACATCGACGCCCTGGTCGAGGACAAAATCGCAACAAGGATTTTCGCCAAGGACCATACTCTGTGGGGTCCTGACGCCGAATCCGAGTCCGCCATCAGGCTGGGCTGGGTAGAGGCTCCAGCCGTCTCCCAGCCTCTGGTTGCGGAGATTCTGGAACTGCGTGACGCCTTGCGCGCAGAGGGCGTCTCCCATATCGTCCTGTGCGGCATGGGTGGATCCTCGCTGGCCCCCGAGGTCATCGCCGGTACCGCCGGCGTCGAGCTGACTGTGCTGGACAGCACCGACCCCGAACAGGTCAGTGCTGCCCTTGCCGACCGCCTGGAGGAAACAGCCATTGTGGTTTCCTCCAAGTCAGGTTCCACTGTGGAGACCGACTCGCAGCGCCGCGTCTTCGAGAAGGCCTTCAACGAGGCCGGAATCGAAGCGGCCAGCCGGATCATCATCGTGACGGATCCTGGCTCTCCCTTGGACAAGGCGTCCCGTGAGGCCGGCTACCGTGCTGTCTTCAACGCTGACCCCAACGTCGGCGGACGGTTCTCGGCCTTGACCGCGTTCGGCCTGGTCCCGTGCGGCCTGGCCGGCGTCGACATCCAGGCCTTCCTCGATGAGGCTGAAGAGGCTGCGGAGGTCCTCAACGAGGACTCCAACGACAACATCGGCCTCGCTCTCGGCATCGCCCTGGGGGGAACCACCCCCCTGCGCAACAAGATCGTCATCGCCGAGGACGGCTCCGGGATTGTCGGCTTCGCCGACTGGGCCGAACAGTTGATCGCCGAATCCACCGGCAAGTCGGGCACGGGTGTCCTGCCGGTCGTTGCCGGCCCGGACTCCCCCGAAGCCGTTGCGGGCGCGGACGACGTCCTGGTGGTGCGCCTGGTGGACGCCGACGCGGACGTCGATCTTCGCGACAACGAGGTGGCCATCGCAGGCGGACTCGCATCCCAGATGTTCGTCTGGGAATTTGCCACCGCAGTTGCCGGCCGGTTGCTCGGCATCAATCCCTTCGACCAGCCGGATGTCGAGGCCGCCAAGGTTGCTGCCCGCGGTCTGTTGGACGCACGTCCCGAGCCCACACCTGCGGCTTTCACGGACGGCTCCGTGGAAGTCCGGGGCGGCGACTGGCTCGGCTCCGCAGCGACAGTCACCGACGCCGTCCAGGCTCTGCTGGATCAGCTGGGCGCTGACGGCTACCTGAGCGTCCAGGCGTACCTTGACCGGATCGCCCACGCTCCCCTGGAAGGAATCCGTGACGAACTGGCCGCTGTGTCCGGGCGCCCGGTCACCTTCGGTTGGGGACCGCGCTTCCTTCACTCCACGGGGCAGTTCCACAAGGGTGGACCCGCCATTGGAGTGTTCCTCCAGGTCACGGCAGCCGCCTCCACGGACCTGGAGATTCCGGACCGCCCGTTCACCTTCGGTGAGCTTATTGCGGCCCAGGCCTCGGGCGACGCCCAGGTCCTTGAAGGACACGGCCGTCCCGTGCTTCGCCTGCATCTCACTGACCGTGCAGCAGGCGTAGCCCAGCTCCAGGAAGTCGTCGCTGCGTTGGCCGGGCAGGCCAGCGCACTCGAAAGCTAAGGCACAAAACCAAACATGCCAGAAACTGAAAACGGCAGGAAGAACGCCGGGCTGCGGAACCCCTTGCGGGACCCGCGGGACCGCCGTCTGAACCGTATTGCAGGGCCGTCGTCGTTGGTCTTCTTCGGAGTCACCGGCGACCTCGCCCGAAAGAAACTCATGCCCGCGGTCTACGACCTCGCCAACCGGGGCCTCCTTCCGCCGAGCTTTGCCTTGGTGGGCTTCGGCCGCCGCGACTGGGACGACGCCGACTTCGCGGCCGAGGTCAAGGAAAACGTCAAGGCCCACGCCCGCACCAGGTTCGATGAAGCCGTGTGGGAGCAGTTGGCGTCCGGCATCCGCTTCGTCAAGGGCGAGTTCGACGACGACGACGCCTTCGAGCGCTTGGGCGACGTCCTCGAAGAACTCGACGAGAACCGTGGCACCCGGGGAAACCACGGCTTCTACCTGTCAATCCCGCCCAAGGCGTTCGAACAGGTCTGCCGGCAGCTGTCCAAGCACGGCCTGGCCCAGGCCAAGCCGGGCCAGTGGCGGCGCGTGGTCATCGAGAAGCCGTTCGGCCACGACCTCGAGTCGGCACGGCAGCTGAACGACATTGTGGAATCGGTGTTCCCGCCGGACGCTGTGTTCCGTATCGACCACTACCTGGGCAAGGAAACAGTCCAGAACATCCTGGCCCTGCGCTTTGCCAACCAGTTGTTCGAGCCGCTGTGGAACGCCAACTATGTTGACCACGTGCAGATCACGATGGCCGAGGACATCGGTACCGGCGGCCGCGCCGGCTACTACGACGGCGTGGGCGCAGCCCGCGATGTCATCCAGAACCACCTGCTGCAATTGCTGGCGCTGACGGCCATGGAGGAGCCCATCTCCTTCAACGCCGACGACCTCCGTGCGGAAAAGGAGAAGGTCCTGGCTGCCGTGAAGCTGCCTGAGGACCTTTCAACCCACTCCGCCCGGGGACAGTTCACCGGTGGCTGGCAGGGGGGCGAGGAAGTCCAGGGCTACCTGGACGAAGACGGCATTCCTGCGGACTCGAAGACCGAAACCTACGCCGCCATCCGGGTGGACATCAATACCCGCCGCTGGCATGGGGTTCCGTTCTACCTTCGCGCCGGAAAGCGCCTGGGCCGTCGGGTGACCGAGATTGCCGTGGTGTTCAAGCGTGCACCCAACCTGCTCTTCCGCGACCACGGTGAAGACGACTTCGGGCAAAACGCAGTGGTCATCCGCGTACAACCGGATGAGGGCGCAACCATCCGCTTCGGTTCCAAGGTCCCGGGCACGCAGATGGAAGTCCGCGACGTCACCATGGACTTCGGTTACGGCCACTCCTTCACGGAGTCAAGTCCCGAAGCCTATGAGCGGCTGATCCTGGACGTCCTCCTGGGCGAGCCGCCGCTGTTCCCGCGGCACCAGGAAGTGGAGCTGTCCTGGAAGATCCTCGACCCGTTCGAGGAATACTGGGCTGGTCTGGACGAACAACCTCAACCCTACGCACCGGGCAGCTGGGGGCCGGCATCCGCCGACGAACTCCTGGCCCGTGACGGACGAACCTGGAGAAGGCCATGATCGTAGATCTTCCCGACACAACCACGTCCAAGATCTCGAAGAAGATCATGTCGCTGCGTGAACAGGGCGGTGTCATCGCGCTGGGTCGAGTGCTCACGCTGGTGGTGGTTACCAAGTCCGGTCAGGAGGAGGAAGCCATCGAGGCCGCCAACGAGGCGAGCCGGGAACACCCCTGCCGGATCATCGTGCTTGCCGACGCCGGGGCCGAAGCGCCCGACCGCCTCGATGCGCAGATCCGCGTGGGAGGCGACGCCGGAGCCTCCGAGGTCATCGTGCTGCGCGGCTACGGCCAGATGGCCCACGAGAGCGAGTCGCTGGTGGCTGCGTTGCTGCTGCCGGACGCTCCGATTGTGGCGTGGTGGCCCCACGGAGCGCCGGAGAGCGCCTGCGACACATCCATCGGCGGGATTGCCCACCGGCGTATCACGGACTCGGCCAATGAGGCGGATCCCGCCCAGGCATTGGAGAACATCCGCCGCACGTACAAGGCCGGTGACACCGACCTTGCCTGGACGCGGTTGACCAATTGGCGCATCCAGCTTGCGGCGGTTCTCGACCAGGTGGACAGCGATCCTGTCTCTGCCATCGCGGTCGAAGGGGCGTCGGACTCCCCCAGCACCCTCCTGCTGGCCGCCTGGCTGACGTTGGCCTTGCAGGCCCCGGTCACGATCGTGGCGGACCCGGCCGGCACCGGGATCCGGCGTGTACGCCTGACCCGTGCCAGCGGTGATGTCCAACTGTTCCGCCCGGGCTTGTCCGTGGCTGAACTGACGCAGCCCGGACAGCCGGCCCAGCGCATCACCCTCCCCCGCCGCAGCCTTCGGGACTGCCTGGCAGAAGAACTCCGCCGCCTTGATCCTGACGAAGTCTTCGGAGAAGTGATTACGATGGGACTGCCACTTACCAGCCAGAGGAGAGTCCAGACCAGTGCACGCTGAGCCAAGAGTTAGCATCCATCCCGACTCCAAGGTGTTGATGGCTGCCATTGCGGCACGCCTGATCACCAAGCTTGTCGACGTACAGGACAAGCACGGCGAAGCCACGGTTGTCCTGACGGGCGGCACCGTGGGCATCGGGACGCTCAAGGCTGTAGCGGACTCTGCCGCAGCTCCTGCAGTTGACTGGTCCAGGGTGAACTTTTGGTGGGGGGACGAGCGCTTCGTCGCTGCCGACAGCGACGAGCGGAACACCCGTCAGGCTCACCAGGCACTGCTGTCGCAGTTGCCTGTCGATCCTGCCCGTGTCCACGAGCCCGGCTCCTCAGACGATTTCGCCACGGCGCAGGAGGCGGCCGATGACTACGCGGCGCGACTCAAGGCGGCAGCAGAAGCCGAACACGCAGCCGACATGTCGGACGACCGGCCGGAAAGTCCGTCAGACCTGCCACGGTTCGATGTACTGCTTCTTGGCGTAGGACCTGATGCACACGTTGCGTCGCTCTTCCCCGAACAAGCCGGTATCCGCGAAAAGGGGCGGACTGTGGTTGGCGTCGAAAATTCACCCAAGCCGCCGCCGTCGCGCGTGTCCCTTACCCTGCCGGCGATCAACACCGCCCAGGAAATTTGGATGGTCGTGGCAGGCGAGGACAAAGCAGGTGCGGTAGGCCTGGCACTTGCCGGGGCGAACCCGGTTCAGGTACCGGCTGCCGGTCCTGTGGGTCGGTCCCGGACCCTCTGGCTTATCGACGAGAACGCTGCTTCACGCGTCCCCCAGCAACTGGTCCGGAAGGACCCGGCCGGCGCGTAGCCGCTCCAGCGCTCCAGCCAGGACCGTTTCGGCGTCCTGGCTGGAGCGTCTTTCTTTAACGTAGTCCAGGTGCGACTTGTACAGTTCGTCGTCCGGCCGGGTTGGTGAGGCAGTTCCCGGCTCCCTGGCCGCGGTCAGCCCGCACTTGGGACAATCCCAGGTCTTGGGGATCTGATCGTCGGGCAGCTTAAGGAAAATAAGCCGCGTTTCATGTCCCTTGGCGCACCAATAGGGGACACGAATACGCGGCAATTGCTCAGCTTCGCCTGGATCGCTGTGATTCCTTGCTCCGGAACCAAGCGCAACTCCTGCGCGGGTACCCCGGTAGCCGGGCGTGCCATGAACCATTGTTTGAACCCCCTGGGCGGCGAGGTGGTGGGCCGTGGCGGCCAGTCGGCCCTGCGGCCGACACGCCCATTGTAATGCGGGGTGTACGACGGCGGCACCCGTCTTCCGGGTGCCGCCGTCGTGAATACATGGAAAGCCTCAGGCTTTGGCTACGAATCTCCGCCGGAGGTGAAGCGCATGATGAGGCCCAACCCGATGATGACAAGGCCCCAGGTGACACCAAGGATGATGGTGAAGCGGTTGAGGTTCCGCTCAGCAACACCGGAGGAGCTCAGTCCGGAGCTCATACCGCCACCGAACATGTCGGACAGCCCGCCGCCCCTTCCCTTGTGAAGCAGGATGAGCAGCGTCAGCAGCAGGCTGGTTACACCCAGCAGAATCTGCAGGATGACTTGGAGAACGTCCACAACGGCCTTTCGAAGAAGCGGAAAACGGGAGCCGGACTAGTCCGTCACGAGGTGGCTCTCGAACCTGACAATGTTAGCAAACTCGGCGGGGTCCAGGCTGGCGCCACCCACAAGGAGCCCGTCAACGTCAGCTTCAGCCATGATGGCAGCCGCGTTGTTGGCCTTGACCGACCCTCCATAGAGCAGGCGCGTCTTGAGGGCAACCGACTCATCAAAGAGCCTGGTCAACTCATCCCGGATGGCGGCGCACATTTCCTGGGCGTCGCCGGGACCTGCGACTTCACCGGTACCAATGGCCCAGACGGGCTCGTAAGCCACCACGAGTTCGGCCGCTTGCTCGCCGGTCAGCCCTTCGACGCCTGCGCGCAGCTGTGCAAGCGTGTGCTCCACGTGCGTGCCCGCCTGCCGGACCTCGAGGCCTTCCCCGACACAAAGGACGGGGGTGACTTGGTGACGGAACGCTGCCTTGACCTTGGCGTTCAGGACTTCGTCGGACTCATGGTGGATGGTGCGCCGTTCGCTGTGGCCTACCAGGACGTAGGAGCAACCCAGCTTGTTCAGGAACTGGCCGGAGATGTCACCCGTGTACGCGCCGGAATCGAACTGGGAGAGGTCCTGAGCACCGTAGACAACATCGAGGTCGTCGCCCTGTACCAGGGTCTGCACGCCGCGGAGATCGGTGAACGGCGGGAAGACAGCAACTTCGACCCGCTTGTAGTCGTGCTTGGCGTCGGAGAGGGTCCACGCCAGCTTCTGCAGCAGGGTGATGCCTTGGACATGGTCCATGTTCATCTTCCAGTTGCCTGCGATGAAGGGCTTGCGGACAAAGTTGCCGTTGGCAGAGGTAGTCACATGAACTCCAAAAGATTTCAGGGGATTAAGGAAGCAGCCGGCAGGGCGCTGTGATGCACCCTGCCGGCTGGTTGCTGGTCAGCGGTCCAGGACGCTCAGGCCCGGAAGTTCCTTGCCTTCAAGGTACTCCAGGCTTGCCCCACCACCGGTGGAGATATGCCCGAACTGTGAGTCCTCGAAGCCCAGGGTGCGGACGGCGGCGGCAGAGTCTCCACCACCAACCACCGTGAAGGCGACAGTGTCCGTCAGTGCCTGGGCGATTGCCCTGGTTCCGCCGGCGAAAGCCGGGAACTCGAACACGCCCATCGGGCCGTTCCAGAACACGGTCTTGGCGCCTTCGATCTGTGCGGCAAAGGCGGTGGCGGTCGCGGGTCCGATGTCCAGGCCGATGCCGGAGGCGCCGAAGGAGCTCTCCTCGATGGCGTCGGCTGCTACGACTTCGTGCTCGGCGTCCGCGGCAAAGCGGTTGGCAACCACGACGTCGGTCGGAATGACGAACGACGTCCCGGCGTCGGCTGCCCTCTTGAGGTAGTCCTGGACAACAGGAATCTGGTCCTCTTCGAGCAGGCTGCCGCCAACCTTGCAGCCGTTGGCCGCCAGGAAGGTGAACAGCATGCCGCCGCCGACGAGGATGGTGTCAGCCTTGCCGATGAGGTTGTCGATGACGGCGAGCTTGTCGGATACCTTGGAGCCGCCGAGGACCACCACGTAGGGGCGCTGGGTGTCGGTGGTCAGCTTGCGCAGGACCTCGACCTCGGTGTGGACGAGGTCGCCCAGGTAGGACGGAAGCCGCGTGGCGATGTCGAAGACACTGGCGTGCTTGCGGTGCACTGCACCGAAAGCATCGTCCACGAATGCCCCGTTCCCGCCGGTGAGGGCCACGAGTTCGTCCGCGAACGCGCCGCGGTCGGCGTCGTCCTTGCTGGTCTCGCGGGCGTCGAAGCGGACGTTCTCCAGGATCAGGACTTCGCCGTCCTGGAGCGCCGCTGCGCGGGCTTTGGCGGACTCGCCAACAGTATCGTCGGCCAATGCCACCGTGAAGTCCGCCAGTTCCGCGAGGCGGGCTGCTGCAGGCTTCAGGGAGTACTTTTCCTCGGGTGCACCCTTGGGGCGGCCGAGGTGGGCGGTTACGAGCACACGGGCACCGGCGTCCGAGAGCTTCTTGAGGACCGGGAGGGATGCCTTGATACGGCCGTCATCGGTCACTGTAGAGCCGTCGAGCGGCACATTGAGGTCACTTCTGACCAGAATGTACCGCCCGCGGACACCTTCAGCGATGAGTTCGTTGAGGGTGTGAGATGTCATGTGTCTACCCTAGCCCAGCTTGGATGCGACAAGCTCCGTGAGGTCTACGAGGCGGTTGGAGTAGCCCCACTCGTTGTCATACCAGGACACAACCTTGACCTGGTTGCCGATCACCTTGGTCAGCCCGGAGTCGAAGATCGACGATGCCGGGTCGCCGACGATGTCGGAAGAAACGATCGGCGCGTCGGTGTAGGTGAGGATGCCTGCCCACTGCTCCGACTCAGCCGCCGCCTTGACTGCAGCGTTGACTTCGTCCACGGTGACTTCGCGGGAAACGGTGACGGTGAGGTCCGTGGCGGAACCCGTCGGCACGGGAACGCGGATGGCGTAGCCGTCCAGCTTGCCCTTGAGCTCAGGGAGGACCAGGCCGATTGCCTTGGCGGCGCCGGTGGACGTGGGAACCATGTTGACGGCGGCGGCACGGGCACGGCGGAGGTCCTTGTGGGGGCCGTCCTGCAGGTTCTGGTCCGCCGTGTAGGCGTGCACGGTGGTCATCAGGCCGCGTTCGATGCCAAAGGCATCGTTGACTACCTTGGCCAGCGGGCCGAGGCAGTTGGTGGTGCAGGAGGCGTTGGAGATGATGTTGTGCTGGGCGGGATCGTAGAGGTTGTCGTTGACGCCCATGACGATCGTGATGTCTTCGTCGCTTGCCGGAGCGGAAATGAGGACCTTCTTGGCACCAGCATCGATGTGCTTCTGTGCGGCCGCGGCCTGGGTGAAGAAACCGGTGGACTCGATCACGATGTCGACGCCGAGGTCGGCCCAGGGAAGGTTTGCGGGGTCACGCTCGGCGAGGACCTTGATGGCCTTGCCGTCCACGACGATATTGCCATCCACGACTTCAACGGACTGGGTCAGACGGCCGCCGACAGAGTCGTACTTCAGGAGGTGGGCGAGGGTTTCGGGGCTGGTGAGGTCGTTGACGGCGACAATCTCAAGGTCTGCGCCCTGGGCCAGCGCTGCGCGGAAGTAGTTGCGGCCGATGCGGCCGAAGCCGTTGATACCAATACGGGTGGTCACTGTTTGTCAATCTCCTTGGTGCTCTTGCAAGCACGCCTCGTGAGTTGGATTAGAGGTCCAACCAACAGACCCCGCACGTCATTGGGCAGAGGTGATTATCAGATCGGAGGGCGACCAGCCACGTTGCTGAAGGCTAACCGCCTTCCGTGATCCATCTTACGTTTAACTAAGCCTGCCCCCGCAACTGCGGGGGCAGGCTTTTCAGCATTTGTCCCTAATTCACTATAAAAGTGACTTTTGTTACACCCGTGTCAACGAGGGCTCACCAACTACAGGACGATGAGGCCCGTGGCGTTGGCGCGGGCAGCTTCGAAGCGCTTGGCGACATCTGCCCAGTTCACGATGTTCCAGAAAGCCTTGACGTAGTCAGCCTTGACGTTGACGTAGTCCAGGTAGAAGGCGTGCTCCCACATGTCGAGCATGAGCAGCGGGGTGGTGCCGACGGCAACGTTGCCCTGCTGGTCGTAGAGCTGTTCGATCAGCAGGTTGCCGGCAATGGGCTCGTAGGCCAGGAAGGCCCAGCCGGAGCCCTGCAGGCCCAAAGCTGCTGCCGTGAACTGCGCGCGGAAGGCGTCGAAGGATCCGAAAGCGTCGTCGATCGCGGCCGCGAGCTCACCCTCGGGCTTGTCGCCGCCGTCCGGGGAGATGTTGTTCCAGAACACGGAGTGGTTGATGTGGCCACCGGTGTGGAACGCGAGGTCCTTGGAGAGGCGGTTGATGTTGGCGTAGTCACCCTTGTCGCGGGCGTCAGCCAACTGCGCGAGGGCGTTGTTCGCGCCGGCAACATAGGCAGCGTGGTGCTTGCTGTGGTGCAGCTCCATGATCTTCGCCGAAATGTGCGGCTCGAGTGCTGCGTAGTCGTAGCCGAGCTCGGGCAGAACGTACTCTGTCACGAAATCCTCCAATGTCGTGGACCGTAGTCCGGTTTGGTCATTCTCGTACTATCCATCCGGCTGGCTGACCAACCGGAAATCCTTGGGGAGGAAGACTGGTCCGGCCCCTGAGGGAAACAACCCGCAGCAGCCTTGCAGTATTTCCTCCGCACTTTCCCGATTCTATGGGTGCGGACTACTCGTCCATCATTTCGGGAGTCACATTTGCTTCTGTGCCCGGTATACCCAGATCCAGGGCGCGCTTGTCGGCCATGGCCAGCAGTCGCCGGATCCGGCCGGCTATGGCGTCCTTGGTCATGGGCGGATCTGCCAGGCGGCCGAGTTCGTCAAGACTGGCCTGTTTGTGGGCCACACGAAGCTCACCTGCGTACTTGAGATGGTCCGGCACATCGTCGCCCAGAATTTCCAGTGCCCGGTCAACCCGAGCGCCGGCAGCCACGGCAGCCTGTGCCGAACGGCGCAGGTTGGCGTCGTCGAAATTGGCCAGCCTGTTGGCGGTTGCCCTGACTTCCTTCCGCATCCTGCGCTCTTCCCAGACCATGAGGGCATCGTGCGCTCCCATCCGGGTCAGCAGGGCGGCAATCGTGTCACCGTCCCGGATGACCACCCTGTCCACGCCGCGGACTTCCCGGGCCTTGGCCTGGATGCCCAGCCGGCGGGCAGCCCCCACCAATGCGAGGGCTGACTCCGGCCCTGGGCACGTCACTTCCAAGGATGACGACCTGCCCGGTTCCGTCAATGATCCGTGGGCCAGGAAGGCTCCCCGCCAGACGGCCTCTGCGTCGGCTGCGGAACCATTGACAACCACGGAGGGCAGGCCACGGACGGGACGGCCGCGCCCATCCAGCAGGCCGGTCTGCCGGGCCAGGGCTTCTCCGTCCCGGACAACGCGGACAACATAACGGCTGCCGCGCCTCAGTCCCCCGCCGGAGACCACGATGATCTCGCTCTGGTGTCCGTAGACCTCGGCGATGGCCGCCCGCAGCCGGCGGGCGGTGGAGGCAAGATCGACCTCTGCCTCTATGACGATCCGTCCGGAGATGATGTGCAGGCCGCCGGCAAAGCGGAGCATAGCCGAAACTTCGGCTTTGCGAACGGACGATTTCTTGATGTCCAGCCGGGACAGCTCGTCCTTGACCGACGCGGTTAATGCCATCGCGTGTGTGTTCCTAACTGTTCCCGAAAATGTCGTGGTACGCCGCGGCCAGCCTCAGTGGATCATGGACGGGGCGGCGCCTCGAAGCCCCTACTTTACCCAACACAACTTCCGCGCCAATCATCCCCGCAGCTTTCTCGAAAGCTTTAAGGTCCGCTATGGCATCCGGGTCCGCCAGGACCACGTCCACGCTGAATTCGGGCGCGTAGCGGCGGAGGACATCCAGATGGTCAGCGGCCGTCATACCCGATGTCTCCTTGGTTTCCATGTCAAGGTTCATGGTCAGGCAGCGCTTGGCAGCAGTGCTCCCCAGGGCCTGGCGGAGTTCCGGCAGGAGTAAATGCGGCAGGACCGAGGTGTACCAGGAACCCGGGCCCAGGATCACCCAGTCGGCCAGCTCAATGGCTGTCAGGGACTCAGTGCATGCCGGAGCTTCCTCGGGCAACAGCCGGACGTCCTCCAGCTTGCCCGCCACGGCGCATTTGGCCTGGCCCCGTACCGTCTGGAGCTCGTGGCCTCCATCCGGCAACTCCACCCGGGCCTGGCCCTCAATGGTCAAAGGCACGCTGGACATCGGCAGCACCTGGCCGCGTGCACCCAGCAGGGCACCTGCCCATTTGAGGCCCGCCACCGTGTCCCCCAGGAGTTCCCACAGCGTAACGATCAGCAGATTGCCCATGGCGTGGTGGTCCAGGGAGCCACCCTTTGCCGTACCGGCATTGAAACGGTGCTGCATGACATCGCGCCACGTCCTGCCCCAGTCGGTGTCATCGCAGAGCGCGCTGAGCGCCATCCGCAGGTCCCCGGGCGGGAGGACGCCGTACTCCTCCCGCAGACGCCCGGACGAACCGCCGTCGTCAGCTACCGTCACGATCGCCGTCAACTCGGACGTGAGCAGCCGCAGTGCGGACAGGGACGCGGCAAGGCCGTGGCCCCCGCCCAGTGCTACAACGGTGGGGCTCTTATGCTGCTGGCTGCCGGGTACGCCCTTGGGCGGGATCAGCGGCAGCGGGCCCGTCAGGACGCCCATTACTCCCGGCCCAGATCGCGGTGGGTGGTGGTGACGGTGACGCGCGGATATTGCGCCAACCGCTTGGACAGCTCGACGGCGACTGCCACCGAACGGTGCTTGCCTCCGGTACAGCCCACCGCCAAGGTGGCGTAGTGCTTGTTTTCCTGGCGATAGCCGTCCAGGACAGGTTCCAGGGCGCGGACGTAACGGTCCACGAACTCGTGGACGCCGTTGGCCGCCAGTACGTAGTCGCTGACGTTCTGGTCCAGTCCCGTATGCGGCCTGAGCTGCGGGACCCAATGGGGGTTGGGAATGAACCTGGCGTCAGCCACGAAGTTGGCATCCACCGGGAGGCCGTACTTGAAACCGAAGCTCATGACGTTCAAGCGCAGCGTGACCGGACCGGTGTCGCTGAAAAGTTCCGTGATGGCCGTTGCCAGGCCATGGACGTTGAAGTCGGAGGTGTCCAGCACAATGTTCGCGTGCTCGCGGAGCTCGCGCAGGACCTCCCGCTCTATGCCGATACCGTCCAGGATGCGCCCGCCCTCCTGCAGCGGATGGGGCCTGCGGCCTTGCTCGAACCTGCGGACAAGGACGTCGTCGCTGGCATCCAGGAACAGCACCCGGAACGTGATCCCGCTGGCGCTCAAGGCTCCCAACGCGGTCTGGATGTCCGTAAACAAATCCTTGCTGCGGACATCCACCACCACTGCCAGCTTGGGAATGGACTTGGGCGCGTGCGAGACGATCTCGGCCAGCGTGCCCAGCATCTGTGGGGGAAGGTTGTCCACCACGTACCAGCCGTGGTCTTCAAGGGCGTCCGAGGCGGTGCTTCGGCCTGCCCCGGACATGCCGGTGACCACCAGCAGTTCCGCCTCCGGGGGCTTGACGGGCGTGAGTCCGTCCTGCTCCGTGCCGGATCCTGCCGTCGAGTCGTCCATGCGTCGTCCCCGTTTCACTGAAGTGGCTGATGCAGCATGCCGCCGCCGGAGCGACGCACGCAGGACCGGCGGCATCGAGCCTGAGGCCACCGGTCAAGTTCTTACCCTAGCTAAGATTCGATGATTTCGCCGGTGGTCATGTTCACGGCGGGAGCTGCTTCGGCCTCCCCGGCTTGTGAGCCCAGGTGCTGGACGACTGCGGCGGCCAGTGCAGGGCCGATGCCCTTGGCGGACGTCAGTTCCTCCACGCTCGCTGCCTTGATCTTCTTCAACGAGCCAAAATGGGACACCAAGGCCTTCCGTTTGGCCTCCCCCAGGCCTGGAACGCCGTCCAGCGCGGACACTGTCATGGCCTTGCCGCGCTTCTGCCGGTGGAAGGTGATGGCGAAGCGGTGGGCTTCATCCCGGATCCGCTGCAGGAGGTAAAGGCCCTGTGAGGTTCTGGGGAGAATGACCGGGAAGTCGCTGTCAGGCAGCCACACTTCTTCCAGCCGCTTGGCCAGGCCAACCACGTAGACGTCGTCGATCCCGAGATCAGCCAAGGCACGCGCTGCCGCATTCACCTGCGGCTGGCCGCCGTCCACCACCACCAGGTTGGGCGGGTAAGCGAACTTCGCTTTGGGTGCCGGAGTGGTGGTGTCCGACGCCGGCACACCGGATGCGTCGCCGGCACCAGTACCGGCGGGGCCGGCGATCTCTCCGGAGACAGGCACCTGGGCAACTTTGTCGTTGAGGTAGTGGCGGAACCGGCGCGTGAGGACGTCATGCATGGCCGCGGTGTCATCTGCTGCAGCCGGCCCTGTGATGGAGAACTTCCGGTAGTCGGACTTCTTGGGAAGGCCGTCCTCCACGACCACCATGGACGCCACCACGTTGGTCCCCTGCACGTGCGAAATGTCGAAGCACTCGATGCGCAGCAACGGCACGGGCAGTTCCAGGGCCTCCTGGAGTTCCTGAAGGGCCAGGGAACGGACCGTGATGTCACCGGCACGGCGGGTCTTATGGAGCTTCAGGGCCTGTTCGGCGTTCTCCCTGACCGTGGACATGAGGGCGGCCTTGTCACCGCGCTGCGGTACCCGGATGTCTACCTTCGCCCCGCGCAATCCACTGAGCCACTCGGTCAGTTCGGCCTGGTTGGCGGGTGTCTCGGGGACCAGGACTTCACGTGGCAGCCTGCCCTGGACTTCACTGTCCTCCCCGTAGACCTGGAGCAGGAGATGTTCGATGAGCTCCGGCGTCGTGGCGTCCTCGACCTTCTCCACCACCCAGCCACGCTGGCCGCGGACCCGGCCACCGCGGACGTGGAAGACCTGCACCGACGCTTCCAGCTCGTCGTCATGGAGGGCGAAGATGTCCGCGTCCGTATCCTCGGCCAGGACCACGGCATTGCGCTCGAAGACCTTCCTCAGCGCAATGATGTCATCCCGGAGTCCGGCTGCCCGCTCATAATCGAGCTCGGCAACGGCAGCGGCCATGTCTTTTTCCAGGCGGTTGATGAAGCGCTTGGCTTCGCCGCCCATGAACGCACAGAAGTCCTCGGCAAGCACGCGGTGTTCCTCTGGCGTCACGCGGCCCACGCACGGCGCCGAGCATTTATCGATGTAACCCAGCAGGCAAGGGCGGCCGCTGGCCTGCGCGCGCTTGAAGACGCCGGCACTGCAGCTGCGGACCGGGAAGACCCGCAGGAGGGTGTCCATGGTTTCGCGGATTGCACCGGCCGTGTAGGGACCGAAATAACGGGTGCCCTTCTTGCGCTCCCCCCGCATGACCTGCACCCTGGGGATCTTCTCGCCCATGGTGACGGCAAGGTACGGATACGACTTGTCGTCCCGGAACATGACATTGAACCGGGGCTTGAATTCCTTGATCCATGTGTATTCCAGCTGCAGCGATTCCAGCTCGCTGCCCACCACAGTCCATTCCACGCTGCTGGCGGCGTGGACCATGGCGTGGGTCTTGGGCAGCAGTCCCGCCGGATTGGCGAAGTACGAGTTCAGCCTGGAGCGGAGGTTCTTTGCCTTGCCGACGTAAATGACCCGGCCGTGGGGGTCGCGGAACCGGTATACACCCGGGTTGGTGGGAATTTCACCCGTTTTGGGTCGGTAACTTGCTGGATGTGCCACGACTCCAGTCTAGTGAAGGGGGCAGGCTTCCCCCGCCAGCGAGACCAGCCGCCGCTAGTCGAGCGACTTGCTCTGGTTGTAGCTTGTGGACCGCTCCTGCCCGCTCAATGCGGCGATGGCATCCATGATCCTGTCCGTCACTTCCCGGCGCGCAGGAAGGGAGTGGTCTGGGCCGGTCTTGTCGAAGTACAGCGGTTCGCCGACCTTCATGGTGAAGTGCTGGGGCCGCACGGCGTTCTTGTCGGCAGGCTGCAGTTTCTCGGTTCCGATCAAGCCCACGGGAATGACCGGGGCACCGGTGGTCAGCGCCAGCCACCCGACTCCGGTCCGTCCCCGATACAGGATGCCGTCCCGCGAACGGGTGCCCTCGGGATAAATGCCGATGCCCTTGCCGGCTTCAAGGATGTCCAGGAGGGTCTTCAGCGCCTGGACGCTGGCCGCCTGTTCACCACGCTCCACGGGGATGGAGCCGACAGCTTCGAAAAAGGACTTCATGACGGCGCCTTTGACACCCTTGGTGGTGAAGTACTCCGCCTTGGCGAAGAAGGCCACGGGCCGTGGCATCAAGGCCTGAACGATGACACTGTCCAGAAACGAGAGGTGGTTTGGTGCAACGATGAACGGGCCGTCCGTGGGAACGTTCTCCAATCCCACGACGGTCGGCCTGCACGTGGTGGAAATCAGGCCCCGCGTCGTCCACCGGATCGCATCAAAGACTGCCATCGTTTTGTACCTCGCTCAGTGCCGCCGCACGGACAGCGTCAAGTTCTTCAATTTTGTTTCTCAGTTCCGTCGTCGAGTTGACGACGGCGACGGCGCCGGCTTCCTCCAGCTCGCCGTCGGGGGCAAAGCCCCACCTCACGCCTATGCAGTCGAGCCCGTTGGCCATGGCCCCGGCCACGTCCTGATGCCGGTCACCCACCATCACGGCCGGCTGGGAGTTGAGATCAGCCAGGGCCGCGCCAACTATCTCGATTTTTCCCGGCGCGGTATTGGCCGAGAGCGATTCGTCGTCGGCGGCACCCCGGATGGAGACAAAGAAGTCCGCAATGTTGTGGTGCTCCAGTACCAGCCGGGCGATGCCTTGGGGCTTTTGTGTAGCCACGGCTACCGGCCGTCCGGATTCGGCGAAAAACTCCAGGAGATCGTAGATGCCCGGGTACAGCTTGCTCTGGGCTATCCCCGTTTCCCGGTAATGGCGCCGGTAACGGGCAATGGTTTGGTCCACCAGTCCAGCAGGCACCTCTGCAAGGTTCAGGAGCGAATCACTGAGTTTCGGGCCCACCATGGCGTTGAGGACAGCCTGATCCGGGACAGGAAGGTCCATTTCGCGAAGGGCAGCTGAGATGCCGCCTGTGATTCCGCCTGCAGGATCGACAAGGGTGCCGTCCAGATCGAAGATTACGGGCACCTTTGTTTGAGTCACCGGGTTAGTTTCCCACAAGTAGCGGCATGCCTGAAACTCGCATGCCGCTACGGGAATACTTCCAGGGCGTGACGATGTTGCCTACCGGCCAGCTGGCTCTGCTGTGAGGCCTTAGCCGAGAATCTCGGCCAGGAACGTTCCCGTGTGGCTGTCCGGGGACTTCGCTACGTCCTCGGGCGTGCCCGTGGCTACGATCCTGCCGCCTCCCGAACCACCGTTGGGTCCGAGGTCCACGATCCAGTCAGCGGACTTGATGACGTCAAGGTTGTGCTCGATGGTAATGACCGTGTTGCCCTTGTCCACCAGCCCCTGAAGTACCATGAGCAGCTTGCGGATGTCTTCGAAGTGAAGCCCGGTGGTGGGTTCATCCAGAACGTAGATGCTGCGGCCGTTGGACCGTTTCTGGAGTTCCGCCGCGAGCTTCACGCGCTGGGCTTCACCACCCGAGAGGGTGGTGGCGGGCTGGCCCAGGCGCACATAGCCCAAACCAACATCCACCAGGGTTTTCAGGTGCCGGGCAATCGGAGTGAACGCAGCGAAGAACTCCGCAGCCTCCTCGATGGGCATGTTCAGGACATCCGCGATGGTCTTGCCCTTGTAATGGACTTCCAGGGTTTCCCGGTTGTACCGGGCACCATGGCAGACCTCGCAGGGCACGTAGACGTCCGGCAGGAAGTTCATCTCGATCTTCAGCGTGCCATCGCCGGAGCAGGCTTCGCACCGCCCGCCCTTGACGTTGAAGGAGAAGCGCCCGGGCAGGTAGCCGCGGACCTTGGCCTCGGTGGTTTCGGCGAAGAGCTTGCGGATGTTGTCGAAAACGCCGGTGTACGTTGCCGGGTTGGACCGCGGCGTACGCCCGATGGGGCTCTGGTCAACGTGCACCACCTTGTCCAGGTGCTCCAGCCCCTGGACGCTGCGGTGACGGCCTGCCACCTGCTTGGCGCCATTGAGCTTGTTGGCAAGGACCTTGTAGAGAATCTCGTTCACCAGCGTGGACTTGCCGGACCCGCTGACACCAGTGACGGCCGTGAAAAGGCCCAGGGGGAACGCGGCGTCAACGTTGTTGAGGTTGTTCTCCCGCGCGCCGACGACTTTGAGCTCCCGCTTTTTGTCGTACTTGCGGCGCTTGGCCGGGACCTCGATCCTGCGGCGGCCGGACAGGTAGTCGCCGGTCAACGATTCCGTGTTCTGCAGCAGTTCCTTGTAGGGGCCCGAGTGCACCACCTGGCCACCGTGCTCCCCGGCACCTGGTCCGATGTCCACCACCCAGTCGGCCTCGTGGATGGTGTCTTCGTCGTGCTCCACCACAATCAGGGTGTTGCCGAGGTCCCGCAACCGGGTCAGGGTCTCAATGAGCCGCCGGTTGTCACGCTGGTGCAGGCCGATGGAGGGCTCGTCGAGCACGTACAGCACGCCCACCAGGCCGGAACCGATCTGGGTGGCCAGCCGGATGCGTTGCGCCTCGCCACCGGACAGCGTGCCCGAAGCCCGCTCCAGGTTCAGGTATTCAAGCCCAACGTCCAACAGGAACGTCAGCCGGGCCTGGATCTCCTTTAGAACCTGGTGGGCGATCTGCGCTTCCCTGCCGGTCAGGGTCAGGTTGCCAAGGAAGGCTGCGCATTCCCGCATGGGAAGTGCGGCTACCTCTGCGATGGACTTTCCGTTGATCAGCACGGACAACGACGCGGGATTCAGCCTGGCACCGTTGCACTCCGGGCACGGAATCTGGCGCATGTACTCTTCATAGCGGTCGCGGGCCCAGTCGGAGTCGGTTTCACCGTGCTTGCGGTGGACGTACTGGATGGCGCCCTCGAATCCGGTGCTGTATTTCCGTTCCCGGCCGAACCTGTTGCGGTACTGGACAACTACCTTGTGGTCCTTGCCGTGAAGGACAGTGTTGCGGACATCCTTGGGAAGCTTCTCCCAGGCCGTGTCCATGGAAAAGCCAAGTTCCAGGGCGAGGCCTTCAAGGAGACGGTTCCAGTACTCCGTGGTGGCGGTGCCCAGGGACCAGGGAGCGATGGCGCCTTCCCCGAGGGAAAGCTCGGGATTGGGAACAATAAGTTCCTCGTCCACTTCCAGCTTGGTGCCGATGCCGCTGCACGCGGAGCAGGCACCGAAGGGGTTGTTGAAGGAGAACGACCGGGGCTCGATCTCGTCGATGGCCAGCGGGTGCTCGTTGGGGCAGGCGAGGTTCTCCGAGAAGGCCCGGATCCTTGCCGGATCATCGGCATCCAAATCCACGAACTCCACCAGGACGCGTCCCTCCGCCAGGCCAAGGGCGGTCTCCACCGAGTCCGTCAGACGCTGGCTGATGCCTTCCTTGACCACCAAGCGGTCAACCACCACCTCGATGGTGTGCTTGAACTGTTTGCCCAGCTTGGGAGCCTCGTTGAGCTGGACCAGTTCACCGTCAACGCGGGCGCGTGAGTATCCCTTGGCTGTCAGTTCCTTGAAGAGGTCTACAAATTCGCCCTTGCGTCCGCGGACCACGGGAGCCAGGACCTGGAACCGCGTGCCGCTTTCGAGCTCCAGCAACTGGTCGACAATCTGCTGCGGGGTCTGGCGGGCAATGGGCTCGCCACATACCGGGCAATGGGGACGTCCCACCCGGGCCCACAGAAGACGCATGTAGTCATAGATTTCCGTGATGGTGCCCACCGTGGAGCGGGGGTTCTTGCTGGTGGACTTCTGGTCAATGGAAACCGCGGGTGACAGGCCTTCAATGAAGTCCACATCCGGCTTGTCCACCTGCCCCAGGAACTGCCGGGCATAAGCGGAAAGGGATTCGACGTAGCGCCGCTGCCCTTCAGCGAAGATGGTGTCGAAAGCCAGGGAGGACTTGCCGGAACCGGAAAGGCCCGTGAAGACGATCATTGCATCGCGCGGAAGATCGAGGTCCACGTTGCGCAGGTTGTGTTCGCGGGCGCCCTTGACGACCAGCCGGGACAGGTCCGGCCGGGTGGGCTTGTCATCGGGAACGACAGAGACGCTTTTCAGGGATTCGATGGCAGTATCTTCAGCTAAGGCTTTGGGCACGCACCCAATGCTAATCGAAAACTTCTTCGAACCGCCATGTCGTTCCTCACACCCTGCCGTCGGATTTCAGTCGGCGTCGTAGGCTGCGGCGAAAAGTTGCACCGCCTCGGCGAAGGAAGCCCCCTGGGCCTTCGCTGCAGCGGCATACTGGGCCGCGACGGCCGCCAAAGCGCCCCATCTGTCGTCCCTTGGACACACCACGGTTCCGTTGCGACCACGGGTGGCCACCACCCCTGCCGCTTCCAGCTCCTTGTAGGCGCGGGCAACAGTATGCGGGGCCACATCCAGCACGCCGGCCAGGTTGCGGACCGGCGGAAGCTTCGAACCGACCGGGAGTTTACCGGAGTCCGCGAGTTCAATGATCCGGAGCCGCAGTTGTTCAAAAAGCGCAACCCCACTGTTGGTATTGGGGCGCCACGAACCGGGGAAGCCGTCTGCCGGCGTCACCGTGAACACCGGCCTGCAACCGGCGCCATGCCCACCGGGTATTGCTCAACGAAGCGTCCTTGGTCCATGCCGAGAATTAGACCAGCGTCGCCCTGCGGGTACAAGCCGTTAAGAGCCGGTGCGTTGCGTCCGCCGCTCACGGGTTCTTCCGGCCGACAGCAAAAATCCGGCGGAACGGATACACGGTGCCGTGATGGGTCGGGGGATAAGCCTCCCGCAGCAACGCGGAATACTCAGTCTCGAACGCTGCGGCATCTTCCGGGGACAGAACATCAAGGATCGGACGCAGTCCCGTCCCCCGAACCCATTCGAGCACCGGATCCTTGCCCTGCAGTACCTGCTGGTAGGTGGTTTCCCAAGCGTCAGCCTGGCATCCGGCGTCGAGCATGAAACCCAGGTAGTCCGACGGTGCGGCGACGGCGCCGTCGTGCCGGAGAACGTCCCCTGCGCGTTCCGCCCACTGCGGCGAACCGGCAAGGGACCGCATCAGGGTATGGGACGGTGACGTGAAATTTCCCGGAACCTGCAGGGCGAACCAAGCCCCTGGCTTCAGTGCCCTGAGCCACGTTGCGAGCATGTCCTGGTGTCCCGGAACCCATTGGAGCGCCGCGTTCGTGATGACGACGTCGGTGTCGTCATCCGGCATCCAGTCAGCAATATCGCCGTGGACAAAAGACAGGTTGGGTGATCCCCCGGCAACAATGGCAGCTTTGGCCAGCATCTCGGGCGAGGAGTCGAGGCCCACGATGCTTGCGTCCGGCCAGCGCTCCGCGAGGGTGGCCGTCAGGTTCCCGGGGCCGCAGCCGAGGTCGACCACCTTCCGTGGAGCCTCGGCCTGTACCCGGGCGACGAGGTCGTGGAACGGGCGGTTGCGATGGTCGCCGAACTCCACGTATTTTGATGGATCCCACTTCATACGGCCTCCTCGCGCCTGCTCCACTGCTGGGGCGAGCCTAGTCCTTCCGGGCACTAAGCTGGAAACCAATGAAACTTCTTGAGCAGCTTCCCGGTTCCGCCGCCGATGGTCCACTGGACCCGGACGAGATCTACACGCGGTTCGTTGAATGGACCGGGAGCCGCGGACTGCAGCTCTACCCGGCCCAAGATGAAGCGATCATGGAGCTCGCATCCGGCTCCAATGTGATTCTGGCCACTCCCACGGGATCGGGAAAGTCGCTGGTTGCCATTGCCGCGCATTTCGAAGCAATGGCCCGCGGCCGGCGCAGCTATTACACGGCGCCCATCAAGGCACTGGTGTCCGAGAAATTCTTCGCGCTCTGCGAGATCTTCGGCGCCGAAAACGTGGGCATGATTACCGGCGATTCCGGGGTCAACCAGGACGCGCCGATCATCTGCTGCACGGCAGAGATCCTCGCGAACACCGCTTTGCGCGAGGGTGCGGCCGCGGAGCTTGGCGCTGTCATCATGGACGAGTTCCACTTCTACTCGGACCCGCAGCGGGGCTGGGCGTGGCAGGTGCCGCTGCTGGAACTCCCCCAGGCACAGTTCCTGCTGATGTCAGCCACCCTGGGCGACGTCACGCGGTTCGAAAAGGGACTCAGCGACCTGACAGGCCGCCCCACCACCACGGTCAGCTCCGCCGAACGCCCGATTCCGTTGCACTACTACTACCAGGAGACGCCTGTCCACGAGACCCTCGAGGAACTGCTTTCCACCAAGCAGGTTCCGGTCTATGTGGTGCACTTCAGCCAGGCCGAGGCGATTGAGCGTGCCCAGAACCTGATGAGCATCAATATGTGCAGCCGGGAAGAAAAGGACCGCATCGCTGAGCTCATTGCCGGTTTCCGCTTCGCTGCCGGGTTCGGGAAGACCCTCAACAGGCTCGTACGCCACGGCATCGGCGTCCACCACGCAGGCATGCTGCCCAAGTACCGCCGGCTTGTTGAGCAGCTCGCCCAGGCAGGGCTCTTGAAGGTCATCTGCGGAACCGACACCTTGGGGGTGGGCATCAACGTGCCCATCCGCACCGTCCTGCTGACGGCGCTGAGCAAATACGACGGCGTACGCACCAGGGTGCTTAACTCCCGTGAGTTCCACCAGATTGCCGGCCGCGCAGGACGGGCCGGATACGACACTGCCGGTACGGTGGTGGTCCAGGCGCCGGAGCATGTGGCGGAGAATGCGAAAGCCATGGCCAAGGCAGTGGCCAAGTTCGGCGACGACCAGAAGAAACTCCGGCAAGTCGTCAGGAAGAAGCCACCGGAGGGTTTCGTCAGCTGGGGTGAGTCCACGTTCAAGCGGCTGGTCGAATCCGTACCCGATCCGCTGTCTTCGAGCTTCACGGTCAGCCATGCCATGCTGCTGAACCTCATGGAACGCCCGGGCGATCCCTTTGAAGCAACACGCCGCCTCCTCACCGGGAACCACGAATCCAGGGCGTCCCAGTTGAAGCTGATCAAAAAGGCCCTGGGAATCTACAGGGAACTGCTGGCGGCGGGCGTGGTGGAACGAATCCCGGAAGCAGACCAGGATGCGGAGGGGCGCGGGGTCAGGCTGACTGTCCATCTGCAGCCAAACTTCGCGCTCAACCAGCCGTTGTCGCCCTTCGCGCTGGCAGCATTGGAACTCTTAGACCCGGAATCGCCTTCCTACGCGCTGGATGTCGTCTCCGTCATCGAGTCCACCTTGGAAAAACCACGGCAGATCCTTTCGGCGCAGCAAAAGAAGGCCCGCGGCGAGGCAGTCGCCGCCATGAAGGCGGACGGCATCGATTACGACCAGCGGATGGCGATGCTCGATGAGGTCACCTATCCCATGCCGCTGGCGGACATCCTGGGTGAGGCGTTCGAGGTCTACCGCAAGGCGGCCCCGTGGGTGGGCGACTTCGAACTTGCTCCCAAGTCGATCATCCGGGACATGTACGAGCGGGCCATGAACTTCGGCGAGTTCGTCCAGTTCTACGGCCTCGCGCGGTCCGAGGGGATCGTGCTGAGGTACCTCGCTGATGGTTTCAGGGCCCTGCGCCAGACCGTTCCCCAGGACCTGCTGCGCGAGGACCTGGAAGACCTGATTGCCTGGCTTGGGGAACTGGTGCGCCAGGTTGACTCCAGCCTGCTGGACGAATGGGAAGAGCTCACCTCAGGGCTTGCCCCCACTCCCCACGACGCTCCCCCGCCGCCACCCCCGTCGCTCACCTCGAACATCCGGGCTTTCCGGGTCATGGTGCGCAACGAGATGTTCCGGCGCGTGGAACTGTTCGCGGATGAAGACTCCGCAGCCTTGGGCGCGCTGGACTCCGATTCCGGCTGGGATGCCGAGCGTTGGGAAGACGTCCTGGATGACTACTTCGACGAACACGATGACATCGGAACGGGCCCCGACGCCAGGGGCCCGGGTCTGTTGATCATCAACGAGGAACAGGGGACGTGGCGGGTCCGCCAGATTTTTGACGACCCTGCCGGAAACCATGACTGGGGTATCTCAGCGGACGTTGATCTTGCAGAGTCGGACCGGACCGGAACGGCCGTGGTGCGCGTGACCAACGTTAATAGGTTGTAGGCGGCGCGGGCATGGAGGCGGTGGTCCGGCTGGTGTCCTGCTTACGGACCCTTGACGCCCTCCGCCACGAGCGTCCTGCCTCTGTCACCGGCCCACGGCGTTGGTGGGCTGCTCCGCCCGGGGGCCTGGATGTCGAAGGCCTCGCCCTGGGTTCCGTGGCCGCGGCCGCCACCGCACTGAATGCCCTGACCGGCAGGCAACGGAGCTCCGTGGAGGCCGGACGCGTCGCCGCTGCCTTCGACTCGCTGGGAAACCTGCGGGTAGACGGACGGAAACCGGAGGGGTTCGCGCCCATGTCCGGCTTCCGGAGGACAGCGGACGGGTGGATCCGGTTGCACGCCAATTACCCCCACCATGCTGCCCGACTCATGGAAGCGCTGTCCGCGGCAGGTCCGGGAGACGTCGACCGTGCCGTGCTGGACATGACGGCCTTGGACGCCGAGGCCGTGATCGCGGCTCATGGAGGTGCTGCGGCGGCTGTTCGCTCGCGGGAGCAATGGCGGTCCTCGCCCCTGAGTGCGGCCACCCAAGGGCCCTGGATATCCTTCACCCCGGCAGGCCATTCCGGTGCGCGGAACGGCTGGGTTCCGGACAGGGATGCCGGCCGTCCGCTCGACGGACTCAGGGTGCTGGATCTGACGCGCGTGGTGGCAGGCCCCACCGCAACCCGGCTCCTGGGAGCCCTTGGTGCTGATGTCCTACGTGTCGACCCTCCAGGCATGCCCGAGCTCGAGGACGCTTTCGTGGATTCCGGATTCGACAAGCGCAGCGTCAAACTGGACCTTGCCCGGCAACAGGACCTCCAGCGCGTGCGCGCCTTGTTGGACGGCGCCGACGCAGTCATCACCGGGTATCGTGGCGGCAGTCTGGACCGCTATGGACTGGACGCGTCCGCGCTGCTGCACGACAGGCCAGGGCTGGTGGTGGTCGCATTGACCGCGTGGGGATACGACGGGCCGTGGACAGCACGCAGGGGCTTCGACAGTCTGGTCCAGGCCGCCTGCGGTATCGCTGAACGTTATGGACAGGACAAAGCCGGCTGGCAGCCGGGTGCGCTTCCGATCCAGGCCCTGGACCACGCGACCGGATACGGCATTGCAGCGGCCGTGCTTGCCCTGCTGGCGGAGCGGCGTGACAAGGGCACAGGAGGCGCGGCCCGGCTCTCGTTGGCAAGGACGGCAGAGGAACTCTTCGTGCTCCGCCCTGCCGCGGGGACCCCGGACACACTTCCCGCTCCCGGCTACCGGTTCTCCGACAGCGCCTACGGCAGGCTTCGGTTCGTGGATCCGCCGTTGATGCTCGACGGCGGTCCGCTCACCTACCGCTCCGCCCCGGTCCCCTATGGTTCCTCGGAACCCCGATGGCAGGATCCAGCGGGACTGCCCTAGTAAGCTCGGATCCATGAGTGTAATCCGCCCTGCCACCGTTGAAGACGTCCCTGCAATCCTCCGTATGATCCACGACCTCGCGATCTACGAGAAGGAACCGGACGCCGTCAAGAACACCCCGGAGAAACTGGCCGATGTCCTGTTCGGTGAGAACCCTCGGGTGTATGCAACCATTGCCGCGAACGCCGCCGGAGCGGTGCAGGGCTTCGCGTTGTGGTTCCTTAATTACTCCACGTGGGAGGGTGTCCACGGCATCTACCTGGAAGACCTCTACGTGGTTCCGGAAGCACGCGGAGAAGGCCACGGGAAGGCTCTCCTGCAGCACCTGGCAGCGACCGCCGTCGAACGTGGCTACGCCCGGGTGGAGTGGAGCGTTCTGGACTGGAACGAACCCTCCATCAACTTCTACAAGGGCCTGGGTGCGGTCCCCATGGAGGAATGGTCAACCTTCCGGCTGACGGGCAGTGCCCTTGAGTCCTTCGGGAGCAGGGACGGCGCCGGCAAGGCACTCGCTCATGGTTGATCTCCGCAGCACCCCGGCGGCCGTGCACACCATCAAGGCCCGGCACGAGTTCCGTGGCCTGAGAACGGCCGAGCATTTTTTCACGGTCCCGCTGGTGCATGGTCCGGACAGTGCCGGCGAAACCATCACCGTGTTCGCCAGGGAGTACTCCTCCCTTGAACACAGTGCAGCGGAGGCCGCCGACCTCCCCTGGCTGCTCTTCCTGCAAGGCGGTCCAGGCGGCCGGGGCAACCGCGTCACTTCCCTGTCCGGATGGATGAAAGCCGCGGCGCGTGACTTCCGCATCCTGATGCTGGACCAACGTGGAACGGGGCTGTCGACGCCTGTTGAGCAGCAATCACTGGCGCTCAGGGGCGATGTCAGCGCCCAGGCCGAATACCTGACCCACTTCCGCGCAGACTCGATCGTGGCGGACGCCGAATTCATCCGCGGTGTCCTTGGCTCGGAACCGTGGACGGTCCTGGGACAAAGTTTTGGTGGCTTCTGCGCCTTGACTTACCTGTCCTTCGCACCGGAAGGCCTGCGGGAAGTCCTCATCACCGGTGGGCTGGCTCCCCTGCATGGCCCGGCGGACCGGGTCTACCGTGCTACGTTCCGCCGCGTTGCGGCCCGCAACGAGGAGTACTTCCACTGGTATCCGGGAGACCGCGGCATCGTCACCCGGATCGCCCGGCATCTCGAGGTTCAGCCGGAGTTCCTGCCCAGTGGCGAGAGGTTGACGCCGGAGCGTTTCCAGATGGTGGGATCGTTCCTGGGCGGCAACACGCGTGTCCATGCACTGCACTACCTGCTCGAGGACGCCTTCATCCCCACCCCGGCGGGAGACAGGTTGTCCCAGGTATTCCTGGAGCAGGTGCACAGCCAGGTCAGCCGCGCAGCCAACCCCTTGTACGCCGTGCTCCATGAGTCGATTTACGGACAGGGCGAGGCTACGGACTGGGCGGCCTGGCGCGTGCTGGAAGACTTCCCCGAGTTCCTGCCGGGGGCAGAGCATCCGCTGCTGACGGGCGAAATGGTCTATCCCTGGTACTTCGAGCAGGACCCGGCACTGGTGCCGCTGGGACCAGTGGCCGAAAAACTGGCTGCGATCAAGGACTGGGCACCCCTATACGACCTCCAGCAGCTTGCCGTCAACACTGTTCCAGTGGCAGCCGCAGTGTACCGGGACGACATCTACGTTGATCACGATCTGTCGCTCGAGACCGCGTCGTCGGTCCGTGGCCTCCAGCCGTGGGTCACCGATGAATTCCATCATGACGGTATCGGTGAGGACGGAGAGGGCATTTTCCGGCGGCTCTTGGGTATGGTCCGGGCAGGCTGACCGTCGCGGGCAGCCGGGTTATGCCGCCTGCTCCGTGGCAGGTCCGTCAAGCGGGCCCTGCGGGGGCACCTGCGAACCACTCCGTGCCGCGGTGGTGAGGGTAATCGCCAGCACCGCCGCGGCCAGTGCACCGGAAACGATGTTGAGGCCCTGGTAGCCGATCCATGCAAGGATGACGCCCGAGGTGGCCCCGCCCACGGCTCCCGCAGCACCCATGAGGGTATCCGATACGCCTTGGACCGTCACCCGCTGGTCATCGGCAACACTCTCGGCCAGCAGCGTTGACCCGGCGATCGTGGCGGCCGACCACCCGAGGCCCAGGCTGATCAGGCCAAGGGTGACGAGTACCGGCTCGTACTGCCCGAATCCTGCAACCACGACGGCCACGAGCAGCAGGCCGTACCCCATGGCGATTGTCTGGAGCCGTCCTGCCTTGTCCGTGAGCCATCCCCACATCGGTGACAACGCGAACATGCCGGCGATGTGCAGGGAGATGGTCAGGCCGATGACCACCAGCGCATCAGTGCTGTCCGTGGCTGCATGGTGGCCCGAGTGGGAGCCGGCCAGCATCTGCTGAAGGTGCAAAGGCGTCATGGACATGACGGCAACCATGATGCCATGGGCGCCAATGACGGCCGCGAGGGCAAGCCCTGCCCGTGGGGACGACCGGATGGCCGCGAGTCCTGAACGGATGCTGCCCCTGGCCGCGGATGCGGCCGGGCCGGCGGCTTCGGACGCGAGCCGGCGCGCCAGCAGGAGCGGGTCCGGGCGCAGCCCAAAGAAGAGCACTGCCGCGGCCAGGAACAGGCCGACCGCCGAGAAGACAAAGGGTCCTGCGATGGGCGGCAGCCCCAGGGCTTCGCCCACCACAGCTCCTGGCTGGATCAGGTTGGGCCCGGCTACGGCTCCGATGGTGATAGCCCAGACAACGATGGAGAGCGACCGTCCGCGGTGTTCCGCATCAGCGAGGTCCACGGCGGCAAACCGCGCCTGGAGATTCGCTGCGGTACCAAGCCCCAGCAGCGCTGCCCCCAGCAGCAGGAGCAGGAAGGACGCCGCCACCACCGACCACATGATCAGCAAAGCGCCAACCAGTGCGGACACCAGGCCCGTCACCAGTCCAACCCTTCTGCCACGCCGTTCTGCGAGCCGTGCCAACGGCAAGGCAGTGAGGGCCGCGGCGAGAGTCAGCACCGTGGTGATCGATCCCGCCCAGGCTTCCGAACCTGACAGGTCCACAGCAAGCAAGGAGCCAATGGACAGCGTGGCACCATTGCCAATACCGCTGAGGAGCTGGGCAGACCCCAGCAGGAAAACAGTACGGCGCTGGACCCCTTGGGGGTCCAGCGCCGTAGGAGAAATGGTAGTCACCTCATGAGACTACAACTTCCCGTGGCCGGTTACTCGGCTTCGCTCATGCTCTTGCGGGCATCTTCTTCGAGACGCTCGTCGATCTTGGCCTGGCGTGCTGCCGGGCTCAGCAGGCTCGCCACCACGGCGATGACGATCGTGCCCACGATCACACCCAAGGAAACGAAGGTGGGGATCTCCGGAGCCCATTCGATGTGCTGGCCGCCGTTGATGAACGGCAACTCGTTGACATGCATGGCGTGCAGGACCAGCTTCACACCGATGAACGCGAGGATCACGGACAGGGCGTGCTTGAGGTAGATCAGGCGGTTCATCAGGCCACCCAGCAGGAAGTACAGCTGGCGAAGGCCCATGAGCGCGAAGATATTGGCGGTGAACACAATGAAGGCGCTTTGGGTGAGGCCGAAGATCGCCGGGATGGAGTCCACTGCAAAAAGGAGGTCCGTCATGCCGATCGTGATGAACACGATGAGCATGGGGGTGAAGACCTTCTTGCCGTTGACCGTGGTGCGGATCTTGCCGCCGTCGAAAGTCTCCGACATGGGCAGAACCTTGCGCAGGCGGGTGATCAGCGCGTTTTCGGTGTTTTCCTCATCCTCGCCGGAATCCTTGGCCTGCTTCCAGGCGGTCCAGAGCAGGAACGCACCGAAGATGTAGAACACCCAGCTGAACTGCTCGATGACCACGGCACCGAGGGCAATGAAAATGCCGCGCAGGATCAGGGCAATGATGATGCCCACCATCAGCACTTCCTGCTGGTACTTCCTGGGCACCGAGAACCGGGCCATGATGATGATGAAGACGAAGAGGTTGTCGATACTGAGGCTATACTCAGTGACCCAGCCTGCGATGAATTGTCCACCGTATTCGTGGCCGGCGAAGAAGAACATCGCAACAGCGAAGATCAGTGCCAGTGTCACGTAGAAGGCGACCCAGAGGCCGGCTTCCTTCATGGACGGTTCGTGGGGACGCTTGACGACCAGCAGGAGGTCGATCAGCAGGATGATTCCGAGGACGACAAAGGAGCCGACCTCAAACCAAACGGGAAGCTGCATGAAAAATGCCTTTCGCAGGGTACGGGAAAGCGGTGTAAGTCTCTCCGGCCTGCCGGGTGCGGTGATGGCGATGCGGCGGCCCGCTACGTCCGGCGAGGCATCTGTGCCTTGCGTGCTGACGATCGTAGCGCTTGGGATACTCCCCTACGTGACCTAAACCTTACCTTAGGCGTGCCCTGCGGATTGCATCTGGCGTAATTCGCGCTTCAACTCCTTGACTTCGTCGCGGATCCTTGCCGCAACTTCGAACTGCAGTTCGGCGGCCGCGCCGTGCATCTGTTCCGTCAGTTGTTCGATCAGCCCGACGAGGTCCTCGGCCGGCGCCGCCGCGAGGCCGTCCTGCCGGACAGCCGCAGCAGCCTTGGCTGTGGACTTGCTGCGCTTGCCACCCTTGGCCAGGCGGTTGTTGTTCAGCAGTTCCTGGGTATCGGCGTCTTCCTTCGCCAACTGGTCGGTGATGTCCGCGATCTTCTTCCGCAGGGGCTGCGGATCGATGCCGTTGTCCTTGTTGTACTTCACCTGGATGGCGCGGCGCCGGTTGGTCTCGTCGATGGCCTGGGCCATGGAGTCGGTGATCTTGTCCGCGTACATGTGCACCTGCCCCGAGACGTTTCGGGCGGCACGGCCAATGGTCTGGATGAGCGACGTGGACGAGCGGAGGAATCCTTCCTTGTCAGCGTCGAGGATACTGACAAGGGACACTTCCGGAAGGTCAAGGCCCTCACGCAGCAAGTTGATGCCCACCAGGACGTCAAAGACCCCCATCCTGAGCTCACGGAGCAGTTCAACCCTTCGCAGGGTGTCTACGTCCGAGTGCAGGTATTCCACCTTTACGCCGTGGCCTACAAGGTAGTCTGTGAGGTCTTCGGCCATCCTCTTGGTCAGGGTGGTGACCAGTACACGTTCGTCCTTGGCGGTGCGGATCCTGATTTCGTCCAGGAGGTCGTCGATCTGCCCCTTGGTGGGCTTGACTACTACCTCCGGGTCCACCAGGCCTGTGGGGCGGATGATCTGCTGGACGAAGCCGTCCGCCTTGCCGAGCTCGTATTTGCCGGGAGTTGCCGAGAGGTAGACGGTCTGGCCAATCCGTTCCAGGAACTCATCCCATTTGAGCGGGCGGTTGTCCATCGCTGACGGGAGCCGGAAGCCGAAGTCCACCAGGTTCCGCTTGCGGGACATGTCCCCCTCGTACATGGCACCGATCTGGGGGATGGTCACGTGGGATTCATCAACCACCAGCAGGAAGTCGTCCGGGAAGTAGTCCAGCAGGCAATGGGGAGCCGTGCCCGGTGCGCGGCCGTCAATGTGCGCCGAGTAGTTTTCGATGCCGTTGCAGAAACCCATCTGCTGCATCATCTCGAGGTCATACGTGGTGCGCATGCGCAGCCTTTGGGCCTCCACCAGCTTGTTCTGGCTTTCCAGGACCTTCAGGCGGTCGGCCAGCTCATCTTCAATCCTCTTGATGGCACGGGACATCCGTTCCGGACCGGCTACGTAGTGGGATGCGGGGAAGACGTACATCTCGTCCTCGTCCCGGAGGACCTCGCCAGTGAGCGGGTGGAGCGTCTGGATATTCTCGATCTCGTCGCCAAAGAATTCGATCCGGATCGCCAGTTCCTCATACATCGGGATGATCTCCACGGTGTCTCCACGGACGCGGAAGGTGCCGCGATGGAAGTCCATGTCGTTCCGGGTGTACTGCATGGAGACGAACTTGCGCAGGAGGTGGTCACGGTTGAGCTCCATCCCCCGCCGCAGCGTCACCATCCCGGCGATGTACTCTTCCGGCGTACCCAGGCCGTAGATGCAGGAGACGGTAGCGACCACCACGACGTCGCGCCGAGTAAGCAATGCATTGGTTGCCGAGTGCCGGAGCCGTTCCACTTCTTCGTTGATGGAGGAGTCCTTCTCAATGAAGGTGTCAGTCTGCGCCACGTAGGCTTCCGGCTGGTAGTAGTCGTAATAGGAGACGAAGTACTCCACGGCGTTGTTGGGCAGCAGCTCACGGAATTCGTTGGCGAGCTGCGCCGCAAGCGTCTTGTTCTGGACCAGCACGAGGGTGGGCCGCTGCACCTGTTCGATGAGCCAGGCGGTGGTGGCGCTCTTGCCGGTACCGGTGGCGCCCAGCAGGACGACGTCCTTCTCGCCATTCCTGATTCGCTCCGTCAGTTCGGCAATGGCTGCCGGCTGGTCGCCCGCCGGGCTGTATTCGCTGATGACCTCAAACGGCGCGACGACACGGTTGATCTCCTGGGCAAGGCTCATGATGTTAATCTACCCCTGCCCACGGACAGCTACTGTCCGGGATTGCCGCTGGAGTGATGAGGAGCATACGACGGCGGCACCCACCCCGTGCGGGCGGCCCACTCTTCCATGGCCGGCCAGGCGACGTCGGTGAACCAAGGCTCCTTAGCCTCCGCATAGGCCGCGGTGCCTTGGACATCCGCGAATTCGGCCGCAAGGCCGCGCTTGTGTGATGCGTACAGCGCGCGGGCCGCTGCGTCGGATCGGAGCCAGTCCCTGAACATCAGGGCATACCTCCACCCCGGGGAACCTGCTGCGCGAACATGAAGGTTTACCGGGCGCCCGGGATCGGCGTTGGCATGGAACCGTTTCTCCCACAGCGACGGGTCCGGGAGGGAAGGTTTGGGAGTGTCCCGGTTGGCGTGCGGCACTGCGGGAAAACCAGCCGCAGCAAGCAGTGGAGCGATCCTGTCGGCTGTTCCCATATCTGCCACGGCGACCTGGAGGTCGATGACATCCTTGGCCGCAAGCCCCGGTACAGAAGTTGAACCCACGTGGTCCACCGCCTGGATGTCCTCCCCTGCGGCCAGTCGTATCCGGGCCGCGAGCCGCGCTGCTGCCGGTTCCCAGACGGGGTCGGCCTCCACCAGGACAGCTCCCTCCGTTCTCGGGGCACGCACGCCGGCTGCCAGGTTCCCCGCGAACGGGACCAGCCGGTGGAACCACAGGGAATCCACGCTGCGAAGGAGTTCTTCACGGCTCCCCGAGTTGTCCAAGACCACGTCGGCTGCAGAGATCCGGTCATCCCGGGACGCCTGCGCCGCCATGCGCGCATACGCGTCGGCTTCCTGCATGCCACGCAAATCCACCATCCGCCGCAAGCGGACATCGTCAGGGGCATCCACCACCACCACCAGGTGGAAGCTGCTCCCCTGCCCTGTTTCGACCAGCAGCGGAATGTCCTGCACCACGATGTCGCCCTGCCCCGCCCCCTCCAGGATTTGTGCAGCCGACGCGCGGACCAATGGATGGATGATGCTGTTGAGCACCTCCCGCCTGGCTGGGTCGCGGAAGACGATGGCGCCCAGTTCCGCACGGTTCAGCCGTCCGCTGACATCCAGGATCTGGTCACCGAAGGCCTCCACTACCCGGGCGAGGCCGGGGGTTCCTGGTTCCACCACCTGCCGCGCCAGGAGGTCCGCGTCAATGAGGGTGGCGCCCAACTCCTGCAGCCTCGCAGCCACCAACGACTTTCCCGAGGCGATGCCGCCCGTCAGCCCTATTTTCAGCACCCCTCCACACTAGACTGAAGCGGTGGATTTTTCGGAAGACAGCCTTGCGACGAGCTACACCACCCTGGCGGCCGGGCCGGACTTCCGCCACGAGCTTGAGGTCCGCCGCTCACGGTTCATCACCGTCCTGCGGCGGTCGCCGGATGAGGAAACGGCGCGGTCGCTGGTGTCCGAACTGCGCAGGGAATTCCACGACGCCAGGCATCATTGCTCCGCTTTTGTGATCGGTCCGGACCGGATGACGCAGCGGTCGTCCGACGACGGCGAACCGTCCGGGACGGCAGGCATCCCGATGTTGGAAGCACTGGTCAAACGTGAGACGGCAGTCGGGGTGGCTGACCTCAGCGACATCGGTGCCGTCGTCGTGCGCTATTTTGGCGGCATCCTGCTGGGTGCCGGTGGGCTGGTGCGGGCGTATTCGGAGTCCGTCTCCGCCGCACTGGAGACGGCGCCGCTGGTACGGCGGAGGCGATTGCGGCTGTGCGATGTGGGGGTGCGGCACGCCGATGCAGGGCGGCTCGAAAACGAATTGCGCAGCAGCGGCTTCGTGATGGCGGAGACAGAGTACCAGGCGGGGCAGGCCGTTCTTCGGGTGGCGCTTCCGGATGAAGCGGAGGCGATCGGGGAAGCACAGGCACGCGTTGCAGCCTTCACTGCCGGCAGCTCTATCCTGGAGCCCCGGGGCACTGAGTGGATCGACGTACCCCGCTGACCAACGGCCGCGCCACGCACACTAATGCACCACGCAGACACATTCGCCTCGCAGACGAACGCACCTCGCAGACAAAGACAAAGCAGAAGGACCCCTGCCGTGCGGCAGGGGTCCTTCTTTGGCTATTCAGCCCAACCCGTGAGGGTGGCCGAAATCAGTTGCCGGTGAGCTTCTCGCGCAGAGCAGCGAGGGCTTCGTCGGAAGCCAGCGTACCCGCGTTGGACTCGGCAGCAGCCGGCTCCGAGGAGTAGCTGGTAGCGCCGGAGTCGCCTTCGCCGGACGTTGCAGCAGCAGCGTCGTCGGCAGCGTGCTGGGCAACCTGCTTCTTGTGGGCTTCCCAACGGGTCTGGGCGTCAGCGTACTGCTGCTCCCAAGCGGCACGCTGTGCCTCGTAGCCCTCGAGCCATTCGTTCGACTCGGGGTCGAAGCCCTCGGGGTACTTGTAGTTGCCCTCTTCGTCGTACTCAGCGGCCATGCCGTACAGAGCGGGATCGAACTCGGTGCTGTCAGCGTCAACGCCCTCGTTTGCCTGCTTGAGGGAGAGGGAGATGCGGCGGCGCTCGAGGTCGATGTCGATGACCTTGACGAACAGTTCGTCACCAACGGAGACAACCTGCTCGGCGAGTTCCACGTGGCGGACAGCCAGCTCGGAGATGTGGACCAGGCCTTCGATGCCGTCTTCGACGCGAACGAACGCACCGAACGGAACGAGCTTGGTGACCTTACCCGGAACAACCTGGCCGAGGGCGTGGGTGCGGGCGAAGGTCTGCCACGGATCTTCCTGCGTAGCCTTGAGCGACAGGGAAACACGCTCGCGGTCCAGGTCGACCTCGAGAACCTCGACGGTGACTTCCTGGCCAACTTCGACAACCTCGGACGGGTGGTCGATGTGCTTCCAGGAGAGCTCGGAAACGTGGACGAGGCCGTCTACGCCGCCAAGGTCCACGAAGGCACCGAAGTTGACGATGGAGGAAACGACGCCCGGACGGACCTGGCCCTTTTCCAGCTTGTTGAGGAACGTGGAGCGGACCTCGGACTGGGTCTGCTCGAGCCATGCACGGCGGGACAGCACAACGTTGTTGCGGTTCTTGTCCAGCTCGATGATCTTGGCTTCGATCTGCTGACCGATGTACGGAGCGAGGTCGCGGACGCGACGCATTTCGACGAGGGATGCCGGCAGGAAGCCGCGCAGTCCGATGTCCAGGATGAGGCCACCCTTGACAACCTCGATGACGGTACCGGTAACGACGCCGTCTTCTTCCTTGACCTTCTCGATGTCGCCCCAGGCGCGCTCGTACTGTGCGCGCTTCTTGGAGAGGATCAGACGGCCTTCTTTGTCTTCCTTGGTGAGAACCAGGGCTTCGACCTGGTCGCCAACGGCAACGACTTCGCCGGGGTCGACGTCGTGCTTGATGGAAAGCTCACGGGAAGGGATGACACCTTCGGTCTTGTAACCGATGTCGAGCAGGACTTCGTCGCGGTCGACCTTGACGACGGTACCTTCGACGAGGTCTCCGTCGTTGAAGTACTTGATGGTGGCGTCGACGGCTGCGAGGAAGTCCTCAGCGGTGCCGATGTCGTTGATTGCGACGACGGGGGCACCGGGCTTCTCGGTGGAGGTGATGGTCATGTAGTAGGGGCTCCGTTGTGGATAGTATGTCGGTCAGGCAAACCGCTGCCGCCCGGCTCCGGACGGCAGAACACGGCACAGTGCCGGGTCATCCTGATTTGTGGATTGTTACAAAATGGCTGCGCGCACGTAGTACACGCCCGTTTATTGTAGTGGATTCCGCAAAGCATGGTCAAAAAGGGCGGTACCGCCGCGACCCCGCCCGCCGTGGTCCTGGCCCGCGGCGGATGCCCACCACGGTGGAGCTAGAAGTGCGTGAGGCAGTGAGCCGGCCGTTCGACGGCAAACAACTGCCGGGCCTCCAGTGCTGCCCCGCTCCGGTGTTCCCTGATCCGCCCCGCGGCGGCAAGGGTTACCGGTGACACCGCGCCAAGGTAGATCGACCCAAGATCAGCGATGTCGAGACTGACATCAGGCTGCCCGTCCTGGACTTCCCGCACGCTGGCGGAAGCACCGCCGTCGGCCTTCACCTCCCAGGTGCCGCCAGCCAGGCCAAGGGGATCCGCGACCTGCAGGACAAGCCGTCCCGCCACCGGATAGTGCCGGGACGACAATGCGGCCGGTACGTCGAGGATACGCAGCCACAACATGTCGCGGATATCCGATGCGTCGATGCAGCGCGGGTCCTCCAGCGCCCATGCCAAAGGATCGTCGACCGGCGCCTCTGCCCACGTGACCTGGTCAATGAGGTCGATGCTCCCCAGGAATCGCCACAGATCCAGGTAGGCAGCGTCCGTGCCTGCCACGATGTCAACGATGTCCATGGTGTAGGGCTTTGAATCCCAGCCCTTGAAGCGGTAGGAAACATAGCCATCGAGGCCGCCATCGGCGTCGTAGTGCAGGGCGCAGCGGACCGAAGTGTCGGGCTTGCCGTCCTGCCCCAGGGATCCGGACGCAAGAAGCCGGTAATACTCCTGGCGCCCCACCGACCCGGGCGTTGAGCGCTGGACGCGGTCAAAGAGCGCAGGGGCGATCTCCAGGAGGACTGCCGGATCTGCCACCTCGACCGAACCCGAAGCCTCTCCCCTGGGACGGAACCGGGGCCCCGTATCCACGGTGATGCTCCGTTCGAAGGTTGCGACTCCAAACCCGAACCGGCCGTAGATGCTGCCTTCGGAGGCCGTGAGCGCGGCAATCGCCAAGCCGTCGTCCTTGGCCGCCTCAAGGTCGGCCGTGATCATGCCGCGCAGGATGCCGTTGCGGCGGTGGGTGCCGCGAACCGTTACGGAGGTCACCAGGTTTGCCTCCACCTGCTTCCCGAAACCAACGTTCAGCTGCTTGCGCATGGTGGCATAGGTGGCCACCGGAACGCCGGAGTCCAGGGAATGATCGGGCACGGTGCCCGTGACGTAGACGCCGGTCAGCTCGCGTTCATCGGTGCGGTAGGCAGCCAGGGTCCTGGCCACATACTCCTCATCACGGCGCTGCTGGTGGAACCCGTGGGAAACGGCCTGCACCCATGCGGTGCTGCGGCCGTAGTCGGCGGCATCCGGGTGGGCGGCCGGGAATCGTTGGACGGTGTATTTGGCGGGAGTCGTTACTTTGGGATCAGCCACTCCCCGAGCCTAACCAGACGCGCAAGGGCGCGCCACCACAGCGGCGGCGCGCCCTTGCGGCGTGGAACCTGCCTGCTAGTGCCCGGCCTCGTGCCAGCTGGATCCGACACCGATCTGGACCTCCAGCGGCACGGAAAGCTCTGCGGCGGCGCCCATTTGTTCCGCCACGAGCTTCTCCACGGCTTCCCGCTCACCGGGAGCGACTTCGAGGACGAGTTCGTCATGGACCTGGAGGAGCATCCTCGACTTAAGTCCCTGTCCCTCCAGCTCTGCCGCCACGCCCAGCATGGCGCGCTTGATGATGTCCGCGGCCGAACCCTGGATCGGTGAGTTCAGGGCAATGCGTTCCGCGGCTTCGCGTGCCTGGCGGTTGGTGCTGGTCAGGTCCGGCAGGTAGCGCCGGCGGCCTTCGATGGTGGCGGTGTAGCCGTCTACGCGGGCCTGGTCCACCACGCCGCGCAGGTAGTCGCGGACGCCGCCGAAGCGGTCGAAGTAGTCCTTCATGAGGGTACGGGCCTCGTCCACGGAGATTTCCAGTTGCTTGGAAAGACCGAAGGACGTCAGTCCGTACGCCAGGCCATAGGACATCGCCTTGACCTTGGAGCGCATGGCGCTGGTTACCTCGGCCGGGGCCACGTTGAAGATCCGGGAACCGACAAAGCGGTGCAGGTCTTCGCCGTCACGGTACGCCTGGATGAGGGCTTCATCCCCGGACAGATGTGCCATGATGCGCATCTCGATCTGCGAATAGTCTGCGGACAGCAGGCACTCGTAGCCTTCGCTGACCATGAACACGCCCCTGACCCGGCGTCCTTCCTCGCTGCGCACCGGGATGTTCTGCAGGTTGGGGTTGTTGGAGGAGATGCGGCCGGTGGCTGCGATGTTCTGGGCATAGGTGGTGTGGATGCGGGCGTCGTCGGCGACCGACTTCTTGAGGGTTTCCACCATCTGGGCCAGCTTGGAGGACTCGCGGTGCGCCATGAGCTGGACCAGGAACTCATGCCCGGTCTTTTCCAGCAGCGCCTTGAGGGAGGCGGCATCCGTGGTGTAGCCGGACTTGATCTTCTTGGTCTTGGGCAGGCCAAGTTCCTCGAACAATACGGTCTGCAGCTGCTTGGGCGAGCCCAGGTTGACCTCGTGCCCGATCGCGGCGAACGCCTGTTCCTGGGCGCTCTCAATGACTTTGCCGAGGTCGGCCAATTGCTCGTTCATGCGTTCCATGGACACGTAGATGCCCGTGAGTTCCATCTGCGCCAGTACCCGCGCCACCGGGAGTTCGAGCGTGGTGAGCAGCGCGTCCGCCTTGCGCTCGGCAAGTTCCTTTTCGAAGTGCTTGCTGAGGGCGTGCACGACGGCGGCCTGCTGGATAAGTGCCGCGGCGGCGGCCTGGTCCGTGCCGCCTGCGAGGTCCAGTTCCAGCTGGCCCGATGGCGCAGTTGCCGGGGCGAGGGTGATCTTGAGGTGCACCTGGGCCAGTTCGGCGAGGTCGTAGCTGCGCCGGTCAGGCTGGATCAAGTAGCCGGAGATGGAGGTGTCGTCCACCACGCCTTCCAAGCTGAGGCCACGGTTGTGCAGCGCCTTCAGGGCAGCCTTGAACTCATGCAGGACCTTGGCTTCCTCGGGGTCCTTCAGCCAGGCGGCGAGTACGGACTCCGCCGCAGCGTCCAGCCCGGTGGGGTCGATGTAGGCTGCGGCGTTGTTCCGGACGACCGCGATGGCCACGGCGTCCTCACCAACGCGGCCCGGGACAGGCTGTACCGCGAGGGCGGAGCGGACTCCCGAACCGGCCGCGAAGAAAGCCTCCAATTCCGCGGCGCCGGCCAACGAGGCGAAGTCCGGGGTATCGATGCTGTCAGGAGCGGACCCGGCGGTGTCGTCCCCGTACAGATCAAAGAGCCTGGTGCGCAGCGTCCTGAATTCCAGCTCCTCGAAAAGGTCTTCGATGGCCTGGCGGTCCGGCCTTGGCTCGTGGAGGTCGGCCAGGGAAACAGGCAGGTCCAGGTCCGTCAGGAGCTGGTTCAACCGGCGGTTGCGCTTGACGTTCTCAACGTTTTCCTTGAGGGCGCCGCCCACCTTGCCGCCGATGGCGTCGAGGTTTTCCAGGATGCCTTCAAGTCCACCGTAAAGGTTGATCCATTTGGCTGCAGTCTTGGGTCCCACACCGGGAACGCCCGGGAGGTTGTCCGCGGACTCGCCCACGAGCGCCGCCAGGTCCGAGTAAAACGCAGGCTTGACGAAGTACTTCTCCTCGATGGCGGCGGCATCGAGCTTGGGAATGTTGCTGACCCCCTGCTTGGGGTAGAGCACGAACACGTTGTCGTTGATTAGCTGGAAGGAGTCGCGGTCTCCGGAGACCAGAAGGACCTCAAAGCCTTCGGCATCAGCCTTGGACGCGAGGGTGGCCAGAATGTCATCCGCCTCATAGCCAGGGAGTGCGATGGTTTTGATGCCCCAGGCCTCCATGACCCTGGCGATCAGCCCGATCTGGCCCTGGAACTCAGCCGGAGTAGCGTTGCGGCCGCCTTTGTACTCGCTGTACTCCGCTTTGCGGAACGTGGTGTCATCCGAGACATCGAAAGCAACGGCGACATGGGTTGGTTTCTGGTCCTTGATGAGGTTGATCAGCATGGACGTGAAGCCGTGGACAGCGTTGGTGTGCTGTCCACGCGCCGTGGAAAAGTTCTCGGCGGGCAAAGCGTAAAAAGCGCGGAAAGCCATGGAGTGGCCATCCAGGACCAGCAGCCTGGGCCGCCCCTCCCCCGCCGTAGCAAGGGAATCCGATGTTGAGGGATTGGGGGCTGTTGCAATGGCGGCAGCCTGGGCCGATGGAACCTGGTCCGGTTTGGTTGTTTCACTCACAGGTGCCAGCCTAGTTGGCATGATGGACAATTTCACGCCGAACCGGTTTCTGGACGAGCTCAACCAGGCAGGTATTCCGGAAGAGTTCCACGAGTGGCTTTCCGGCCATGGTGTGGGCGCCCTGGTGGTCAAGATGGGCATCCGCTTCACGGAGCTCAGCGCCGGACGTACGGTGGCCACGATGCCTGTTGAGGGCAATACGCAGGTGGCGGGAATCCTCCATGGCGGCGCCCACGTGGTACTGGCAGAGACACTGGGTTCGTTTGCGGCCTCCCTCCACGCTGGAAAGGGTCGGCACGCTGTAGGCATCGAGGTCGGCGCCACCCATCACCGTTCCATCGCCAGCGGAACCGTCACGGGTACGTGCACCGCGATCCACCTCGGCGGCACCCTGGCCACCCACGAGATCGTCATCACCGACGAAAAGGGCCGCAGGCTTTCCACCGCCCGGATCACCAACATGATCCGGGACAACCGTCCCTGACCGCCGGCGTCGCCGTGCCGGGCCGCTATGTCCTGCTGCCCGGCATCCGGTAGTGCAGTTCGGCTGCTGCCCCGCCAAGGATCCGTGACGAGACCAACTCCAGGGGCGCCGTCGGGCCTTTGAGCGGCAGCAGCCGCTTCCCGGAGCCCAGGACCACGGGAATGATGGTGACAATGATCTCGTGGAGCAGCCCTGCGTCGGCGAACTGCGCCACCAGGTTTCCGCCACCCACCAGCCAGACGTTTTTGTCACCGGCATCGGCCACCAGGTCCGGCGCAAACTCGCGGACATCGCCGCGGACGAACGTGACGTTGGATCCGGCAGGGGCCGCGTATTCATGGTGCGTGAAGACCCAGCACGGCATGTCCGGATACGGCCACTTTCCGGCTTCGTGCTCCACGAGCCACCGGTACGTGTCCCCACCCATGACAATGCACCCCACACCGGCAAAAAAGGATTCGTAACTGCCGCTGACGCCCTCCACCTGTTCGAACTGGAGGAGCCAGCCAAGGTCGTCCTCGGGGGATGCAATGAACCCGTCAATGGTGGACGCAACGTAGTACTGGAAGTTGGGCATGGCCCCAGACTAGTCAGTCGGCCCCCGGGTTCCCATACTCCACGCGGACGCTGCCGTTATCCGGCAGGACCACCACCCGGCCGGAGGTCAGCGTCCACCCTTCATTGAGCAGGAAGATGCGGCCACCACTCACCACCAGGAGCCGCAGCCCGGTGTAGCGGTAGAGCGGACCGGCTTCGTTGCCTACGGAATCCTCACGGACGTTCGGCACTGTGACAGCCAGCCGCTCCTTGCTGTACACCACGGCGGTGGGCAGTTGTCCGGACCTCTGCTGGTAGTCCACGGCCGCGCCCCGCCCCAGTGCCTGGGCATAATCCGAGGTGCCCCAGAACAGCAGGAGCGTGACCAGGACGAAGACCAGCGACCGTTCAAGCCCGCGGGGCGCGCCCCGCGCAGGGGTGTCGTGCACGGGGGCCGCACGGTGGCGGACGTTCAGGCCCCACGCGCCGACCACCAAGGCCGCGGCGATGAGGAAGGGAACATACAACAGGATGCGTCCGGGCTGGGTGACCACAAGGATCCAGAGGACTGCTGCCGCCGCAAAGCCGACGGCCGTCACGGCCAGCGCGATGGACCTGACCAGCGTCCTGTGTTTTCCGGCCTGCACGACCCGTACCACCGCCCGGTCCAGCATCAGCCACAACAGACCGATCACCACCAGCCAGGCCAACGGCTGGAACAGCGACTGAATGCTCCGCAGGATGAAGTCCTGCACCGTGTAGCCGAACAAGCTGACATCCAGTCCCATGGATTTCGCCTGGGCATCGGTGCGGGCCCACCCGAAGTAGACCAGGAGCGCAGTGGCCACCGTGAGGGGCGGACCGATGACCGAGAGGACTTCAAGGGTCCGTTTCCAGCGCAGGTTCCCTGCCTCTGCCTCCTCAGGGGTGCTCACGGTGTTGCCGTGGCGGTTGCGGAAGCGGACGGCGCCACAGCAGGGCTGGAGGACGTTGATGGCTGGGGAGCCGGCGTGCCGGTGGGCCCGGCAGATGCACTTGGTCCGGGAGCGTCCTCGTAGTAGAAGGTCACGGTGCCGGCAACATCCACGGTGTCGGTGATGGAGATCCTGACGGAACTCCGGCCTTCTGCCGGCGGCATCCGCAGGTACAGGGTCTCGTAGTCGCCGAACCCGGCCACTTTCTCCGGGAAAGCCGGCGCCCCATCGAACAGGATGTCTTCCACGCGCACGTAGTAACCGTCCAGCCTGACGATCGTTCCACCCTCACGTGGTCCCGATGCCCGGGTCAATCCCGCAACGGGCCGCAGGTTTTCGTCCACCACCGTGAGTCCGCTGAGGATTCTGGGGCACGCCTGGCCGGGTGCGGTGACAGCCCTTAGCGGCACTCCCGGATTGCTGCGGTGCTGGGCAAGGAGCGAGGCCGACGCTGCGGCCACCGTGTATTCGAGGCACTGTGTCTGGGGTACGCGGGGCGTCGCGGCAACCGCGGCCGCGGCCCGTTGCCAGTCGTCCTGGCTCCCTGTTCGGAGGGCTTTGCAGACGGCGGCACCCGCCACCCAGACCTGGACGCCTTCCTGGCCCTGGAGGCTTTGGGCCAGCTCATCGCACTGGAACTGCTGCAATTGCAGGTACCGCTGGCCCGATGTGGGATCGCTGGGACCTACCGGACCCAGCGGAACCCACTGCACCACAGGCGCTTCCACGGGCGGCGCGCCGGGCCCGGCCGGTCCCGGCGGCTGGACAGCTGTAGGCACGACGGCGGGCGGCTGGGTTGTGGGGGCGGCGGTGGTTGCTGCCGGCGCAGGATCGGGCGAGGGTACGTCCGGAGCGGACGTTGGGGGCAGGCAGGCAGTCAGAAGCACCATCAGGACCGGCGCGAGCGCAGTCCCGATGATGTGGCCTCTGGATCGGCTCGCCATGAAAGCCCCACATCCGCCGGAATCATGAGCAGCGTTACAGCTACTGCTGATTATTCTCCCGAATGGACCGTGCTGCCAGAGAAAGTGGCCGGGCTGCTGCGGAAGGTGCTACTTCCCGAAGTACGGCACGATCAAATAGATGCCGAAAAGTACTGCCAGGCCGCAGAAGCCAAAGCAGACGTAGGCCAGCGAGCGGAAGAGTGCGGGGGACTTCTGTCCGGTGTCGCCGGCGATGGCGGTCAACCGGACCCCCAGGGAGTACAGGGTCACGAGTGTCACGGCGGCCACCAGGGTTACGCCTGCCACCTGCAGCAGTTCCAACCACTTCATTGCTGCGCTCCCTCGCTCTTGGTGGATTTGCGTGATTTCTTCTTCTTCCGGAACCGCACGGCATGGCCCGCTTCTTCGACTTCCACCGCATTGTGGTGGCCAACGTGTGACTTGCGGGATGCGAAGAACATCAGCAGGATCGCCGCAGTCCCCACCACCGCGGCGATGACGACCCCTACCACGCCGACGTTGACCAGCAGGGCCGTCAGCGCCCCGACGATGCCTGCAGCCGGCAGGGTGAACAACCAGCCAAGGGCGATCTTGCCCGCGGTCCCCCACCGGACGGAGGTGCCTTTGCGGCCCAGGCCGGAGCCGATGACCGAACCGGACGCTACCTGCGTGGTGGACAGGGCGAAGCCAAGGTGGGAGGAGGCCAGGATGGCGGTGGCGGTACTGGTCTCGGCGGAGAAGCCCTGGGCGGGCTTCACCTCGGTCAGGCCCGACCCCATGGTCCGGATGATGCGCCAGCCGCCGGCGTAGGTTCCGATGGCGATGGCGAAAGCACAGGCTGCGACGACCCAGAACACCGGGCCGGAGCCGGGAGGCTGCGTACCACCGGCAATGAGGACCAACGTAATGATGCCCATTGTTTTCTGGGCATCGTTGGTGCCGTGGGCCAACGCCACAAGGCTGGACGTGAAGATCTGTCCGGTGCGGAAGCCCCCACGCTTCTGGGTGAGCTTGTCACCGGTTTCGGGGTCGTGCCGGGAGGTCAGTGCGTAGGCCAGGCGCGTGCAGAGGTAGGCAACCAGGCCTGCGATCAGCGGCGCGAAGATCGCGGGCAGGATGACCTTTTGGAGGACTGTCTCAAAGTTGATCGAGTGAAGGCCGATGCCCACCACGGCCGCCCCGATCAATCCTCCGAACAAGGCGTGGGACGAACTCGACGGCAGTCCCTTCAGCCACGTCACCATGTTCCACAGGACAGCGCCCATCAACCCCGCGAAGATGATGTCCGGCGTGATGTGGATGCCGTCGGACCCCTCGCGGATCAAACCGCCGGAGATCGTCTTGGCAACCTCCGTGGACAGGAATGCGCCGATGAGGTTGAGCACTGCTGCGAGTGCTACCGCCGTCTTGGGCTTGATGGCCCCTGTTGCGATGGGCGTGGCCATCGCATTGGCAGTGTCGTGAAACCCGTTGGTGAAGTCAAAGAAGAGGGCCAACGCTATGACAAGCGCGACCATGAAGGTGATGTCCACCTGTTGCCCAATCTGCAGAGTCGACGTTCAGCAGTTCCACTTTCCCCTTGCCTGCCAATCAGCATAGTTCAGCAATTGTTCAACAGGCTGGACTTGCAGAATTCACTCTGGCGGGCTTGAAACCTTAAGAATCCTACGTGCCAGCGGCCGGGCGGACAAACATGCCCCGGGCGTCCTTCATCCCAAAAAGGCGCCCAAGGCCGCGAGGTCGCGGCGGGTGAGGCCCTTGCGCGGATCAGGTGAGATGCAAAGCACACGGTCCTGCCGGAACTCTGCCCAGGAGCGGGCGTCGGATTCGCGGTCCAATTGGTCGTCCACCCAGGCAAAGCGTTCTGCTCCTGCCTCTTCCACATCCTTCTGCAGCGCAACGAGCTTCCACCATTCGGGCCGCTCGTCCCATCCTTGACTGGAAAGCACAGGCCAGTCCTGCCCCTTGAGCCCGATGGCCGGGCACAGGTACTCGGGAGCCAGCCGTTCCCACGTGGTGAGCCACACGAAGCGGGCTGCGGGATGTTCCGCCAGTTCGTTAAGTCCGGCGACAACCTCGGGGGCATAGGCAACGTTCAGTATTCCGGCGTCAGCGGTTATCCAATCGCTTCCCCAGTCAGTGGTGCCCTGGGGGCCGAAGGGGTTCACCACGCCGTCGACATCCAAATAGATGGACACCGGCACAATGGCGGCCATTGGTACATCCCCTTCCCCTTGAGGTCCATGCTCAGCGTACGGCAAGGGCGACCGACGCTCGAAATCATACTCTTGACGTTCGTCATGGAAGTGATAATCTCGGAGTATGGAACAGCCCGCCGCACCCCGTTCGCCACGCAATGTCCGGGACATCGAGGACACCGTCCGCACCGACTTCCGCCACGCCATGTCCTATGGCGGCTACCTGGACCTGGACAGGCTGTTGAGCTCCCAGCACCCGCTCAGCCAACCCGAACACCACGACGAGCTGCTGTTCATCATCCAGCACCAGACCAGCGAACTCTGGCTCAAGCTGGTCCTGCACGAACTCCTCGAGGCCCGCAGGCTCATGGATTCCGACAGCCTCGGCCAGGCGTTGAAGTGCATTGCACGCGTCAAGGCCATCCAGCGCACCATGATCGAGCAGTGGTCCGTCCTGGGAACACTGACTCCCCGTGAGTACGCGCAGTTCCGCAACTTCCTGGGCAGTTCCTCCGGATTCCAGTCCTACCAATACCGCGCCGTGGAATTCCTGCTGGGCAACAAGAACCGCGGCATGCTCCGGGTCTTTGAGAGCGATCCCGCAGCGCATGCCCTGCTCAACCGGCTCCTGGAGGAGCCCACCCTGTATGACGCCTTCCTCGCCGTGCTGGCCCGGGCCGGGTACGACATCCCCGTCGACGTCCTGCAACGCGACACCAGCGAACCCTGGACGTTCCGCCCGGATATGGTGCCCGTCTTCCAAAAGATCTATGAGGCCGACGACACACCATGGGGGCTTTACGAGGCATGTGAAGACCTGGTGGACATCGAGGACAACTTCCAGGCCTGGCGGTTCAGGCACCTGCGCACCGTCCAGCGGACCATCGGCTTCAAGGTCGGCACGGGTGGCTCCTCCGGGGTCGACTTTTTGAGGCGGGCCCTGGATCTCACGTTCTTTCCCGAGCTCTACGCCGTCCGCACGGAAATCGGCAACTGACAGCATCCCTACAGCTCCTTCCAGGAGGACCCATGACCACCGACCAGCAAACGCAACGGCCTCAAGCCGCCCAGCTCGACGCGGCAGACCCGCTTGCCACCCAGCGTGAGGCCTTCTACACGCCCGACGCCGGCCAGCTCACCTCATACCTGGACGGCAACTCCCTTGGACGCCCGCTTAAGGCAACGGCAGCGAACCTGCAGAACTTCGTCCATGACGCCTGGGGCAGCCGGTTGATCCGTGGCTGGGACGAACAGTGGATGGACGAACCAACCCGGGTCGGCGACCGGATCGGGGAGGTGACCCTCGGTGCAGCAGCCGGCCAGGTCACCGTAGGAGATTCGACATCCGTCATGCTGTACAAGCTGATCCGGGCTGCCGTGGATGCACAGCCGGGACGTGACGAGATCATCATCGACCGGGACAACTTCCCCACCGACCGCTTCATCATCGAGGGCATCGCGGCCGAGAGGGGCGCCACCATCAAGTGGATCGCACCCAATCCGGCCAGCGGCGTCCGTCCCGCGGACCTTGACGGCATCCTGGGTGAGCGCACCGCCGTCGTGGTCCTGAGCCATGTTGCCTACCGTTCGGGGTTCCTGGCGGATGCGCCGGGCATCACCAACGCCGTCCACCGTGCGGGAGCCCTTATGCTGTGGGATCTTTGCCATTCAGTGGGCTCGGTGCCGATGGAGCTGGATGCATGGGGCGTTGACCTGGCTGTTGGCTGCACCTACAAGTACCTCAACGGGGGCCCGGGTTCGCCGGCCTTCGCCTACGTCAACGCCGCGCGACAGAACCGGTTGCAGCAGCCCATTTGGGGCTGGATGGGTGCGGACAACCCGTTCGGCATGACAGAGGCCTACCGGCCGGCAGAAGGCATCCGCCGGTTCATCACCGGAACCCCGCCGGTCCTGGCGATGCAGCCCATCAAGGACATGGTGGAACTGATCGCTTCCGTAGGAATGGACGCGGTGCGGGAGAAGTCGATTAATCTCACCGAATATGCCATCCGGCTGGCAGACGAGCTCCTGGTGCCCATGGGGGCGGCGATCGTCAGCCCGCGCAACGCTGCCGAGAGGGGTTCCCACATCACGGTGGACCACCCGATGTTCAGGGACGTCACCGCGAAGCTCTGGGAGCGCGGCGTCATCCCCGACTTCCGCCCGCCGCACGGCCTGCGGATCGGACTGTCTCCCCTGAGCACCAGCTATGCCGAGGTGGAACTCGGGGTGACCGCCATCCGCGACGCCCTGGCAGAGCTGCAATGAGTGCAGTCCTCGATGACATGGACTCCCGTCCCGGGAGTACCACGTCACTGCTGCGGACGGTTATCGGCCTGTATCTGCGGGACGCCGGCGGATGGATAGCCGGGCGCGACATGGTTTCCCTGATGGAAGCCCTGGGTACCTCGGCCACCGTCACCCGGACCGCGTTGGGCCGCCTGAGGAAAAAGGACGTGGTCCGGCAGGAAAACCGGGACGGCGTCGCCGGCTTCACCCTCACCGCGGGCGCAGCCGCCATGCTTGCACGGGGAGACCGCCGGATCTTCACGCCGCGCAGTATGTCCGACTCCGATCCGTGGTGCCTGGTCTCCTTTTCCATCCCGGAAACTGAGAGGGAAAAGCGCCACCAGTTACGGCGCCGGCTGCACTGGATCGGCTGCGGCACCGTGGCTGCCGGGCTGTGGATCTGCCCCGACACACTGCGCGGTGAGGTGGAGGAAATCCTGGTGGACCTGGATCTCCGGGACATGGCCACTGTCTTTGTGACCCGGACACCCATGGTGGGCGGCAGCCTCCGGGACGCCGCCGCGAAGTGGTGGGACCTGGATGTTGTCGCCGGCCTTCACCGGGATTTCATCGATTTCATCCACGGGCAGGGCGCGGCTGTTCCTCTTCCCGACGACGGCGTGGAGGCATCAGCCTCCTCATTCGCCACCTATGTACAGTGCATTGACCGGTGGCGGGTTATCCCCTATCTGGACCCTGGGCTACCCGGTTCCTTCCTTCCCGACGACTGGCCGGGCGCTGAAGGGACAGCCTTGTTCAGCCGGATCGTGGACGCCTACGCAGGCCCCAGCGCAGAATACGTCCGCAGCACGCTCGGCGTGGCAGTACCCTAGGAGCCCTTCTTCACCCGTGACACGAACCGGAACCTGTCTCCCCGGAAGGTGCTGCGGGTCCATTCGACCGGGGATCCGGAACCGTCACGGGCCATCCGGTGGACAACCATGAGTGGAGCGCCCATCTCAACACCAAGCAGGCGGACCTCCACCGGCCCGGCCAGTGCAGTCTCCACCGCGTCCTCGACCTCGGCCACCTGCCGCCCATAGACACCTGCCAGGACGGCGTAAAGCGACCCCGTCCGGGCCAGATGTCCACCGAGCTCCGGCAACGGCCCGGGCAGGAAGGCGACTTCATGGGCCAGCGGCTCGCCCTCGATCAGCCGGATGCGCTCCAGCCGGGTTACCGGATCGCCCGGCCGCAGGCCGAGGGAGTCTGCAGCGTCCTTGCCTGCCGGAATGACATCGAGTGCCACGACGCGGGAGTCTGGCCGCAGACCCTGGCTTTTCGCATCGTCCGAGAAGGACGTCAGCTGCCGGACATGCGTCATCTTCGGTGGCGCCACGAAGGTGCCATGGCCCTGGATCCTGCCGAGCTTTCCTTCGGCCACCAGCTCGCTGATGGCTTGGCGGACCGTGGTCCGGGACGTCCGGTGCTCCTCCGCCAAGGAGCGCTCGGTGGGAATCAGCGTGCCCGGCTGCAGGCCGGAAATCATGGCCAGGAGTTCTGTCTTCAGGAGGTAGTACTTGGGAGTCGCCGGGCCTGGAGGGAATGACACCCGGACATCCTACTTGTAGACACGGGGATTGGTCTATGCCAATCTGGTCGGAGTTGCCTCGTAGCGGAAGGATGCCCCATGCCCAGAGCAATGCACCGCCATGCCACCCAGGTGGTCGTCTTATGAGTCCGGCCGTCCTTGGACTGCACATCGGCGGATCCAAGACCCGCGCCGTCAGGGCCGGGCTTGACACCTCCGGTAACCATGACGGCGAGGACGGCGGCGCTGTGGAAATCACCGAAGCCCGCGCCAATCTGTCCTCGGTGGGCCACCAGGGCGCCGACGCCGTCCTCCGGCGGATCGCTGCCGCTGTCGGTCCGGGCATCAGTGCCGTCTGCATGGGCGCCGCCGGTGCGGACACGCCTGCCAGCCGGGCTGTGTTGACTGCACTGCTCACGGAGCACTTTCCCGGGGCCGTGATCGACGTCGTCCATGACACCCGCATAGTCCTCGCCGCCGCGGACCTCGACGCCGGCGCCGTAGTTGTGGCTGGAACCGGTTCCGTGGCGTGGGGAAGAAGCCGGGACGGCCGCGAAGCCCGGGCCGGTGGCTACGGATACCTGCTCGGCGACGAAGGCGGCGGCTACTCCGTGGTCCGGGACTCGGTCCGTGAGGCCCTGCGCGAGTACTACGCCGGGCTCGAACCAGGCCCACTGGTCAAGGCGATCATGGCAGCTACGGCAAGCGCCGACGCCTTGCAACTGATGGACTTTTTCTATGCACGGCCGGAGCCTGACCACTGGGCCGGACTTGCGCCTTTGGTGCTGGACCTCGCGGCAGACGGTGATCCCGCCGCAGTCCGCATCCAGGCCGAGGCTGCACATTCGCTCGCGACACTGGCCAGGCAGGTCCTGGGGGAACTTGGGCTGGACCTGCCGCTCGTGATGGCCGGAGCGTTGCTGGTTAACCAGCCCCAGCTGGCTGGAGCAGTGGCACGGAAGGTTGCGCTGGATGACCCTTCGGGCATCAGGATCCTGGATGAGGCTCCCGTGCACGGCGCCGTGAAGCTTGCCCGCCGGTTGATCCAAAGCTGAAGATCGCTGCACTTCCCGGGATGCCGTGAGGCGGGAAGCCGGTGACCCTTGCCGGGCACCGGAGTACTCTGGATTTATGCCTGAAACATGCGGTGGCCGGTAGCGATGACGCGGGCGCGGCGGCGATGGTTGCCTGCCTTCCTTGTCCCCCTTGCTGTGGCGATAACGGTGCTCGCCGGATCGCTCACGGCCGGAGCCACGGTGTCCCTTCCGCCCAAGTCGGCCAGTGACATCCTGACCATGGTCGCCCGGACCGAGGTGCGGGCCCTCTCCGGCACCGTGGTACAGGAAGCTGCGCTGGGGCTTCCGGAGATTCCGGCGACCGGCCCCGGGGCTGCTCCCGGTGCGGCCGGAGCCCTTGACCTGCTGACGGGTTCGCATGAGTTCCGCGTTTTTGTTGACGCGCCGGGCAAGGCACGGTTCCAGGTCATGGAGCGTATGGCCGAACGGGACGTGGTGGTCAACGGCCGCGACATCTGGTTCTATGATTCGGGCGACAACAGCGCGACGCACCTGACCCTCCCCCAAGCCGGAGGCCACGCTTCCCATGATCCAGGCGACACCGTCATGGAAACCCCGGAATCCATGGCGGACCGTTTCCTGGCAGCGATCGATCCTTCCACTGAAGTCAGGGTCGCCGACGACGTGTCGGTGGCCGGACGCAGCGCCTACCAGGTGACACTGATCCCGCGCAGTGCGGGAACCTTGGTGGAGTCCGTATCCATTGCTGTCGACTCTGAAACCGGACTCCCGTTGCGTGTCGAGGTGCGCGCCAAAGGCCAGAACGAACCTGCGTATTCCTTGGCCTACACTGCCCTTGACCTCGCCGTCCCCGACCCGGGCTTGTTCCTCTTCACTCCCCCGCCCGGGGCCGCAGTGACGGAGCAGGCGGTGCCCGCCAAACCCCTGCCCGACAAGCCCGTACCCGCCCTGCCCTCGCCTGGCCCGGATGAGCCGGCGCCGGCACAGCACGGTCCCGGCGTGACCGGCAGGGGCTGGGACGCGATAGCGGTCTTCCCGGCAGGCGTTGTCCCGCCTGAGGTGGCGGCCTCGCCGCAGCTTGCGCAGGCCCTGCAACCGGTGGCCGGTGGCCGGGCCCTCACCACCGCCCTCGTGAACGTCCTGTTCCTGGACGACGGGCGTATCTATGCGGGCATGGTTCCCTTGGAGCGGCTGGAGACAGCCGCAGCAGCTGAATGACCCCGGGCCCATGACGGCCCTTTCCCCCGAAGCCGGAGCCGGTCTGGCCATTGAAACCCACGGGCTGGCCAAGAGATTCCGGCACCGGGCAGCCGTGGACGGCATGGATTTGGCGGTCCCGTATGGTGCTGTCTTTGGATTCCTTGGGCCCAACGGTTCGGGCAAAACCACCACGATCCGGATGTTGCTGGGGTTGGCCGGCGCCAGCCAGGGAAGCATCAGGGTTCTGGGCCGGGACATGCCCGGCGACCTGGCCACGGTGCTGCCACGGGTGGGCGCCTTGGTGGAGGGACCGGGCTTCTATCCGTTCCTTACCGGTACCGGCAACCTCGTCCGGCTCGACTCGGCCGACAGGCACGCGTCAGCGTCCACGCGGCGCAAGCGGGTGGCAGAGGCACTGGACCGGGTGGGCCTGACCCACGCCGCAGGCAAGAAGGTCCGCGCCTACTCCCTGGGCATGAAGCAGCGGCTGGGCCTGGCCAACGCCTTGCTGAGGCCCCGTGAACTGCTGGTGCTGGACGAGCCCACCAATGGACTGGATCCCCAAGGTACCCGTGAAGTCCGCAGCCTGGTACGCTCCCTGGCCGCAGGCGGGACCACGGTCTTTGTCTCCAGCCACCTGCTGGCCGAAGTCGAACAAATGTGCACCCATGCAGGGGTCATGCGCGGGGGCAGGCTGGTAGCCCAGGGCCGCTTGGATGAGCTCCGGGCGGCAGGCCAGCCACATGTTGTGGTTAAGACTCCCGACGCCGACCGGGCCGCTGGTGTCCTGGCCCGCCTGGGGCTGGTACCCGGCCCAGGCCATGGAGCGGGTGGAGGCCAGGACGCCGGTGCCGTTGTGGGCACGGGCCTGGACGGCATGGAACCCGAGAGGATCGTTGCGGCGCTGGTAGAGGACGGGGTCCGGGTCAGGGGATTCGCCGTTGAGACCCCCAGCCTCGAGGAACGCTACGTATCCCTGACCGGAGAGGGGTTTGACGTTGTCGGTTGACGCTTCTCCGCGGACCAGTCCGGGCGCCGGGTGGGCATTGCTGGCGTCCGAGCTCTCCGTCTTGTTCCGCAGGGTCCGTACGTGGGCCATGCTCCTGGCGCTGGCAGCTGTTCCGGTTTTGATCGCCGTGGCCGTCAAGCTGTCGGCGCGGCCGGCAACGCCCGGGCGGGGACCGCTGTTCCTGGACCGCATCACGCAGAACGGCCTGTTCGTGGCCATCACGGCGCTGGTGGTGTGCGTGCCACTGTTCCTGCCCCTGACGGTGGGAGTGGTGGCAGGTGACACGCTCGCGGGGGAAGCGAACCTGGGCACCCTGAGGTACCTGCTGCTGGCCCCCGCGGGGCGGATCCGGCTGTTGGCCGTGAAGTACGCCGGGGCTGTCGCCTTCTGCATTGCCGCAACGGTGACGGTTGTGGCAGCAGGTGCCCTGGCCGGCGTCGTACTTTTCCCGGTGGGGCCGGTGACGCTGCTGTCCGGCGACACCATTGGCGAGGTCGAATCCTTGCTGCGGTCCTTGCTGGTGGCCGCCTACATCACCGTTTCACTGCTGGGCTTGTCCGCGATCGGGCTGCTCATCTCGACCTTCACGGACGTACCGGTGGGAGCCATGGCCGCCACCGTGGTGCTCTCGGTCGTGTCGCAGGTCCTCGACAACCTTCCGCAGCTTGAGTGGTTGCACCCGTGGCTGTTCAGCCACCATTGGCTGGGCTTCGCCGACCTGCTGCGCCAACCGGTCTCCTGGGATTCGTTCCTCGACAATGCCGTGCTCCAGGCGGGCTACGTCGCGGTCTGCGGCGCGCTGGCGTATGGCCGTTTCGCGGGAAAGGACATCTTGTCCTAGGCGTTGCCGTAGGCTCTTTCCATGGCCAGATTCTTTGACGTCCACCCGCAGGATCCACAACCCCGTGCGATCGGGCAAGTAGTCAATATGCTGCAGAACGGCGGACTGATCGCCTATCCCACCGACTCCTGCTACGCGCTGGGGGCACAAGTGGGCAACCGGGAAGCGTTGGACAGGATCCGGACCATCCGGCACCTGGACGACAAACACCACTTCACCCTTGTCTGCAAGGATTTCGCCCAGATGGGCCAGTTCGTCATGCTGGACAACGATGTTTTCAGGAGCATCAAGGCCGTCACTCCCGGCAGCTACACGTTCATCCTGCCCGCAACGCGTGAAGTCCCCAAACGGCTGCTGCACCCCAAGAAGAAGACGGTCGGGGTAAGGATCCCGGATCACAAGGTGGTGCAGGCACTCCTGGCGGAACTCGGTGAACCGCTGCTCTCGAGCACGCTCCTCCTCCCCGACCAGGACGAACCGCTCACCCAGGGCTGGGAGATCAAGGAGCGCCTGGACCATGAGGTTGATGCAGTCATCGACTCCGGCGACACCGGCTCTGAGCCCACCACCGTGATTGACTTCTCCAGTGGAGTCGCCGAGGTAGTGCGCCGGGGAACCGGAGACCCCTCCCGGTTCGAGTGACCCACGGGCGGTTCCGGTCCGCGGCGTAAAGAGTCATCGGAACTGGAAGCGGCACCCGCTGTTCAGCGCCACCTGCGCCAACCCCATCAATTCCAGGGTGAGCGCGGATGGCTGCGTGCCCTGCGCCGCCGGTGGATAGCTCACGGCAAGCGTGAGTTGCCTGTTGCCATCGGCACTGCTCATGGACACCACTCCTCCGCCCGGAAGGTCGGCGGCATGGCCGAAGTAGGAGCCGTTGGTGCACCGGTCATCCCACTGGTCGAGTCCCAGCCCGTAGCCGCCGGGAAGCGGGCCCTTCATCTCCACCAGGCTCGCCGGTTCCAGGAGCCTGCCTTCCAGCAGCCCTGCGTAGAAGGAGTTCAGGTCCGCCACCCCGGCAGCAATCCGTGGTTCCCCTTCGCCTGGACCGGCAAACGCCGTCACATCCGAGGCGTCGCCGTCCACCAGGACGTACCGGTGGACCAGGGTGTCCGGATTGGCCCCCGCAGACACCGGGAAGGAACGCAGGCCCAGGGGTTCCCCGATGTCCCGTGCCAGCACGGTGGCCAGGCCCGCACCCCGAAGCCGCTCCACCAACACGCCGAGGATCCGGTACCCCTGGTCCGACGGATCCAAGGCGCTCGGTTTCCGCCCCAGCACCTCCCGGACGGAACGGCCGCCCGCCACCGTCCCTGACAGCTCCGGCAGGTAGGTTGCCACGGGAAGGTCCAGCACCACCAGCCCCTCCTCCACGAGGGCCAGCACCAGGACCGCCAGCATGCTGCGGCCCACGGCGCCGATGAAGACGGGATCACCCGGCGCCGCGGCAGCGCCGCCCAACGTCCGTGTTCCGGCGGTGTGCGACCAGGCCTGCCCGCCAACCTTCGCCTCGATCAGGACGGCACTTGCCCCCTGGCCGACCATTTCGCGGCTGTACAGTTCCATCGCGGCCTGGAGCTCCCGGAAAGCGGGCGGTACGGTGGCCGGGTCAGGGGACGGTACGCCGAACGTGGACGGGGCGGGCGCCGCCAGCGAGGACTCCGTTCCTGGAAGGGTAGGCACAGCAGAAGCCGGCGTCGACACCATGGAGGTGGGAGGCGGCGGGGCCGGTCCAGGAGCAGGAATGCATGCTGTGAGCAGGCTGCCGGCGGCAAGCACCAGGCATCCGGTGAGGCCGGATGGTAGGCCGTGCTGTTCCCGCCGTGGCATGCCGCCTCCCGTGCTACCCCGCCGGTTCCTCCGGCTTGCGCGCCCGGCTGGGCTGGACCCGCATGGGTTCACCGGGCATCTTGGGGAATTCCGGCGGGAACGGCATTTCCCCCTGCCCGCTCTGCACGTCCCTTTCCCACCACTGCAGCAGGACGTCGATATCACCTGGACTGCGGTGCATGTCAGCCCACGGATCGCCAACGGTCCGCAGCCGCTCGGGAACGGTCATGATGGTGTATTTGGCGGGATCGGCGTTCTCCAGCTCGTCCCAGGCCAGCGGGCAGGACACCTGGGCCTGTGGAACTGCCCGCGGACTGTAGGCCCCGGCGATCGTCCTGTCGCGGTTGGCCTGGTTGAAGTCCACGAAGATCCTGCTGCCGCGTTCCTCCTTCCACCATGCCGTGGTGACCTTGTCCGGCATCCGCCGTTCCAGCTCGCGGCCGGCTGCAATAACGGCGTGGCGGACCTCCAGAAATTCATGCTTGGGGTGGATCGGGGCATAGACGTGGATTCCGCGGTTGCCGGATGTCTTGATAAACGGCGTCAGGCCCGCTTCCTCCAGGACGGAGCGTAGTTCGAGGGCGGCCGGGATCGCGTCGTCGAAGTCGGTCCCCGGTTGCGGGTCAAGGTCGATGCGCAGTTGATCCGGGTTGTCCGAATTGCCGGCCCGTGAGGCCCACGGATGGAAAACAACCGTGTTCATTTGTGCAGCCCATACCGCTGCCGCCGGCTCGTCAATCACCAGTTGGGGATGGGAACGGGCACTCGGATACACCACGCTTACCGAGCGCACGTAGTCGGGCGCGCCCTTGGGAGGGTTCTTGGAGAAGAACATGTCCCCTTCGATGGTTCCGGAATACCGCTGAAGGCTGACGGGCCGGTCTCCGTTGGCCGCGACAAAAGCCTCGCCCACGTCCACCAGGTATTGCGCCAGGTCCAGCTTGGTCACTCCGGCCTCAGGCCACACCACGCGGCCGGGACTGGAAATCCGTACCTCCCTGGGGCCATGGGGTCCGGGCACGGAAATGGTGGTTGATTCGCTCGCCATGGGCACAAGCTACCGCGAACCGCACCCGCGCGTCAGCACCCCGGCCCCATTTGCGTCCGTGGCGCACGGGTGCCTCTCGCTGCAGCATGATGGATACATGCCTGTCACCGAAACTGCCCTGACCATCGCCACGGGAGACACCAGTGTTTCCGCCCTGCACCTGCAGCCGGACCAGTCCACAGCCATGCTCGTGGTGGCCCACGGGGCCGGAGCAGGCATGGAGCATCCGTTCCTCCAGGGCTTCGCGGAAGCCATGGCCCGGGAAGGCGTCAGCACCCTGCGTTTCAATTTCCCCTACCGGGAAGCCGGACGCCGGTTCCCGGACAGGCCACCGGCCGCCATTGCGGCGTGGCAGGACGTCATGCGGACGGCAGCGGTGTTGGCTGGAGATCAACCGGTGTGGGCCGCGGGTAAATCCTTCGGCGGGCGGATGGCCTCCATGGCCGTTGCCGAGGGCATGCCCGCCCGGGGCCTGGTGTATCTGGGCTATCCGCTGCATGCTCCCGGAAAACCGGAGAAACTGCGCGATGAACACCTGTACGGCGTCACCGTTCCGATGCTGTTCCTGCAGGGCACCCGCGACACTTTCGCAACGCCGGAACTGCTGGAAGCGGTGGTCAGCCGAATCGGCCCGACGGCGGAACTGCAGTGGCGTGAAGATGCGGACCATTCGTTCGCGGTCAAGGGTGTCAAACGCAGCGCTGCTGAGACCGGGGCTTCGCTGGCCCCCGTTGTGGCAGCGTTCCTTGGGACCACCCGCTAACGCGGGGAACGGGCAGGCACCGGACCACTACCGGGGCGCAGGCTCATGCCGCAGATAGCTGCGGCGGAACCTTCCCGTACCGGCAGTCAGCGCCCGGAGTTCGATGGCGTACCGCAGCAACTCCTGGTCGGGGACCTCCGCGGTGACGTCCGTGCCGTCGCCGGCTTCGGCTGCAGACGTGCCTGTCACCCGGCCCCGGCGGCCCGAGAGATCGCTCATCACCGTGCCGACGTACTCGTCCGGGACACTGACCACCACGGCGGACACCGGCTCCAGCAGTTGAATGGTTGCTGCTGCGGCGGCTTCCCGGAGGGCGAGGGCACCAGCTGCCTGGAAGGCTGCGTCCGATGAGTCAACGCTGTGGGTCTTACCGCCCACCAGCGTCACTTTGATGTCCACCACCGGGAAACCAGCGGAGACTCCTTTGAGCATCTGCGCGCGCACGCCTTTTTCGACAGATGCCACGAACGTGGCAGGGATGACGCCTCCGACGATCCTGTCCGCGAACTCGAACCCCGCGCCGCGCGGCAGTGGTTCCACCTCAATGTCGCAAATGGCAAACTGGCCGTGGCCGCCGGACTGCTTGACGTGCCGCCCGTGCCCTGTTGCCTTGCCGGCAAAGGTTTCCCTGAGTGGAGTGACCACGTCCACGGTTTGCAGCTTGATACCCTGGCCGCGCAATCGGTCCAGCACCACCTCGGCGTGCGCTTCACCCATGCACCACAGGATCAGCTGGTGCGTGTCCTGGTTGCGTTCCACCCGCAAGGTCGGATCCGCCGCCGCGATTTTTCCGATGCTTTTGGCCAGGGCGTCCTCATCGCTGCGTGATGCTCCCTCAATGGCCACCGGCATGAGGGGTTCGGGCATGTTCCAGGTTTCCAGCAGAAGCGGAGCGTCCCGGTCCGACACGGTGTCGCCCGTTTCGGCCGCCGCCAGCTTGCTGATGGCACAGATGTCGCCGGCAATGCTGAATGGTACGGCTTTGAGGCTGGATCCCACGGGCGAGTAAAGGTGGGTGACCCGTTCGTCGCTGTCGTGGTCCTCGTGCCCCCTGTCCGCGAGGCCGCGACCGCCGATGTGGATTGGCGAGTCCTCGCGAAGGGTCCCGGAGAAGACCCTGACCAGGCACACCCGCCCCAGGAACGGATCTACCGTAGTCCTGACCACTTCTGCGGCCAGCGGCCCTGCCGGGTCGCAGTCCAGGTTCTTCAGCGATGATCCGTCCAGCGCCATGGCTGGTGGAGGGACCCGTTCCAGCGGAGATGGCAGGGCATCGGTAAAGAGCGACATGAGTTCCGGCAGTCCCAGTCCCGTTTCAGCGGAGGTGGGGATGACCGGAAAGAACGCGCCCCGGGATACGGCCGTTTCGAGGTCGCTGACGAGGTCCGCCAGGGGCAGTTCTTCGCCACCGAGGTAGCGGTCCATCAGGGTTTCGTCTTCGCTTTCGGCGATGATCCCCTCGATCAGCGGTCCGCGGGCTTCAGCGATGGCGGCATCGTTGTCCGTGCCGTGGAGGACGCCTGCAAGCTGTTCGCCCGGGGCGCCCGGGTCGGGCAGGTACAGCGGCAGGACCGCTTCGCCGAAAGCTTCCTGGCAACGCACGACGGCGGCACGGAAGTCCGCGCGTGGATGGTCCAGTTTGCTGAGGACCACCGCACGCGGCATGCGGATCTTTTCGCACTCGCCCCAGAGGGCAACGGTGGCACCGTCGATGCCGTCCACGGCCGAAACAACGAAGAGGGCCGCATCAGCGGCCCTCAACCCTGCGCGCAGTTCGCCGGTGAAGTCTGTGTACCCGGGGGTGTCGATGAGGTTGACCTTGGTGTCGCCTGCAATGATCGGCGCGACCGACAGGGAGACTGAGCGTTGCTGGTGGATCGCCGAGGGGTCCGAGTCGCTGACGGTGGTGCCTTCAGTGATCGAGCCCATCCGGGTGATCGCGCCCGTGGCTGCCAGGAGTGCCTCCACCAGCATGGATTTACCCGCCCCGGAGTGCCCTACAAGAGCTACGTTGCGGATGGTGGCGGGGTCCGTGGAGGCCAACGCCGTACCGTTATCGCTCTTCCGCGTGTCGGGCGACCCCGGCGTCCTGGCTGATTCCCGCGTGCCCTTCGAGGACATGGCTAACCTCCTGGGGGTCGTTTCCTGCTCGTAGCTTCCACAACGTGGGGTTCGAACGTGTACAAGGATTGGACACCCTCAGGCGACCACAGGGCAAGGGCAGGTGCGTGCCCAATCCGGCAGGCCGCCGTCGTCCCTGGCTTCCTGCGGCGGTTGGTCCGGTTCAGGCCGCGAGCGCCTGCCACAGGAAGAGCACCGACATGACCGCGCAGGCGAGGACCACAGCTGTCATGCCCGCAAGCCAGATGAACGCCGGAACTCCGGTGGTCCGGCCGAGGATAAAGGCGTCGGATGCCTGCAGCCGGTGCCGGTGCCGGGTATGGACGCCTGCCAGTTTCAGGAGGTCGCGGACCGATCCGACGGTCAGGGCTATGCCGAGGACCATGATGGCGTAGCTGATGACCTCGGGAGTGCCGAAAAGGAGCAAGGCCTGGGCGGCGGCTGCGCTGACGACAGCCACGAGGATACCCGTGGCGTTCCGGAGGAAGACCAGGGAGACCAGCAGGACGATGGCGCCGATGGACATGGCCGCGCCGGACCTGCCGGCGGTAAACGCCCATATGAGTGCAAGACCGGCGACAGCAGGCGCCGGATATCCCCAGAAGCCGGACCAGGCCGCACCGAAGGCGCCCCGGCCGCTGCTGACCAGGCGGCCGGAGTGGTCCAGGCCGATGCGGAGACTGTGGACGAAGCGTCCGGTCATGAGGGCGGCATAGGCATGGCCGAGTTCGTGGACAAAGGTCACATACAGCCCGAACCACCGCCAGGTGGCGCGTGGAACGCTGAGGGCAACGGCGCAGCCGATGATGCCAAGGAGGGCTGTAGCCGGCACCGCGGTGGTGTGCGTTTCGGTAAAGCTTCGGATGACCGCCTCCCACCAGGCTGCCGGGAGGCCGGTGGGATCGGTCAGGGTGCCGGGTGTTGCGGTGACTGTCACCGTGGCATCCTACGGAACAAGTCTGGGAGTCAGGAGACAGCGGAGCGCGGCCGGGCACGAAGCCCTGCCACCAGGATCTCGAGGCCGAAGTCGAAGGCGGCTTCCCCACGCGCATCCGGCGGGCCGGCATGGTTCAGGGCCGTGGTGAGGCTTGGGTAGCCCTGGGCAGGCGGCGCCCAAACGACATCCGGGGCGGCAAGATCCAGGGCGAAGCCCAGTGCGAAGCTGTCGATGGTGGAAATGGCCGAGACGACGTCCTGCCCTTGGAACCCCGCCCTTTCCAGGGCGACAGCGAGGTTCTCGTAGAGCGCCAGCACCTGGGGATCCTGGACTGTTTGGAGCACGAGCAGCGGCGCCAGCCGCGGGTGCCGGGCGAACGCGTCGCGATAGCTGCGGACGATGGCACGCAGCGCACTTTCCCAGTCGGGTGCCACGGAAAGGTCATAGGGGGTTTCGGAGATGATGCGGCCCCGCATCAGTTCGAGGATCTCTTCCCTGCCGCTGACGTGGTTGTAGATGGACGACTGGCTGACGCCGATCCGCTTGGCAAGCTTCGGCAGGCTGAAATCGCCGGCCTCGTCCACCAGTTCCAGCGCCGCAGTGACCAGGGCGTCGATGGAAATGAGCGGCACAGGGGGGCGGGGCATGGGTTCTCCAATCAGGGTGTTGTTACGACTCTAGCCATTTCTTCCGGCGGGGGTATTGTGCCCGGCATCACAAACCCCTACGATAAAACGAAAGGCTTTCGCTAAACGCTGCGGAACTTCACACATCTCCCCCCATCCCTTGAGGACATCATGTCTGACACTGAAACCCGTCCCCCGGCAGCCGACGCCGGCAACGGCTTGAAAAGAAATGCCATCGGCACAGGAGGCATCGCCTTCCTGGTGATCTCCGCCGCGGCCCCCCTGACCGTCATGGCCGGTGTGGCACCGGTAGCCATCGGCATCGGGGGCATTGGCGCCCCCATGGGCTACCTCACCGCAGGCGCCGTACTGTTGGTCTTCGCCATTGCCTTCATGGCCATGACCAAGCACGTCAAAGCAGCCGGCGGCTTCTACACCTACATCACCCTGGCCTTGGGCAAGACGGTCGGACTGGCTTCGGCGATCCTGGCCATTGTTTCCTACAACTGCCTGCAGATCGGCGTGTACGGCCTGTTCGCCGTCCAAACCCAGGCGATGCTGAAGACACTCTTCGGCCTGGACGTCCCGTGGCCGGCTGTAGCCCTTGGCGCCATCGCGCTGGTCTGGCTGCTGGGCTATCGCGGCATCGATGTCGGGGCGAAGGTCCTGGGGGTCCTGCTCGTGGCGGAGACCGCGATCCTCGCGGTCATGGGAGCGGCCATCCTCGCGCGCGGCGGGGCGTCGGGAATCAGTTTCTCTTCGTTCTCCCCCGACCACGCCTTCACCCCGGGCGTGCTGGCGATCCTCGCCATTTGCTTTGCTGCTTTCATGGGCTTTGAATCCACGGTCCTCTACCGCCGCGAAGCCCGCAACCCGGACAAGTCAGTGCCCCGGGCCACGTATGTCGCCGTCGGATTCATGTCAGTGTTCTACGCGTTCATCGTCTGGACCGCTATCCAGGCCTACGGCGACGGGGACGTCGTGGCCGCCGCGGGTGAACTCGCTGATGGCATGTTCTTCGCCACGATCAACCACTACGTTGGCCCGTGGGCCGAAACAGTGATGTACGTCCTGATCGTCACCAGTGTCTACGCCTCACAGCTGGCCTTCCACAATGCCATCAACCGCTACGTCTACATGCTCGCCAAGGACGGCGTCCTCCCGGCCTTCCTGGGAAAGACGCACCCCAAGTACCAGTCGCCGCACCGTGCCGGCCAGGTCCAGACCATCCTTGCCGCGGCAGTCATCAGCGTCTGCGCGATACTCGGCGCGGACCCCTACCAACAGTTGCTCATATGGGTGAACACCCCGGGCATTGTCGGCATCGTGGCGTTGCAAGGCCTGGTTTCCGTCGCCGCTTTCATCTACCTGCGCCGGAACCCTGCGGCGGTCACCCACCGGCTGATGATCCCGCTGAGCATCGCCTCCGCAGTCCTGCTGTTCGGAGTCGTGTCGCTGATCGCCATCAATATCGAACTGCTGACCTTTGCCGATGCCCTGACCAACTCGATCCTCCTGCTGATCACCCCCGTTGTTTTCCTCACAGGCCTGCTGGTCGCCCGCAGCCTTCGAAAAAACCGCCCCCACGTCTTCACCCGGATTGGAAGCTTTGAAACGCATGACTCCTGACCTGATCGTCCTCGCTGACACCGTCCACACGCTCGACCATGACGCCACGTCCCCGGTACAGGCCGTAGCTGTCAGTGCCGGTGTCATTACCGCAGTCGGTGACCGGGACGACGCCGCCGCATGGCGCAGCCACGGCACGAGGGTCCTTGACCTCGGCGGTGCCACGCTTTCCCCTGGCCTGGTCGACTGCCACATCCATCCTGTGTTCGGGTTGGACCTCACTGTGGGGTGCGACCTCAGCGCGGCGGACTCCCTGGAAGAAGTGCGCTCACTGCTCCGCGCGGAAGCGTCCACTGACAGTGGCTGGCTGCGCGCCTGGGGCCTGAACCCGAACGCGTTTGGCCCCACGCCCCTGCACCGGGATGCGCTGGATGATGTCTCCAACGGCAAACCCGCCTTGATACGGCTCTTTGACGGTCACTCCGCACTTGCCAACTCCAAGGCCCTGGAGATCGCCGGGGTCCACGGCAGACGGGAGTTCGACCAGACCGCGGAGGTGGTGTGCGATGCGCAGGGCACACCCACCGGAATGCTCCTTGAGGCCGCAGCCATGGAACTGGTCCAGCGCCACATACCGCAGGAGTCCTTTGACCAGCGGAAATCCCGGTTGGCCGCACTGCTCAACGGTTTCGCCCGCTCGGGGCTCACCGGCGGACACATCATGGACCACAGCAAGGAATCGGCAGAACTGTTTGCGGCGTTGGAAGCCGACGGCGACCTGCCGCTGAGGCTTCGTTCCGCCCCTTGGTGCATGCCTGGCACCGGGGAAGCCGACTGGGAGCTGCTGGCACGCACGGTCGGCACCGGGGGGCGGCGGTGGTCCGTGGAAGCGATCAAGCTGTTTGTTGACGGAACCGTGGACAATGGCACCGCCTGGCTCCATGAACCCGACCTGTACGGCGAATCCACTGCTCCGTTCTGGCCGCGCCCGGAAGAGTACACGGCGGCCGTGCACTTCTTCGCATCCCGGGGCATCCCGACTGCCACCCACGCCATTGGCGACGCCGGAGTGAAACACGTCCTGGACGCTTTCGGCTCCCTCCCCTCCGACACCTTGCGGCGAGCCGTGCACAGGATCGAGCACATCGAAACCGTTCCCGATGACCTGGTGGAGAGGTTCAGGACCGCGGGGGTGGTCGCCAGCATGCAGCCCACTCACTGCACCCACTATTCCCTGGCCGACCACAGCGACAACTGGTCCACGCGATTGGGGCCGGTCCGTGCCGACCGCGCCTGGCGATGCCGCGACCTCCGCGATGCCGGAGTCACGCTGGGCATCGGATCCGACTGGCCGATTGCGCCCTACGAGCCGCTTCCGATCATGGCTGATGCCCGGTTGCGGCGCCGCTCGGGCCACCCCGACCAGGCCCCCATCGCGCCGAAACAGGCACTGACTGCCCTCCAGGTGCTGGAAGGCTACACCTCGCATGCGGCCAGGGCGGCCGGACTGTGGGACGTGTCAGGCTCCATTTCCGTAGGCAAGCGGGCCGACTTTACCGCCTTCGAGCTGGATCCCCTCACGGCAGAGCCGGATGCACTCGGCGCCAGCAGCGTGGTGGCCACGATTGTGGACGGAGAAATCCAGGCCATCATGGACCGTCTGGGATAGGGCGCTACATCCTGTTCCTGGTCCGGGCGGTCGCCGGCGCGGTCCACGGGTCTTCGGGCCAGGGGTGCTTGGGGTAACGCCCACGCATCTCTGCCCGGACCTGTGCGTAGGGGCCGGACCAGAAGGAAGCAAGATCATCGGTGATGGCCAAAGGCCTTCCGGCGGGCGACAGAAGGTGGAAAAGGACGGGAACCCGTCCGTCGGCAAGACGGGGCGTCCTGTCCCAGCCGAAGCATTCCTGGAGCTTGACCGCAACAACGGGCCGGCCGGCGTCGTGGTTTCCTGCACCGGTACCCGAAACGGGAGGATAGTCGATCCGGATCCGGGAGCCGCTGGGAACTTCCAGGCGCTCTGGCGCCAGACTGTCCAACCGCGACGCCTCCGGCCACGGCAGCAGCCGACGAAGCGGATCCGCCAGGTCAATTCCCCGTGCAGGCTTCCCGGCGGCGAGTGCCTCAAGTTCCGGGCCAAGCCATTCGTCCACGCGGACCAGGAGCGCGTCCTCACTGACGTCCGGCCACGGCTCCCCTACTGTCCGGTGCAGCAACGCAAGCCGGCGACGCAAGGTCTCAGCAGCTTCCGACCAGCCGATCAGGGACAAGCCCGCCGAGGACAGCGACCGTGCCACGGCCTCCCGGGCCGACTCCGCGCTGGCCCGGACGGGCGTTGACGACAAGACGATGGCCCCGAGTCTGCGTTCCTGGCGTGCTGTGACCTTTCCGCCGGCAAAAGCAGCTGTGGTTTGTTCCACCAGCAACTCCGGTGCTGCCGCGATGGCGAGGTCGAGGGACAGCGGGGCAGCTGCCCTGATCACCGCACCGGTTCCTGCTGCGTCGCGGCCCTGCGCACGCGCTACCTCCGACACCGCCAGCCATTCCTGCCCCGCGAGGGGGCTCGCTGCCGACAGCCCTGCCCTGGTACCGGAGGTCAGCAGGTAGCTGGGGGAACCGGTTCCGGGCACACGGCGGGCAATCCTGTCGGGAAAGGCCAGGGCGACCACGAAGCCAAGGGCCTGCCGTGGAGTTACTGCCGGTTTCGGCCGGTGGTGCCCGACGGCGGCAGCATCCTGGCGTACCATCCCCGCCATGCGCTTGACATCGTCGCTGAAGCGCCGGGCCGCAGCGTCCTTGCCATCGCGAAGTGCCGCAAGCAGCCGGGTGAGATCGGAGTCAGGGGCCCGGTAGTCTCCAGCGACCAACGCCACAGTTTCTGCCGCGGCCTGATGGTCCACCATCGCTGAACCGTCAATCAGTGCCCGCGCCAAGCGCGGATCGGCCGGAATCCTGGCCAGGGTTTGTCCAAGCGGGGTGGCAGCGCCGGCGGAGTCAACAGCACCCAGCTCCCGCAGGACTTCCACCGCGTCCTCCATGGCGCCGCGCGGGGGCGCGTCGGGGAGGGCCAGCCCCTTGCCCTCCGGCGTGCCCCAGCAGGCCATGACCAAGGCGGCAGCGGCCAGGTCGCTCACGACGATCTCCGGTGTCTGGTGGTCCGGCGCGGCAGCAAATGCCTGCTGGTCATAGCAACGCACCACCTTGCCCGGTCCTTGTCGGGCAGCACGCCCGGCACGTTGGTCCGCTGACGCCTTGGAGCACGAGACTGTGACGAGCCCTGTCATGCCCCGCGAGGAATCCCTGCGCGGTTCACGGGACAGCCCGGAATCGATGACCAGCCGGACGCCCGGAACCGTCAGCGAGGATTCGGCCAGCGCAGTGGACACGATGATCCGGGGCAGGCCGCCGGGAAGACGCCCGGAAACTGCCTTGTCCTGCTCCCCGGGACGGACCTGGCCGTGCAACTCCAGGACATCGACCGAAGAGCCGAGAGTGTGGCGCAGGGCTGTTGCAACCCCTGATACCTCGCGGACACCGGGGACAAACACCAGGGCATCGGCAGCCGGCTCGTCAACCAGCAGCGCGCTGAGGGCCGAGGCGGCCACCCCGGCCACATGGTCAAGGAAAGCCCGGGTCACGCCGCGTTCGTCCAGCCGTGGCGCGCTGGCCGGGGCCCAGCTGACCTCGAGGTGGTGCAGTGCGGAGGGCGAGTCAACCACCGGAACCGGCGCGCCGCCGTCGTACCTTGACTGTCCCAGCAGCGCAGCGAACCGTGGCGCATCGAGCGTTGCGGACATGGCCACCACGGTGAGGTCGCCGCGAAGTTGGCTGACGTCGGCCACCATTCCCAGCAGGAGGTCGGTCTCAAGGCCGCGCTCGTGGACCTCGTCCAGCACCACGGCGTGGATGTCCTCCAGACCCGGATCGGCCAGCAGCCGGCGGAGCAGGATTCCCGGCGTCACGAACTCCACCACCGTATCCTTGCCCGCTTTGCTCTCACCGCGGACCGTGTAGCCAACACGTCCGCCGAGCCGGCTTCCGTCCAAGGCGGCGAGGCGCCGGGCGGCCGAACGCGCGGCCACCCGGCGGGGCTGGGTGACCACCACACGCGGGCCCCGCCCCGGCCTCATGCCCGCCGCCAGGTTGGCGACCAGGGGCGGGACGAGGGTGGTCTTCCCGCTGCCCGGAGGTGCTTGCACCACTGCCATGCCTCCGTCGCCCTGCTGCTGCAAAGCCTCACTCAAGGTATCCACAGCGGCGCCGAAGGCCAGGCCCTCTCCGATGGTGTCCAGTCCGAATATCACCCCACCATTGTCCCCGGCCTGCGCCGGGCGGGGGGTCAGCCGATGGTGGAGGTGTCGATGACAAACCTGTAGCGGACATCGGAGGCGAGGACGCGTTCGTAGGCGTCGTTGATCCTGCTTGCCGGAATGACCTCGATCTCGGCCCCGAAGCCGTGTTCGGCGCAGAAGTCGAGCATCTCCTGCGTCTCACGGATGCCACCGATCATGGAACCGGCGAACCGGCGGCGGCCACCGATGAGGGCAAACGCGTTCACCGGCAGCGGCTCCGCCGGGGCGCCGACGTTCACCAGCGTCCCGTCAAGGGTCAGCAGCTGGAGGTAGGCGCTGATGTCGAGGGAGGCACTCACAGTATTGATGATCAGGTCGAAGGTACCTGCAAGCTGTTCGAACGTGGCCGGATCGCTGGTGGCGTAGTAGTGGTCGGCGCCAAGTTTGAGGCCGTCTTCCATCTTCTTGAGCGACTGGGACAGGACGGTCACCTCGGCACCCATGGCGTGGGCGATCCTGACCCCCATGTGGCCCAGGCCGCCGAGGCCCACAATGGCCACCTTCTTTCCGGGGCCCGCTCCCCAATGGTTGAGCGGGGAGAACGTGGTGATGCCGGCGCAGAGCAGCGGGGCCGCCACGTCCAGGTCGAGGCCGTCCGGGATGGTGACGACGAAGTCCTCGTCCACCACAACGTGCGTGGAGTAGCCGCCCTGGGTGATGGTTCCGTCACGGTCGACAGCCCCATACGTCCCGATGTTGCCCTGCAGGCAGTACTGCTCTTCGCCTGCCACGCAGTTGGCGCACTCCTTGCAGGAGTTGACCATGCAGCCAACGCCAACACGGTCGCCGGCTTTGTGCCTGGTCACGGCCGATCCGACGTCAGTGACGATGCCGGCAATTTCGTGTCCGGGAACGAGGGGATACTGCTGCGGCCCCCAGTCACCGCGGACGGTATGGATATCCGAGTGGCAGATCCCGGCGAATTTGATGTCGATCCGGACATCGTGCGGGCCCGCTTCCCGGCGCTCAATGGTGGTGGGGATCAGGTCGCCTGTTGACGAAGGGGCAGCATACGCGTGGGCGGTAGGCATATTTCTCCTGCTGGAAGGTCAATGATGGATGGTTCCATTCTTGCCTCATCATTCCGGCGGTAGGGAGTCCCTGCTGTAACTGGTACTGGGAGGACCACCCACCAGGACTGTCGGGAAAGGATCCCCTGGATGCCATGCGCTCCGGGGGATCCTTCCTGCGGCGTACTCAGCCGCCTGGTGCAGCAGCCGTCCTAGCGGCCACCACCGCCGATGACCCCGGCCTCGACTGCCTTGGTCACTGCATCCGCTTCAGCCTGCGTGAGCTTGCCGTCCGTAACGGCCTGGTCCAGCCTGGTCTTGAGCGCCGCCGAACGCTCGGCCTTGGCCTCGGAACGGATCTCCTCCAACGCCGTGGTCACCTTCGATTCCTCCACGCCCAGTGCCTCGGCCAGTGACTTGGCCAAGGCCGCGTCCTGCGCCGTGCGGTCAGGCTTGGTACCCTCCGCGGGAGGCGTGGTCGGCTTGTTTGCCTCGCGGAACGCCTGGAGCGCCTCGGTGACCTTTGCTTCGTCCACACCCAGCTTGTCTGCGAGGTCGGCAGCAATCCGGCCACGGTCATGACCGTGACCTCCTCCGGGCCTGCCCTGGCCGTCGGTGGGGGCCGTGGCATCCGTGGACGACGAAGCCGTTGGCGTCGGGGTGGTGGTTGCCGAGGCAACACTGGTGACGCCCATTGCGGCCCCCAGGGCCAATGCGCCGGACGCGATGCCCAACGCGATTCTCTTGGTGGTTGACATGTATCTCTCCTTGATGGACGGTAGGGGCGATCCTGCGCCGCCCTGTACCTACCTTCCAGCGGCCAACCAAGGCACTGCTGTTTCCAGGCTGTCATTTTCCTGTGAAGGCCGGCCGGTCCCGTGAGAGCCGCTGTCCACCGGGAATGTGAGGATCACGTCCTGGCGTCGAGGGCTTCCAGGAGCCGTTTGACCGCGCCTCCCAGGTTCCAGTCCACGGCCAGCTCCGTGAGTTCCTCCCGGGCCCGGCCCGTGACCGGCCGCAATTGCGCTCCTGCTTCAGTAAGGGTGGGAACGTCAAGGTCACGCACTACACCCACGACGGCGGGTGCTGCTTTCAGATAATCGGCTGCGGCTTCGAGCTTGGCCCGCACGGCAGCGGACAAACCGCCGTCGGGATCGTTTGCCGCCTCGAGCAAGCCTGCAAGTGACCCGTGCCCGGCGAGCAAGGAAGCAGCGGTCTTCTCTCCGATGCCGGCCACTCCGGGCAGTCCGTCCGACGCATCTCCCCGCAAGGTGGCGAAGTCCGCGTACTGCTGAGGGAGCACACGGTACTTGCCGACCACCACGACATCAGTGACTACCTCAAGGTTCTTCATGCCGCGTGCTGTGTAGATGACGCGGACATCCCGTTCATCGTCCACCAACTGGAAGAGGTCGCGGTCACCTGTCACCACGTCCACGGGCATGTCCGCTTGGCTCGCGTAGGTCCCCACGACGTCGTCGGCTTCGTGGTCGTCCACGCCCACGGTGGCGATCCCCGCGAGGTCCAGGACGTGGCGGATCAGGGGAATCTGGGCTTCGAGGGGGTCGGGAACGGTTTCAAGGTCCGGTGCACCCGTGACAATCTCTGCCACGCGGTGGGCCTTATAGCTGGGTATCAGGTCCACCCGCCACTGGGGGCGCCAGTCGTTGTCCCAGCAGGCCACCAGATGGGTGGCTTCGTAGTCGGTGACGAGTCTGGCAATCATGTCCATCAGCCCGCGGACGGCATTAACGGACGTTCCGTCCTGCCGGCGGATGGAATCGGGCACGCCGTAGAAGGCGCGGAAGTACAACGAGGCAGTATCCAGAAGCATCAGGCGAGGCATAACTGATCCTGACACGTCCGGCCGGCATGCGGGGGTAGGCAGCGGGTGCCGCGTCGCAAGAAGAGGAGAAGACTTGAACGACGTTGTGACGGGCATTACGATTGTTTGAGCGATAATAGAACGGATCGTTCTATTATAGAACACATCCACAATAAGTGCCCACAAAGAAGTGAGGAAAGCCCGTGCAGTTCCACCACCACGGTTATGTATCCGGTGACCCGCGAGTTGAGCCGGCAGCCGGTGTCGGCGTTGACCGCCCTGCCGACCTTCCGGACGAGGTTGACGTCCTCATCGTGGGCACCGGCCCGGCGGGTATGCTGACCGCGGCCCAGTTGGCCCAGTTCCCTGACATCACCACCCGGATCATTGAACGCAGGCCCGGCCGTTTGGCAATCGGGCAGGCCGACGGTATCCAGGCGCGGAGCGTGGAGACGTTCCAGGCCTTTGGTTTTGCCGAGCGGATCATTGCGGAGGCGTACCGGATCACTGAGATGGCGTTCTGGAAGCCGGACCCGGCGGACCACTCCAAGATCGTGCGCAGCGCCCGGGCCGTGGATGATCCTGCGGGCATCAGCGAGTTCCCACACCTGATCGTCAATCAGGCCCGCGTGCTGGACTATTTCGCCGAGTTCGCGGCCAACTCCCCCGCCCGGATCAAGCCCGACTACGGGTACGAGTTCAAAGGCTTGCAGGTCACTGGCGAGGGCGAGTACCCGGTCACGGTGACGCTGCTCCACACTGCCGGGCCGAACGAGGGCCAGGAGCGCGTGGTCCGGGCCAAGTACGTCGTCGGTGCTGATGGTGCAAGGAGCAAAGTCCGTGAATCCATTGGCTGCCACCTCGCCGGCGACCAGGCCAACCATGCCTGGGGCGTCATGGACGTGCTCGCGGTCACGGATTTCCCGGACATCCGGACCAAGTGCGCCATCCAGTCAGGTTCCGGTGGCAGCATCCTGCTGATCCCCCGCGAGGGCGGGCACCTGTTCCGCATGTACGTGGACCTGGGGGAAGTCGCCGCCGACGATCACGGTGCGGTTCGTAAGACGACGATTGAGCAGATCATCGCCAAGGCCAATGACATCCTCCACCCCTACACCTTGGATGTCCGCAACGTGGCATGGCACAGCGTGTACGAAGTGGGCCACCGCCTGACGGACAGGTTCGACGACGTCCTGCCGGACGAGCGCGGCACGCGCACCCCGCGGGTGTTCATCACCGGCGATGCCTGCCACACCCACTCCGCCAAGGCCGGGCAGGGCATGAACGTGTCCATGCAGGACGGGTTCAACATCGGCTGGAAGCTCGGCCACGTCCTGGAGGGCCGGTCCCCGGAATCATTGCTGGATACCTACTCCGCTGAACGCCAGGTGGTGGCCAAGAACCTGATCGACTTCGATAAGGAATGGTCCTCCCTCATGGCCAAGAAGCCCGAGGAATTCAAGGACCCCACCGAACTGGAGACCTTCTACACCAGCACCGCGGAGTTCCCTGCCGGTTTCATGACCCAGTACGCACCCTCCATGCTGGTCGCCGAGGCCAAGTACCAGGATCTCGCCACCGGCTTCCCCGTAGGCAAGCGCTTCAAGTCCGCGCACGTGCAACGGGTCTGCGATACCAACCCGATGCACCTGGGCCACCACGCCAAAGCCGACGGCCGCTGGCGGATCTACGTCTTCGCCGACGCCAACCCCGCAGGTGCCCCCGGTGCCGTGGCGGACCTGGCCCAGTGGCTCGAAACCGCACCCGAGTCCCCGCTGGCGGCCACGCCGTCGAACCTTGACCGCGACGCCTGGTTCGACATCAAAGTGATCTACCAGCAGGACCACACCGGCGTGGACATCAACGCCGTCCCCGCGGTGTTCAAACCCACCGTCGGACCCTTCAAACTCACCTACCTGGAAAAGGTCTTCGGCACCGACCCCGCGAACGACATCTTCGAGGCCCGCGGCCTCAGCCGCGACGGCGCCATCGTCGTCGTCCGCCCCGACCAGTACGTCGCCAACGTCCTGCCCCTGACCGCGACGGCCGAGCTCGCCGAATTCTTCTCGGCACTCAGCCCGGCCCACAGGCCTGCCGCGGACATCTCCACGGACCAGCTGAGCCACGCTTAGGCGCAGGAAACGCAACGGGAACCCGGCCGGTCCCTTCACGGGGCCGGCCGGGCGGTTTGTGACAAGACCCCGGCACACCACATTGCTACATTGGGGGGCATGCGATCTGCCGGGGGAAGTTCAGGAAAAACGTACGGACGGGCTGTGCAAGGCGTGGCTCTTGCCCACACCCTGCTGCTGGCAGGGACAGTGCTCACCGGCTGCAGTTCACCCCAAAGCCCTGAGGCAGTCCCTACGGGTCCCCCGTGTGTTGTTGCAACGGATCTTGTCCCGGCGACGGGCGTGCTCTCCGGTGTGAACCTCGACTGGCAAAACGGCACCGTTGCCGAGTACGCCTCCAGGCTTGGACGACGCCCCGCCGTCGTGGTCTACTCAACAGCCTTCCCGCTGCCGGAGGACGGCAAACAGAACGTTGATGCCGCCGTCGGGCAGATCAAAGCCAACGGCGGCATCCTGCTGCTGACGCTCGAACCGCATGACGGCCTGGACGCCGTCACCCCCGGCAAGGCCGAAGAACTGGCGCGGCAACTGGCTGGTTACAACAACGCCGGGGTCCCCGTAGTGGTGCGGTTTGGCCAGGAAATGAACGGTGGCTGGTTTCCATGGGGCCAGCAACCCGCCGCCTACATTGCGGCCTTCCGGACTGTCGCCGATGCCGTGCACAGGATCGCACCCGGAAGCGACATGATGTGGGCACCCAACTATGGCGGCGGCTATCCGTTCGACGGCGGCCAGTACCGGGCCAAAGCCGGCACGGTCGACGCGGGTTCCCTCGATACCGACGGCGACGGCGCAGTGACCGCGGCGGACGATCCGTACCGGCCCTATTACCCGGGAGACGACGCCGTGGACTGGGTGGGCATGTCTCTTTACCACTGGGGAACCACGTACCTTTCCGGCACCAACGTCGTCCCTGAAGAGGGCAAATTCCTGCAGCAACTCACCGGCACCTACAACGGCGTCGGCGGCGACGAACGGAATGTTCCCGACTTCTACGCCGACTACGGCACGGCACGCAACATGCCGGTGGCCATTCCGGAAACCGCGGCACTCAGCATCCCATCGCGAGGTGGCGACGACGAACTCGCCATCAAGCAGGCGTGGTGGCGGCAACTCTTCGATCCCGCCATCCCCCGCGACTACCCTGCCCTGAAGATGGTCAACTGGTTCGAGTGGGAAAAACTCGAGGTCGACCTGGACGTCAAGGCCGAAGTCAACTGGACGGTAGCCAAGGAAGACACGGTACGCGACGCATATATCGCCGACCTTCCCGAATGGTTCACTTCCGCTGCGGAGCCACAGGCCTGCACGCCGGTCGGCTGAAGCCCACAGGCTGCCGGCTGCAGGGCCAACCGTAAGGGAATGGCTATGTGTCCCTATGGAAAAGGCGCGCCGCCAGCGCGAGAATGACTGGGTGGACCGTCCTTCCGCAGGTGCCGGTGACACCCTGAATGATGCCGCCAAAAAGATCCAGCGCGTGTACCTCACGTTGACTCTGGGGAACACCCTGGCGGCGTCCTTCATCTGGGGAATCAACACCCTGTTCCTTCTGGACGCGGGGCTGAGCAACCTTGAAGCATTCGCTGCGAACGCATTTTTCACGGCAGGCATGGTGCTGTTCGAAGTTCCCACCGGAGTTATCGCCGACGGCTGGGGACGGCGCACTTCGTTCCTCCTGGGCACCATTACCCTGGCCGTATCCACTTATCTCTATTACGTGCTCTGGCAGATATCGGCGCCATTTTGGATGTGGGCCGTTGTTTCCGTGCTGTTGGGATTGGGCTTCACGTTCTTCTCCGGAGCTGTCGAGGCCTGGCTGGTGGACGCCCTGCGGTATTCGGGCTATGAGGGAGGCCTGGAGGGCGTCCTCGGCCGCGGCCAAATGGTCCAGGGGGTGGCCATGCTGTTCGGTTCCGTGGCGGGCGGCGTGATCGCGCAGGCCACCGACTTGGGCCTGCCCTTCCTGGTGCGGGTTGCGGTTCTGGGCGCCATGTTCGCGGTCGCCTTTGCCTTAATGCACGACGTCGGGTTCTCGCCTGAGCGCTCCACGCATCCATTACGGGCCACACGGGCCGTCCTGTCGGCGTCGATCGACAACGGCTTGAGGAATCCGCCGGTACGGTACGTCATGCTCGCCGCTCCGTTCAGCGCCGGCGTCGGCTTCTATGTCTTCTACGCCCTGCAGCCGTACCTCCTGGACTTGTTTGGCGACCCAAAAGCGTATTCCGTCGCAGGACTCGCCGCCGCCATCGTGGCCGGTTCCCAGATTGTCGGGGGTTGGCTGGCGCCGCACGCGCGGAAGCTGTTCCACCGCCGAACCTCGGTACTGCTCGTGGCCGGAGGGCTCGGCGGCGCCATCCTGCTGGTCCTCGGTTTCACCCGTATCTTCTGGGTCGCCCTCGCCCTCCTGGCCGTATGGGCGATCGTGGGGGCCGCGGCCATGCCCGTCCGGCAGGCTTACGTGAACGACATGATTCCCTCAAAACAGCGCGCGACTGTTCTCAGCTTTGACTCGCTGATCGGATCCAGCGGCGGCGTTGTGGTCCAACCCGCACTGGGCCGGGGTGCGGATCTCTACGGATACCCGGCGTCGCTGGCCATGGCGGGAGTGATCGAAATGATGGCGTTGCCCTTCCTTGTTGCCAGCCGGCGCCAAGGAGCCGCCGCCGATCAGGCCAGCACGGAATCAGCGGCGTCGGGGGAAGAATCGCTGGCCTGACTGCGTTCCATCAGGGCATCCCGGATGCATGGTTCACGCAGTACGGAGTCCACGGCCTGGCCTCCAGCCGGCCTTCGGGTATCTCCGCCCCGCAGACCGCGCATACGCCGTAGGTTCCCGCCACGATGCGGTCCAGTGCGGCTTCGATCTGCGCCAATCCTGCACGGCTCTGTTCGCGGAGCGTCCGTGCCTGGGACAGCTCAAAGGCGATGGTGCTGCCTTCGGGGTCGTGTTCGTCGTCCACATTGGAGTCCTGCCGGGCAAGGTTCACCGAGGTGATGTCCTTGCCCAGCGCGCGGATCAAGGCTTCCTTGCGGTCCCGCTCCTCCGCCAGAAGGGAACGGAACTTCCCGATATCACGCATGCTCACGGCTCCTGGTCAGGCTTTCGGCGCCATCATATGGCCGGTTCTGCCTATCTTCCACTCCGCTGCATGTCTTCGGGACCGCGGATGACCCGCGGGACGTACTCCAGAAGCTGGGACCGACCATCAAAGGTCCGGCTTTCCACCAGGTCGAGGGCAACGTCCGGGTACCCGTCGAAAATCCGTTCGCTGCCGGTCCGGCCCGTAATCACAGGGAAGATCACCAGGCGATACCTGTCCACCAGCCCGGCGGTCAGAAGCGAGCGGCACAGTCTGAGGCTGCCCAGGGTGCCCAGTGTGCCCGTCCTTGTCTCCTTCAGCTTCCGCACCGCCTCCACGGCATCGCCCCTGACGAGTTTAGTGTTGGGCCAGGCCAACGGTTCCGTGAGCGTTGACGAGAAGACGATCTTGGGCATGTCCTCCAATCCTCCCAGGCTGGCGCCTTCTTCATCGGAGAACCCGGAGCCCTCCGCGGAGGCCTGCCGGGACAGGCTGGACATCACCCGGTAGGTGTTGGCGCCCATGAGGGTGGTGAGGTCCTTCTTGCCTTCCTCCTCCAGCCAGGCCAGGTACTCCGGACCTTCCAATCCCCACCATCCGGGCCATCCCTCACCGGATGCATAGCCATCCAGGGAAATAATCAAGTCGATCATCAACTGCGCGGGTGAGCCCATCATTCACTCCTTCTGTGACGCTGGATTGGCCTGCTTCCCGTCATGCCTTTTCCACCCAGGAAGCACGCCAGTCGGGAGCTTCGAAAGGTTCGCTCCAGTAGGCCGTTTCCCGGGCGATCCGGCCATCCCGGAACTCGAAAATAAACACCGTCTCGTACCGTGGGCCGCCGTAGTCCAGCGTCGCCTCGGCCACCACCAGGTCCCCGTCACCGAGCATTCGGCGTGGAGTGATGTCGGGCAGTTGGGGAAAGGCGCTGTAGATGGCCCGCCGGTTCGCAGCCCCGTGGACTGTTTCTCCGGACTGGGGCCAGTGCATCACGGCATCGTCATGGAACAGCTCGTCCATGACCTCGATGCGGCGTTCATTGATGCATTGGATCAGCCGGTTCACGACGTCCTGGTTCTCCGACACTTCAGCCATGGCCTGGACCTGTTCCGCAGAGGTGGATTGGTACCTGGCATTGTCCTCCACGGCACGCGAAACTTCCACGCCTGCCGGGCGGCATATTCCTGCCGCACCCGGTCCACACGGGAGCGCCACAACAGAGGGGCAAAGTACCGGCTTCACATGCCCGCTCCGGGGCGATACTCAGGCCTGGTTTTCCCCGCTTTTTTCGGCATAGGAGGCCGAGACCCGCCGGTAGACCGGCGTCAGGAACGCCAACAAGGCTGCGACGATCAGGATGACGCCGGCTATCAGGAAGACCAGGGCAATTCCCCGTGACGTCCCTTCGCCCAGCAGCGGTTCCAGTTGGGCGGCCCCTTCACTGGACCGCGCATAGGGAATGATCCAAACCTGGGCTACGGGGGCAATCAGGAAGGCGGTGATCGGAGCCGCCGCCGACTCGAAGGCCATGGCGAAGCCGAACACCCTTCCCTGCCTGTTCAGCGGAACCACCTGCTGGATGACCGTCTGTTCAGCGGCCTCCACTACAGGCACCAGGCACAGGTAGAGCCAGATCCCCAGGACGTAAAGCCACGCCCATTCCCGCAGTGTGAAGACCGCCCCCAGCAAGCCCATCAGGACCACAGCGATCAACATGGTCCTGAGCGGGTTGGAGCCGAGGCCGAACTTGCCAATAAGCGCCCCGCCCACAATGAACCCGGTAGCGCCCACGGCAAAGAAGGTTCCCCACAGTTCGACGGGGAACATTTCCAAACCGTAGGGGTCCATCAGTGCCATGTAGACACCGCCGACAAAGTTGTTGAACGTCGAAAACAGGATCAACGCGAACAGCCCGGAGATGGCCAGCACCGCAGCGAAGGACCCACGAAGGTCGAAAGCTCCATGGGCGTCGCCGGCAGCCGCACGGACTTCCTCCGGCATGCGGAGCGTGAGCAGGTGGAGGAAGGCGGCAGCGGTCAGCACGAGGGAAACAACAATCGTCCAGCCCATCCCCAGCAGCCCTACGGACAGTCCGGACAGCACCGAGGTCACCACGAACATCAGGCCCTGCACCATCCCGACCATGCCGTTGGCATTCGCTCGCCGCTCGGGTTCGATGAGGATCGTCACCGTGGTGGACAGTGCGATGTTCCGCATGTTTTCCACCACGGCACCCACCAGGATGATCACGGTGAACAGCCAGAACCACGGCTGGGTGAGGTCCAGGAGCGAAGCTACAGGAGTCACCAGGAACATCACGCCGGAAATGACGAACATGACCAGCGTGAAGCAGGCGGCGAACCGCATCACGGCGAGTTTCCGGTAGCGGTCAACAAAGGTGCCGAAGCTGATGCTGGACAGGGCGATCAGCAGCATATACGCGCCGCCCACTACACCCGTGGCAATCACGTTCCTGGTTTCCAGATACACCCAAAAAGTCAGTGCGAACCAGAGGAAGCTGGTGGTGATGTTGGCGGCCGCCGTGTTGACCAGAATGGCTGCGAACGTACGGGACCTTTGCTGCGGGGTACGTAGGGAAGTATCGACGGCGGCAGGATCGGCCAGGTGGACACCATCACCTTCCGGGGCAGTCGCTGATGCGACGCCTCCGTCCTCGTCGGACAGAGCATTATCCGTGGAGGCGCCGGAGTGGGCCGGTTCCTGCTGGGTCATGGGTCCCAGTGTAATGACAGGCCAGGGAACGGTCACTGCCCCACAGCAAAACGCTAGGCCGGGCAGGCATCCTTCAGGGCCTGGACCGATTCCGCCGGAACCTCGTCGCCGGCCTTGGCAATATTGTCCAAGGCCGTGGTGATGTCGCTGGGAACCCCCGCGGTCCGGGCGGCCTCCACAAGGCCTCCCAGGATCCTCTTGTCTTCCACACTTACCAAGCCATCCTGCACTACGGCACAGATCTGGCGGGTCACCTCATCCGCTGCCGCGGTGGCCACCTTCGAGGCGGCCTCACTGGCAGCGTTTCCGGCGGCTTCCTCCACGGCACCGCAACCGGTCATCAAGATCAACAGCGGGACGGCGGACAGGGCTGCAAGACGGCGCTTCATGGTTCAAAGCCTAGCAATCCCACGCCTCCGACGTTTATCCACGGGCCGCCATGGGTATGCAGTTGATAGTGTGCCCCCATCCGGTGCCCGCCGTGGGGCCCTGGCCGGGCCGCCACCGGACCCGGAAGCCACAGGACAGGAGGACTCTTTTGAACACCGACGGACTTAAAGCCGCTGCCCAGGAAGCCGGCGCCGTGGATCTTCTGCTGATCCGGCACGGCGAGAGTGAGGGCAACGTCGCCGCGACCCAGGCCCGGCTGGCCGGGGCGGAAGTCATTCAGGTACCCGCCCGCGACGCCGACGTGAACCTCTCCGGAACCGGCGAAGAACAGGCCCGGGCCCTGGGGTCGGCCCTTGCCCGGATCGCGGAAGAGTTCCGTCCGGACGCCGTAGTCTCCTCGCCCTACGCCCGGGCGAGGCAAACAGCGGAGATCGCCGTGGGCGAGGCAGGTTGGCCCGTGAAGGTCCGGACGGATGAGCGGCTGCGCGACCGCGAACTCGGCATCCTTGACCGGTTGACCCGGCTGGGCGTGGAAAAGCGCTACCCCGACGAAGCCGAACGGCGGCTGTGGCTCGGCAAACTCTACTACCGCCCGCCGGGCGGTGAATCGTGGGCGGACGTTGCCCTCAGGCTGCGCTCCGTCCTGGCCGAACTCAACAACCTGGGGTCGGGTCACCGCGTGATGGTGGTATGCCACGACGCTGTGATCCTCCTCTTCCGGTACATCCTCGAAGGCATGACCGAGAAGGAGGTCCTCGACCTCGCCGCCGGAACGTCGGTCCTGAACGCTTCCATCACCCGCTATGTCAGGCCCTCCGGAGCCGGCCCCTGGACCCTGGAAAGCTTCAACGTGGCCGATCACCTGGCCGAACAGGGCGTGGCCATCACCGAACACGCAGGAGATGCCAGTGTCCACCCCCAGTAGACGTCCCGACCCCACTCCCGTGACCCCATCGCTCCTGCGCGACTGGCCCCTGCCCGCGCCGGGCGAAGACAAGTACTCCCGCGGCGCCGTCCTGGTGATCGGCGGGGCACGCGCCACACCAGGTGCCGCCATCCTGGCCGGAACCGCCGCCCTCCGGGCCGGGGCAGGCAAGATCACCCTCGCTGTGGCCGACTCCGTTGCGCCGCACGTAGGCGTGGCCCTGCCCGAATGCGGCGCACCGGGGCTGCCCGAAAATGCCAACGGTTCGGTGACCGGGGAGGGCCTTGACCGGATTGCCTCCTACCTCGAACGTTCCGATGCGGTCCTGATCGGACCTGGACTCGACGATCCGGCGCTCGCCGTCACTCTGCTGCGCCGGCTGCTGGAACGGGAGGATGCGTCCGGGCGTGGTGGCCCCGAGGCGGGGCCCGCCGTCGTCATCGACGCCTACGCACTAGGCGCCCTGCTGGAGCTGGAAAACCTTCTTGAGCCCTGGCGTGGGCGCATGATCCTCACGCCCAATCCGGCGGAAGCAGGGATCCTGCTGGGCCGTGACGTGCAGGAACTGGAAAGGGACGTCGCCGACATTGCCAGGCGCTTCGACGCCGTGGTCAGTTGCCAGGGCGTCATGGCCCGGCCTTCAGGCCAAGGTGGCGAAGAAGCCGGACTGTGGAAAATCACCACGGGCTACGGCGGCTTGGGAACATCAGGCAGCGGTGATGTGCTGGCAGGAGCCATCGCCGGCCTCCGGGCCCGCGGCACAACCGCTGCGCAGGCGGTCTGCTGGGGGACGCATCTGCATGCCGCGGCCGCGGACAGGCTGGCAAGCACCATGGGCCCCCTGGGCTTCCTGGCCCGTGAAATCGCGGACCAACTGCCCGCGCTCATGGTCGAACTCAACACCTGAACCACCCGGATCACCCGGAGTTGGTGATCAGTTGGGCTCCTCCGGTGCCTCAGCCACTCGCTGGTCATTGTGGATGATGCCCAACTGTTCCAGGCGGGCTGACATGCCTGCGCCGTCCGGAGCATAGATCCACGGGATGCCGGGCAGGGGCTGGCCCTCGGACTTGGAGCGGCCACCGGCCAGGACGGCCTCCCCCACCGACAATTGGCGGATGGCGATCGCCCGCACTTTGTCCGGATGGTGCTGGGCGAACTCGGAATAGATGGCCTCGTCGTGCTGGCCGTCGTCTCCCACCAGCAACCATTTGATCCCCGGGAAGTCCTCAGCCAGGCGTTCCAAGGACGAACGCTTGTGCTCCCGGCCGCTGCGGAACCAGCGATCCGGGGTCGGCCCCCAATCAGTCAGCAGTTTGGGGCCCGCCGGATACAGGTTGCGGGACAGGAAACGTGCCAGCGTCGGCGCTACATTCCAGGCGCCTGTGGACAGGTACAGCACCGGCGCGGACGGCACAGTGCGCACGATCCGCTCGTACAGGACTGCCATGCCAGGTGTCGGGGTACGGGCATGCTCATTCAGGACGAACGTGTTCCACGCCGCCAGGAACGGCCGGGGCAATGCCGTGACCATCACCGTGTCATCAATGTCGGACACGACCCCGAAATCCGTATCATCGGCCACGATCTGGACCGGTGCCTCCACCACGGAATCGCCCGAACCCAGGGTGATCATGTGCCAACCCGGTTCCAGCGCCGCAGGAATCCGGGCGTCCACCACTCCGCCACGGTCGGCGCGGACCTCAAAATCCGTGCCCGCAACCGTAACCCGCACCGAAGCGTGGGGAACCGGCGCATTGGTGAAATTCCGCCACCCACGCATGCCCTCATGAAGCGGCTTCAACGGCCCCTCGTTGGTGGGGCCGGACGTTTCAGCGACATCGCGGGGGTCACCCAGCACGATCCGCGCCAACACCCGCACCCAGGACGTACTGCCGTAGCCGGTGTACGGGATCACCGTCTGCACCCGGCCACGCCTCAACGCAAGCCTGGTCTGGAGACCCAGCCACGCGTCGTCGAGCCTTAACGCCAGATGCCGGCGCTTGGCGGCAGACGCCTCGCGCTGGCCGGTGGGGTCGCTGCCGGATTGGTCACGGGGGTTCAGTTCGGGACACATGCGTCCAGTCTGGCACGCCAGGGCCGGCTCAGCGTGTTCATCCTCCAGCCCGGGCGAGGCAGTGGCCGGTCTGGAAGCGACGGGGGTTCATTGCTAGCGTGTGCGCATGAGCCCGTCGAAGACTCCCCCAGAGATCCTTGACATCGAGGGAACCGAAGTCAGCATCTCGAGCCCGGACAAAATCGTGTTTCCCGACGCCGGCATCACCAAACTCGACCTCGTCAGGTACTACCTCGCCATATCCGACGGTGCCCTCCGCGGCGCAGGGGGCCGCCCCATGGTCCTGAAACGCTTCCCCAAGGGAATCGACGCCGAACCCTTTTTCCAGAAACGCGTGCCCGAAAACCATCCCCCGTACATTGAAACAGCCACGCTGCGGTACGCCTCCGGAACCTCCGCCGAAGAAGCCGTGATCCGCGACGCGGCCGGCCTGGCCTGGGTGGTCAACCTGGGGTGCCTCGACCTCAACCCGCATCCTGTCCGCGCAGAAGACCTCGACCATCCCGACGAACTGCGCATCGACCTCGACCCCATGCCCGGCGTGGACTGGGCCCAGATCATCGATGTCGCCTACGTGGCGCGCGAAGTGCTGGACGACATGGGGCTGGTGGGCTGGCCGAAGACCAGCGGGTCCCGCGGACTCCACATCCTGGTGCGGATCGCCCCCCGGTGGAGTTACCGCGAGCTCAGGCTGGCAGCGGAGACCTTGGCGCGGGAAGTGGAAAACCGGGCACCCGGCCTGGCAACGGCCAAGTGGTGGAAGGAAGAGCGCGGCGAAAGCGTGTTCGTGGACTTCAACCAAAACGCCAAGGACCGGACCGTGGCCTCCGCCTACTCCGTACGCCCCCGGCCTGATGCCCGCGTATCCACTCCCCTGGCCTGGAGCGAAGTCGCCACCGCCCGTCCCGAACAGTTCACTGTCGCCACCGTACCCCTGCGCTTCGCAGAACAGGGCGATCCCCACCAGGCCATTGACGACCACCCCGGCTCACTCGACAACCTCCTCGCCCTGGCAGCCGATATGGGACCGGCAGAGAAGGCGCCGCGTGCCGGTGACGGTTCCGGCCGCCGTCGATCCGTCATGCCCCTCATAGAAGTGGCACGGACCAAAACCAAACCCGAAGCGCTCGCAGCCCTTGAGGAATGGAAGGACATGCACTCCGGTGTGGTTTCCCACCTTCACCCGGCGGACGTCCTGGTGGACGGCATGCGCGGGTCGAGTTCCCTCTGGTACCGGGTGCGAGTGAACCTGCAGCACGTCCCGGAAGATGTGCGCCCGCCGCAGGAAGAACTGCTGGCCACCTACGATCCATGGGCCGGCAAGGAGTGGCCCGGCCGTTGACCTGAGAGTTCCCAGCCACCCCGCCACAAATGATAAGCAACCTGTCTATAGTGGGGACAGGAGCATCACGTGGAGGAAGGCGGAGACTATGCGTCGTATGGGAGCAGCATCGGCAGCGCTGGCTGCCCTTGTACTGTCGGGATGCGCCGGGACGATTCCGGCTGACCCTGACGGCACGCTGGACCGGGTGGAGAACGGCATCCTGCGGGTAGGCGCGAGCCCCAACGGGGAATGGGTCACGCTGTCCCCCTCCGGCCAGCCCCAAGGACGGGATGTGCAGCTGATCAGTGACTTCGCCGCACGCCTTGGCGCCCGCGTGGAGTGGAGCACAGGGACTGAACATATCCTGGCCGAACGGGTCGAAGAGGGAGAGTTGGATGTCATGATCGGCGGTCTCCGCAAGGACACCCCTTGGGAAAAGAACACAGGGTTGACCCGACCTTACGCCGAGTCCCTGGACACTCAAGGCAAGAAGCACCAGCACGTCATGCTGGTTCCCAAGGGCGAAAACGCGTTCCTGCTGAAACTGGACACGTTCCTGAAGGACGCAGGTGGTGCCCGGTGAAGGCCACCGACATCCGCGCCCGGCAGGCGTCACTGCGTTTCGGACACACCGAACTGCCTGCCGAGCAGCAGGCTGCGCTCCGCAGGGCCGTCCGGTACGAGTGGATCACCATAGCCTTCCTTGCCGTGTCCACCGGGATGATCTACCTGCTCCTGGGAAATTCACAGGCCATGAAGGCGGCATGGGTGGAAGACGTGCTCTCCTTCCTGCCTCCCTTGGCTTTCCTGGTGGCCGTGCGCGTGATCCGCAGACGTCCAAGCGCCGAACATCCTTACGGATACCACCGCGCCGTCGGCGTTGCCCACCTCGTGGCAGCCGTGGCGCTGGCTGTCATGGGCACCTTCCTGGTGGTGGACTCGGGCATCAGCCTGCTGACCGCCGAGCATCCGACCATCGGCGGGTTCGACTTCTTCGGGCAGACCATCTGGCTGGGCTGGGTCATGATCGTTGCCATGCTCCTCACTGCCGGACCACCGGTGTATCTGGGGCACGTGAAGATGAAACTGGCCAAAGCCCTCCACGACAAGGTCCTCTACGCCGATGCCGACATGAACAAGGCAGACTGGCAGACTGCCGTTGCCGCAGCAGCCGGCGTTGCCGGCATCGGCATCGGCTGGTGGTGGGCGGACGCAGTGGCCGCCTTGATCATCTCAGCCAGCATCCTGCGGGACGGCGTCCGCAACACGAAAGCCGCCATCACGGCCCTGATGGACAAAAGGGCGCGGACCTACGACGACACAGAACCGCACCCGCTGGGCGCCCTGGTGGACGGATACCTTGCGGGCCTGGACTGGGTGGAAGAGGCCAGGTCGCGCGTGCGGGACCAGGGGCATGTCTTCCATGTGGAGGCTTTTGTGGTCCCGGCCCACCGCATGCCCACCCTGGACATGCTGGAGGCTGCCCGGAAGGAGTGTTCCAGCCTCGACTGGAAGCTGAAGGACCTGGTGATCATCCCGGTACCTGACCTTCCCGCAGAATTGTTACCCGGTGTTCGCAGCGAAAGAACGGCCTGATACATGGGCCTGGAGCGTGGCCCAGCCGGCGCTTACAAACGCCCCTTGAGGATCATCTTCCAATAGAGCCGTGGAAACAGGTCACGGTCTATCCACCAGGAAAGCCGGCTCTCCTTCCAGGTGGGCACCTTCGGAATTGTGGGCATGGGCCGCAAACGGTCGTCGAACTCGGCGAAAACCACAGTATTGCGCGACACCGTGAAAGGGCAGACAGAGTATCCGTTGTACTTCCGGCCGGGCTCACGACCCTTCAGCACGGCCGACAGATTCCTTGCCAGCACGCTGGTTTGTTTCCGCAACGCGCCGCCGGCCTTGGAGTTGGTGGTGGCTGCCGCGTCCCCGAGTGCCCAGACGTCGGGATACCGCTGGTGGCGGAGCGTCCGCGTGTCCACCTCCACGAAGCCGCCGGCATCCCCGACCGCGGACAAGCCGGTTCCCCTGAGCCACCCGGGCGCCGATTGCGGAGGGACGGCATTGAGGACGTCATAGCCGAGGTCCTCTGTGGCGCCGGTGACAGTGTCCCGGATCGTCGCAGTCCGTCCAGCGGAATCGACCGCTACGAGTTCACTGTTGGTGCGAAGCTCGATGCCGTACTCCGCAATCTTCCGCTCCAGCTCCCGGTCCACCGCGGGTACCCCAAACACTGTGGGGTAGGGCTGTACCATCACCACCCTTATTTCACTGAGCACCCCTTGTTGCTTCCAGTAGTCGCAGGCCAGGTACATAGGTTTCTGGCTCGCGCCGGCGCACTTGACCGGCCCTGCGGGCATCGTGAACACGGCGGTCCCGGACCTCAGCGCGCTCAGGAGCGTCCAGGCTTTGGGTGCCAGCTCGAAGTCATAGTGGGAGGAGCCGTGGGGTGAGTGCACGGCCTCAGCAAGGCCAGGTACGGCGTCCCAACGGTATTCCAACCCAGGACAGACCACCAGGTGCCCATAGTCAACGGCGGACCCGGAACCGAGCGCCACGGAGCGCGATTCCGGATCAACGCCCGAAGCCCGGTCCCTGATCCACGTCACTCCCCGGGGGATCACGGACTGCTGGCTGCGGATGGCTTCCTGCGCCCGGGCGCGACCTCCGGCTATGTGGGAAAACAGAGGCTGGTAGAGATGGTGGTCCTTGGGCTCAATGAGGGCGATGTCCTTGACCCCGTACCGAGCCAGCCTGGCCGCCAGCGACACTCCGGCGTTGCCGCCGCCGATGATGACCACCTCATGACGGCGCGCCATGCGCTATTTCTTCTCCGTGAGCGCAGAGGCCTTGTGAGCCGCCCTGGCGCCCGTCTTCTCCGACTCCACTACGTACTGCGGCTCGTCCTCGCTGGCCCGGTGCGTGTTGCCGTCCAATTCAAAGTCGGTGGTCTTCTTCTCCACAATTTTTCCGTGGGTCTTGCCCTGAGAGGTGTTCCATTCGACTTTGGTGCCCTTGCTGAGTGCCATGACTGTCCTTCGTGTGGTGTCCGCTCACGTGCCACTCAATACTAAGCATGGTGATGAATTGGCGGTAGGCTCGTGGAACGCGGAGAGGTGGCTGCGGCACCCTCCCACAGCCGCACACGGAAGCAGGAAGCATTTGACCGCCATCGTCAGTACTGCCAGTCCAGCCGACGACCTCACGGGGCTGCTCGGCATTGCAGCCCAGGTGATCGAGGCCATGGGCGAATGGGGCGTGGGTTTCCTGACCTTCCTGGAAACGGTGTTTCCGCCGGTTCCAAGCGAGGCGATCCTTCCGTTGGCAGGCTTCCTGGCAAGCCAGGGAAGCCTGACCATGATTCTTGTCTTTGTCACCAGCACCCTGGGCGCCTACGCAGGTGCCTTGCTGCTGTACTGGCTTGGGTTCAAAGCAGGACTGGAGCGATCCATCCGACTGCTCTCCAAGCTGCCACTGGTCGACCGCGAAGACTTCGAGAAGGCCGCGGACTGGTTCGAACGCCACGGCAAGTCAGCGATCTTCTTTGGGCGGCTTCTGCCTGGCGTCCGTAGCCTCATCTCCTTGCCTGCGGGCGCAGAGCGAATGAACCTGATGACATTCAGCCTGTTTACCCTGGCCGGAACCAGCATTTGGAACGGCCTGTTAATCGGGCTGGGAGCACTGCTTGGCAAGCAGTACCACCTTGTTGACCAGTACTCGCGCTTCCTCAACTACGCAATCTACGCAGGCCTTGCCGGGTTCGTCGTGTGGCTGTTCGTACGGAGCCGCCGGAAGCGGAAGGAGCGCGCCGGGTAACGCAGAGCGGCCCGGCGGGACGCGTCCCGTTTGCGAAAGAAGAAGCACGACGGCGGGTTCCCGCAGCGACGGACAACCCCTGACATTGACATGTTCCCAAGGCGCGCGTATTGTCAACAATCGTCAATCCCAATCGTCGACAATCGACGTGGTTTCCTTCCCTTTACGTCAGCGTCGACGCTATTGAGCACGAAGGAGATTCAGATGAGCACCACCCACGTGGCAGCCACTCTCATTGCCCCGGACCCCCGGAGCACGCGACAGGCAGACGCAGTTATCCAGTCCATCAGCCTGCCCGGCACCGGCTTGCCTGTCCTGGACCCCGCCACAGCCGAGACTATTGCCTACGTCGAAGACTGTGGCGTCCAGAATGCACTTCACGCTGTTGGAGTTGCCGACACCGCGGGGGCAAGCTGGGCCAGGAGCAGCCTTCGCCAGCGGGCAGACATACTGCACGCCTGGTACGAGATCCTTGTCTCGCGCACCGAGGATCTCGCGCACCTTATTTCACGCGAAATGGGCAAGCCGCTGGCCGAGGCTCGGGGCGAGGTCAGGTACGGCACCGACTTCGTCCGCTGGTACGCAGAAGAAGCGGTACGGCCGGCCGGGAACTTTCGGGACACCCCCGACGGCGGGGCAAGCCTGCTGACGCGGCGCTCTCCCGTTGGACTGGCGGTACTGATCACGCCATGGAATTTCCCCCTGGCCATGGCCACCCGGAAAATCGCGCCGGCATTGGCGGCAGGATGCCCTGTCGTCATCAAGCCTGCAGCCCTCACTCCCCTGACGACGCACTTTGCCGTCCAACTCGCCATTGAAGCAGGTGTGCCCGAAGGCTTGATCCAAGTCATCACGACATCCAATTCCAGGGCCTTCAGCGAAGCCGTCCTGCTCGATCCCAGAGTCCGGAAGGTTTCCTTTACAGGATCAACGCCCGTCGGCCGTCAACTCCTGCAGCTTGCTGCCCGGAACGTACTCCGCAGTTCCATGGAACTCGGCGGCAACGCACCCCTCATCGTTTTCAACGACGCAGACCTTGACCGCGCCCTGGAAGGCACTTTCGCCGCTAAGTTGCGCAACGGTGGACAGTCCTGCATAGGGGCAAACCGCATCTATGTCCAGGACGCCATAGCCGATGACTTTGCGGAAGCCCTGACCGAACGCTTTGCACAAGTCGCCGTAGGAAGCGGGCTTGGACAACAGACCGGCCTCGGCGCACTGATCGACAACCGGGCGGTAGCCCAGATGCAAGCCTACTCCGACAATGCGGTGAATCTGGGCGCCAGCCTGCTGACCGGCGGGCACGGCTACGACTCCCCTGGAAATTTCTTCGCCCCGACAGTCCTGGACCACGTGACCGAAGACTCCGAGGTTGCCCGGTCAGAAATTTTTGGTCCCATCGCCGCAATTCAGCGCTTCAGCACGGAGGACGAAGTGGTGACCCGTGCCAACGCTACGGAATTTGGCTTGGCCGGTTATGTCTTCACAGAGAACCTCGACCGGGCGTTAAACGTCGCGGACCGCCTTGAGACCGGAATTGTGGGAATCAACCAAGGGGTCCCGTCCGACGCCGGCGCCCCCTTCGGCGGCATCAAGCAGTCCGGCCTTGGCCGCGAAGGAAGTGCTGAAGGCCTCGAAGAGTATGAAAACATCCGCTTCTATAACGTAGCGCGGCGCGCCACATCCTAGCGTCTCTGACGCAATGAGACCGGCGCCCTTGGTGGCGCCGGTCTCCACTGTGCCCCGCCAGGGGCAGCGAATCCGCTGGACTCCACTGCAGGTACCAGGACAGCAACCCGACGTGAAGAGCGAACGCCGCTGCAGGATGTCGAAGAATCGTTGACAATCTACGACTTGGCGCGTATTGTCGACAATCGACGGGGCGCGCTGAACAGAAACCCTGGCCCACAAGAAAATTCTCGTCGACAATCGACTAGATCTACAATTGGAGGAATCGTGGTATTCGAAAACAAGCCAAAATTCGTTACGTTCGACATGAACGGAACGCTCATAAAATTTGCGATCAACGATGCTACGCGCGACGTCTTGGGCGATCGACTGCCCGCAGAGGCATCGGACGAGTACTTGCGGCTTTGCAAGGCGTACCGGATCGATGAGTGCACCGGCGAGTACAAGCCATTCCACCAGATAGTCGCCGACTCCATGGCGCGCGCATCACGCAAGGTGGGCATTGAGTTCCGCGTCGAGGACGCCCACGAGGTCTACGACCGGATTCCCACGTGGGGTCCTTACCCCGGCGTCACCGAAGCGCTGAACCGCTTGGCAGAAGCTGTGCCCCTGGTCATCATCACCAACAGCGACACGGCGGTGGCCGAGCGCCTCGCCGCCAACCTCGAGGCCCCGTTCGAGGTCATCATTACCGCCGAGCAAATGGGCATGTACAAACCGCGGCTCGGTGCCTTCGAGTACATGTTCGACAAGCTTGGGGTCACCCCCGATGAGATCGTGCATGTCTCGGCCAGCCCCATGTACGACCACCGATCGGCAGCAATCTTGGGCATCGGGAAGAAGGTGTACGTCGACCGTGGCTTCGAGCACGACGAGCACTGGCTCGGCTATGAGCGGATCACCGATATCGCCGACCTTCCCGCCCTCTTTGGTCTACTACGTTCCGTTTCCTGAGCGACGGAAGCGAACAGGTGACTTACGGCAGGGCGGCGGGATCATGAGCCTTCCATTGCCTCAAACAGTCCGGGGCGGGACTGCTTCGGAAAGGTTGGCGAACCTGGGATTGGAGCTCCCAGTGCTGGCTGCCAATGCCTACTACGTAGACCACAACCAGGTGGGGGAAAGCATTCACATTTCGGGTCAGCTGCCATTTCGGGATGGTGAGCTGCTGTGCCAAGGCGTCGTCGGCCGGGATGTTGACCTGGAGACAGCCAAGGAGCTGGCCCGTCACGCCGCGTTGAATTGCCTCGCCGCTGCTGTCCAGGCCGTCGGCGACCTTGACAGGGTCCGCGTGGTGCAGATGCTGGTGTTCGTAGCCAGTCCGCCGGACTTTGGTTTGCAGTCCAAGGTTGCCGAAGGGGCGAGTGAATTGCTCATCGAGGTTCTCGGCGAAAAGGGACGCCACTCCCGCACCGCCATCGGAGTCGCCGGCCTGCCACTGAATACTCCTGTTGAGATCCAGATGGTCTGCACCGCCGCCTCTTAGGCGGGACCGGTTGTTCGGGACCCGCCGTCGCGGGCCCCGAACAACATCATTTCGAAGACCACAGAACGATCGGCTTCGAACCTTCACCAAAAGAATCATGAGGAGTAAGCGTGAACCGGCTTCAACGGGCACTGGCCGCACTGGCTGCCAGGATTGACACCCCCGCGCCCATCATTTTGGTCGACGTGATGCAGGACAATATTGACCGCATGCAGGCTTTCGCCAACAAGCGCAACCTCGAAGTGCGTCCGCACGTCAAGACACATAAGTGCGTCGAGATCGGCCGGCGCCAGGTCAAGGCAGGCGCCGTTGGCATTACCGCCGGCAATGTGGGCGAGGCAGAAGTCTTCGCAGCGGCAGGGTTTGAAGACATCTTCATTGCCTACCCGATCTGGCCTTCAGGGACCAAGGGAGCACGGCTCCGGAAGCTTGCCGTCACTACGCGGCTACGGGTCGGGGTCGACAACTTTTCGGCAATCAATGCCATCGCTGAGGCTATGGGTTCTGATGCCGGACGGCTGGAGGTCGTGGTTGAGGTTGATTGCGGTGCCCAACGTTCCGGTGCGCCCCCGGAGTCCGCCGGCGACCTCGCCGTCGCCGCCCGCGAGAGAGGCTTGGTACCAGTGGGCGTCTTCACCTACCCCGGCCATGGAAGCTCCGGCCCTGACGCCCGCAAGCGCGCCGCAATGGACCAGGAAGCAGCGCTGACCGCCGCCGTGCGCAGCTTCAGAGCCGTAGGCATCACTGCCACTGTGGTCAGCGCAGGCTCCACACCCACCATCGAATATGCCACTAGCAGCATCATTACCGAAATCCGGCCCGGTGAGTACGTTTTCAACGATTTGAACAACACCAGGCTTGGCGCCTGCGCCGAGGACCAAATAGCACTGTTCGTCGCCGGCACGGTCGTCAGTGATTGGGTTCCCGATCAAGTCATCCTCGATGTGGGCACCAAGGCATTGAGCCGGGAAGGCAACGCAGAAATCGGCTTCGGTGCAGTGCCCGGCACTCAGGCGATCCTGTCCAAACTCAACGAATATCACGGCTTCCTGCCGTTGCCCTCGGGTTTCCAACCCCCGATAGGCACAGTGCTGCCGGTCATCCCTAACCACGTTTGCCCCGTTGTGGTCAACTTCGAGGAATACATCATCACCGACAGTACGGGTTCCACCTGCGAACGCTGGGCCGTCGACGCCCGCGGCTTCCTCAACTAGGCACGGCGGACAGGAACGACTCGACGGCCTGTCCACAAATTCCCAACCAGGAGAATCAGACATGAGACTAAGCAAAGTTACGGCCCTGGTCACCGGCGCCAACAGCGGAATCGGGCAAGCGGTATGCTCACACTTCCGTCGCGAAGGAGCCCGCCTCATATTGACCGGCCGCAAGGCCCGGATTGACAGCGCACAACCAGACGACCTGTATGTCCCGGGAGACCTTAACGACGAAGACTTCGTCAAATGTCTCGCCCGCGAGGCTGCTGAAACGTACGGCACCGTCGACGTCGTCGTACTGAACCACGGCCTGCAGGTCAGCGGACCCCTGACAGGGATGTCCTACGAAGACGCCAGGAATGTGCTGCACAGCAACCTGTTGAGTTCATTCCTGGTGATGAAGCACTTTGCGCCGTTGATGCCGGCCACCGGAGGATCATTTGTCCTGGTCAGTTCGCGGCTCGGGATGGTGGGCAAGCCGGACGAAGTTCTGTACTCCGCAGCCAAGGGCGGCCTGATCATGCTCGCAAAGGGCGCAGCCATCGAGTGGGCTGAGCGAAACATCCGGGTGAACGTCGTCGCCCCCGGCCTCACGGCTACTCCCGTCATCGAAGCGTCATTCCAGCGAAGGGAGGATCCCGAGGCCTATCGACGCCACCGTGAAGGGCAGATTCCCCTCCAACGTCTGGCTGCTCCCAAGGAAGTGGCCGATGCGGTCCTCTTCCTCGCCTCTGCGGAATCCTCCTACGTTACCGGTGCCACGTTGCCCGTCGATGGCGGATATACCGCGTTCTAATGATCTTCCCCACACAACAAGGACCAAAAATGACAACCGTCGCGGCAAAACCCCGCAATGGGGACCTCGGCTTCTGGATGGCCGGACTCGAAAAGAACAGGCGCCCCTACCCCCGGTTTGCTGGGGAACAGTCTGTTGATCTGGCAATCGTGGGTGCCGGTTACACGGGGTTGTGGGCGGCATACTTCGCCAAGAAGCTCGACCCCTCCCTCTCGGTTGCGGTTTTCGAAGCAGAGCAAATCGGATATGGAGCCTCCGGCCGGAACGGCGGGTGGCTGTCAGCGATGCCCGCAGGAAACAGGGCCCGGTTTGCCCGCGCGTCAAAGGGCGGTATCGAGGCGAGCCGGGCATTGCAACGGGAGTTCGTTTCCGGCGTCGACGCCGTCCTGGAGATCCTGCGGGCGGAAGGCATCGACGCCGATCAACGCAAGAGCGGCGCGCTGGTTGCTGCCCACACGAAAGCCGGGCTTGGCAGGCTCGTGGCCAGACGGGACGCCGACTGGAAATACGGACTGACCGACGACGATGTCTACCTGATCGACCGTGAAGAGTTCCAGGAACAAATCAACATCTCCACTGTCTACGGGGGCCTCGTCTACAAGCACTGTGCCCGGCTTAACCCGGCAAAGCTGGTCCACGGATTAGCAGAAACCCTCACGTCCATGGGGGTCAGGATCTTCGAGGGCAGCCGGGTCGGCAGCATCAACGGAAATACACTGACACTGGACAACGGACGGGTGACCGCTGAAAAGACCTTTATCTGCACTGAAGGATACTCCGGACCACTCCTCGGCAGCAGGAGCCTGATACCCATCAACTCCTCGATGATTGTGACCAAGCCCCTCCCGGACGAAGCATGGCGGCACATCGGCTGGAATGGACCGCAGTGCCTCAGCGACTCCGCGCACACGTTCATCTACTCCCAGAGAACAGCCGATGGCCGCATTGCCATCGGAGGCCGAGGCAAACCCTACCGGTATAACTCCGGGACAGGCGGTGCAGGTTCAACGGCCGGGTCCACCGTTGACCTGCTGTCCACCAAGCTTCGTACCTTCTTCCCCGGCATCGACTTCCAAGTCGACCACGCGTGGTCCGGGGTTCTCGGCGTAACCCGTGACTGGAACGGGGGCGTTCAATGGGACCAAGCATCAGGGATCGGTTCGTCAACCGGTTACGCCGGGCACGGCTTCACCGCGGCATACCTCGGCGGCAGGACACTGGTGGAGCTGGCATTCGAACAGAAAACGGAGCGAACATCACTTCCCTGGGTGGGATATCGCGCACCCAAATGGGAGCCCGAGCCCATTCGCTGGTTGGGAGTTCACGGTATGTACAGCCTCTTCGGTTTTGCCGACAAGTGGGAAGAACATCGGGGTTCAACCACAACGTCGCTCCTGGCAAAGTTCGGCAGCAGGCTGGCGGGCCTCCACGAATAACCGCGCCCAGGTATGAGGAACGTTGGACGATATAATCGACAATCGACAGAGAGGTGGCCTGATGGACAACAAATTCGCGTGGCACGAACAGCGCACCACCACGCCTGACGGCGTCTACCGTGTCCTGCGCACTGCCATCCTGGACGGGACGGTGCCTCCGGGGGAACAGTTGCGTGAGACCCACATCGCCGCCGACCTGGGTATCAGCCGCTCTCCGCTCCGTGAGGCATTGACACGCCTTGAAGAGGAGGGGCTGGTGGTGAAGGTTCCGTTCAAGGGATCGTTCGTTGTGGAGGTGAGCGCCCGTGACATCGCCGAAATCGCGTCGATTCGAATGCTCGTGGAGCCTTACGCCGCCGAACTCTCCGCCACAGAACTACGCGGGCCTGGGCGACTGAGGCTAAAGCAGACTATCGAGGAGCTTTATCGCGCCACCGATACCAACGATATTCCTGCGAGCATTGACGCCCACCTCCGTTTCCACAGGCTGTTTTATGAGTTCTCAGGGAACAAGACATTGCAAGCCATGTGGAACGGCTGGGAGAACAAGCTGCGGCTCTATTTCGCCGCCGACCATCCAACTTACAACGACCTCCATGAACTCGCCGTTGAGCACGAAAGGCTCGCTGAGCATGCCCTCGAAGGAGACGTGGCAGCCTTTCGCCGGGAGATGGAGAAACAGTTCCATAACGCACTCCAAGGCGAAGAAAATACGGACCGCACCTGAGTGGCTGCGGCCCGGGCCCTCCATGCGTATCAGCTAAGCGGCTCGGATTGAACGTAGGCCTTGGCATGTGAAGGCATGCGGTTTCCTCTCAATCAGAGGGTCGTCGTGGCGCCTTCCATGCCGGCTTTTCGCCAGCATGCGTGGTCCAAGCCGCTGACAGCCCTCCCCCGCCGACCGTCAGGAGCAACAGCCCGCCCACCAGGTTGAACGCACCGTTCGCGAAGACGCAAGTAGCGATACCTGTCATGGCAAGAAATACCATCACGGTCGTGAAGGCACGCACGTCACGCCAGCCTTAGTTGGAGGGGAAGTTGTAGGAGGCGCCGGAGGCGTGGTGGGTTTCGGGCCAGCGGGAGGTGATGACTTTGCCGCGGGTGTAGAAGGAGACGCCTTCGGGGCCGTAGATGTGTTTGTCGCCGAAGAGGGAGGCTTTCCAGCCGCCGAAGGAGTGGTAGGCCACCGGGACGGGCAGGGGCACGTTGATGCCGATCATGCCCACGGTGACTGAGCGCTGGAACTTCCGTGCCGCGGCCCCTGAAGAGGTGAAGATCGCGGTGCCGTTGCCGTAGGGGTTGGAGTTGATCAGCTTGATGCCCTCTTCGAGGGTGTCGACGCGGACGACGACCAGGACGGGGCCGAAGATCTCCTCGGTGTAGGCGGTCATTTCGGTTTTGACGTGGTCGATCACGGTAGGGCCGACCCAGAAGCCTTCTTCGTGGCCCGGGACCACCAGGTGGCGGCCGTCCACCACCATGGCAGCACCGGCTTGCTCGGCTTCGGTGACGATCTTCACGATGCGTTCCTTGGAGGCCGGGGTGATCACCGGGCCCATTTCGGCGCCGGGTTCGGTGCCGTTGTTGACCTTCACGGCCAGGGCACGCTCTTGAACCTTCTTCACCAACAGATCGGCAGCGTCCCCGACCGCGACGGCGACGGAGATCGCCATGCACCGCTCCCCTGCCGAGCCGAACGCGGCAGCGGCGAGGTGGTCCGCGGCGTTGTCCAGGTCAGCGTCCGGCAGCACGATCGCGTGGTTCTTCGCCCCACCCAACGCCTGGACACGCTTGCCGTGCTTGGTGGCGGTTTCGTGGACGTACTGCGCGATCGGGGTGGACCCGACAAAGCTGATGCCGTCCACATCCGGGTGGGTCAAGAGGCCGTCGACGGTTTCCTTGCCGCCGTGCAGGACCTGGAACACACCATCGGGCAGACCGGCTTCCTGCCAGAGCCTGGCCAGCAGCAGCGACGGGGACGGGTCCCGCTCGGAGGGCTTGAGGATGAACGCGTTACCGGTGGCGATCGCCATCGGGGCCATCCACAACGGCACCATGACGGGGAAGTTGAACGGGGTAATACCGGCCACCACACCGAGCGGTTCGCGGAAGGAGAACACGTCGATGCCGGTGGAAACCTGGTCCGAGTAATCACCCTTCAACAAAGAAGGAATGCCGCAGGCGAATTCGATGACTTCCAGGCCGCGGCCGATCTCGCCCTTGGCATCGGAGAGGACCTTGCCGTGCTCGGCCGTGATCAGCTCGGCGAGTTCGTCCACGTGCGCTGCGACCAGTTCGCGGAACTTGAACAACACCGCGGTGCGCTTGGCCAGGGAAATGTCGCCCCAGGAATCAGCGGCTTTGCGGGCAGCGGCAACAACCGTGTTCAGGTCGGCCTCGTTCGCCAGGCGCAGCTCGGCGGTGACCTGCCCGGTCGCAGGGTTATACACCGGCTGGGTCCGGTCACCCTCACCGGAGGACTCAGCACCGTTGATGAAATGGTTGATAGTGGTCAAAGTGGTCGTCGACATCGACAGTCTTTCGTGATGGCAGGCAGGGTGGGCGTCAGGCCGGCACAAAGCCGAGTTCCTTGTCCACTTGGTTAAGTAGCGGCTTACCGAGGCTGAACCGCTTGAGGTTCTCAACGAAGAGCTTTCCCAGGTCGTCCAGGTAGTTCTCCGTGTCACCGCTCATGTGTGGCGTGATGATGACGTTCTCAAAACTCCAGAGCGGGTGCCCGCCGGGAAGCGGTTCCGGGTGGACGACGTCCAGGGCGGCACCGGCAATGTCTCCGGCGGCCAGGGCACGGACCAGGGCATCTGTGTCCACCAACTCTCCGCGCCCTACGTTAATCAGGTGCGCACTTGGTTTCATGGCCGACAGCACCTCGGCAGAAATCAAGTGTTTGGTAGCCATAGTCAGCGGCGCGGCAAGAACCACGTAATCGAATGCGGGGACCACATCAGCCAGGTCAGCAGAGGAAAAGACGACGTCGAAGGCATCGTCTCCAGCGCGGTTGGTACGGGCTGCGCCGCTGACTTCCATGCCAACAGCACGCAAGAGTCTACCGATCTCCCGTCCGATGGACCCCGTTCCTACAACGAGCACGGACTGGCCCTCGATTTTCCTGGACGTCCGGTGCCGCCACCGCTCCCCCTGCTGGAGCCGGTAGGACCCGTGGGAGTCCTTGGCCAGATCCAGGACGAAACCCAGTGCAAACTCAGCGATGGCCCGGCTGAGGACGCCCCGGGAGTTTGTATAGACGACGTCGCTGGTCACCAGTTCGTCGAACATCAGTTGGCTCACCCCGGCAGCGGATACATGGACCCACTTAAGCGAGGACGCTGCGTGCCAGTTCTCCCGCAGCGCCGGCGAGAACGAATGCCACTGGTAAAGGACATCCGCCCCAACCATCGCTTCGGCCAGTCCCTCAGCGGTGGTGGGGCGCACGTCAGCCAGCTCGCGGACTTCATCCAGGCGGGGTGGCATTGCTTCCCGGTACAGAACAGCAACAACCGGTCGCTTGGGTGCCGGATCCCTGCTCATGATGATGACGACGCCGGTACTGCCGCGGGCGTGCTGGCGATTGCAGCGTCGAAGGACGGAACGGCATCAATGACGTCGATGGCTGCCAGGACCGCAGCCGTGAACTCGGAGGTGGAAGAGGTACCACCAACATCCCGGGTTCCCAGCCCTTCACGGAGGACCGACTCGAACGCCGCCTGCAGGTGCCCGGCTGCTTCCGGGTGGCCGAGGTGTTCCAGCATCATCGCTCCGGACCACATCTGGCCGACAGGATTCGCAAGTCCCATGCCCGCAATGTCCGGCGCTGAACCATGAACCGGCTCAAAGAGCGACGGGAAGTCGCCTTCCGGATTGAGGTTGGCGCTCGGAGCTACGCCTATGGACCCTGTCACGGCGCTGCCCAGGTCCGACAGGATGTCCCCGAGGAGGTTGGATGCCACGATTACGTCGTAGGTCCACGGCTTCAACACCAAGTGGGCGGCCAATGCGTCCACCAGTTCGCTGGTGAGGGTTACTTCCGGAAAGAGCCGTGCCGTCTCTTCAACAATCTCGTCCCAGAACGGCATGGTGTGGATGATGCCGTTGCTCTTGGTGGCGGAAGTCAGTCGTCGGCCCCGCGCGGAAGCCTGGGATGCCGCGTAGCGTGCTGCCCGGGAGACTCCCAGGCGGGTGAAAATCGTCTCCTGTACGGCGCTTTCGTGCGGCTGCCCGCGGTAGATGCGTCCGCCGATTTCCGAGTACTCCCCCTCATTGTTCTCACGCACAATGAGGATATCGATCGGTTCCTTCGACGCCAGCGGCGACTTCACGCCGTCGAGCGTTTTCACCGGACGCACGTTGATGTACTGCTGGAATTCACGGCGTATGGGGATCAACAGCCCCCACAGCGATTCCGCGTCGGAGACCTGCGGTGAGCCGACTGCGCCCAGGAAAATGGCCTCATGCTGTGCAAGCTGCTCAAGGCCATCCTCAGGCATCATCCGGCCGTGGCGCAGGTAGTAGTCCGAACCCCAGTCGAAGTGCGTGAATTGCAGGTCCAGGGAATGAAGCCGGGCGATTCGTTCCAGGCACTCCAGCGCGGCGGGAACAACTTCCTTGCCAATCCCGTCACCGGCAATAACGGCAATTTTGTGGGTGGTCATACTGCTCCGATCGTGGTTGCAGCGAACTGCTGCCAGCCTGACGATGATTCAGGCAATTGGATGATGGTGTTCTTTGGTTCGGTCATTTCACGAACCGTATGCTTGACGCCTTCCCTTCCTACGCCGCTGCGCTTGAAGCCGCCGAAGGGCATCGAGTCGATCCGCACATCACTGGTCTCGTTAATAACCACTGATCCCACGTGGAGCTTTTCCGCTATCGCCAGGGCTTCGCTGAACGATTCTGTGAAAACCCCGGCTTGAAGCCCGAACTCGGTGTCGTTGGCCGCACGAACAGCATCCTGGACCTCGATGAATGGGAGAACGCTGACCACCGGGCCGAAGACTTCTTCCCGGATCACACGGCACGCGGACGGTACGTCCGTGAGGACAGTTGGCGCATAGTGCGCACCATGCCGGCGTCCGCCGACGTGGACGGTGGCACCAGCGGCCTTCGCCTCCTCCACCCAATCCTCGACGCGCCGCGCTTCTGCTTCGCTGATGAGGGGTCCGATATCTGTTGTGCGTTCCAGCTTCGGGCCGGACCGCAGCGCTTTGGTTCCGCGCACAACGTCATCAAGGACCCGGTCGAAGAGCGAAATGTGCACGTACACCCGCTGGACGGACAGGCAGTTCTGGCCAGCCACGCCGAAAGCCCCCGCCACGATCGCCTGCGCAGCTTCTCCTGCGTTCGCATCCGCGCAGACGATCGTGGCATTGTTGCCGCCAAGTTCCGAGAGGATTTTCTTGGCGCCGGCGGATGAAGCAATCCTGTCCGCCGTTTTTGGCCCCCCGGTGAAAGAGATCAAGTCCACCTGGGGGTCAGTCACAAGGGCCTCGGAAACGCCCGGGCCCGAAACGATTGCAGCCACCCGCCCGGCGGGTACTCCAGCGTCCAATAACAACTGAATGAAGGCCAGCCCTGTCAGGGGCGTCCGTCCGGAAGGTTTAAGCACGACGCCGTTGCCTCCGATGAGCGCCGGCCCCAGCTTATGCGCCACCAGGTTCAGCGGATCGTTGAACGGCGTGATGGCTGCAACGATTCCCACAGGCTTGCGGTTGTACCAACCAAGCTTTCCCGTGCCTGCCAAGCTGTCTTCGAAAGCCAGGGTCTCGCCCTGGAGCTCTACGGATGCAGCAGCGGAAAGCCGGAGCGTCTCGATGCAACGGAGGACCTCGCGTTCGGCTTCGTTGATGGTCTTGCTGCTTTCTGCAGCAATGATGGTGGCGAAGCGCACCGCCTGTCCGCGAAGCAATTCAGCCGCCTTTTCCAAAGACTCACGTCGCTGGCGCAGGGGCCAATCAACCTCCAGTAAGTGCCGGTGGATGTGGGCAACGGCACGCCGCACGTCCTCCGGGGTGGACGAACATACGGTTCCCAGCAGGAGCCCGTCTTCAGGGTCCCGGACTTCGACGGTCATGTCCGTCGTTTGCCAGGTTCCTTCATGGAAGGCGCCTCCCTGCAGGTCTGCGACCTGTGTCCGCTGATAGGCGGTCTCTCCTGCGGATTTTGGCCGCAGCCCACCCACGGTTGTCTTTGTCGTCATCCGAAGCCTTACTGGTTGATACTTGCTGTGTTGCCTGAAGGGGGTTACTTCACGCGGTCGATGATCTTGGCTGCCGCGCCGATGAAGGGCAGGAACCACGGCGGGCCGAAGTGGCCCGGCACCGGGGGGTTCTTCAGGTCGCCCCAGACGTTCGCGGATTTGTCCCCTCCCATGTAATGGGCCATGCGCTTGCCCATGTGGGCCGCCATTTGGACACCGTGCCCGCTGTAGTTGAGCGAGTAGAACAGTCCATCGTGCTCCCCGGCGTGGACCATCTGGTCCATGGAAAGGTCCACCAGGCCGCCCCAGATGTAATCCACCTTTGCGTTGGACAGGTACGGGAAGAGTTCGAGCATGGCCTTGCGGAGAATTGCGGCACTCTTGACATCCGAGTCCGGGCTGGAAAGCGCGAACCTGGCACGGCCCCCGAAAAGAAGCCTGTTGTCCGGGGTGATCCGGAAGTAGTAGGTCAGCATCTTGCTGTCGGAAGCCATCCGGCGGTTCGGCAGGATCCGGTTGACCACGTCTTCGGGCAGCGGTTCGGTACAGATGATGAAGCTGCCAACAGGAATCACCCGGCGCTGCAGCCACGGGGTGACGTAGCCCGTGTAACCGCTGGTAGCAACGAGGACCTGCTTCGCCCGTGCGATGCCGCGCGTCGTATGCACGTCATGGACCGTGCCGTTGACCCGCTTGAGTTCGGTCACGCCCGCGTTCTCGCAGATCTGTGCGCCGGCGTTGGCTGCCGCGCCGGCCAGGCCGTGGGCGAACTTGCCCACGTGGAGTCCGGCTCCCAGGGGGTCCATCATGGCGCCCTGGTAGAAGTCGGTTCCGATCTCGCTGTGGATATCCGACTTCGGAATCAGCGTGACATGGTGGTCCACGAGCTTGGCCAGCAACTCTTGGGACTTCTTGAAGCCGTCGTTGTGCGACTCGTGGTAGGCCAGAGAGAGCTTGCCGAAGCGGTTGAAGTCGCAATCGATCGCGTAGTCATGGACCAACTTCTCGATGCTGTCGATCGCGTCGTTGTACTCGCGGAAGTACTCCGCGGCACGGGCCTCGCCGTACCGCTTGACCGCGGAGCTGAAACCGATGGCGAGCCCGGTCGTGGCCATTCCACCGTTGCGACCGGATGCCCCCCAGCCCACGGTGTGGCGTTCGAAGACCGCGACGCTCGCGCCCTGCCGGGCGAACTCAAGCGCAGCGGACAAGCCTGTAAAGCCGGCACCGATAACCGCGACGTCGACGTTATCCGGCACGGGCGTGCTGCGGTAGTCACCGGAAGGCTCGGCTGTGTCCAGCCAGTAAGGGATGAGTTTCACGGGATGGCCTTTCGCCTCAGGGAATCAGGGTCAGAGACCGAGGTGCTTGTTGATCTCGTCGAGGGACTTCACGCTGAACATGTCGTAGCCCGTAGTGACAGGGTCATAGCCACGGTCGAGCAACACAAGGTTCCGGAAGCCCAGGTCGTGCATCGGATGCACGTCATAGCGGGTGTGCGAAGAAATGTGGAGGAAGTCCTCAGGCTTGGCGTTCAAGGTGTCCAGCATGTACTCGAAGGCCTGGTAGCGCGGCTTGTAGGCCTGTGCCTGCTCCGCGGTCAGCACTGCGTGGAATTCGGCGCCGAGCTTGGGGATGCTGATGTCCAGGAAGCTGTCATCCGCGTTGGAGAGAGCCACCAGCTTGTAGTTGTCGCCCATCAGCTTCAGCGGTGCCGGCACGTCATCGTGAGCAACCCAACCGCGCACGGCATCTGCAAACGCCGCCCCTGCACCTTCAGTGGGTCCGATTCCCCAACGCTTGCACACCCTGTCGAAGGAGTCCTGCAGGATCTGCTCGTACGGCTTGTAGTCACCAAGGACCTCGTCAAACCGGTAGCCACGGAACTGCCTCTTGAACTCCGGCCACTGCTCCTCGGAAATGCGACCATCCAGCAGTCGACGTGTAGTTGGATCGATGTCGAAGTTGATGAGCGTGCCGTAGACATCGAAGGAGATGTACTTCGGGCGGAAGTTGGTCTCTGCCATGGGAATTTCCGTTCATTCGGGAGGCGGGGCGGGTCTGCCCTGGATATGGACATGTTCAACGGGAGCGAACCAGACCGGGCTGGAGCGGCCACGGGGTTGCTGCCGGATATCTCGACTGTAGAAGCCCGAATTGTAAATTGTCAACAGTTTTAGGTGTTCCCCGCGGATAGGGATCCCTTTGGGAGAATCGAAGAAAATCTCAGTGTGAATTGTTGACAATCTACCGTTTTGGAGGTTGCATTGCTCTTAGACGCAGGAGAGATCCGCATCACATTCACGCTCCGCCGAACATCGACGGGACCACATAATCCTCCTGGTGACTGTCAAATCCTCCCCCAGCTGAAACCCTCGAAGGGAAGCATCATGAAGACCATATTCAAAGCGCAGACTACGGCTGCAGGCATTGCCCTGCTGCTTGCTTTGAGCGCATGCGGAGGTGCCGCGAGCAGCGACTCGGCGGACACCAGCCAGACCAACAACACCAGTGACATCTCCGAGGGTGTCCAGCCTGACCAAGCCGCGGTGGCATTGTTGCCGCAGTCATACAGGGACAAGGGTGAGCTGACTGTCGCCATGGACCTTCACTACCCACCCACGACGTTCCTGGCCGAGGACAACAGCACGCCGATCGGCTTGAACCCGGACATCGCCAGGCTCATCGCCAAGAAGCTGGACTTGAAACTGAAGTTCGTGGACACGAAGTTCGACACGATTGTTCCCGGCCTGGACGGCGGACGTTTCGACTTCACCGCCACCACGATGTCCAAGACGGAAGAACGACTGAAGGTCCTGGACATGATCGACTACTTCAAGGCCGGCACGTCCGTTGTGGCAGCTTCGGGGAACCCGCTCAACCTCACCGTTGAGACGCTTTGCGGAAAGAACGTTGCAGTGACGCAGGGCTCCACCGGACAGCTCAAGCGCCTTCCGGCACTGAGCGAGCAGACCTGCACTTCCAAGGGTCAGCCGGCAATCAACGCCGTGACGCTTCCCAACGTCCAGGAAGCGCTCACACAGCTGCACTCCAAGCGCATCGACGGCATTCTCTACGACACAACCGCCCTCGGCTGGGCAGCCAAGCAGCAACCGGACGCCTTCACCATGATTGGTCGAGTCAACGTGGGCTCCAGCGACCTCACCGCCGTAGGCCTGAAAAAGGATTCCCCACTGACGCCCGCCCTTCAGGCAGCGATCCAGTCCGTCCTTGAAACCCAGGAATACAAGGAAGCTCTTGCAAACTGGGGCCTGGAATCAGGCGCCATCACCGACGCCAAACTGAACTAGCAGGTTCATCATGAAGCAAGCAACCCTTGACCGAAGCAAACAGACAATGAACGGAATGGATTCCGCCCTGAAACCGCGACTGAAGCGGCGCAGCACGTTCGAGTACGTGGCCTGGGCAGTTTCGATCCTCGTGGGCGCCGGCATGCTCTACTCCGTAGCCACCAACCCGAACTTCAAATGGGGAACGGTAGCGAAGTATTTCACGGCGGAATCCATCCTGCGCGGACTGATGCTTACGATCTTCCTTACGGTGGCCAGCATGGCCCTCGGTACCCTGCTGGGACTGCTCCTTGCCATCATGAGGGCATCAAGCATCAAACCCATCGCCATCGCCGCGGGCGCCTACATCACACTGTTCCGTGGAACGCCTGTGCTGGTGCAGCTCATCTTCTGGTTCAACATCTCTGCCCTTTACCCGAATCTGTCAATCGGTATCCCCTTTACCGACATCGGCACCGCCATTGATACGAACGCCTTGATGGGTCCGATCACCGCAGCGCTGGTGGGTCTGACCCTGAATGAAGCCGCCTACATGGCAGAAATCATCCGTGGCGGATTCTCCGCCGTGGGCAAGGGACAGATCGAAGCCGCAGACTCCTTGGGGATGAGCGGTGCCATGAAGATGCGCAAGGTCATCATCCCCCAGGCAATGCCCTCCATCATCCCCGCCACCGGCAACCAGGTGATCGGCATGTTCAAGGAAACCTCCCTGGTCTCCGTCCTGGGCGTGGCCGAACTGCTCCAGAGCGCCCAGCTGATCTACGCCCGCACCTACGAGACCATTCCGCTGCTGATTGTGGCCAGCCTCTGGTACCTCGTCATGACCCTGGTGTTGAGCTACCCGCAGTCCAAGCTCGAACAGAAGTACTCACACACCTCCGTCCGGATCCCCCGCAAATCCAAAAAAGTCACTTTGACCGCACCGGAAGGAATCGCACGATGAGCACCGCCGGTACCATCCAAGCCAGCCGCATCCGAAAGTCATTCGGACCCAAAACGGTTCTCAAAGACGTGGACCTCGAGGTCGCCAGCGGTGAGATCTGCTGCATTATCGGCCCTTCGGGCTCGGGCAAGTCCACTCTCCTGCGCTGCATCAACGGCCTTGAAACTGTCGATTCCGGCGTCCTGAAGGTCAATGGTGAAGACTTCGGGTACTACGAAACCGATCACGCCTACCACGCACTGCCACCAAAGAAGCTGGCACAGCAGCGCACGCGAGTAGGCATGGTCTTCCAACAGTTCAACCTCTTCCCCAACATGACCGCCGCTGAAAATGTCATGTCCGGGCCTGTGCTGGTCAAGCGGGCGGACAAGAAGGAATCGGCCAAACGCGCACAGGAACTGCTCACCAGCGTTGGACTCGGTCAGTTCGGGGACCGCTACCCGGCAGAGCTTTCCGGTGGCCAGCAGCAACGCGTCGCCATCGCACGGTCACTTGCAATGGACCCCGACATCATCCTGTTCGATGAACCCACCTCGGCGCTGGACCCTGAAAAGGTAGGGGAAGTCCTCAGCGTCATGCAGGATCTGGCCAAGAAGGGCATGACCATGGTGGTGGTCACCCACGAGATGGGCTTCGCCCGCGAAGTCTCCGATTCCCTCATCTTCATGGACGACGGCATCGTGGTTGAACGAGGCGACGCCCGCGAGATCCTCAGCAACCCCAAAGAAGCCCGCACCCAAGCTTTCCTGAAGCAGGTCCTCTAACCATGACAGATGGAAAACTCGCCGTCATCGGTCTCGGCAGCATCGGGAGTATGGCCCTCTGGCAGGCCTCCCGCCTCACGGACTCCGTTACCGGATTCGAAGCGCAACATCCCGCCCATGGACGCAGCGCCGTGGGTGGTGATACGCGCCTGTTCCGCATGATCTACAAGGGGCATCCGGGCTACTACCCCATCATGCAGCGCTCCAAGGAACTCTGGGCTGAACTCGAGGCTGAAACCGGCCAGGACATCCTCATCCGCTGCGGAGGGCTCTCCATCGGAGCGGCCAACGGGGGCTACCTCGCCAGCGTCCTCGAAACCACCGGGATTACGGGAGCAGAGCATCATCTGCTGTCCCACCGGGAATTGGCCGAACGCTACCCCCAGCACAACCTGCGGCCCGACGACGTCGCGGTCTTCGACCCGAATTCCGGCGCCCTGCGAACCGATCGGGCCGTCACCGCAGCCATTGCCGCGGCCCAGGCCAATGGCGCAACGGTCCGCACCAATACGGCAATTGACAGCATCACCGAAACAGAGAACGGCGTCGCCATCACCGCCGGTGAAGAGTCGTGGACATTTGAGCAGGTTATTGTCGCCTCGGGGGGTTGGTCCCGGCAGCTGCTGCCGGCGTACGCAAAGGAACACGTCGAACCACGACGGGTCTTCCTTTCGTGGTTCGTTGCCCGGGAGCCCAAGGAGTTCGCGCCCGAACGCTTCCCTGTTTTCAGCCGCATCTATGAAGACCGCTCCATGTATGGGGCGCCGGCCGTGGATGGGGCCACCGTCAAGGCCACCCTTGACGGGCGCGGCAGGCCGGCCCTGGATCCCGCCGCCATAAACCGCGAACTGTCCGTGGAAGAAATCGCCGAAACCATGGAAACCGTGGCCGAGTTCTTCCCCGGCCTGGTACCCACAGTCGTTCGCTCGGATGCCTTCCCGGAACTGTTCACCAGTGACCGGAATCCGCTTCTGGGATACGTGGGAGACACCGGCAGGGTCTATGCCGCTACAGGCTTCTCCGGGGCAGGATTCAAAATGGCCTCCGGCTACGGCGAAATAGCTGCGACCGAGGCACTCGGCAAGCAGATCTTCAACGGGTTGGAGTTCCTCCGGCCCCAGCGCTTCAACCCCCGCTGAACAAACCCCGCGAAGCAATAGGCTGTGACATGCATCGCCTATTGTTGACAATCTACAGTTACTAAGAAAGTATGACGACATGGCAACTCTCAGCCCCATCCTGAAGCAGGCGACACCCGTAGTGGTCGACCATGCGGCGGGCAGCTGGATCCACGCTACTGATGGCAAGAAGTACCTCGATTTCACCACCGGAATTGGTGTCACCAGCACCGGTCACTGCCACCCCGATGTGGTCGCCGCAGCCCGCGAACAGGTCGGTAAAATTGTGCACGCCCAGTACACCACCGTGATGCACAAGCCCCTGCTGGAGCTCACGGAACTCCTTGGCGACGTCCTGCCCCAAGGACTGGACAGCGTCTTCTACGCCACCTCCGGTTCCGAAGCCGTGGAAGCCTCCATCCGCCTGGCGCGCATGGGTACGGGCCGACCGAACATCATTTCCTTCCAGGGTGGCTTCCACGGCCGGACTGTTGCTGCGGCGTCACTGACCACGGCAGGAACCAAGTTCCGCTCCGGATTCTCTCCCCTTATGAGTGGCGTCCACATAGCACCATTCCCCCACTGGTACCGCTACGGCTGGGACGAGGCCACCGCCGTCGACTTCGCGCTGAAGGAACTGGACCACCTGCTGATGACCATCAGCAACCCCAGCGACACCGCAGGCTTCATCATTGAACCGGTACTTGGCGACGGCGGTTACATCCCCACACCGCCGGCCTTCCTGCAGGGCCTCCGGGAAAGGGCAGACCGTCACGGCATCGTGCTGATCATTGACGAGGTCCAGGCCGGCGTCGGGCGCACAGGCAAGTTCTGGGGACACGACTGGGCCGACATTCGCCCCGACGTCGTCATTACGGCCAAGGGCCTGGCAAGCGGCTTCCCTATTTCGGCCATTGCCGCGACATCCGAACTCATGGGCAAGGCCTGGCCTGGATCCCAGGGTGGCACCTACGGAGGAAATGCAGTCGCAGCTGCAGCCGGGGTGGCAACCCTGGGCGTCATCCGGCGCGAGAACCTCGTGGAGAACGCCCTGCTCCGAGGCAACGAGCTGCGGACAGGGCTGGACAAGCTGCAGACCGAGTTCGCCGTCATCGGCAACGTCCGAGGGCGCGGCCTGATGCAGGGCATCGAGTTCACAGCACCTGACAATACTCCCGATGCAGTAACCGCACTTGCCGTGCAGCAGGCGGCCATCACCGAGGAACTCCTGCTTCTCACCTGCGGTCCCCACGGCAATGTCATCCGGGTGATTCCGGCGCTCAACGTCACCGCCGACGAAATCCAGACCGGCCTCGCCAGGTTCACCCAGGCACTCAAAACGGCCACTTCCTGACCACCTGCTCACCGAAAGAAACGGCATGAATCCTTCCTTTGATCCCAGCAACTTGCGGACAGACTTGTTCATTGACGGGGCCTGGCACAAGGCCACGTCCGGGGCCACGTTTGCGGTGGAGAACCCTGCCACCAACGAGGTCATTGCGCACGTCGCCGACGGAGGCCCTGAAGACGCCGTCCGTGCTATTGAAGCGGCCGGTCGCGCGCAGGAAGGTTGGGCCAAGTCCACGCCGCGCGAGCGGGCTGACATCCTGCGCCGGGCCTTCGAGCTGGTCACCGCAAACACCGACAAGCTCGCGGCGATCATGACCGCTGAAATGGGCAAACCCCTGGCCGAAGCCCGCGGCGAGGTGGCCTACGGCGCCGACATGCTGCGGTGGTTCTCCGAGGAAGCAGTACGCGTCGGCGGCGACGCTACCGGTTCGGTGGACGGCAACACCCGGATCCTGGTCACGAAAGAACCCGTTGGCCCTTCGGTCCTGGTCACGCCCTGGAACTTCCCGCTGGCGATGGGGGCCCGCAAGATCGCCCCGGCGGTCGCGGCCGGCTGCACCATGGTCTTCAAACCGGCAGAACTGACGCCCCTGACTTCCCTGGCCCTGGTGGAACTCTTCAAGGAGGCCGGATTGCCCGACGGCGTACTCAACGTGGTCACCACATCGTCCGCTTCCGCCGTGGTCAGGACCTGGACGGACAGCGGAATTGCCCGGAAGATCAGCTTCACCGGCTCCACGGAAGTGGGTAAGGTCCTGCTGCGCCAGGCAGCAGACAACGTGATGCGCTCCTCCATGGAACTGGGTGGAAACGCACCCTTCATTGTCCTGGCCGATGCTGACATCGAGAAGGCTGTGGACGGGGCCATGAAAGCCAAGATGCGGAACATGGGCGAGGCGTGCACCGCCGCGAACCGGTTCTTCGTCCACCGCTCCGTCCTGACCGAGTTCAGTGAAAAGTTTGCCAAGAAGATCTCTGAACTTCGCGTCGGAAACGGGGCACAGCAAGGCACAGACGTGGGACCGCTCATCGAACAGAAGGGGTTGGACAAAGTCCAAAGCCTCGTCGATGACGCAGTATCCAAGGGCGCACGCGTACTTACCGGCGGCGGCCGCCCGGAGGGACCAGGCTACTTCTACTCCCCCACGGTTTTGGTGGACGTACCTGCCAACGCTGAGTTGATGAGCACCGAAATCTTCGGCCCCGTTGCTGCGATCTCCGCTTTCGACAGCGAAGAGGAAGTCCTACAGAAGGCCAACGACACCGAATGGGGCCTGGTGGGCTACGTCTTCACCGAAAGCATGGACAAAGCCTTGAAGTTCTCCACCGGTCTGGAAGTGGGCATGGTGGGAATCAACACCGGCCTTGTTTCCAACCCTGCAGCACCCTTCGGCGGAGTCAAGCAGTCCGGCCTCGGACGCGAAGGCGGAAAGGTGGGCATCGATGAATTCCTGGAGTACAAGTACACGGCCATAGCGGTCTAGTAAATTCAGTGTGTCAACGTAAGAGATAAGGGGATGTCATGGCGGCACCGGAGACGATGTTCGTATTGGAGGGCCGGCCTACTGCACAGTTGATCGCCGATCAATTAAGGGAGCTCATAGTCCAGGGAGCGTTCAGCCCGGGACAACAGGTCAATGAATCTGCGCTGGCCAGCCAGCTCAGCACCTCCCGGGGCCCTCTTCGGGAGGCTTTGCAGCGGTTGTGCCAGGAAGGAATTCTGGTCAGCAAACGGAACCGCGGGGTGTTCGTTGCCGAACTTTCCGAAGACGACATCCGCGAAATCTATGCGGTGAGGGAAGCTGTTGAGCTGGCTGCCGCCACTACGCTCCTGGACTCGGGACAAGACAAAATTTCCGACACCTGCCGTGTGCTTAAAGGAATCATCAAGAACATGGCAAAGCAGGTTGCCGCTTCCGACTGGCAGGCGCTGGCCCGGCTGGACATGGAATTCCACACTGCCTTTGTCTCCGGCACGGGGAACACGCGGCTCATCAGGATCTATCAGACCCTGGCAGCGGAGACGCGAATGTGCATCCTCAGCCTTGAGGTTGCCTACCCCCGGATAGACGTGCTCGTCCAGGAGCACCAGCTGATACTTGACCATTTGGAGGCCGCGGATCGCCAGGGCCTGCAAAAGGCCATCAAACGGCACATGCAGAAAGCTGTAGAGGACCTCACCGCAAAGCCCGAGATCACGGAAATTACCGCTTAACAACTCCCACCGCGGAACACTGAGGCGTCGGCACCCAAACTGAGCCTTGAAAAGGGCCTCTGCCTGGTATTGACCGGGCAGGGGCCCTTTCTCGTCAGGTCCTTGGCGTTCAACTCTAGAACTGTAGAACTGTTGACAATAATGAGCCTCCACGCTTGAATTGATCAGGACGAGAGCTGCATCACAATCAGCCGTCCAAAGCGGGCTTCACCTCCCATGCCCCGACGACGCGGCTTGGGGCGCACTTGAGAAACCCACCTCACGCAGCACGGGAAGCACCTTGAGAAACCACCTCGGGCGGCACCGCCCCTGGTCCCACGAAGGGAAGCAATATGAAGGTCATCACTGGATTCCAAACGGCGGCTGCCGGACTGGCTGTCCTGCTCGCATTGACCGCTTGTGGCGGCACGGCTACCGGCTCCCAGGCCGCAGACATCCCCAAAACACAGAACACCCGCGACATCTCAGAAGGCGTCCAGCCCGATGAAGCTGCCGTGGCGCTACTACCCCAGTCGATGAAGGACAAAGGTGAACTCACTGTCGCCATGGATTTGAGTTCCCCGCCGATGACATTCCTTGCCGAAGACAACAGCACCCCGATCGGCGTGAACCCCGACCTGGCCCGTTTGGTAGCCAAGAAGCTGGGGCTGAAACTGAGGTTCGAAAACACAGCCTTCGACACCATCATCCCCGGCATTGATGGTGGTCGGTACGACTTCACGGCAACCACAATGTCCGCCACCGAGGAACGCCTCAAAGTCCTGGACATGATCAACTACCTCAAAGGCGGGTCGGCCATTGCTGTACCCAAAGGCAACCCGCAGAACCTGAGCAACGGCGCCCTCTGCGGCAAGAGCATCGGCGTAACCAAGGGCTCCACGCAGCAGCTCAAGCACCTCCCCAACGTCTCCAAGTGGACTTGCGAGGAGAAGGGCAAACCTGCCATCAACCCAGTCACACTGCCCAATGTCCAGGAAGCCTTGACCCAGCTCGACTCCAAGCGCATTGACGGTGTTTTCTATGACGCCAGCGGGCTGGCTTGGGCACAGGTCCAGCAACCCGAGCACTTTGTCGTTCTTGAGCCCAGGATGGACACACGCACAGACACGAACGTCGCCATGGGGTTGAAGAAGGGCTCACCGTTGACGCCGGCCTTCCAGAGGGCCATACAGTCCATGTTGGAGTCGCCTCAATACAAGGAATCCCTTGAGTATTGGGGGCTCGGCGACTCTGCCATCACTGAGGCAGCAATTCGCTGATCCGACCAAACCTCTCGAATGGTCTACAGTCCTACAGTTGACAACCACTGTACGATGTAGCAATGATCGAGCAGATAAAAATTGTCCACTCATCCACGGTGCAACAGGTCGCAGACGGCCTCACCGCGATGATTCTCAGCGGAGGGCTTAAGCCCGGTGAACGCTTGAGGGAGAGTCTGCTGGCCGAGAAACTGGGCCTTTCCAGAAATACTGTCCGCGAGGCCGTCCGCATTGTCCAAGCGGGCGGCCTCATTCGGCATCGCGCCAACCTGGGTTCAATCGTGTGGGATCCCACTGACGCCGAGATCATGGACGTCTACAACGCGAGGTACCACCTCGAGACCACTGCAGCCCGGAGTATTACCGAAGCCACATCGATGGATGAGGTACATGCGGCCATGGAAGAATTCCGCGGGGCGTTGAAAACGGAAGACCCTTTCAAGATCGTTGAGAAGGATCTTGCGGTCCACAGCGCGATCGTGGGACTTCTCGGCAGCCAAAAGTTGAACATCTTCTATCAGCAACTGGTGACCGAGCTGAGGTACTTCATGTTCGTGCTCTCGGTTGAAAACCACGAATACGAGGATCCCGATTCCCTGGAAGCCGAACACCAGAACATCGTTGACGCCCTGGACTCCCGCAACCCCATTCTGGCAGAGAAGGTTCTCTCGGACACGATCATCCAGTACCGGGAATCCATACGTCAGGTGGTTGCCCAACGGCACTCCACCAGTTAGACAGCACAATGCCCGGACGGGGAACACCCCCGTCCGGGCATTTTTGGGTTCGCAGGGTACGGATTACCTGGCCGACACCATCAGAGTCCGAGGTGCTTGTTGACCTCATCCAGGGACTTGACGGTGTTGTAGTCGTAACCTCCGGTAATGGGATCGTAGCCACGGTCCAGCACCCAAAGATTGCGGAAGCCCATGTCATGCATGGGGTGCATGTCATAGCGCGTGTGTGATGCGATGTGGAGGAAGTCCTCCGGCTTGGCATTCAGGGTGTCGAGCATGTACTCGAAGGCCTGGTAGCGCGGCTTGTAGGCCTGTGCCTGCTCCGCGGTCAGCACTGCGTGGAATTCGGCGCCGAGCTTGGGGATGCTGATGTCCAGGAAGCTGTCATCTGCGTTGGAGAGAGCCACCAGCTTGTAGTTGTCGCCCATCAGCTTCAGCGGTGCCGGCACGTCATCGTGGGCACCAAAGCCGCGAACCGCATCGGCCAACTCTGCACCGGCACCGGGGGTGGGCCCGATGCCGAAAAACCTGCAAACCCTGTCGAAGGAATCCTGCAGGATCTGCTCGTAAGGCTTGTAGTCACCAAGGACTTCATCAAACCGGTAGCCACGGAACACCTTCTTGAACGCAGGCCACTGCCCCTCGGGCAGGCGGCCGGCCAGAAGGCGGCGTGTGGTGCTGTCCGTGTCCCAGTTGATGAGTGTGCCGTAGATATCGAAAGAGATGTACTTAGGCCGGGAATTGCTGTCTGCCATGAGACTTCCGTTCTTGATAGGGAGGGGGCTACTGACTCGCAGGGCCTCTCGAGGAAACTGCAGGCGTTAGGGCTACGTGGTTCGTGTTCCCCCACGCCGTTGATTTGATACTAGGGATCAGAACTGCAAATTGTCAACAGTTCTACAGTTGACCTATCGGCAGAAATTGGCCTAATCTTTGTAAAACTGTTGAACAGCAGGACACTTTTTCTTGCTCAGTCCTCCAAGTCTCAGGAGCCAAGTACATGGAAACACGCGCAGACTCCGCCTTCTTTGATGCCGTGGCATACGAGAGCGGACTCTTGACAGCGATGCCCCAACTCGCAGAGCCGATCGTCCTGGACTTGCTCCACAGGCACTACGGGCTGAAGGGCAGTCTGATACGCATTCCCACCGAGAAGGATGAAACTTTTCGCTTTCAGGATGACGACGACACCTACTTGATCAAGGTGTCATCGGCGGACGAAAACCCGGACATAGTCCAGTTCCAGACCGCCTGCATGGCGCACTTGGAAAAGGTCGCCCCGCAACTTCCGGTTCAGCGCATCGTGCCCGACTGCAACGGGGGCCTGCAAGTGCTCCTCGAGACCACCGATGGCTCCTTTGATCGCGTACTGAGGGTAATGCGATTCATGCCCGGAGACCTGCTGGCGAACCACGCCGCTACTGTTGGCCAATTGCACTTGCTAGGTTCGCGGCTTGCCGATCTGGGCTTCGCACTCCAGGACTTTGACCACCCCCGTGCTGACCGGCTGCTCCTCTGGGACCTCAAGCATTTCCATAGGATGCGCCCCCTGCTTGAGTACGTCGAGGACGAACCGAAACGCGCCCTTGCCGAGCGAATTTTCAATCAATTCGACACAAGGGTCGTACCATTCCTGGACAGCTTCGCCACGCAGGTTATCCACGGAGATTTCAGCCCCTTCAATGTTCTCGTCGACCCGCTGCATCCCGGATACGTGACGGGCATCATCGACTTCGGGGACGCTGTGCGCACCCCTGTGATCTTTGATGTCAGCGTCACCATGGCAAATCTTCTTGGGACGGATGCTGACAGTCCGTGGGATCAGGCGCTGCATCTCTTGAACGGATTCCTCAGGGTCCGCCCGCTTTCGACGCGGGAATTGGACGCCCTTCTTGTCGCCGCCCAAGCACGACTCCTTCTGCGTGCCCTGATCACCCAGTGGCGGGCGAACCAGCTACCCCAACGACGCGAGTACCTTCTCTCCCATTCAAAATCGGACTGGGACCGCCTCTTTTCCACTGCCGCTGCCCCAGCGCCCACACTCAGCACCAAGCCCTGAACCCCAACACCACGTTCATTCAAGGAGACACCATGAGCACCGCCGCAAAAGCCATTCGTCAACCATCGCAATCCATGGTCAATGGCTTCGATCCCGCCCGGCTCAATGAACTTCCCGAACCGTTGCAGAAGAACATTCGACGCCGCGACCGCAGCCTGGGTCCCGGCTACCGGCTCTTCTACGACGAACCACTGGAGATCGTGCGCGGAAAAGGCGTGACTTTGTTCGACAGGGACGGCAATGAGTACCTCGACGTTTACAACAACGTCCCGTCCGTCGGCCACTCCCACCCCCGTGTCATCGAAGCCGTGCACCAGCAGATGCAGACCTTGAACACCAATACCCGCTACATCCAGGAGCCCATCCTCGAGTACTCCGAACAGCTCCTCTCTACGTTCCCTGCCGAACTTGGCCATGTCATGTTCACCTGCACGGGATCCGAAGCCAACGATTTGGCCATGCGGGTGGCAAAATATGTGACCGGCAACCAGGGCATCATCGTCACCGCCGGCGCGTACCACGGGCTCACCGCGGAGGTGTCGTCATTTTCACCATCGTTGGGTGTCGGCGTTCCCCTGGGCCCAAACGTCCGGGTCATTGATGCGCCGGACGCCCTGCGATACTCCTCCGACACAGTCTCCCTGGAGGATCACCTGCGCGAGCAGGTCCGCAGTGCCATTGCGGACCTCCACCGGCATGGCATTGGTGTAGCAGCTTTCATCGCAGACAGCATCTTCTCTTCGGACGGCGTTTACGCCGGCCCGACCGGCTTCCTCCGTCCGATAGTGGAGGAAATCCACGCGGCGGGCGGGTTGTACATCGCCGACGAAGTGCAGCCGGGTTTTGGCCGCACCGGTGAGGAATGGTGGGGCTTCCAACGCCACGGAATCATCCCGGACATCGTCACCATCGGCAAGCCGATGGGTAACGGCATCCCGGTAGCGGCTGCGATCTTCAAGCCCGAACTCCTCGTGGACTTTGGCAAGAACATCCGCTACTTCAATACTTTCGGTGGAAACTCAGTAGCCATCGCCGCGGCTCAGGCAGTCCTGGACGTCATTCGCGAGGAATCACTCCTCCCGAACGCCCTTGAGGTCGGCAACAAGATCGTCTCTGAACTAAAGGCATTCTCCCAGGACGTGGAACAAGTCGCGGAAGTCCGCGGAAGCGGCCTCTTCATCGGAGTTGATCTGGTCACTGATCGGTCAACGCTCTCCCCCAACGGGAGTGCAGCAACGGAAATTGTGAATTCCCTGCGACGGGATCGGATCCTCATCTCCGCGTGCGGCGCCCAGGGGAACGTCCTGAAACTCCGCCCGCCGATGCCGTTCTCCAGCAATGACGCCGATCGGCTCCTGGAAGGTATGGAGAAGGCTTTCACGACTTTGAGGTAGGCCTCCGCCACTGATGATCCCCTCCAGCGCCAGAACCCACGGATACAGACACAACGGCCCGGCTCCTTTGCGGAGCCGGGCCGTGTGTTTGGCGCAGTCAGGCGGGAAGATCCGCCACAACCCACATCTTGCGAAGAGTCTCGTGGATGGTCCAAGTACCGGTCCATCCAGCCGGCGTCACAAACAGCGACCCCGGACCCACGTCGAAACTCGTGCCGTCTTCCTCGGTGATGGTGGCCGTGCCACTCAGAATCTGGCAAATCTCGTCATAGCCAGGCCGGGTGCTGGTTGATACACCTGGAGTGGCCTCCCAGATTCCTGTTTTGAGGCCTTCGCGAGCCCAAAGCCGCAGCGAGACTTCGGTCTGTCCGGGCGTAATCGAGGTGGGCTTGGGAGTGTGTTCTCCCGGGTTGACGGTGTTTGCGTTGCTCATGACGGTGGCCTTGACCATGCCGCTCCTTCCGGGCGCTTTGCCCTGATAAACCGTGCCCGCCGTCGTTGGAAAGGCACTATCCCATCCTAGCAATTGTCAACAATTGACGATAGCCTTGAGCATGGCTTTTTTCGATTCTCCCAGCGCCCGAAGCCGGCGAACCGCGCTTTGGACCTCGCTGGAACCGGGCGATAACGTACTGCTCCGCATGCACGGCTTTGTTCATCTTCGAGGCACTGTGGATGACCGCACCGAGGACGGATCCACTATTTGGGTTGTGGACCGGCTTGGGGATCGGCGCTTGTTCCACATTGATGATGATTTTGAGCTTGACCTGGCCCCCGCGCCAGGTCCCTTCCGGCCCTAGCGGAGGGATCCGCGCAGGAGTAGCGTCTGGATGAGATACCGCACCCCACCGCGGACATCTCCCTGATGTTTGCGGCACTCCCCGGGAGGTAAGACCAATGGCGGGATGGAACGCTGACACTGCAGCGGGACCGCTTGGGCCGGGAACCGTCACCTTGGTGGAAGGTACGTCTTTCTGCATCTCCTTGCCTAATGGCGACATCCAGGCTGATCATCCGCACGGCCTCTTCTTTCAGGACACCCGCGTGCTCTCCGAATGGCGTCTCACCGTCAATGGGCAGCGACTTGAGCCGCTCACAGCGCAGGTCCCGGAGCCTCACCGGGCGGTGTTCGCTGCCCGGGTTACCCGCGCAGAAGGATACGCCGACAGTCCCCTCGTGGTAGAGCGCATCCGCGAGCTCGGTTTTGGCATCGCGGAGCACATCACGGTGCACAACCACTCGACCGAGCCTGTGGAATGCCGGGTGATGGTGGAGGCCTCCGCCGACTTCGCTGATGTCTTTGAAGTCAAAGAAGCGCGCGTTCAGAGGCAGTGGTCCGGGAGCCGGCATGTTCATGCCACAGGACTCAGCATCAGCGCCGAGTGGCAGCAAGTCCGGAAGTCCGTCGTCGTGAGCTCAGACGCCGCCACGGCGGCGCCCGAAGGCTTGCACGCCACCGTGACTATTCCGCCAAGAGGGTGTTGGAGCGCCACCTTGGAGGTAAGGCCGGAGGACAGCAACAGGCCCGGGGAACCTCGCCCGGACCAGGGCGGTCTGTCCCCCAGCGACCGGCGCAGGCAGGAATGGGTAGCGAGAATCCCCATCCTTCGCATGGGAAACCACGGCATCGAGCGGACGCTTCGGCGCAGCTATGACGATTTGGGTGCCCTGCGCATTGAAGACCCGGCCCACCCGGAACGGGTGGTGGTGGCCGCAGGCGCGCCGTGGTTCATGACCCTCTTCGGCAGGGACTCATTGTGGGCTTCGGAGATGGCGATGCCGGTTGACCCCTCCCTGGCACTGGGCACGCTCAAGACATTGGCGGGCCGCCAAGGAACCCGGGTCGATCCCGTGACGGAGGAAGAACCCGGGAAGATTCTCCATGAAGTCAGACTGGATGTTTCCAGCAACCTCGCGCTTGGCGGAAAGTCCACGTATTACGGGAGCGTCGATGCAACTCCATTGTTCGTCGTGGTGCTGGGATCTGTCAGCCGTTGGGGATTCGCCAAGGAGACCATTGCCGAGCTCCTGCCGCACGCCGACCGGGCCCTCGAATGGATCCGTGATTACGGAGACAGGGACGGAGACGGTTTTGTGGAGTACCAGCGCCTGAATCCGGAGGGGTTGATCAACCAGGGATGGAAGGATTCATGGGACGGGATCAACTTCGCGGACGGAACCCCGGCCGAACCGCCCATCGCGCTTTGTGAAGTTCAGGCTTATGTCTACGACGCGTATATGGCGCGGGCCTGGATGGCGTACGACGCCGGCGACGCACCTTTGGCTTCGGACCTCGCCCGGCGCGCCGCTGACCTGAAAGCCAGGTTCAACGAGCAGTTCTGGATGCCCGACCGCGGCTATTACGCCATTGCACTGGATGGCAAGAAGCGTCAGGTGGATGCATGTGCATCCAACATGGGCCACTGCCTTTGGGTGGGTTTGGTGGACGACGACAAGGCACCAAAAGTCGTCGAACGGCTGATGTCGCCCGAGATGTTCAGCGGCTGGGGCGTTCGGACCCTGGCGACGGACATGGGTGCCTACAATCCCGCCAGCTACCACAACGGCTCGGTATGGCCCCACGACAACGCCGTCATCGCTGCAGGGTTAATGCGATATGGCTTCATCGACGAGGCACAGCGCATCGCTACTTCCCTGTTTGAGGCAGCCGACTATTCAGGCGGACGCCTACCTGAACTTTTCTGCGGCTTCAGCCGGGACAAGTACGGCGAACCGGTTCCCTACCCGACCGCCTGCTCGCCGCAGGCCTGGGCTGCAACCACCCCCATCCAACTGATCACCAGTCTCATGCGCTACGACGCGCATGTCTCGCGCGGCGGATTCTGGATGGATCCGCACCTCCCACCTTCCTTCGGCGATCTGCACATCACCAACGCCCCTCTGGCCGGGGGACGAATGACGATCGACATCACCGAGTCCGTTCCCGAAGTACGGGGGCTGCCCGAAGGCATGATGTTCCACCAAGGACACCGCCCGTGGCTGGCTGAGCTGGTGGAGCAGGCAGGTCGCATGAACAACGGGACGGCCGGAATCCTTAGAGCGCGGAAATGACGGCACCAGCAGTGCCTCCACTGGGCGCACCGGAGCGAAGAATCCACAGAACGGGCGCTCCGCCGCGGGCAGGCATTACCTCGCCCTTGGCGATCAACCGGGTGCCCAAAGGATCCCCTGCTATCGACCACCAACCCGACACGGGGCAATAATGCCCCGTGCGTGAGGTCTCCGCACGTACAACATGCGTCCCCGCCGCAGGCCTTTTCTTCATGACTTACCCTTCTTCTCCGGACTCAGGGAGCCCTGCTTACTGATGTCAGTTCAGCATAGCAATTGTCAACAATTGACGATAGACATGAAAGGAAAGAAGAAGCACGACGGCGGGTTCCCGGCACGTGCAGGCCGGGAACCCGCCGTCGTGCAAACGGCGCTAGTGCCCCTTGAACGCCTCAGCCAGCCACCAGGAACCGCCGTCCGAGGCAATCCGCGCATCGATGACCAGCGGCACATCCCGCGATCCGGCCAACCAGGCCTCCACCGCTCCAAGGTCTGCCACATTCTTCACCGTCACTGCGGCGGCTCCGTAGCCCCGTGCAATGGCGGCGATATCGGTGGCGGGAAAGCGGACGATCTCCAGTTCCTCGTCGCTGACGTCGAAGTGGTGCACCTCCGCGCCGTAGCTGGAATCGTTGTACACGATTGCGACGAGCGGGATCCGTTCACGCACCAGCGTTTCGAGCTCAGCAATTGACATAAGGAATCCACCGTCGCCGGCACCAAGGACCGGAAGCCGGTCCGGCCTGGCTTTGGCGGCACCGATGGCCGTGTACAAGCCCAGGCCAATCGACTGGAATGCCTGCGTGAAGCAAAAACCGAACTCATCCGGAACGGAAAGATAGGCGCTGGGGTACCCCATGAAGTTTCCCGAGTCGATGGAAACAATACGTTCCGCGGGCAAAATGCGGTCGAGTTCGCGGCTCAGCACTCTCGGATCGATGGCTTGGGCGGTGGAAAGATCCTCAGTTTGCTCACTGTTCCAGCGGGCATGCTTTGCGATCTCGGCTGCGAATTCTGGCGTGCGGAGTCCAGTGGCCCCGTGCCCCCATTCCTGCAGGAGCGCCTGAACGGCTTTGGCGGTTTCGGCACTGTCACCGAGGACCCCAAGGTCGATCGGCCGGTTGGCCCCCAGGGCTGCGTCCTCCACATCCACCTGGACCACCTTGGCGTCGGCGCCGATCAAAGATCCATGGCGCATGGTCCACATGTTCAGCGCGCAGCCCCAACCGACGATCAAATCTGCCTCGGAGATCGTTTTGGCCGTGAAGGGGGACGAAAAGCCTCCGGAGATTCCGAGGCTGAACGGATCACCTTGGAACAGCCCGTGCGCGACGGCGGAGGTCGCCACCAAGGCGCCCGCCGTCCCGGCCAAGGCGGCAATCTCCGCTCCGGCGCCCCTGCCGCCGCGGCCTGCAACAAAAACCGGCCGTTCGGCGTTGCGGATGAGATCGGCCAACGCTGCCACGGCCGCCGGCGCGGGAGCAAACCTCTGGGAAGCGGCAAGTGACGCGGGTGGAACTGCACTGCCGGCGACCGGCGCGGCCTGGATGTCGGTGGGCAATGAAAGCACCACGGTCCGGCGCTCGTTGACGGCCTTGCGGTACGCCCGCACGGTATCGGCGACGGCACTTGCGGACGAATGGATTCGTTCAGCCACCGCCCCTACGCTGCGGGCCAGCGCATCCTGGTCAATCTTGAAGTTTGACCCAACAGCGGCGGCGGCCGTATCCGCTGTCACCACGATCATGGGCGTCCGGCTTTTGGCGGCTTCGCCGATTCCCGTGATGGCATTGGTCAGCCCACAGCCCTGGTGTGTGGACACAACCCCTACCGTGCCCGACATCCGGCCAAAGGCGTCGGCCATGGTGGCAGCTCCTCCCTCATGGCGGGCGGCGGTATAGGGAACGCCCGCTTTGCGGAGCGCATTGGTCACGGCGAAGTTCCCACTGCCGACCACCCCGAAAACGTGTCCTACGCCAAGGCGCGCGAGGGTGAATCCCACAAGTTCACTGACGTTGCGGGGCTCCAGTGCGGAGAGGTCCCCCGCCGGCTGGCCGGAGGCCGTAAGCCTGTTGGTGGTCACGGTCATGGGTTTTCTCCTTCTAACAGGCTGGGAAAGGCAGGGACGCACGGGCGCCGTGCGTCTGTGCCGTCGCTGAATGATATTGACTTCTTTTTGCGATCGTCAATGGATCGAGATATTAAGACGGCGGGCGGCCTTGCCAGGAGTCGACAAGATCCTGTTTGATCTCAGCCCCTACTTCCTGCAGCTTTTGGGCCAGCAGTTGGGCACTGAGGGCGATGGGCCGGTCCGCATGGAACATCAGTCCTACCTGTTGTGCCAGCCCTGGCAGCCGGAGGTCCAGCATCCGCAGGCCCTCCTCGGCTGCGGCCATGGACTCCGGCATCAGGGCGAGGAAACCCGCTTCCGCCACCAGCGTCCGCAGGGTGGCCGGTGTGGATGATTCCACTCGCTGGTAGGGAGTATCGAGCCCGGCATTCCGGAAGTTCTCCTCCAACTCGTCCCTCAAGGGCGTATTGGCAAGTGGCAGGACCCAGGGGTAGCCCACCAGGTCCTGCAAGGCAGGGTCCTGCAGCGCATGCGCCGGATGGGAGGGTGCAGCCACCACCCGGAAGTCCTCCCGGTAGAGGGGCACAAGCCGCAGCCGCGAAGTACTGGGGTGGTCAGTCACACGACCCACCAACAGGTCCAGGTCCCCGTTGCCGATTTCCTGGATGAGGGTCTCGGGCGGTGCTTCCCGCAACCGGACCTCCACCTTCGGCCTTTCCACGGTGAACCGGGCTATGGCCCGGGGAATCAGGAGGTTCGCCCCGGTGACATGTGCCCCTATCCGCACCAGGCCGACATTGGGATCGGTGAGTTCATCCACCCTGCGGCGAAGCGTCTCAAGGTGGCCCACCACGGCTTGCGCATGGTCAAGGTAGGCCAGACCGGCGGGCGTCGGCACCATCCGCCGCCCGGTCCGCTCGAACAAGGCAGCCCCAATAGCCCGCTCAGCTTCCCCGAGTGCGCGGCTGAGTGCCGGCTGGGTGAGGAACAGCTCTTCGGCGGCCCGCACCAGGCTGCCGTGTTCGGCGATGGCAAGCACGATCACCAGATGACGCAACTTCACGTGTGTGGTCAACAGCCCCCGAAGGTCCATCCACTCATCCTAGGTGCGGGCTCCCGCTGCGGTCTTGTGGCGCGGAAGGGCGACATCGCGGTCCCAGTCGGCGGCTTCCCGACCTGCTGCTTTGAGGACGTGTTTACGTACCTTGCCATTCTCTGTTTGCGGAAGCTCCTGCATTACCCGCACGAAGCGGGGTATCGCAAAGGACGCCAGACGCGGACGGCAAAACTCGGTCAGCTCGGCAAAATCCAGCGGCGAGCGCAGGGTAAGGGCCGCCATCACTTCATCTTCACCCAACTCCGAATCCACGGCGTAGACGGCTGCTTCCTGAACGGCTGGATGTTGGCGCAGGACGTGCTCCACTTCCATGGAGGAGATATTCTCGCCGCGGCGGCGGATGACGTCCTTGATCCGGTCCACGAACCGCACCCATCCGTCATCGTCGATCACTACCCGGTCCCCGCTGTGGAACCAGAGGTCCTGCCAGGCGTTGGTGGTGGCGTCGGGCATCGCATGATAGCCCGTCGCTACAGCATGGGGCTGGTCGCTCCTGATGAGCAGTTCCCCCGCCACGCCAGGCGGAACCGGAACTCCGTCCGTGTCGACCACCCGGATTGTGAAACCCGGGCGGACCTTGCCCATGTACCCCGCACGCCACTGGTCTGGTGTCGATCCAATGACGGAGTTTGTCTCGGTCGACCCATAACCATCCAGGAGCTGGACACCAAACCTGGTGTTGAAGGGCTCCACGAGCCGGGCGGGGGTGGCCGGGGACAGCGCCAAGCGGATCCTGTGACCACGGTCCCCGGGCGAGGGCTCCTTGCCTGCAAGAATTCCCACCATGGCACCCAGGAGATAGGTGACCGTCGCCCCGGCGGAGGCTGCATCCATCCAGAACCGGGAGGCTGAAAAGCGCGGACCAAGGACGTACTCCCCGCCACATTCAACGGCTTGCATGAAGGCGTTCAGGGCGTTGGTGTGGAACAGCGGCAAGCACGTATAGAGGACGTCGTCCGGGCGCAAGCCAAGTTGGTCAGTCATGTTGGCCGCCCACCAATAGAACTGCCCCTGCGGGCACAGGACACCCTTGGAAACCCCCGTAGTTCCAGAGGTGTAGAGAATGGCGGCGGTAGCCGCTGGAGCGGCATCCACCGGCTCCACGGGCTTCCCCGGCGCGGGAAGGGGTTGCACCTTGAAGGAGGCCCCGCGATCGATGCCGGGGCCATCAATGACCCAGGCCGTTTCCAAGGCTCCCGGAGCAACGGCAGCCAGGTGCGGCAGATACCCGGACTCCGTCACTACCAACCGGGCTTGCGAATTCTCCAGCACGTGCCGCAACTGTTCCCCTCGGCTTGCTGTGTTGACCGGAACGGCGACGGCACCGATCCAGGCGCATCCGAGGATCAGGTCAAGGAGTTCCGGCCTGTTGGAGGACATCAGCGCCACCGCCTGCCCCCGCTCGATGCCCGCATCGACCAGCATGCCGGCGGCTTCGGCGACAGCCTGCACCATCGTCTGGCTGTCGCGGGCCACGTCGCCGCATCGGAAAAGGGGGGCGTCCGGGGCATTCCGGGCCCGTTCCAGGAGCATCTCCGGGATGGTCAGCGGACGTTGCCGCCGCGTGGACATGGTGAAGGTCATCGGTGTTCCTCGTTAGCGTCAATGGTTGGTGGAATATACGCGTGGACGCCCGGTGTGGCATCACTGCTGTTGGTGAGCGGCACGGTCTGTCCAGGTGATACGCCGGAACCGGTGAGTCGGGCAATCAGCCGCGGGCCGCCGTCGGGACTTACTGTGGCAATCACGACGCCGTTGGACAGTGTGGTGGTTGTCTCCACCGTTGCTTTGGCTACTGCAACGTCGGAGAAGCTGTCGCCCCCGCATTCGGGACAGAACAACCGGTTCGGGAAGAGGCGGGCGGCACAACTGAGGCATTCCTGGATCACGGCGCTCACAGGGCACGCTCCAGGACGGTCATGGTGGCGCAGGCGCCGTGGCGGTACAGAACCATGCCGTAACCGCTGACCACCGCGTGGCGTGCTTGGACCTGACGGCGGCCTGCGGTGCCTCTGAGTTGCCTTGCCGCCTCCACGAGCCCGTGCATCCCGCCTGAAGCTCCGGCCTGCCCGGCAGAGAGCTGGCCACCGGAGGTATTGAGCGGGAGTTCGCGGGTAGCGATGCGGCGCTTGATGAAAGTGGAGGGGTCTTCATCCGCAGGAAGCACTCCGAGATCGGCCAGTTGGGCAACTACCATCGCGGGGTAATCGTCGTAGGCACTGACAAGGTCCACGTCCTCCGGCCCGATCCCCGACTCTTCCCAGCCCAGGGCAGCAATGCCCCGAAGTCCGGTGGACAGCCCGTCACCGGCCTGTTGATCGGAGTTGTAGGAAGCGCGCGCAGAGATGACTTTTGCGCGGGGCGTGCCGCCACCTGGATCGGCAACGAGGACCACTGCGTCGGCTCCCGTCACGGGCGGCACACAGTCGTAGCGTCCCAGCGGCTCAGCGACGAGCGGTGCGTTGAGGTAGTCGTCCATGGAGAGGACGCCCCTGTAAACGGCGCCCGGGTTGAGTCCGGCCCACTCGCGCTGGGCCACGGCGATGCGGCCATAGTCTTCCCGGGTGAGCCCCAGGGCCTCCATCTGCCGTGTGGTGAGCATGGCGAACAGGGCATTCGGACCGCTCATGGGCAGCGGCGACAAATGGTCCCGCGTCGCGCTGTTGTAGTTGGCAACCAGTTTGGAGAACGCCGGCCCGTCCATGAGGTCGCCGGCAGCGAGGACAATGACCCTGGCATCCCCTGCTTGGATCGCACGCACTGCGTGCTGGAGCAGTCCACCGGCGCTCGCGCCGCCGTTCGTATCCTGCATCAGCCAGGTCAGCCTGAGGCCCATCCTCCATGCCAGATCGACGGCGTGATCAGGACCGAGCGTGAAGCTGGCAACGCCAAAACCGTCAACGTCCGCCGGGGTGAGGCCCGCTTCCGCCAGGGCTTCCCGGACTGCGTTTGCGATGACCCGGGACGTCGTCGTCCCTGGTTGCGGATGGCGGGTATAGGTGGATTGACCCGTTCCGATGATGGAGACCGTCATATCGGTCCTTTCAAAGTGGATGGAAAGCCGAAGCCGGCTGCCTCTAGGAGACGCGCTCGGGCGTCGTACGGTCACTGTGGTTCCGGCCGACGGTTCCCCGCCGCGGCCCGCAGGCCAGGACCGCAACAAGGGTTACCGCCACCAGCCCGATGACATACAGGGAAACCGGGACGGACGAGCCGAAGTTCAGCAACAGCGCCGTTGCGATCAGGGGCGCGAGTCCGCCGGCGAAGACGGCTGCGACTTCATGCGCGATCGCCATCCCCGAGTAGCGGACTTCGGCGGAGAACAGTTCATGGAAGAACGCCGGCTGGGTACCAATCATGGCGCCATGGCAGACACCGTTGGCAAGGAGGAAGGCAAGGATCACCACAGCAGGAGTGTTGGCGTCGATCATGGCGAAGAACGGGAATGCCATCAGCCCCATCCCCACGGCGCCCATGGCGTACACGACGCGGCGTCCAATGAGGTCGGAGAGGTAGCCGAAGAAAATGTACGTTCCGAAGGAAGCCAGCATTGACACCGCAACGGCCAGCAGCAGGAGTCCCTTGTCCACTCCCACATGAACGCCGTAGACGATGGAGAAGGACAGGAAAATGTAGGACCCGCCGTTCTCGGCGACGCGTAGGCCCATGGCAATGAGGATCTCGCGGGGATGGGCACGCAAGGCCTGGATGGCTGCCAGCTTGTGCTGCGGATGGCTTTGGCGGGCTTCATTGAACTCCTGGGACTCCGGCAGTTTGAAGCGGATGTACGCACCAACGCCAAGCAGCAGGACACTGACCAGGAACGGCAGGCGCCAGCCCCACGCCAGGAACTCCGGTTCCGGCATCAGTTGGACCAGGAAGAAGGCCAGGGAGGACAAGACGAACCCCAAAGAGATCCCGCCTTGGCTGAAGGCCGAGAGCATGCCGCGCCGTGAGTCGTTGGAATTCTCACTGATCAACAGGACACCACCGCCCCATTCACCGCCTGCTGCTATGCCCTGCATGATCCGCAGGAGGATCAGGAGCGCCGGAGCGAGCAGCCCTACCTGGGCGTACGTGGGAAGCAGACCCATGAGCGCGGTGCTGACGCCCATGATCGACAAGGTCAGGACAAGGGAACGCCTGCGTCCGAGCCGGTCACCTATATGGCCAAAGATGACGCCACCCAGTGGCCGGGCGGCAAACCCCACGGCGAAGCCGGCGAACGCTGCCATGGTGCCCACCAGCGGGTCGGTGTCCGCCGGGAAGAACAGCCGCCCGAACACCACGGCCGACGCCGTGGCATACAGGAAAAAGTCGTACCACTCGAGTGCGTTCCCCACCAGGGAGGCAACAACGTAGCGGTGGACCCTGGGGCGCAATCCCTGGGGAGGGACGTGAAGATCGGACATTGTCTGCTCCTTGATGGCTGAAAACTGAAAGGGGTCCCGGGAAGGACCTGTGGCCGCGGACCGGACTGCTGTAAAAAGCGACGGTGCATTTCACGGTTGGCCGCCCGCTGTGATGCGGATTACGTCTTGTTCCTTCAGTCTCCCCCGCCTGGTCCAACGCCGTCGAATGCCTATACCGGCAGGGCCTATGCAGGTTCCGGTAAGGCAGTCACTTCTTCGGCGGAGACCGTTCCAGAGCGTGCGGCGCAGTGCTAACGTCGCGTCCATTGGTTTCGGCGCAGTTTCTCCGGGCACCAACCGGGCCACCCACTGCACCACCTATTTGGAGGAACTTCCATGAAATCCAGCAATGCCAACACCACAGCTACGGGCGCCGCGGCCCGGTTCATCGCTGACCTCGGCGCGGGCCGCATCTCGGTCATCGACCTCACGACCCCTCTGTCCGCAGATACCCCGACCCTGGAACTGCCCTCCCCTTTTGCCAACCTCATTGACTTCTCCCTGGAGGAAGTGTCCGCCTACAACGAACCGGGCCCGTATTGGAAGCACCACAACATCCATACCGGTGAGCACATCGGTACGCACTTGGATGCACCCATCCACTGGACAACAGGACGGGAAGGCAAAGATGTGTCCAGGATCGAACCGGCCCGGCTGGTGGGTCCTGCCGCGGTATTGGACATCACTGCTGAAGCCGGGGACGACAGCGATTTCCTGGTGGACATCAATCACCTTCACGCCTGGGAAGCCGAACACGGCGCACTGCCCCATGGGGGCTGGCTCCTGATCCGCAGCGGCTGGGAACACCGCTCGGGCACGCGGCAGGAATTCCTGAACAACGACGCCCAAGGACTGCCCCACTCCCCCGGGCTGACCGGGGAATGTGCCCGATGGATTGCTGAAGAGAGCGGCCTTTCCGGAATCGGGGTGGAGACCGTGGGCATTGACGCCGGCATCGCTGCGGGACAGCAGCCCCCGTTTCCCGCCCACCATTTCCTGCTGGGCAACGACAAGTACGGCATCACGTCCCTGCGGAACCTGGGAAAGCTTCCGCCCGTGGGCGCCGCTTTGATCGTGGCACCGTTACCGATTGTCGGCGGCACGGGAAGTCCCGCCCGCGTATTCGCAGTGCTTGACGTTCCCGCCCAGTAGCATGGGTCCCACCAACGGAAGGGGCCCCATGCTGATCTGTGCAACCTGTGCCGTGGAGCGGGACGAACCTCTGCCGGATCTTTGTCCGATCTGCACGGATGAACGCCAGTACGTTCCAGAGGATGGACAGCGGTGGCTCACCCTGGACGGGTTATCCGGCGAAGGCCACAAAGTCACCACGACAGAGAACGAGCCCGGGCTGTTCGGCCTCAGTACCGGGCCCAAAGTGGGGATCGGGCAAACCGCCCAACTGGTGGTAACGCCGGCCGGGTCGCTGCTCTGGGATCCGGTGGGGTTCGTTGACGATGCCGCCGTGGAAGCTGTTCTTGCGCAGGGGCCCGTGCTGGCGATCGCTGCCAGCCATCCCCACATGTTCGGTGTGCAGGTGGAGTGGTCACACCGCCTGGGGAACGTCCCCGTCCTCGTCTCCGAGGCAGACCGGCAGTGGTTGGGACGGCACGATCCTGCCATCCAGACCTGGTCCGGCAGCAAGACCATCACCGAAGGGCTCACCCTGCACCAAACCGGTGGCCACTTTCCCGGCAGCGCCGTGGCGCACTGGGCAGCCGGCGCAGAAGGCGAAGGGGTGCTGCTGACCGGCGACAGCGTGTTTCCGAACCCGGACCGCACTTCTGTTGCGTTCATGCGCAGCTATCCCAACCGTTTGCCGCTGTCCGGTGCCGTGGCGCTGCGGATCGCAGCCCAGCTTGGTACGTTGCAGTTCAACCGCATCTACGGCAACTTCAACAATGTCATCGCTGACAGAGCCAGGGACGTGCTGCAGGCCTCTGCTGAACGGCACGCCGCATGGTGCCGTGGAGACTTTGACCACTTGACGTAAGTCCCTGTGGGGCTGGCCGAAACCGGAGGTCTTATCCTGCCCCAAGCTGACGGAAGGGTACGACGGCGGGCGGCCACCCGCCGTCGTACCCTTCCGTTATGCGGGCCCGTCAGTGGTGCAGTTGCATGCGTTGCAGGACTGTGGCGGAAATTTCCTCCACGGACATGGAGGCGGAGTTTACGTACGGGATGTTGTTGGCCCGGTACATGTCCTCGGCATTGCGAAGCTCGAAGGTGCACTGGGCCATGGAGGCGTAGGCGCTTCCGGGACGGCGCTCCTGGCGGATCTGGCTCAGCCGTACCGGCTGGGAGGTGAGGCCGAAGCACTTTTTCGCGAACGGCAGCAACGGCTTGGGAAGCGTCATGCTCTCGAAATCTTCCTCGACCAAGGGAAAGTTCGCAGCCAGGATGCCGTGCTGGAGGGCCAGGTACATGGTGGTCGGGGTCTTGCCGCAGCGTGAGGGTGCGATCAGGATCAACTCGGCGCGTTCCAGCGCCCGGAGGGACTGGCCGTCATCGTGTTCGATCGCGTATTCGACCGCTGCCATGCGCGACTGGTACCGCACCTGGTCCCCCACACCGTGCGCTTGGCCCGGCAGGCCGTTGGCCGGGGAGCCGAGCGCCTGCTCCAGCTGGCCGATGTGGGCACCGAACAGGTCGAAGAAGTGCCCGGAGCTCTGGGCAAGAACGGCACGCACGTCCGGGCTGACGGTGGTGGAGAAGACCAGCGGCCGGGGCCCCGTGGCAGCCACCCGGTTGATGGCAGCCACAACATCGCGTGCCTGGTCGACCGTGGTGATGAACGGAATACTCCGGCGCTCCAGCCGGTGGGACGGGAACTGCGTCAGCAGGGTGTTGCCGAGGGTCTCAGCGGTGATGCCCGTGCTGTCGGAAAGGAAGAACACCGTGGGGGCCGGCTGGGCGCCCGCCCCCACGGCATGCCGGTCTGCCATTTAGACAGCCGCGCGGCTGCCGGACCGGGCCAACCGCAGCCAGGTTTCGGTCACGGCATCGGGATTCAGCGATATAGAGCTGATTCCCTGTGCCAGGAGCCATTCGGCAAAGTCCGGGTGGTCGCTGGGTCCCTGGCCGCAGATCCCGACGTACCGGCCCTTGGCCCGGCATGCGGAGATGGCCATCTCGAGCAGCTTGGTCACAGCGGGGTTCCGCTCGTCGAAACCGTCTGCAACCAGTGCGGAGTCGCGGTCCAGTCCCAGGGTCAGCTGGGTCAGGTCGTTGGAACCGATCGAGAAACCGTCAAAGTACTCCAGGAACTCGTCAGCGAGCAACGCATTGGCCGGGAGCTCGCACATCATCACAATTTCCAACCCGTTGTCGCCGCGACGCAGCCCATTCTCCGCCAGCAGGTCGATGACACCGCGTGCCTCGTCCAGGGTCCGCACAAACGGAACCATGAGCTTGATATTGGTCAGGCCCATCTCGTTGCGCACGTATTTCAGGGCTTCACATTCGAGTTCGAAGGCCTTCCGGAAGGACCCGGACAGGTACCTGGACGCACCCCGGTAGCCGATCATCGGGTTCTCTTCTTCAGGTTCGAACGCCGGGCCGCCGATCAGGTTGGCGTACTCGTTGGACTTGAAGTCGGACAACCGGATGATGACCGGCTCCGGCGCGAACGCGGCAGCGATCGTTGAGATGCCCTCAGCCAGCCGGCGGATGTAGTAATCGCGGGGACCGTCGTAGGCGGCGGTCTTCTCCCTGATCTGGCGCACCGTGAAGTCGTCCAGGCCGGCCGGACGCTCCACTTCACCGTTGACGGCCAGCAGCGCATTCGGGTGGATACCGATCTGGCGGTTGATGATGAACTCAAGCCGCGCCAGGCCCACACCATGGTGCGGGAGGCGGGCGAAGCTGAAAGCCTGCTCCGGAGTGCCGACGTTCATCATGATCTTTACCGGCGCTTCCGGCATGGTCTCGAGGCTGGTCTCCTGCAGCGTGTACTCCAGTAGTCCCTCGTACACGAGTCCGGCTTCACCCTCCGCGCAGGAGACCGTCACCGGGGTGCCGTCCTTGAGGATCTGAGACGCGTAGCCAGTGCCAACGACCGCAGGGATCCCCAGTTCCCGGGCAATGATCGCGGCGTGGCAGGTCCGTCCGCCACGGTCAGTGACGATCGCAGCGGCCTTCTTCATGATCGGTTCCCAGTCCGGGTCCGTCATGTTCGCCACCAGGACATCGCCCTCCTGGAAGGACGCCATCTGGTCAATCGAGGACAACACCCTCACCTGGCCGGCGCCGATCCGCTGGCCGATGGCACGGCCCTCAACCAGCACCGTGGAGCGCTCGGCGAGCTTGTAGCGCGAAACTGAACCGGCGGCCTTCCGGGACTCGACCGTTTCCGGGCGGGCCTGCAGGATGTACAGTTCCCCGTCCACCCCGTCCTTGCCCCATTCAATGTCCATGGGACGGCCATAGTGCGCCTCAATGGCCAGCGCATGCCGGGCCAACTGCTCCACTTCGGCATCGGACAAGCTGAAACGCTGCCGCAGTTCGGGGGCCACGGGGACGAAATCCACGGTCCGGCCCACTTCCTGGGAGTCGGTGTAAACCATCTGGATAGCCTTCTCGCCAAGGCCCCTCTTCAAGACGGCGGGACGCCCGGCGGCCAGGCCCGGCTTGTGGACATAGAACTCATCCGGGTTGACTGCCCCCTGGACCACGGCCTCGCCCAGTCCATAGGAAGAGGTAATGAACACAGCGTCCTGGAACCCCGTTTCGGTGTCCATCGTAAACATCACGCCTGAGGCGCCGATGTCCGAACGCACCATCCGCTGCACGCCAGCGGACAGGGCCACCTCGGAATGCGTGAAGCCGTGGTGCACGCGGTAGGCAATGGCACGGTCGTTGTAAAGCGAAGCAAAAACATCCTTGATCGCCACCAGGATGTTCTCGATTCCACGGATATTCAGGAACGTCTCCTGCTGCCCGGCGAACGAAGCGTCCGGCAGATCCTCGGCCGTGGCGCTGGAACGCACGGCCCACGAAACCTCCCCGCCATGTTCCTGCGTCAAGCGGGTGTACGCGGCGCGGATTTCTTCTTCGAAGCCGGCCGGGAACGGAGTTTCACGGATCGCGTCACGGATCTGCTGGCCAACCCGGGCCAAAGCGGCCACGTCGCCGCTGTCCAGGCCTTCCAGCATGGATTCGATCCGGCCGTCCAGACCGGACTCGCTCAGGAACCGCCGATACGCATCGGCCGTCGTCGCAAAACCGTCCGGAACCTTCACGCCCGCCGAGGCGAGGCTGCGGACCATTTCGCCGAGGGAAGCATTCTTGCCGCCAACCTGGTCAAGGTCGGACAGGCCAAGATCAGAAAACCAGAGAACGTCAGTCATAAATGGTGTCCTTCGTTGGGCACGCGCTGACAAGCGCTGAAAAATAGGGTGATGCAAGACTGGTCGTATCGGCCGGAAAGAAGCAAACAGATGTGACCAGCGCAACTTAACGCAGCCGTCATGTTGCGCCATGACTTGTTGAATGCCCCTGCGCCCCGTACAAGCACCCGGGAACAATCGCGCAACCGGCAAACCCTCGACACAGCGCGGTGGGTGACGATAGAGATTAACGATGGTAACCGTCGGCTTTCACGCATCGCATGAACAGATCAGTCCCGGCCAATTGCTCAAGGACGTCCAGCACGCCGAACGTGCCGGTTTCGACGCCGCCATGTGCTCGGACCACATCGAGCCGTGGTCCTCACGCCAAGGACACTCCGGTTTTGCCTGGTCCTGGCTGGGGGCGGCACTGGCTTCCACGGGCCTGCGGTTCGGGGTGGTAACCGCGCCCGGGCAGAGGTACCACCCCGCCATCATCGCGCACGCTTCCGCAACTCTGGCCAGCATGTTCCCCGGCCGCTTCTGGTTCGCACCCGGCAGCGGTGAAAATATGAACGAACACATTACGGGTGACCCATGGCCACCCAAGGACATCCGGCAAGCCAGGCTGGAAGAGTGCGTGGAGGTCATCCGCCGGCTCCACCGCGGAGAGGAAGTCACCCACCGGGGGCTGGTGTCCGTGGAGCAGGCAAGGATCTGGGATGTTCCCGACTCCCCGCCGCCGTTGATCGCACCCGCCATCAGCGTGGACACGGCCCGTAGGGCCGCCGCATGGGCGGACGGCCTGATCACCGTGAACCAGCCCGCTTCCAAGCTGCGGGAGATGCTGGCGGCGTACCGGGACAGCGGCGGCCAGGGGAAAGCGGTACTGCAGGTGCACCTGTCCTGGGCTCCAAAAGAGACGGAAGCAGCCGCACTCGCCCTCGACCAGTGGCGAACCAACACGTTCGCGCCGCCCATTCCGTGGGACCTCCCCACAGCGGCGCACTTCGACGGCACGGCAGAGCACGTGGGTGAAGAGCAGGTCCGCAGCGCGGTCAACGTCTCCGCGAGCCCAGGGCAACACGCGGAGTGGCTGGCCCGATACGTGGAGTTGGGCTTCGACGAACTGTACCTGCATTTCGTAGGCCAGGAGCAGGCGCCCTTCATCGAGGCGTTCGGCTCCGATGTCCTGCCGCAGCTGCGCGGCCGCGGAAGCGATACCGGCGCAACCGCCTCTGAACCGCAGCAGGCCACGGCAGCTGCCCAACCGGCGTCGGGCATTGAGCCATGAAGACTGCCCAAACGTCCGATCTGTGGTGGAAGAACGCCGTCATCTACTGCCTGGACGTGGAGACCTTCCATGACCACGACGGCGACGGCACCGGAGACTTCGCCGGTCTGGCGCAGCGGGTGGACTACCTCGCCGCGCTCGGTGTGACCTGCATCTGGCTGATGCCGTTCTACCCGTCCCCGGACCGCGACGACGGCTACGACGTCACCGATTTTTTCGGCGTCGACCCCCGGCTGGGCACGCTCGGGGACCTCGTGGAGTTCATCCGCGCGGCCAAGGACCGGGGCATGCGGGTCATTGCGGACTTTGTAGTGAACCACACCTCGGACCAACACCCCTGGTTCGTCGAGGCACGGAAGTCGGTTGACAACCCATACCGCGACTTCTATGTGTGGCGGCAGGACACTCCCCCGGACACGTCCTCGGAGGTCGTGTTCCCAGGGGAAGAGAACTCGCTGTGGACGCAGGATGAGGGCACCGGTGAGTGGTACCTCCACATGTTTGCCAAGCACCAGCCGGACCTTAACGTCACCAATCCGCGGGTCCGGGAGCAGATCGCGAAGGCGATGGGGCTGTGGCTGGAACTGGGCCTGGACGGTTTCCGGCTCGATGCCGTGCCCTTCTTCCTGGAGACACGGGGACAGCCCAAGGACGAAGCAGCGACCATCGATCCACATGGTTACCTGTCGGCACTCCGAAGCTTCGTCAGCAGGCGCAACGGCAGCGCCGTGCTGTTGGGAGAAGTGAACCTGCCCTACAAGGAACAACTTGAATACTTCGGCGGACCGGAGGGCAACGAGCTGAACATGCAGTTCGACTTCATGTCCATGCAGCACCTCTACCTGTCATTGGCCCGGCAGGATGCCCGTCCGCTGGCGGAGAACCTCAAGAGCCGGCCGGCCATCCATCCGGACAACCAGTGGGCGATGTTCGTCCGCAATCATGACGAACTCACCCTCGACAAACTCAGTGAGGGTGAGCGGCAGGAAGTCTTCCAGGCATTCGGGCCTCGGAAAAACATGCAGATCTACGGCCGGGGACTGCGCCGCCGGCTTCCGCCAATGCTCGGCGGTGACCAGGATCGGCTGCGGATGGTGTATTCGCTGATGTTCTCATTGCCCGGGACGCCCGTGCTTTTCTACGGCGAAGAGATCGGCATGGGAGAAGACCTGCGGCAAAGAAGCCGCGCCGCGGTGCGCACGCCGATGCAATGGAACAGCGAAAAGAACGGCGGATTCTCCACTGCCAAAAGCTCGGAGCTGGTGGCTCCGCCGGTGCGCGGCGAGTACGGACCGGACCGGGTCAATGCGGCCGCCGGCAAACGTGACCCTGATTCTCTATTCACATTCATGGCCGCGCTGATTGCACGTTACCGGGAGTCACCCGAACTGGGTTGGGGCCAGTTCGCAGTGATCGAACAAGACGAACCTTCCGTGCTCGCCCACTCGCTGACCGCCGACGGCGGAATGCTGGTCCTGCTGCACAACTTCGGTGAGGCTCCGGTGAAGGTACGTGGACGGATTGGGCCGGAGGACGGTCCGCGGCAGGCCTACCGGGGAGCTGTGCTGCTTGACCTGCTCGACGGCGGCAACGCGCCGTTGGATCCGGACGGCAGCTTCTCGGTTGACGTGGGAAGATACGGCTATAGCTGGTTCCGGGTCCACCGCAGGGGCGACCGACTGGCGCCGTAGGACTGCCGCTGGTCTGAGGACGAGCTTGGCGATGATGCGATGACCGGAGGGCTCAGGTTCCCGGCAACAGCCGGCCCGCCGGGCAGGAAAGGAAACAGTGCAACCCGAACTTCCAGGCGACGCCGCGGCGCTGGCACAGCGGCTGCGCGAAGGAACCGCCTCCGGACATCGCCGGATCATTGGACTGGTGGGCCCTCCCGGCGCAGGAAAGTCCACCCTTGCCGGGCTTCTGAGCAAGGAGCTCGGTGACGCGAGTGCGGTGGTGCCCATGGATGGTTTCCACTTGGCGAATGCCATCATTGACGGCACACCGCTCCGGGAGAGGAAAGGGGCCATTGACACCTTTGATGCCGGAGGATACCTGTCGCTCCTGGATCGGCTCCGCCGCAACGACGAAGACGTCGTATACGCACCTGCGTACCGGCGGGGCCTCGAAGAGCCGGTAGCAGCCTCCATCCCGGTGTTTCGGAGCGTGACCCATGTCCTCACGGAAGGCAACTACCTCCTCGCTCGGGAAGGCCAGTGGAGCAGGATCCGGGGCTTGCTGGACGAAGTCTGGTTTGTTGAAACTCCCCCGGCCCTCCGCATCCCCCGCCTCATCCAGCGCCACATGGCCTCGGGGATGGAACAGGCCGCAGCCGAAGCCTGGGCACACGGTCCCGACGAAACCAACGCCCACTACGTCGAAGGCACCAAGGCCTTGGCGGACGTGGTCATCAAGTGGTCATGAACAGACCGGGGCACTGCCCCATCCCGTGACAAGACACGTCACGCCAGCCAGCGCCACCAGCGTGGCCGTTCCGGTTCCGGGGTTATGTCCGGCTCCGGCTCCTCACCCAGGGCAAGTGCGGCCTCGACGAGGTCAGTGGCCGTGAGGGTGGTGAGGGGCTCACGCTCGAGGGAATCGAGGCTTTGATCTTCATCCCGCGACAACCGCAACGCCTGGCGGTTGAGCGCCTGTTCGAACAGCGTCCGGGCGAATCGTGCGTTGCCGGAGTCTTCGCCTGCGTGGAGCCCTGCAAGGATGCGGCGCAGCATATGGTCAGCATCGGCATCCAGCGTGTACTCATGCTGGGCAAGCATCCGGTGGAAGATCGTTTGGAGTTCATCCACCGAGTAATCGGGGAAAGTGATCTCGCGGGAGAAACGCGAGCGCAGTCCAGGGTTGGAAAGCAGGAAGGCTTCCATCAGGCGCGGGTACCCCGCCACGATCACGACAAGCCGGTGCCGGTGGTCCTCCATCCGTTTGAGCAGGACTTCGATCGCCTCGGGACCGAAGTCCATCCTTCCGTCCTCCGGGGCCAATGCATAGGCCTCGTCGATAAACAGCACCCCGTCCAGCGCACGCCGGATGACCCTGTCGGTTTTGATGGCGGTCGCTCCGACGTACTGCCCCACCAGGCCTGAACGGTCGACCTCCACCAAGTGGCCTTTTTGCAGCAAACCGACTGCGCGGTACATCTCGGCCAGGAGCCGCGCAACGGTGGTCTTGCCTGTTCCCGGGTTTCCGAGGAACACCAGATGTTGGGATGTGGCTACTTCCGGGAGGCCATGTGCCTTGCGACGGGCCTGGACCTGGAGCAAAGCGACGAGCGCCCGCACCTGTTCCTTCACGGTCTCCAGGCCCACCAGGGCATCGAGCTCGGCCTGGACCTCGGACAACGGCCTGGCCGGCTGGGGCCTGGCACCAACGAGTTCACCGACCAGGTCGTCAACGCGTTCCGAACCTGGCAGCTTCAACTGGTTAGCCAGATGGCCTATGGTTTCACGCAGCTCATCAAGCGGATTGCGGCCGGCAGCCATGTATCAACTGTAGTACCCGCGTCCCGCCAATGACCGGAAACCGCCAGACACCCATGTTTAAGGCTGCGTGCGGCCTGGCCCGGGTTGGCGGGCTGCCTCTGTTTCGTCAGGATCGTCCACCGGCGACGCGGCCGCTTCCGGCGCATCGTGAACTTTCTTCGGGATCTTGCCCTCAACGTCCGCGGGAACCGGAGGGTCTTTTTCTTCGTCAGTCGACATGGACCAAGCCTAAACGCCGCAGGGGTTCACTAGTGTTGAGGAAACCCTGGAGGAGGGACCACTCATGCACAATGCCGCCAGCAGCGCCGCCGCGGACCGGCACTACGACCTGATCATCATCGGTGCCGGATCCGGGAACTCCCTTCCCGGGCCGGAGTTCGAAGACCGGTCGATAGCGATCATTGAAAAAGGCCCCTTCGGCGGCACGTGCCTCAATGCCGGCTGCATCCCGTCGAAAATGTACGTACACACTGCCGACACCGCACTCCAGACCCTTCGATCCGGGCGGCTGGGAATTCACGCAGAGGTCAAGTCCGTGGACTGGCCCGCACTGGTGGACCGCATCTTTGGCAACCGCATCGACCCGATCGCTGCTTCCGGGGAAGAATATCGCCGCGGGCCGCGGACTCCTAACATCGACGTCTACGACCAGCCCGCGGTCTTCGTTGGAGAACGTACCCTCAGCACCGGGCAGGGTTCCCACCGGACAACCATCTCCGCCGACCAGATCGTCATTGCCGCCGGCTCGCGGCCCTATATCCCGGCGGCCATCTGCTCATCCGGCGTGCGCTACCACACCAATGAGGACATCATGCGCCTGCCGCAGCTGCCACGGTCCATGGTGATCATCGGCGGAGGCTATATCGCCATGGAGTTCGCCCACGTTTTCGACGCCCTCGGCACCACGGTCACGATCATCGCCCGCTCAACGCTCCTGCGGAACCTGGACCAGGACCTGCACGACCGGTTCAACGAACTGGCCGCCGAACGCTTCACTGTCCGGTTCGGTCGCACCGTTGTTGGCGCCGACGCTACAGACACCGGCATAACTGTCCGGTTGGACGACGGCTCCTCCGCGAGCGGGGAAGTACTTCTGGTAGCCACCGGGCGTGTCCCGAACGGGGACCTGCTGGACCTGCCTTCCGGGGGAATCGAGATGACGGACTCCGGGCGGATCAAGGTCGATCAGTACGGCCGTTCGATCTCCGCCGCCGGCGTCTGGGCACTCGGCGATGTCTCCTCGCCTTACATGCTCAAACACGTCGCCAACGCCGAGATGCGCGCCGTCCGCCACAACCTGTTGAACCCGGAGAACCTCAAGAGCATGCCACACGACCATGTTCCTGCCGCCACCTTCACGCACCCCCAGATTGCAACTGTCGGAATGACCGAAGCCCAGGCCCGGGAGCAAGGACACAATGTGACCATCAAAGTCCAGGAGTACGGGGACGTCGCCTACGGATGGGCCCTGGAGGACACCACTGGAATCTGCAAGCTCATCGCCGACCGGGACAGCGGCAAACTTCTCGGCGCCCACTACATGGGCCCCCAGGCATCAACCCTGATCCAGCAGATGATTACCGCCCTGGCCTTCGACCTCGATCTGCGCCACTTCGCCGCCAAGCAATACTGGATCCACCCCGCCCTGCCCGAAGTCTCCGAAAACGCACTGCTGGGTCTCGAATAGAACGAGCCCGCCCACGCCGCCATGGATTCCGTACAGGCCGCTTCGTGAAAGACATCGTGCACCGCACCGGCCGATCACTGCCCGTTCGTCCAGCTTGAGCGCGCTATCGGGTCAAGCGCGCTCTCCAGCGGGTGGATAGGCTGGGTGCATGGCGACAGTTATTCTCGTACGGCACGGCCGCACCACAGCCAATGCCACCGGACTGCTGGCCGGGCGGGCCCTCGGCGTCAGCCTGGACGATACCGGTCGTGAACAAGCGGCCCGCACCGGAGAACGGCTCTCGGCTGTGCCTGTCGCGGGAGTGGTATCGAGCCCACTGGAGCGTTGCCTGCAAACCGCCCGGTTCATCCTTGACCGGCAGCCTGGCTCACCCTATGCACCCGTCGACCCCGACCTCACCGAGTGCGACTACGGCCAATGGCAGGGTCGCCCGCTCAGCGACCTCGCGGCCCAGGAATTATGGCCCCTTGTACAGTCGCACCCGTCCGCCGTCGTTTTTCCCGGCGGTGAATCCATGGCCGGTATGCAGGCCCGGGCAGTGGCAGCGGTCCGCCGGCATGATGCAGCCTTCGAAGCGGAATTCGGACCGGGGGCGGTGTGGGTGGCCGTGAGCCACGGTGACGTCATCAAGTCGATCCTCGCCGACGCCCTCGGGATGCACCTTGACCTGTTCCAGCGAATTAATGTTGGCCCCGCGTCCGTATCGATCGTCCATTACGGCGCTCAGCGGCCGAGCGTATATGCGACCAACACCGAGGCCGGCAACCTGTCGTGGCTGGCGAACGGCCTGCAATCCGGCGATGCTCCCGTTGGCGGCGGCGCAGGCCGGAAGACGCCGTAAACCGCATGTGCCTAGAATACTCACATGCCTACGCGTGTTCATGAGTTTGCCTGGCCTGACCGGGTGGTCATTGGCACCATCGGCCGTCCAGGAGAGCGAACGTTCTACCTGCAGGTCCGCGCAGGGAAGCAGATCGTGAGTGTTGGCCTCGAGAAGCAGCAGTCGGCACAGCTCGGTGAGAAGATCGACGAACTGCTCGACCAGCTCATAACCCTTGAGGACAACCCCTTCAGTGTTCCTACGGGCACTCCCGTGGAACTCGTCGACGATGACCCGCTCGAGGCTCCCCAGGAGCAGTTCCGCGCCGGCACAATGAGCCTTGGCTGGGACCCAACCACTGCCCAGATTGTGGTTGAGGCCTATCCCCTTCATGACGCCGACGATGTTGACGAAGCCGCTGAAGAGACAGAAATGCTGCTGGTGCGGATGCCTGTCGGTACAGCCCGGGCATTTGCCAAGCGTACGCGCGAGATCGTAGCCGCAGGGCGTCCAACGTGTCCGCTTTGCGGTTACCCCATGGACGCCGACGGGCACACCTGCGCCGTTCCAGAGGCCTGATGCCGGCACCGGACCTGGTTAACGACGAGCTGTCGCTCACCGGTCGCATCACGACAGCCTCGAACGCTACTTTCCTGGGCAGCATCGGCGACCTGCCTGTCGTCTACAAGCCGATAGCAGGCGAAAGCCCGCTGTGGGATTTTCCCCAGGGCACCCTGGCGGGCCGGGAAGTCGCCGCTTACCTGGTCTCGGAGGTTTTCGGTTGGGACATCGTGCCGCACACATGGCTGCGCGATGGTCCTTTGGGCCGGGGAATGGTGCAGCTCTGGAAGGACCAGGATCCCGGCCACAGCGCCGTGGACCTGGTGGACAGGGAGCATGTCCCCGCGACGGGCTGGAAACAAGTCCTCGAAGGCCAGGACGAGACCGGTCGAATGGTCGCCCTGGTTCACGAAGACACACCGGCCCTCCGGCGCATGGCGGTCTTCGACGTGATCGTCAACAACGCCGACCGCAAGGGCAATCATGTTCTCGCCATGTCTGATGGGCACCGGCACGGGGTGGATCATGGGCTCACCTTTCACAGCGATCACAAGCTTCGCACGGTCCTGTGGGGGTGGCTGGGTGACGCCCTGACCGCCGATGAACACGAAGGCGTTGAACGTGTCAGCGAAGGGCTCCGCGGTGGGCTGGGCCAGGATCTGGAGGGTTTGCTCAGCGCCGGCGAAATCGCTGCGCTCACGGCCCGCTGTGCGGTATTGCGCTCGTCCGGGCGGTTTCCGGCTCCGCACGGGCAGATGCCGGCGGTACCGTGGCCGTTGTTCTAGTGCTTTGCCTTTAAAGGCGGACGACGACACAGTGCGTGTCGTCGTCGGCGGTTCCGGCGTTCCACCAGAACATTCCGGGGGTTTAAGCTGCCGTCGAAAGCGTTACGTAGTTGCCGCCGACGGGTCCGGCGGTTACAGCGGGAGCGCCGGCTACCTTGACATAGCTGGCTGGGATGACAGGCGGGATGTTCCGGTTGCCGGGGACTGTGACATAGGAACCTTCAGAGCGGACCTGCGACGTTCCGGCGGGGAGAGTTACGTAGCTGCCCTTGCGCAGTGCAGGGGTAACGGCCGCGGTTTCGGTAGCGGAATGGGTTGTTACGGGGCGTTCAGCCAATACGGTCATGGGGGTCTCCTTGGGTTCAGGAACAGGGCGGTTCTGGTTCCGGCGCCGCACAAGCAGGAGGGCTTTGGGGTGTGTGCCGTAGCCCTGCCCGCCCGGGAATGTTCACCGGCGCGGTATTCGCGAGGGCTGCTCTGGCCTGTACACAAGTCTAGATCGTTATTTTGATCTACTCAAAATAAAGTGGGGAGATTCACGAATCACCAGGGTCAGGGGTATCCCGTACTCACGCAGATTGGCCGTGGTCAACCCGACTGGCCAAGGCTGACCATCAGGTTGATCGCCACCGCGACCACAAAGGTGCCGAAGAAATATGAGAGCAAAGCGTGCCCCAAAGCAATCCTGCGCGAGGGAGTGGATGACTCGCTGACATTGCTCGCGTTATATGACATGCCGATGGAAAATGCCGCATAGGCAAAGTCGCTGTACGACGGGTCCTCGTCCTGGTTGAAGCTGAAGCGGTGCTGGTCGTCGTGGTAGTACATCCTGGCGTACTTGAACGCATAGACAGTGTTGACGAGCGCCCACGCGAGTATCACGCCCAGAGCCGCCAGAACCGCCGCGGCTATGCCTATAAGGTCCTTCTGCTGGCTGCGGATCAACGCGAAGACGACCGCCACCAGGCTGACGAACGTCGCTGCCGTGATGAGGGAATCGACGAGACGTCGGGAACGGCCTTCCTGGCGGGCGAGTTCACCCGTGGCCTCAGGCCCCGCGGGCCAGGCCTTGGACCACGCCCAGACCAGGAAGACGCCGCCGGCTACAGCCCATCCAATCAGGGGCGCGAGTTCGGGGGCGCCGAGCAACGCTGGAACAATCGCTATGACCAGTCCAATGACAGCCGAAACCAGAGCCTTGCGATCAATGTGCGACATGACAGATATTGCCCTCCAGAGCCCCGGGGGTTCAGTGCCCCCATTCTACGCGGACACGCGCAGGTCCTTCATGGCTCATTTCAAGGGGACCGGATCAAGCCTTTCGAACGTCTCAGCCGGGAGCTGACGGCCCGGGATGGCCGAGATCAGAGCCCTCGTGTATTCCTCCACAGGGTTCACAAGGACGTCCAAGGCGTCGCCGATCTCCACGAGCCTGCCCGCTTTCATTACTGCCACGCGGTCAGAGATCTGCTGCACCACGGCGAGATCGTGCGAGATGAACAGATAGCTCAGCGACTCGTGTTCCTGCAGTTCCACCAGCAGGGACAGGATTTGGGCTTGAACCGACACGTCCAGCGCAGAAACTGCCTCATCGAGCACCACGAGCTCCGGTTTCAAAGCGAGTGCCCGGGCAATGGCCACGCGCTGTCGCTGACCACCGGAGAGCTCCGACGGCTTCCGGGAACCATAGTCGGAGGGCAGATGAACTTCCTCCAACAAGGAACGTACCCGGTCACGCCGCTCAGCAGACGAACCTTCAGAGAACGCCCGGAGCGGTTCGGCGATGATGTCCTCCACGGAAAACCGCGGATCCACTGAGGCGTAAGGGCTCTGGAACACCACCTGGAAGCGCCTCCGCAACTGGCGCAAGCGCTCACCCCTGACCGAGGCGAGGTCGACGCCGTCGAACACCACCGAACCGGAGGTCGGCTTCTCCAATCGCAGCAGCAAGCGGGCCACAGTGCTCTTTCCGGAACCGGACTCGCCCACCAAAGCCAGCGTCTCGCCACGGCGGATGTCCAGGGAAACGTCATCCACAGCGGTCAGTAAACGCGCGCCACCGGCAGTCCTTGGCAGGGAAAAGACCTTGCGCAGCACGTTTGCTTGCAGCAACACCTGACCAGCCGCCGTCGGGCCTTTCCCCGAAGCGCGCACGGGTGCGGCAGGTCGGAGCCGCCGCGGACTTAGCCCCGGAGCCGCGTCAATGAGCTGGCGTGTGTACTCGTGGCGTGGATTGCCCAGGACCTCGGCGGCCGGCCCCTCCTCCACTATGGCGCCCTGCTTCATGACGATGATCCGGTCCGCCCGGTCGGCAGCAACACCTAGGTCATGCGTGATCAGGAGGACGGCCGTGCCCCGTTCGGCGGTCAGGGCCGCGATGTTGTCCAGAATCTGGCGCTGCACCGTGACGTCCAAGGCGCTGGTGGGTTCGTCGGCGATCACGAGTTTGGGCTGGGCAGCCAAGGCTGTGGCGATCAGCACGCGCTGCCGCATGCCGCCCGAGAACTGGTGCGGGTATTGCCGTGCGCGGGTGGCGGCATCGCGGATGCCACTCTCCTGCAATAGCTCAACCGCCCGGCGTCGAGCCTCTTTCCGGGGTTGCAGGCGGTGAATGGTCAGGGCCTCCGCTACCTGCTCGCCCACCTTCTGCAGCGGGTCGAGCGATGCCGTCGGGTCCTGCGGAATCAGCCCGATTTCCCTGCCCCGCACGCCCTGCCACTCCTTGCGGGTCAGCGCGGTGAGGTCCGCGCCGTCGAAGCTAATGCTGCCGGAAGCGAACCGCGCATTTCCGGGAAGCAGGTTGATGATGGAGTGCGCGGTGGTGGTTTTGCCCGATCCCGACTCCCCCACGATCGCCACAACCTCGCCGGCATTGACCTCGAACGATACCCCTGAGACGGCAGTCTTCGGTTGGCCGTTGACCAGGTAATCGACACGTAACCCCTCGACCTTCAGCAGCGGACTCATTTCCGGTTCCTTTCAGCGTCCTGGAACGCGTGCGAAATGCGGTTGGTGGACAGCACGACGGCGGCAATCACCACGCCGGGCAAGGTCACCAGCCACCACGCAGCAACCAGGTAATCGCGGCCTCCGGCCACGAGCGAACCCCATTCAGCTGCGGGCGGCGGAGCACCGAAGCCGAGGAAGCTCAGCGACGAAATGGACAGCACAGCCATGCCGAACTCCAGCGCGGACAGCGCCAGGACCGGGCCGGCCGCATTGGGCAGGATGTGCCGGATCAGGATGCTGTGCCAGCGCACCCCGGCCGAACGGGCAGCCTCGACGTAGACGGCGGTGCTGACGCGGAGGGCCTCGGCGCGCATGATGCGGGCAAAGTTAGCCACGCTGGCCACACCCACGGCGACGGCAACGTTGATGGTGCCAAAGCCCAGGACCGTGATCAGGGCCAGCGAGAGCAGCAGGCTTGGGATGGCCAGGAGGACGTCCATGACGCGCATGATCGCATCGTCCACCCAGCCCCGCAGCGAGCCGGCGAGCAGCCCCAGCGCGGATCCGGCAACGAGTCCCACCGCAACGGCCACGGCAGTTGCAGCGAGGGACGTCGCCGAACCATGCACCACGCGGGAAAACAGGTCCCGGCCCAGGCTGTCCGTGCCGAACCAGTGCTCGGCGGACGGCGGTTTGAGCCGGGACGAGGGAACACCCGCGTCCGGTGGCCACGGCGTGAACGCTGTCGGGATCAATGCCCACAGGATCACGGTGGCCAGGACCAGCACGGACAGCACCAGCCCCGGCCGGACGGCGGCCCGGCGTGCCAGGGATCGCCAATCCAGGGCCTTCCGGACCCCCGGGAACAGCCCCGGCGCCGGGCGGTCTGCTTCCGTGGTGTCCTCCGGGAAGGTGGCCTGTTGCGGGAGCCCAATGACGGAGTGGGAATCCGCGGCAGTTCCCACGCGGGTATCAAGTTGCTGCGACATGCCGGCCTCCTAGGCTTTGGCCCCGCGCGCCGTATTGATGCGTGGGTCCACGAGTGGGTAGATGAGGTCAACGATCAGGCTGGTGATCACAAAGATCGCTGCTGCCAGGACTACGAGTGTCTGCACTACGGGGATGTCCCGGCTGTTCACTGCGGTGACGGTCAGCCGGCCGATCCCTGCCCTTGAGAACACGGTCTCGCTCACCACGGCGCCGGCCAGCAGGTTTCCCACGAGTATGCCCAGCATGGTCAGGGTGGGGATGGCCGCGTTCCTCAGCGCATGTCCAAAGTTGATCAGCGCTTCGCTGGCACCTTTGGCCCGGATCTGTTCGATGTACGGCTCCCCGAGTGTCTGGTGGAGGCTGCGGGTAAGCAACTGCGCGATCACGGCTGCGGTGGGTATCGCCAAAGTCAGCGCCGGCAGCACAAGGCTCTCGCCGCCGTCGTTCCCTATGGCCGGGAACAGACGCAACCGGAAGGAGAAGAACTGAAGCAACAGCAGACCGATCCAGAACGTGGGCACCGCGATCCCCAGCGGGGGCAGCGAGGAGAACGCCGTGCGGATCCAGCGGTTGCGGCTGAACGCCGCAACCACCGCCAACACGCTCCCCAGGACTACGGCCAGGGCGAACCCGGCAACGGCCAGTTTGATGGTTTCCGGCAGGACCTCGGCCACGGTTGCGGTGGCAGGAACTCCGTTCTTGATGGAAACGCCAAAGTCCAGTTGGAGGGCCTTGACCAGCGCAATGAAGTACTGCTCGTGGAGGGGCCTGTCCAGCCCGTACTCGCTGCGCAGCTTGGCCACGAGCGCGGGGTCCACGGCGTTCTGTTCGTCGCCGCTGGCCATAATGCTCACGGCGTCGCCGGGCAGCAAGTACAGGATCAGGAAGGACACGGTGTAGGCGGCCCAGAGGACAAACGCTCCCTGCAGCAACCGCCGGCCGATGTAGCGGATCATGGGGTGCCTACTTGCTCAGCCAGGCGTCGTAGAAGTCCAGGCGGCTGGAAGCTTCGAACTTGAGGTCGTGGACCTTCTCGCTGGCCGAAATCGTGGTGGACAGTTCGTACAGCGGGATGGAATGGGCGTCCTTGATCAGGGCTTCCTGGGCCTGGTCCACCAGCTTCTGGCGGGCGTCCTTGTCCAAAGCCGCAGCCTGCTCCCCCAAGGTGTCGTCGACGGGAAGTTTCTCGCGAAGATTGCTGCCGCCGCGGGCCGTGTTGGAGGCAAAGACCGTGCGCAGGACGTCCGGATCGCTTCGGGTCAGGTTGCCGTAGGAGAAGTCATAGGTCTTGTCCGCCTGGGCCGCGGTGACATCGGCAATCGTGGTGAACTTCAACTGCAGGTCCACGCCGATGGCTTTAAGTTGCTGCTGGACAAGCTCCAGGACTTCCTTGGGTGACTGCCAGTACGTGACCTTGAAGGAGAGCTTCTCCCCGTTCTTCTCGCGGATGCCATCGGCACCTGGCTTCCATCCGGCGTCGTCCAGGAGCTTCCTGGCCCCCTCCGGATCGTGGGCCAGCAACGAGCTGAAATCCTTGAAGTACGGGGTGGTGTGCGAGAGCACGCCCTTTGCCGGCTGGTCGGCCTCCGTCAAGAGGGTCTTGGTGATTTCCTCGCGGTTGATCGCCTTGGAGATCGCCTGGCGGACAGCTGTTTCCTTCAGCTTGGGGTTGGACTCGTTGGAGTACAGGTTATAGACCACGCCCGGGTTGGCACGGGTCTCGTTCCAGAAGCCGTTCCCGTTGAACAACTGGATGTCCGCGGCAGAGATCGCCGCCGTGGCATCGATCTGGCCGGACTGCAGGCTGCCCGTGCGGTTGCCCGCCTCCGGAATGATCTTGAACGTCACCGAGTCAAGGTAGGACTCGCCCTTGTTGCTGTTGGTGGAGGACGGCCAGCTGTAGCCGGCCCGACGCTCCAGGACCGCTTCCTTGTCCACGGTGTAACTCTTGACGTTGAAGGGGCCCGAACCCGAGAACTTGCCGGCGCAACGGTCCGCCTCAGACAACTGGGCCGAGGCGGGAGACAGGAGCCCCAGAGTGAAGGTGGAGGTGGCCTGCAGGAACTGGGCGTTGGGCTTGGAGAAGTCCACCACCACGGTTTTCGGATCCTTCACGGTAATGGCGCTGACGTCGCTCAGATACGTGGAGCCCAGTGTTGCCTTCGCACCGAGGGCCTTGATGGCTTCGAAGTTGGTCTTGACGGAAGCGGCATCAATCGCAGTTCCGTCCGCATAGGTGGCTCCCGTGCGCAGGGTGAACGTGAAGCTCGTGGCGTCCGCGTTGTTCTCGAATTTCTCTGCAAGCCAAGGAACGATTTCGCCGGTCTTCGGGTCCTGCGAGGTCAACGAGGCCACGGTCTGGCGGGCAATCGCGATCGCGTCGTTGTTGCCCACCTGCTGCGGGTCGATGCAGCCACGGTCAACGGAGACCGCGAAGTTCAGGTTCCCACCCGGCACGGGTGAGGCTGCCGCACTTTGCTGCGTACCGGCGTCGGCCCCTCCACCGCAGGCGGAGGCAAGGAGTGCGACGGCTCCAAGGACACCGACGACGGCGGCAGGCTTCTTTGTGCCGCGGGCTGCGGACAGTTTGGGGATTCTCATGCGACGTTTTCGCTTTCAGTGAGTTCGGGGCTGGTGAGTGAACCGCGACGGGTGAGGGGCTCACGGAGCCCGAGGTTTTCGCGGAGGGTGGAGCCTTCATATTCGGTGCGGTAGACGCCGCGGTCCTGGAGCCTGGGGACAAGTTCGTTGACGATCTCGTCCAGGCCGGTCGGGACAATCCAGGGCGTGATGTTGAAACCGTCCACGGCTCCCGCGTGGGCGTATTCGGCGAGCTTGTCCGCGACGTCGTCGTAGGAGCCCACCAGTCCACGGCCGTTCAGGCGGGAACGGGCAGCCACGAATTGCCGGATGGACTGGCCCTTGTCTTTGGCCTCATCACGCCACTGGGTTGCGAGCTCCTTGGCGCTCTTGCCGTGGAAGGCGTTGCCGCGCGTGGGGTTGGTGACGTCCACCACCGGGTCGATGTCCGGGAGCGGCCCGTCCGGGTCATACCCGGTGAGCGTCCGGCCCCAGAACTGCTCAAGGTACGCGATCGCGGTTTCCGGGCCAACCTGTTGTGAACGGACCCACTGGTGCTTCTCCTCGGCTTCGGCGGCTGTGGCGCCGAGGATGAATTCCTGGCCGGGGAAGATCTTCACGTCATCGGCAGGGCGGCCGGCTTTGAGGGTCCCGGCCACGATGTCCTCGCGGAACTTCTTCGCGTCCTCCAGCTCGGGGTGGGCCGAGAAGATGACGTCGGCGTTCCTCACCGCGAAGTCGCGGCCGTCCGGTGAATCGCCTGCCTGGAACAACACGGGGTGGTGCTGGCTGGAGCGGGGTAGGCGTCCGGTGATCTCGACGTCGAAGCTTTGATCCTTGCGCTGTACCGGACTGATGCTGCCCTCAGCGAGCCAGCGGGCCTCGTTCCGGGACCCGGCGATTGCGCCGTCAGCCCAGGAATCCCAGATGGCCTTGGCCGTCTGGACGAACGCTTCGGCCCGGACATAGCGGTCCTCGTGCTTGAGGAACCCGCCGCGCCTGAAGTTGGCACCGGTCCATGCATTGTCCGTCGTGACGATGTTCCACGCAGCCCGGCCACTCGACAACAGATCGAGGCTGGCGAGGCGGTGGGCAAGGTCCGCAGGGTCGTTGTACGTGGTGTTCTGCGTGGCCACCAATCCGATGTTGGTGGTGATGGCTGCCAGGGCGGCCAGGGCGGTCTGCGCGTCCGGCCGCCCTGCGACGTCCAGGTCGTGGATCCTGCCCAGGTGTTCGCGGAGGCGGAGGCCCTCGCCGAGGAAGAAGGCTGTAAAAAGGCCTCGTTCGGCTGTCTGTGCCACGCGGCGGAAGGATTCGAAGTCGGTCTGCGAGCCGCTGGCCGGGTCCTTCCACACCGTGGTGTGGTTGACGCCCTGGAAAAAGACACCGAACTGGATCCGGCCGTTGCCTGCGATGCGGTGATGCTTGGTCATGGTTCTGCTCTCTGCCTTGTTCTTGGCCTTGTTCAGGCTGCGGCGTAGCGGTTGGCGGGGCGTGGAAGGCGGAAAATTTCGCGCAGCGTCGTGCCTGGCTTTGGCGGCGTTACGAGCCCGGACTTGTGCAGTTCAGGCAGCACCTTGCGGGCAAGCTCCGGCAGGTCGATGTCCAGCACTGCGGGCTTGAGGCGCACGCCGTCTGCGGCTGCAAAGAGCGCCGTGAGGAGTTCCACGAGCCCATCGGGATCGCCCACGTAGCGCGCTCCGCCCTGCCACTTTTCGTGGGCATCAAGCTCCGCAAGCCGGCTGGCTGCGGTTTGCCCCCGGGCGTCCAGGATCACATCCAGTTCAACGACCGTCCGCTGCGCACCTGCCGCCGCTGCCTCTTGTGCTGCCTGGGCCAGGTCGTCGGCCGTGCCGGCGGAGACCAGGGCCACGTCAGCTTCGACGGCGGGAAGCAGGCTTGCGGGGGCGAACACCACCAGCTGGCCCTGGAGTGGACGCGGAATGATGGACGGGCCCTTCACGGCGAACCGCTCGCCTTCAAAATCGGCATAGTGCAGCTTTCCGCGGTCCAGGTAGCGGCCCGTGGCAACGTCGCGGATGACAGCGTCATCTTCCCAGGAGTCCCAGAGCCTGCGGTTGGCCTGGACAACATCGGCTGCCTCGCTGATCACTTCGTCCCCGGGAAGCGGCGTGCGGCCCACGGACCGGGCTTCCGCGGCAAAGTTGTCCGCGTTGACCAGCCAGCCGGCCCGGCCGTGCGAGGAGTAGTCGAGGCTGGCCAGCTGCGTGGCAAGGTGGAACGGCTCGGTGAAGAGCGTCCCTGCTTCCGGGACCAGTCCCAGGGAGCGGGTGACGGGCGCGGCAAAGGCTGCCCGCTGGATGGCATCGAGGCGCACGGGAATTCCGGTGGTTCCTTTGTCCACCACCCGGCTGTCCTTGAAGGTAGCCAAGTGGAAGCCGGCAATATCGGCGGCCTGGACAGTCTCCCGGATCCGCTGGCCCCCCAACAGTGCCTGCGGATCATGGAGGGCCTTGCGCCACGCAGCCGGGTGGGCCCCATCGCCGTCGAGCTCCAAAGCAACTACACGCGAACGGAAATCAGGATTGGAAGGCATGGTTCTCTCTTTTCAGAGGCCGCGGTGCGGCCGGTTGACATTCGCTTGCCGCTGTTGCGGCCAGGTCTGTTTCCGGAGCACCCCGCCACACAATGCCTGAGGGTTGCCGCAGCGCGAGCCGGTCCTTGGCGCGCTGACTCTTGACCTGGGATTGAATCTAGGAGCGTGTCCAAGGAATGTACAAACCGGCCCGACGCGGGAAGTCAACCCGGGAAACACCGCGTCAAAGGGCTGCCAAGTTCGTCATTTTTCACCGATCCGGGAGTCCTGTGTGACTTCCCGTTGCGTGGGATTGAGCCGGGTTGAGTCCCGTTGAGCGCGGTGACAGAACAGCTTTGGCCCGGCCTTGAGGCTCCGTAGTGTCGTGCCATGCCAAAGCCTCCCGGGACCCTTGTGCAGGTCCACGATCCCAGCCTGATGTCCGCCACCCAGAGCTCCATCCGCCCGTTGGTCCCATGACCGTCCACGAATCAGTCCTGGATGCCATTGGCGCCACTCCCCTGCTCCGCCTGAACAAGCTCGGCGGCGGGGTGCGTCCACGCATCTACGCCAAGCTCGAGTTCCAGAACATCGGCGGCAGCGTCAAGGACCGCGCCGCGCTGTCGATGATCCGTGCGGCTGAAGAGTCCGGACTCCTGGAGCCCGGCGGCACGGTCGTTGAGGGTACCAGCGGCAACACAGGTATCGGGTTGAGCCTTGTGGCCGCGCAGCTGGGCTACCGCTCGGTGATCTTCGCACCCGCCGCCACCGCCGCCGAGAAGATCAGTTTGCTCCGTGCCTACGGTTCGGAGGTGCACTTGGTGGCTGATTTCGTGCCACGCTCGGACCCGGCCCACCTCGCTAACCGGGCGGCGGCGTTCGCAGCCTCTACCCCGGGCGCATGGCTCGCACTGCAGTACGACAATCCCGCCAACCCCGCCGCCCATTTTGCGGGGACGGGACCCGAGATCTGGGCCGACACCGAAGGGGCCGTGACCCACTTCGTCGCAAGCGTCGGAACCGGCGGGACCATCAGCGGCACGGGACGGTACTTGAAGCAGGCCAGCGAGGGGGCGGTGCAGGTCATCGCCGCCGACCCGGAACACTCCCGCTACGGCGGAGGCAACGGATCCCTCAAATACACCGAAGGTGCCGGGCATCCCCTGCACCCGGACTCCGTTGAAGACCTCTGGCCCGAGGCCTTCGACACCGCCTTGGTGGACAAATACTTCAGCATCAGCGACCGGGACGCCATCTTCACTGCCCGCCGCGCTGCCCGCGAGGAAGGCTTGTTGATCGGCGCCACCGGCGGCACAGCCCTGGCTGCAGCACTGCAACTCGCCGAAACCCTGGACGGACACCACACGATCGTGGTGGTGGTGCCGGACTCCGGCCGGAACTACCTCTCCACCTATTTCGACGACGCCTGGCTCACCTCGCTCGGCTTCCTGGAACCCACGACGCCGGAAGGAACCGTTCGCTCGCTGCTCGCCACCGCGCCTGCCGGAGTCCAGCTCCTGGCGAGTACCCTGACAGCGGCGGAGGCCGCCGTCGTACTTCATGCCCGCCAGGTGGCTCCCGCCGAACCGGCATTCCTGGTTCTGGACCGCGGCGACACCTTCGGAACCGTCCACCCGCGCGAGGTAGCGGCAGTGGTGACGCTGGAGTCGTTGAGTGCTGTGGACGATGCTTCCCCGGCCGTTACCGCGGGACTCGGGTACCGCACACTGGCAGCGGGTCTGCCCGCCCGGGAAGCGGCAGGTTCCGGGGTCGTTGCAGTGCTGGTCGATGGCCGGATATCCGCTGCGTTCCGCGGGCAGGCACGCGCATGAACGCGCCTCCTGTAGCCAAGCGAACCACCGTCAGCCTCTTTCAGCCCATCACCCTGGGACGGCGGACGTTCGCCAACCGGCTGTGGCTTTCCCCGATGTGCCAGTACTCCGCAGCGGACGGCGTTCCGGGACGCTGGCACCTGGTCCATCTCGGGGCACGGGCGTCGGGCGGCTTCGGCCTGATCTTCGCCGAAGCCACGGCCGTTTCTCCGGAGGCACGGATCTCCCTGGGCGACGCAGGGCTGTGGAACGACCACCAGGAGCAGGCCTGGCAGGACATCGTCGATTTCGTCCACGAACGCGGGGCCAGGATCGGCATCCAGCTTTCCCACGCAGGCCGGAAAGCGTCCCTGCGCTTGCCTTGGGAGGCGGCACCGGGCGCCCTGCCCCTTGAAGACGGCGGTTGGACTCCGCTCTCTGCCTCCCCCTTGGCCTTCCCGGGATCGCCCGAACCAACGCAGGCCACTGAAGCGCAATTGCAAAGGATCGTGGACGACTTCGCCTCCAGCGCCGTCCGTGCCCGCGGTGCCGGGTTCGACGTCGTCGAAATCCAGGCCGGGCATGGTTTCCTGCTGCACTCCTTCCTCTCGCCGCTCTCCAATGAACGCACGGACCAATACGGCGGCCCGCTCCGAAACCGGGCGCGGTTGTTGCTGGCAGTTGTGGATGCTGTCCGGGATGTCCTGGGCAGCACGGGCCCCTCGCTCTTCGTCAGGCTTTCGGCAACGGACTGGCTTGAGGACGGCCTCACTGTCTACGACACCGCTGAGGTATCAGGTTGGTTGCGGGAACATGGCGTGGATTTGGTGGATGTTTCCAGCGGCGGCCTCCTCCCGGCCGAGATTCCGCTCGGTCCCGGATATCAAGTGCCCCTCGCCCAGCACATCGGTGCCAAAGCGGAAGTGCCGGTTGCCGCCGTCGGACTTATCACGTCGCCGCAGGAAGCGGAAGAGATTGTGGCCTCGGGTACTGCCGACGCGGTTTTCGTCGGGCGGGCGGGGCTGGCAGACCCGGGGTTCGGGCTGCGGGCCGCGCACGAACTCGGGCACCAGCCGGCGGAAGAGCTATGGCAGAAGCAATACGTACGCGCGATCTGGAAGTAGGGGATTTCCATGAGCAAGTTTGCACTCGGTATTGAATTGGACGGCGACGGAGCCCACCCGGCTGCCTGGCGCCACGCCAACCACCCGCCGACGGAACTGTTAACGCCACAGCGCATCGCCGCCGTCGCGTCGAAGACAGAAGCCGCCGGTTTCACGTTCGCCACGTTCCGTGAAGGCACACTGCACGGCAGCCCCAACGTCACGGGACGCCTGGACACCACGGGAGTTGCGGCGTTCGCAGCTGCCGCGACGGACCGGCTGGGTCTGGTTCCGGCCATCAACACGATCCACGCGGAACCCTTCCACCTGGCCAACCAGCTCGCCAGCCTGGACTGGGCAGCGCGCGGCCGCTCAGGCTGGCTGGCCGAGGCGTTGGAGTCGCCAGCGATCGCCGCGGGCTATGGTTCTGAACCGGTCCATGACCGCAACGCGGTCCAACGCGAGGCCGCGGAGGTAGTCGCGGCTGCACGTCGGCTATGGGACACCTGGGAGGACGGCGTCTTTATCGCCGACACCGCCAACAACCGCTTCCTGGACCTCGACAAGTTCCACTACGCGGACTTCGCAGGCGAGTTTTTCTCCATCAAGGGACCGTCCATCACACCCCGGCCACCGCAAGGCCGGCCGGTGGTGTTCGGTCGTCCCGGGCAGTTGGCTGCTGAGCTGCCGGACGTCGTAGTGGTCAGTGCCGCCACTGTCGCCGGTGTCGCCACTGCAGCGGCGGACCAACGACGGCGGGGCGTCCTTCGCGTTGTGGCTGACCTCGAGATAGTGCTCGACGCCGGCACTTTCCTGGCCGACGAACGTCTCCGCGCGCTGGACGCGGCTTCCCCGTGGCCGGCAGCGCCGGATGTATTGCGCTTTGTGGGGGACGCGGGAGGGTTACGCGTCCTGCTGACTGAGCTGTCCGGCGTCGTGGATGGCGTCAGGCTGCTGCCCGGCGTCCTGGACATCGAACTGGAAGTGCTCGCCGCCGAGGTAGTCCCGGGCCTCATCTCCAACGGGGTCTTTGTTCCACCGGCCGCAGGGAGCACGCTCCGTGAATCCCTGGGCCTGCCCGAGGCCGTGAACTCGTTCGCCACCAGCAAGGAGCCAGCATGAGCATCGATTATGTCCGTCCGAAGGCCCGTATCCATTTGGCGCTGTTCCAGCCCTTCAGCCCCAACTACGACTGGAGCAAAGCCGGGCGCCTGGAGGACTACTACGACTTCGACAAGTACGCCGAACTGGTCCAAAGCGCTGAGCGCGGATTGTTCTCCACCGTGTTCCTTGGGGAAAGCCTTCGGCTCCGGGAGCACCTCGGGAAACTGAACGACATCGCCATTACGGGCCGGCCGGATGCCCTGGTGTTATACGCATACCTGGCAGCGAAGACCAGCAATATCGGGCTCGTTGCCACACTCAATACCACCTATTCGGACCCGGTGGACCTGGCCCGCCGCCTGGCCACAGTGGACGTACTCACGGCCGGGCGGGCGGGCTGGAACATCGTCACCACGGACAACGCCTGGACCGGCGGGAATTTCCGTCGTGGCGGTTTCCTGCCCGACTCGGATCGCTATACCCACGCCGAGGATTACGTCGCTGCGGTGCAGGAACTCCGGGACGGCTTCCCGGCCGGCTCCATCGCGTCATCGCGGGAGGCAACTGCGTGGTCGCCCGAACCCCGGCACGTCCGGCGGGCAGGAAAGTTCAGCAGCATCGACACCACACCGCAGGTTCCGGGAAGCCCGCAAGGCCAGCCGGTCTACTTCCAGGCCGGGGATTCCGCCGAGGGCCGGGACTTCGCCGCACGTCGGGCCGAAGGAATCTTCACCCACCACATCGAATTCGACGACGCCGTGGCCTTCACCGCCGATATCCGGCGTCGCGCCCGCTCCTACGGCAGGCCTGGCGACGACATCAAGATTTTCCCCGGAGCCAACCTGGTGGTCGCCGAAACCGACGCCGAAGCCATCGAAAAGGCCGCCTACTATAAGGAACTCGCCCTCAACGACCGCGCCGTCCTTCAAGCGATCGAGAGCGTGTGGGGCACGGACCTTTCTGCGCTTGACCTGGATGGTCCCCTGCCCTCCTTCGACCCCGTGGCCTCCCGTCAAAGCCACACCCACGGCATTGTCCACACCGGCCATGAACCCACAGTGAAATCGCGGCAGTGGCGGGCGCTGGCCGAAGAGCGCAGTTTCAGCATCCGGCAGTTGGTCCATCACCTGTCCGAGCGGCGGGGGTTCGTTGGCTCGGCCTCCACGGTCGCGGACCAGTTGGCGCACTACGTCCGCTCGGATGCCTTTGACGGCCTCAACGTCACCCCGCATGCCTTCCCCGACGGGCTGGGCGACGTCGTGGATCTGCTGGTTCCCGCGTTGCAAGAGCGAGGCGTCTACCCCTCTGCGTATCCGGGAAGCACCCTGAGGGAAAACCTCGGCCTTCCCGAAACCGTCGCCCACCGTGTTCCCGAACTCTCCCGACCCGACCTGGAAGAAGCAGCCTCATGAGCAACCTCACGTCCATCAGCTTCCTTACGCCCGGAAACTATCCGGACAACGATCCCAGCCGCGGCCTTGAAGAAACCCTCCAACTCTTCGAACTCGGTGAGCGGCTCGGGTACAACGGCGGCTGGGTCCGTCAGCGGCACCTGGAACACGGCATCTCCTCGGCCACGGTCTTCCTTGCGGCAGCCTCGCAACGCACTTCACGCTTGGAACTGGGCACCGGCGTCATCCCGATCGGCTACGAGAGCCCGTTCCGGCTGGCTGAGGACATCTCCACAGCCGATGTCCTGTCCGGCGGTCGCCTTCAGATCGGCCTGAGCGCCGGCACACCGCCTCACGCGGAACTGCTGGGGGACAAAGTGTTCGACGGCGACTGGCGCACTTTCGACGTCTCGCACCGCCGGATCGAGCGCTTGTTGGAGAACCTCGAAGGCACTTTCCTGGGCGGTGTGGACACAGTCATCCATTCGCCGGGAAACGTCCAGCGACCCCGCCTTCAGCCCTACAGCCCCGGGTTGCGGAACAGGATCTGGTATGGCTCAGGCTCGGCGAAATCCACGGAGTGGGCCGCCGCGCAGGGGGTGAACCTGGTGGTGGGAAACATTGTTTCCGGGGAGTCCAGTGATGTGTTCGCCGAGGCGCAGGGCGCGAATATATCCCGCTACCTGGCCGGCTACCGCGGCACCCAGGCGCCGCGCGTCGTCGTCGGGCGGGTGGTGGTCCCGCTTGACGGCGCCAGCGTAGAAACCCGCTTACGCTACCGCGCCTATGGCGAGAGCCGGTTCGAACGAACCCTGCAACCCCACGGCGAGCGCCGCACACTGTTTGCGCCTGACCTTGTGGGCACCAGCGAGCAGATCGTCGAGGCGCTCCTGGCCGACCCGGTGGTCGCCGAAGCCACGGAGCTCCAAATCAACCTGCCCTACGAGTTCTCTGTTGAGGATTACGTGCAAATCCTGACGGACTTCGCCAACAGGATCGCCCCTGAACTGGGGTGGCTGCCGCAGGTCACGGCCCCGGCGGTGGAGGTCACGGCCTGAGGCTGGCCGCACCGCCGGTGACAACAGGAGGCCGACGGCGAGTGGTCGCCGTCGGGCGTGAGCACGACAATCCGTCCGGACGGGGTGGGTTGTTCCTTCCGTCCCGGGTCAAACTTTCTACCCGAATGGGATACTAAGCCATGGCCTATTCCTCGGGCAGTGAGACTCCTGGTGTGGTGGCAGTGGTGGGTGCGACCGGCCGGCAGGGCTCGGCCGTGGTCCGTCACCTCCTCAAGGACGGGTGGCACGTACGTGCCCTGACCCGAAACCCATCCAGCGACGCTGCACACGCCCTACGCGCGCTCGGCGCTGAGGTCCAGCAGGCCAACACCGAGGATCCCGGCTCTCTAAGGACGCCATTCGAAGGGGCTCACGGGCTTTTCAACGTCCAGAACCCCATGACCAGTGGAATCGACAGCGAAATCCGGCAAGGCAACAACGTGGCGGCGGCCGCAGCTGAAGCGGGCATACGCCACGTGGTGTACGGGGCTGCAGGGGTCAGCGATCAGCCGACAGGCGTCGGCTCCTGGGACTCGAAGCTTGTCATCGCCCGGCGTTTTCGCGAATTGGGACTGCCACTCACCGTGCTCCGACCAATGGCCTTCATGGAACTGATGACGGACAGAGGTTTTTACCCACAGTTTTCCACTTGGCACCTGATGCCAAAGCTGATGGGCCCTGCCCGGCCCGTGGGCTGGCTGTGCGTTGACGATTTGGGCGCCATCGCCGCCAGGATGTTCGCCGACCCTGAACGGTGGAGGGGCGCGGTGCTGGGACTGGCATCGGACGTGCGGTCAATAGATGAGTGCCGCACCCTATGGCAGGAACAGACCGGGCGAAAGCCCCGCGGGCTGCCGATGCCGGAGAAACTGTTTGAACGGTTCGTTGGGAAAGACCTCACCACCATGTGGCGATGGCTGCGCACCGGGCAGTTCGATATGAGTACGCAGGCAACACGCGAGGTCCTGCCGGAAGCCCGGACCATTAAGGAATGGCTGATTCAGCGACCACAGTGAGCGGTGCTGAGCAGGGCCGGACCCCGAAGGTCTGGGGCCGCCACTGGGCCTGGAATCAGTCGAGCAGTGCTACGCCGAACTCAGCGACGACGGCCCGCAATTCCTGGAGGTAGCGCTGCGCTTGGTCGGTGAGCGGAATCGAGGCGTGGCCGATCCAACCGATCTCGATGCGTTCATCAACGTCAAGCGGGATGGCGACGATCTCCGGGTCGAGTTGGCCGCTGATAATACCCGTGGAGATCGTGTAGCCGTGGAGCCCGATCATGAGGTTGAAGATCGTGGCACGGTCAGAGACCCGGATCTCCTGCTTGCTGGACAGGGTGGAGAGAATCTCCTCGGCGAAGTAGAAAGAGTTATTCGCACCTTGATCAAAAGTCAGCCGCGGCAAGCCGGCGAGATCGGCGAGGGTCGCACGCTCTTTTGAGGCGAGCGGGTTGTTCCGTGAAATGAAAATGTGAGGATCGGCGAGGAAAAGCGGTGTGAACGCGAGCCCGGAATCCCGGAGCAGCTTGTCGATGACCTTCCGGTTGAAATCGTTCCGGTAGAGGATGCCTATCTCGCTGCGGAGCGTCCGGACATCCTCGATGATGTCCCAGGTGCGGGACTCACGCAGCGAGAACTCGTATTCGGCTACCTCCGCGGCCTTGACCATCCTGACGAAGGCATCCACCGCGAACGAGTAGTGCTGCGTAGACACCCCGAGCAGACGTCGCGTTGGTGGCCTGCCAAGGTAGCGCTGCTCGAGGAGGGCGAACTGCTCGACGACCTGCCTCGCATAGCCGAGGAACTCCACCCCGTCGGCGGTGAGGGTAACCCCGCGGGCGGAGCGAACCAGGAGCGCACGGCCTACCCTGGCCTCAAGGTCCTTCATCGCTGCGGACATTGTGGGCTGCGCTACGTAGAGAAGATCGGCAGCAGCGGAGATGGATCCCTCCGCTGCAACTTCTATGAAATAACGGAGCTGCTGCAGGGTCAGTCCGCTCGAAAGCTGTGGCATAGGAAAACTCTATATCAACTCATAGTGACGCCTAGTTACCCGATACCTCCGGAAGGGTTGCACCATGGATACATCCCCTTTTGAAAGGCCGTCTCCGGCCGATCATCGATAGATTGGCAGCACATGGCAGACGACTTCACCTTCAGCATCACCACGACCCGCTTCGACGAGGACTACACCCCGTCGGCAGACTCCCGGATTACGACGAACTTCGCCAACCTCGCTCGGGGCGAGCACCGCCAGGAGAATCTCCGCAACGCCTTGACCATGATGCGGCGCCGCTTCAACGATCTCGCAGACTGGGACAACCCTGACCGGGACCGCTACACCGTCGAGCTTGAGATCGTCTCCGTGCAGATAGAATTTACTGCGGAAGGCACGGATCAGCGGTTCCCACTGTTCGAGGTTCTCGACATCCAGATCGTCGACCTGCACAACGGGGTCCGCCACCAAGGGATCGTAGGGAACAACTTCTCCTCCTATGTCCGCGACTTCGACTTCAGCGTAGTACTGCCAGCGGCAGCTGCGGACTCAGGCAAGCCCACCGTTCCCGAGGACTTCGGCGATCTTCACGGCAAACTGTTCCAGCACTTCCTCAACTCCCCGGAAGGCCAGGAACGCTTCCCGCAGCCGCCAGTGGTCTGCATCAGCGTCTCCACGAGCAAGACGTACCGGCGAACCGGGAACCATCACCCGGTCCTGGGCGTCGAGTACCAGCAGGACGAGTTCTCGCTGACGGACGCGTACTTCGCAAAGATGGGGCTGCAGGTCCGCTACTTCATGCCACGCGGCAGCGTTGCGCCGCTCGCCTTCTATTTCCGCGGCGACCTGCTCAACGACTACTCCAACCTGCAGCTCATCGGCACGATCAGCACCATGGAGACGTTCCAGAAGATCTACCGCCCGGAGGTCTACAACGCGAACTCCGCCGCCGCAGCCGTCTACCAGCCGAGCCTGGGAGAGCAGGATTACTCGCGGACCCAGATCGCTTACGACCGCGCCGAACGCAGTCAGCTCGCGGTCACGCAGGCGAAGTACACGGAGGAGCACTTCATCACGCCCCACAAGGACCTGTTGGACCAGTGGAACGCCCAATACCCCGCTCTCGTCAACTGACCCACGGAGAATCGTCAATCATGAACACACTTTTGCCTACCACCGTTGTCGGAAGCCTGCCGAAACCATCGTGGCTTGCGCAGCCGGAGACGCTTTGGTCCCCTTGGAAGCTGGAGGGAGATGCGCTGCTCGAGGGCAAGCAGGATGCGTTGCGCATTGCCATCCACGAGCAGACCCGGCGCGGCATCGACATCGTCAGCGATGGCGAGCAAACCCGCCAGCACTTCGTCACGACCTTCATTGAGCATCTCAGCGGGGTCGACTTTGAACAGCGCAAGACCGTGCGTATCCGCGATCGCTACGATGCCAGCGTGCCGACCGTCGTCGGACCGGTTCGCCGCGAGCAACCGGTATTCGTCGAAGACGCAAAGTTCCTCCGCGCAACCACCGACCGGCCGATCAAATGGACTCTTCCGGGTCCCATGACGATGGTGGACACGCTCTACGATGACCACTACAAGAGCCGCGAGAAGCTGGCCTGGGAGTTCGCCGCGATCCTGAACGAGGAGGCCAAAGAACTGGAAGCGGCCGGCGTGGACATCATCCAGTTCGACGAGCCCGCGTTCAATGTCTTCCTCGATGAGGTCAAGGACTGGGGCGTGGCTGCGCTTGAGAGGGCAGCAGAAGGACTTCGCACCGAGACCGCCGTGCATATCTGCTACGGCTACGGGATCAAGGCGAATAATGACTGGAAGGCGACGCTCGGCTCACAGTGGCGCCAGTACGAGGAATCATTCCCGCTGCTGCAGAGCTCCAGCATCGACATCATCTCGCTGGAATGCCAGAACTCGCACGTGCCCATGGACCTCATCGAACTCCTCCGCGGCAAGAAAGTCATGCTTGGGGCCATCGACGTCGCAAGCGAGACCATCGAGACCCCGGAAGAGGTTGCCGACACCCTCCGCAAGGCCCTGCAGTTCGTCGATGCGGACAAGCTCATCCCCAGCTCCAACTGCGGCATGGCACCGTTCCCCCGGGACGTCGCACTGGCCAAGTTGAGTGCTCTCAGCGCAGGGACGAACATCATCCGTGAGGAACTCGCCGGCTCCTCCCCCAGGGTGTCCTAAGGATGTTTCACGCCTACCCCACTGACACGTGGCTCAACGGCCCACAGCAAAGCTTCCCGTCTTCCCTCTCGGCAGAAGACTTCAAAGCACTGTTCCGTGGCCACCCGGGCGGTGTCGCCGTCATCACGGCGGATGCCGGTGAAGGACCGGTGGCACTGACGGTATCGTCGGTGGTCTCGGTGAGTGCGGAACCTCCGTTGCTGATTTTCTCGGTCTCGGCATTGTCCTCTGCGTCCGAGGTGCTGTCGCGCGCGGAAACCGTCGTCGTGCACCTGCTGGACGCGCACGACGTCGACCTGGCGAAGTTCGGAGCGACGCCCGGCGCCGACCGCTTTGACCAGACGCACCGCTGGTCGTCTCTCCCAACCGGCGAAGCGGTGTATGACGATGTCCGCGCTTGGGTGCGCTGCGCCGTCGTCGATCGCATGGAGGTGGGAACGTCCACGATCATCGCCGTTCACGCCCTGGAGTCCCGCGTGATGCGTGACGTCCAAGTCGGCGAACCCGGCGATGCCTTGGTCTACCACAACCGTTCATGGCACCGCTTGGGCGAGCATTCCAAGCTTGCGGGCTGAGCGCCGGGCTTAGTCCGGGGCCGAAAGCCTATCGGTTCACGACGGCGGGAGGATACCTCCCGCCGTCGTCCTCGTTAACGTCGGAGCGGCCATCGACTTCCTGAATGGCCAGGAAGCAACTCTGACTGGCTTCAACGCTGGTCGCTGGCATCCAATTGTCACCACTCGGTGACACAATGATCGGGAAGGGAGTGCACCATGACATCCAGGACCAGCATCAGCTCACCGGCCTCAGCCGGAGCGATCATCCGTACCCGCCGCCAGGAACGCGGGTTCTCCCAAAAGGCCCTCGCCGACAAGGCAGGGGTGTCCCGAAAGTTCCTTATAGATCTCGAAGCCGGTCATGAACGCGCCGAACTCGGCAAAACACTCGCCGTCATGGCGGCCCTTGGCCTGTCACTGGAAGCCACCGACCCCATCCCCCGCGGCAGCGACCATGACCCCGCCCGCCGCGACTATGCCCAAACCTTCAACGAACTGATTGCAAGGCGCGACTTCGAATTCGCCATCAAGATGCTCGCCGACTACGCAACCGGCTCTCTCAGGGCCGGCAGACCGCTTCTTCAACGAAGCCCCCGGCTCAGGGACCCGCATTGGTCCGCCGCCCTCGCCGGCATCACCAACTACACTGCCCACCGGCTCGGCCAGACTGCACCGTCCTGGACCAAACGCATCAAACCCCTCGACGCGGCATGGATGCCAGCAGAGTCCTACCGGCACGTCCGCGAACCCATGAAGCAACTCACCATGTCCGAAACACCGGAAGAACTCGCCGCCATGAACGTCTTCATCCGCGAACGTAGCCTGGCCGCCGCATGAGCGCCGGAGAAATCAACGCAGCACAAATCCTCGCCCTCCTCCAAGAACTCGGCCGCCGCCTGCAACAGCGCGACATCCACGGCGACATCAAACTCGTCGGCGGCGCAGCCCTCATCCTCCAAGGAATCGACAACCGCCCCACCGCCGACATCGACGCCAGTTACGCCGACAAGACCGCTGTCGACGCCGTCGTCGCGGACATGGCCGCGGATTACGACCTCGCGCCCGGCTGGCTCAACTCCAACGCTACGGCTTTCCTCCCGGAGAACGCCGGCTGGGTCAAATTCGAACACCTCGACGGACTTGCCATCCAAGCAGCAGACCCTGAAACACTTCTGGCCATGAAGATCGCCGCCGAACGGGACAAGGACATCCTCGACATAGCCCGGCTCCTCCGCCGGCTCAACATCACCAACGCCAGCGACGCTGTCGACCTCGCCCACAACAAATACGGCGAGCACTCCATTCCCCTGTCCGCAGGCCGGGACAACGACCTCATCGTCGTCGACGACGCCCTCGATGCCGCCACCACCCTCGAGCCCGAAGCCGAGGAATGAATCATCGACCATGCAAGATCGGCGCTTGATGAATACGGAATGCCGTTTAGCTCAATAATGGGCGGAAATGGCGCACCTACGACCCTGGAGAGTGATGCATCCCTTCCTGACGGAGTGATAGCCATTAGGATAAACCGGTGAGCATTCTGCGCGCCGCTCTTGAGGCCCGCCGCCTCCAGGCGTCGGATCCCGCTTGGGCCATGCTCCGCGCGCGTAACGCTCCGGTCGCGATCGCGATCCTCGAAAAGCAACTCGGCGGTGACGTCTGGCGAGTCCCTGCTCCGGTCCTCTTCGAACGGATCGAGGACGACCTTGAAGAGCTTCGCTCCCACAGCTTCGAGCTGCCCCAAACAGCCCAGCAGTATTGCGCCGAATGGCGCTCGGCAGGGATCCTCATCCGTCGCGCGGCCGAGGACGCGCGAGAGGAGACGCTTGAGCTCTCCCAGGTGCGCTCAACGGGCGACCATCTTGGTCGTTGACATCGGTAGCGAAGCAGACCAACAGTTTGCCGCACTCGCAGCACTAAAGCGTGAAACTCCAAACGTACTCCTCATCAAAGGCACGTCCGATGCTGTTCCGGAACTACTCTCTGGTTTAAGTCACTGATTCCGAACCAGAAGGACCCAGAAGCTTTCCAAGTGTCATTCAGGGGATGGATTTCCCAGTTCAGTCCCAACGCCATGCAGTCACGGAGGACAGAGGCTGAGAGGCTGCTCGAACAGAACGATCCCGATGGAGCCCTGATATCCGCCGTCGCGCTTTTGGAAGCGGAGCCGACGCGGCGGCAGGGAAAGTTCAAGACTGCCGCGATTCCCCGATCCAACCCCAATGCAGTGCTCGTTGGTGCCGTCGAAGCACGGCTAATCGACAGCGCCAAGTATGGTGAGCTTGCCAATGCGCTCAGAGCACGCAACTAGGCTGTACACCGGAAAGCGTCGGTCCACATAAAAGAAGCAACCCGCTATGTCACTCTGATACTCGACGTAGTTAAATCGTTGCCAATGGCTGAGGACTCGGCTCAACGCGACTAGAACTCGGTCTCACCCTGCCATTCACTGGCATGTTCAAGCTGCTTATGGACAAGACAAAACATCTCAACTCCACCTCAACATCATTACGGATCTATGGTTCAGGGTTGATATGGCAAAGAAGTGTCGACTCTGTCAATATCCATTAGGGCATTTGTTAGCGGCCATGAAAAACTGCCCGTAGGCGGCCACGAAAGTGCCCACTGATGGCCAGTAGAACTGCCCAGCGGTGGCCATGAGATCTGCCCACTTCCTTACTTGTCCTGCCGCGTCTTAAGCGGCGGGGGCCTCTCCCCGGGATTTGATGACGGTGTCTAGTCGCATCAAAATTCGCCAGGAAGAGGCCCTGTATGAAGTCTGACGGAGAAATCATGGAAATACTCGCTGCCTACGATCTGACCGGATCGTTGCGGGCAACCGCGGAGCTGACGGGCTGCTCGCACCACACTGTCGCCAGGCATGTCGCCGCGAGGGACGCGGGCCGTCCCATCGCCGAACCCGCCGCCAGGGATCGTGTCACTGACGCGTTTCTGCCCAAGATCGAGGAATGGGTCGAGGCTTCCAAGGGCCGGATCCGTGCTGACAAAGCCCACGAGAAACTCATCGCTCTGGGCTATGAGGGTTCGGAGCGGTCCACCCGTCGCGCCGTCGCACAGGTCAAGGCCGCCTGGCGGCTGGGTCATGTTCGTGTGCACCGGCCGTGGATCACGGAGCCGGGGATGTGGCTGCAGTACGACTTCGGCGACGGTCCCCGCATCGAGGGGATGAAGACCATCTTGTTCGTTGCCTGGTTGGCGTTCTCCAGGTTCCGGATCGTGATCCCGTTGCGGGACCGGACCGCGCCGAGCGTGTTCGCCGCCTTGGATCGGTGCTTCCGTATCGCCGGTGGGGCACCGACCTATGTGCTCACGGACAACGAGAAAACCCTCACCACCACCCACGTCGCCGGGGTTCCGGTGAGGAACCAGCAGACTTTGGACTTCGCGCGCCATTACGGGGTCACGGTACTGACGTGCCAGCCCGCGGACCCCGCAACAAAAGGCGGCGTCGAAGCATCAGTGAAGCTGGCCAAAGCCGACCTGGTCCCCACTGCTACGAATCTCCGGGCCGAATACTCCACGTTCGGTGAGCTTGAGGAGGCGTGCGCGGCGTTCATGGACGAAGTGAACAACCGCGAGCACCGGGTGACCCGCCGTAAACCGGCCGCGGCCCTGGCCGAGGAGGCCCCGCGTTTGCACCGGGTCCCCGAGACCGCGCACACGGTCGTGTTCGGGCTCTCCCGCACCGTCGCGGAGAACACCCCGATGGTCACGTTCGAGAACGCCCAGTATTCGGTCCCTGCGCAGCTGCTCGGGGCGAGGGTGTTCGTCCGCTCCCACGGCGCCGGAACCGATGAGCAGGTCATCATCGTCCACCACGGCCGGACCGGTCCGGTCGAGGTCGCCCGACATCACCGGGCCAGGCCCGGCAGCCCTGCCATCAACGATGAACACTTTCCCGGGACCAGGACCCGGGTCCCGGGTGATTATGCGGTGAAGGCCCGCACCGCTGACGAAGCAGAGTTCCTCGGTATCGGCGAGGGCGCCAGGACCTGGATCGTTGAAGCCGCCGCGGCAGGCACGGCCCGGATGAACGTGAAAATGGCCGAAGCGGTGACCCTGGCCAAAATCGCCGGCACCGCTGAAGTCGATAAAGCCCTCGGCAACGCAGCCTTCCACGGCCGGTTCGCTCACGGGGATCTGGCCTCGATCCTGAACGCCGGAAAGTCCCGCACCACCACCCACTCCGCGGACGAAACCCGCTCCCTGACCCAGGGCACCAGCGCCTGGGCACGTTTGGGCGTCACCGCCTCCACCACGCAGGAGGAACCGAACCGATGAGCCCGGTCACCACCACGAACACCACTGCACCGCCACTGCCGGCCGAGCTCGAAGCGCTGATGCGGCAACTGAAAATGCCCCACGCCCGGGCCCTCGCGCCTGAACTGATCGCGACCGCCCGCGCCCAACGCTGGGAACCGGCCGAGACAATCAAGGCACTCTTCGCCGAGGAAGCCGCCGGCCGGGCCCGGTCCATGCTCGCCACCCGCCGCAAAGCAGCAGGCTTCCCGACCGGGAAGACCTTCGACGCGTGGGACCCGGCCGTCTCCTCCATCCCAGGCCCAACCCAGCAGGCCCTGCGCACCCTGGAATGGATAACCCGACGCGAGAACCTGGTCGTCTGCGGGCCCTCCGGGACCGGGAAAACGTTCTTCCTCGAAGCCCTCGGCCAGCAAGCCGTCGAAGCCGGGATGCGCGTGGCCTGGTTCAGGCTCGAAGACCTCGGAGCCCTCATCCGCGCCCACCGCACCGATGACAGCGTCACCCGCGCCGTGACCAGAATCCTGCGCGCCGAACTCGTGGTCATTGACGATATCGGGCTCCTGCCGGTAGCCACCGACGCCGCCGAAGGACTCTACCGGGTCGTGGACGCAGCCTACGAAAAACGCTCCGTCGCGATCTCCTCGAACCTGCACCCGGCCGGCTTCGATGAACTCATGCCCAAAACCCTCGCAACAGCCACAGTGGACCGGCTCTTGCACCACGCGCACGTCTGCCAGACCAGCGGCGACTCCATCCGCCTCACCCAAGCCCTCGCCGGGAAAGGAGTCACCCAACTGAACTAACAAGCCCCGACGATGGCCAATCCCGCCGAAACCGATCAGTGGGCAGATCTATTGGCCATCACCGGGCAGTTTTACTGGCCACCAGCGGGAACTTTAACTGGCCGCCGGTGGGCAGAAACTAGTGGCCATTGACAGGCATTGTGAATGCCGCGGGGCCCGACTCCCATAAAACCGTCCGACGTGCCGCAGCCATCTTATGAGTGATAACGAATCTGAACCAGCAAGCTAGGCATTGCGGCCCGTAGTTCTAAGGCAGGTGCCTGGAACGCGCAACTGGGATCATGCCGCTTCGCAGCTTGACACATGCTTCCAACCAGCGCGCCAGGATCTTCCGGGTGCGCCTGTCGTTCGGCCTCATGCAACGGTTGCGATTTTCGACGCCGGGATGAAGCGGCCCTGCAGCTCAAATATCCGCGCCACGCATCATGGTCCCGGACGCATGTCCGCCCATGAATGAGCACACCTAGATCGTCAGACGAAGTCGGTCATGAATACGCTCACCACAAAGACCCCGCCGACCTGCTCAGCTTCATCGGCCACACCCTCGGGTTCTGGCCACCAGAAAGCCTCGTCTGCATCACCCTCGACAAAAGCAAAGTCGGCGCCACGCTACGCATCGACCTCCCCAAACAACCAGGCCAGGAGATCCACTTCGCCCGCATCGTCACCGCCTACCTCGAGCAAATCCTCTTCGCCCAAACGGACTCAACACCGAACTGGTCACGCATCGAATGGGCCAAGGACTTGCTCCTTCACGTGTACACCAGGACCAGCCCGGAACACGCGGCACCCATCCTCACCACTATCAGTTACATCAACTGGTGGGAAGGCAGAGGATCCAAAGCCCACCAACACCTCCAACTCGCCCTCGACACCGACCTCGGCGACCGATTCGCACGCCTCACCGACCACACGCTCGGAGCCGGCATCATGGCAGACTGGAACAGCAACAAAAACACCGCCGAAAGTATCCACCTTGAGATGCCCTGACCTGGAGGTGTCTGGCTAACGCGGAGCCGTCGGCTTGCGCCTTTTTACTGGGGCACAAACGAGTGACGTTACAGCTCGACGGAAATGCCTATATCGGTGCTGAGCTCGTCGATGCCGTGACCGCGAGAGAGCTCGGCTTGTCCAGGCTCGTCTGAACAGATGGAGCCATTCGCCTCAGGACTGAAAGCGCCACGACTGCGAACGACACGACAAGTTGTGGGAACGACAATGCAGAAAATGTGCCCGCAACCCATCGGCTGCTGACCGGACCTGATGAAGATTGCCAACGACAGCGGCGGACGACCTTCCTTCAGCCACGTCTTGCTCTTCCGCGTCAAAGGCCCAGATGCTGGCAAAGCCAGCTTTCCAAAGTCTCCGGTCAGTCCGGCTTCGCTGACCCCGATTCCGGTTCGCCCAGCCGCAGAAGGTCATCACCGGCAGCCATCAGATCTTCATCGTGTGTGGCTACAACTACCGTGGCACCGCGCCGGGCCTCTTCCTTGAGGAAATTGATCACAAGCTCACGATTTCTGCGATCCAACGACGCTGTCGGTTCATCGGCAAGGACGATATCAGCCGCGCGAAACATTGCCCGCGCCAGTCCAACACGTTGCTTCTCGCCCCCGCTCAACCGCGCCGTTTGCTCCTTGCCACGACCGGACAAGAGAACATGCTTGAGGACATGTTCCAGTCGTTCACGGTCGGACTGAGGTAACCCGAATACACCCCGGCGCCCAACTGTCACGTTGTAGCCGACACTGGCTTCTTCAATGAGCCCATAATCCTGGAAAACGAAGGCAACGTGATTTCTCCAGAACCGGCGCCGTTTGGAATCATTCCATTTCTTGGTCTCTTGGTCGCCGACGACCACGCGACCACTCTCGGCCCGGCTCAATAGCCCGAGAACGTTCAACAGCGTTGTCTTGCCACTTCCGCTGCTGCCGGCAAGAACAAGCATGCGCCCTGGTTTGGCTTCCACAGAAACCGAGTTCAAAACGGACTTCCCATCAATGACCACAGAAACACTGTCAGCCAGCAATTGCATCTGTTCTATCCCCTTCGTGCGAGCGTCGTACGGAAAGTAGTCGTAGCCGCCCACTGATGCATGGACCAGGCAACAGCGAAGTAGGCCAGCGGCGCAAACGCGGAAATCCACATGCTGGAGGGATCCTGCATGTCGAATGACAAGGCCATGACAACTCCGAACAACGTCGCTGCGATCGACTCCCATAGAAGCCTTGGCAGGAGTATGGAGCTCCACGAGTTCCCGGCCACGCGTTGGACGAACCAACGGCGCCGCCGTAGGAGTGCGAAGATCCAGGCAGTTACTGCCACACACATCACGAGCGCCAGCGCGGCCAAGGCGACCGCCGATGCTCCCAATTGGGCGTTCCTTTGCTTGGATTGCGCATCGTAAAGGCCCAAGTCGGCTATTCGATCAATCGAGAGGATGGCTGCCGTCATGTGCCGTTCCTTCACGAGCTGAGAAACTCGTTCAGGATCCGTGAACACCACATTGCCACGGCTCACCGCCGACGCCAGGAAAAAGTTGTCGAACTGGGCAACGTCTCTAACCGCCAGAATAAGCGGGTGCTTACCTACCGCGAGCGTCCCTGCCATGCTTCCTGACACCACAATGTCCACGTCGCTGGTGTTTTCGTAGATTTGAACGTCCGGTCCCTGACGGTTCAAAGTCCAGAGCCTCAGAGTTGGGGCCAATTTGCCCTTGACGGATTCCGGCAGGTCGTCGAGTGATTGCACAGCGGTGACGGGACCCCACGATGCACCTCTGGCCCCATTGACGGTGTCAAGGTACCGAAGATCGGTGAGGATAAGACTGTCGTATCCCATAGTCTTCAAATCCCCGAGGGCAGCCTCATCGACAAGATTGACTGTATTGGAACTCAGGGACATCGAAAACAGGGCGGCACCGTTGCCTACCATGTCCCTTGTCAATCCTGCGAACGCTACCTCTTCGGCTTCGCTTGGACGGTTCGCGATGCGGAGGGTCACGCCATCCCCCATGGATCCCCATGTCGCTCCTAGCGAACTGGCTGCTGATGCATTTGTCACAATGCCGGATACAGTGGGCAAAATCGCAGCCACGATCATCACGGCCACTACTTTCAGCAACTCGCTGAAAGCCCATGAACCCCTCTCAGACGGCCGACGCGCCGCGATGTCACGGACAGCGGGAAGAGTGAGCAGTCCCAGGAGCAGAGCCACAACGGCTGTGAACGCCGCCAGAACACCCGTAAACAGCGCCAAGGTGGAGATGAAGTACGCGAGCCGCCCAAAGCCTGCCGCCAACACCACGACCACAGCAATCAAATAGGCGCCTAAAGCCGGCAGTGCCAACGCCCCAAACAACGAACGTAGGTCTGCGAATACAACATGCGATAACCGCATGCCAGCCATGATGCGCAGCTCCCGACCTCGGGCTCGCAGCACGTACCACGACAATATCGTCGCCCCCAACAACAAAATGGCCGCAGACATCGGGACCCATGCCCCGACAGTGAGCAGCGCGTAGGCCAGCAACCCAAGAGATGTCTTCTCGGTAAGTACAACATCGGCTTTCAATTCGTTGCTCATCCAAGTCCGGAATGACGCAGCCTGTATAGGGCTTGCGGAAAGACCGTAGACGCCATTAAGTGACGTGATGCCGAGATCGCTGGATTTGCTCATCGAACCACTCATCGTTGGTGAGAACCAGTCAATGTTGGTGTTCTGGATCTTCTCTGACCCGAAGGAAAAAACAACGCGCTTGTTGAGGAAATCATCTGGCGCACTTGCCACACGTACGATGCCTACTCCAGTTGCATCGGCGTAGGAGTCCAGCTTGGTAACTATTTGATCTCTGGACAGCGGGCTTCCGTCGTAACGAACTGAAGCAACAAAATCAGAATCCGGCAGTCCATCAAGATCCGCTGCAGCTGTATAGACACCAGCGACCAGCGCAATCAGCGCCGCGATCGCCGCAGCCGCAAACCGGACCAAAATCTTCAACATCATTGCACCCTACGGCCGGTGCTGCAACGCACCTGCCTGCGCTGCAGCACCAACCCCTCTTCAGCAGCCGTTGATACCGTAGTAGGCGCGATTGTTCTGGAAAATCGTCGTCGGCTGGGAGTTGTTTGACCACGTACCTGCAAGGGCGTTCGGCGATGACGAATAGCCCCAATCGTTCTGGGTCGACGAACTATGGCACAGGTTTTGCTGGAAGTTAGTCTGAATACAGATGCACGCCGCTGGTGACGCCGTAATTCCAAACTCCTCCTTCGGCCGGATAGAAGGTGGAAGCTAGCGCAGCCCCACCTCCGGCTACTGAAAGACCAAGTGCCAATACACTACCTGCAATGCTTCGACGAATACTCATGATGAATCACCCTCGTTAATATTTCTCGCTTGTCCCAACACAGCCCAAATTCTGCGCCGGCATCCATCGTTAGATCACAAAGAGTCCCTCCACCGCCAGTCCCTCGAGGCGTTACGCGACATCCCCAATGCCTGAAGGAACCGTAAATGCAGGTGAATGGAAAGATCAAGCCATACGAATCACATTTTTCTAATTGGCAGGAAAACACTTCAATTTGTGCACTTCCCGGCAAATTCGCATAAGTGGTGCAAGGACTGATTTCGTGACGGGATGCCCCAAAAGTTTCTTTATATTACCTAAAAGCCCGCCATCCACGCCCACGCCCGCCCCCATTAGCTGCACATACCAGACGCCCTATCCTGATCGCATGACCAGCCACGAGCGGCACCCATCGCCTTCACTGCGTCCGCGACTTGACGTGGTGCTGGCCACAGCCGTGCCCGCGCTGCCGGGCGAACGCTCTCCCGGGCGGCAGCTGATATGCCCCGAAGTTTGATGGCGACCGCTGGCTGATGGTCGCCGATGAAACTGTGACTCTTTGGCAAGTAACCTCACGATGACCTTTCCAGATCTGATGACCGCCAATGCGCACCAGTTCCCTGAAAGCTGCATCGTCGACGGCGAGCCCGTCACCGGGAACAACGACTAGCTGGACTTCGACGCCCTCCAACGAAGAATGGTCACAGCCAAAGCTGCCTTGGCCGCACTGATGTCCACGTGGCCTGCATCCTTCGCGGCCGCGGACGTGCTCGCTGTGGGCGGAAGGACACGGGGTCTGACCGTCATCGCCGCAATTTTGATCCAGAATGAGATCTCTGCTAACTGCCATCAAGGGCCAAGGACAAAGCTGCGCGCCGTTAAGCGGTCAGCTTCCTCGCGGAGCGGAGCAAAGCGCGCAGTTCATCTATGGCGATCGGCATTATTGCTTCCAACCCTGGGTCTGCGCCCAAAAGTATGGGTATCTCTTTGCACTCTTCAACTGCAGAGTCCCAGTCAGATTCGACAGGTGAAGTTCCCGATGGTCGGCAACTGCACGGCCCCGACACGGATTACGGGTGACATAGCCCAGCATCTCTGCCGTGTTCATCGAAGCTGAATTGAGGCCGCGCACATTCTTGATCGTCTTGGGCTACTGTCCCTTGGCCATCATCGACTTCACCCAGTACGCAATCATCCGGTAGTCCAGCTTGTCGACAGGCACGTGGCCGATGACCTTCTGCACATGAAGGTCCAACATGGTCTGGTACGTCTTCACGGTCCCTCTCGACGGTCGGACCAGCAGGTCCTTGTGCTCTTGGATCACTTCGCCGACAGTCGGAATTACCGCCCTGTTATCCAGAAGTGCTTGCTGCGCGATTTCGAAGGATTGGCCAATCGCATCAAGCAACCGTTTCAGAGTTTCGGCCTCGGACTCGGACTCGACGGTGATGCCCTGTTGCTTCCGGACCTTGGAGTCGCGCCAGACCACCATGAAGGACGAAGAGCCGTCCTTTTTGACGCGTTTCCGGATACTAGCCACAAAAAAATGCTAGTTCGGTAACAACAGATTTTGAGGTTTTGTCAGCAGTCAGGGGCAGATTGGCCCTGACCTGCGACAATACGGTGCCCGAGGTGGGACTCGAACGCGATTTCTTCCCTTGTTAGTGCTGGGAAGCGGCGGAAACATGCGGAATCCGGGCCAGTCCGGCCCAAGTGCGACCAGATCCGAAGCCCAGGGTGTGCACATTGTGCACACCCTTATTTCCTCACCTCGTCGTACGGGCAAGACGGCTACAGTCGCCGATCGCTCCCGTCGGTTCGTCAGGCGATCTGGATTCGTTCGTCGCCGAGTTCAACCTCGACGCGAAGCCGGCCGCCCAGCGCCTCGACATATTTCCGCAAGGTGTCGACCTGGGCACGATCAATGTCGCCGTGTTCGATGCGAGACACCCGGTTCTGGCTTACGTGCAAACGCCCAGCCAGCTCAACCTGCGTCAGCTCCGAGGCTTCGCGGAGTTCCCGAAGACGGTAGGCCCGGACTTCATCGAGCATGCGCTTCTTGTGGGCATCCACAGCAGTCCGATCAACAGGACGCTCTGCCAGTAGTTCCTCAATGGACTTCGCCACTATGCCTCTCCTTTCAGGATCCTCAGATGATCGTCGAATAGGTCATCCGCAATCGGAATGTTCGTCTTCTACCACTTGGTCCAGTTACCCGCCTTGTCCCCCGCCACTAGCAGGATCGCCCTCCGCTCCGGATCAAAGGCAAATAGGATTCGCAGTTCCGATCGCCCGCTTGATCCCGGCCGCAACTCTTTCATGTTCTTATGCCGTGAACGAACCACCGTGTCGACCAATGGACGATCAAGTTGAGGTCCGCGCTCGGCGAGAAGCTCTAACGCAGCAACTATCTGCTCATACGAGTTTTGGTCAACACCTAACAACCACGGCTCCAGGAGTCCCACGTCGACAGTCCACATCGAGTCCCATCGTACAACCTAGGCGTTCTACAACTCAAATGCTATATTGCGGTCCGTCACTTGTTGGATTTGGAGGATCGACGAGCCGTCATTGGCATGAGGGTTGTGTCCAGGCAGTGCGTCGCCGAGGATACGACCCGTTAGGCGATGATGTCGTCGTGCTCTGGGCGAGGATTCATGCATCCCCAAGGCGCTTCAGCAGCCCGGCGTCGTGGCCTAAGACAAAGTCCAGGCCCGCGCTGATTTCTTGCCTACGCCGGTGACGCGGGGCGTCCGAACCGGCAGCTTGACCAAGGGGTCAGACAACTACTCACCCACACGTACATACGAACCAGCCCCGAACACGCAACACCAATCCACACCACCATCGGCTACATCAACTGATGAGAAGGCAGAGGATCCAAAGCACACCCACACCCTCCTGTGGTTGAATGTGTCCCACTGAGAAGACCCATAGCTATTTCGTTAACTCTTTTCATATTTGTTCTGTGTTGGTAAGTCCCCTCACCACGGGTCAGCCCTGCTTTACGGGAAAGTCAAAGACGAGAATGCCGTTTGGCTGCAGGTGCGGACCAACGAACTGCTTGAACTCGTGGTGCGCTCGGTCATAGCAATCAGGATCGGTGATCAGTGGCTCGCCAAGATAATAGTTTCTATCTCCTTCTGAGCCGAACGTGACGATGAAACCCTGCTCGAGCCCGCGGTGAAGGCCTTCCGGGCTGTTCTGGGGGCCGGACTCGATACTGAGGATGTACGTCTGTCCGCCCCTGGTGGATGTCCGCAGGGCATGAAACCGGTCTTCGATCTCCTGACGCTGGGCCTGGGATGTTGTCTCACGGAACTGGAACAGGACGATGTGCTTGATCACGCCTGGCCGGTAATGGGGCGCAGTGATGACGGCGTCACGTGGGGCTTCCGGGGTTGATGCTTCTGTCAATGCATACCTACTTTGCTGTCAGTCCGCCGTCGATTGTAAAGATGCCACCGGTAGCGTAAGCGGAATCGTCGCTGGCCAGGTAGACCATGATGCCTTCGACGTCCGCGGCAGTGCCAGCCCGCGTCGAAAGGACCTCGCGAGTTGGCATTTGATGACAATGCCTGAGCCAAACATTGTCATCAAATGCCATCTCGCGGGGGGCGGGAAGGGGATTTACTGGGCGGCGTCGAAACCGGCAAGCAGGCGCCGCGAGGCAGTGACCATGTGCGAACGCATGCTCTTTGTCACGGCCTCAGCATCCCGGGCCTTCAGCGCCTGGTAAATCGCCGTGTGCTCCTTCAGGGCAGCTTCGGCGTGCCCTTCGTCGGTGAGGGCCCGGTCCACCCAGATCCGCAGCAGGGAACGGATGCTCTGGAGGAGCTCCTCCAGGACCGTATTTCCGGAGGCAGCGGCGATCTCCCGGTGAAAGGCTGCGTCGGCCTCGACGAAGGCCGCCAGGTTGTCCAGGTTCTTTTCCATGGCGTCCAAGTCGGCCCGCATCCGCTCCAGGGCTTCGTCGGTGATGCGAAGTGCCGCCAGTTCGACGGCCTGGATTTCCAAGCCGCTCCGAAGTTCCACGAGCTCCCGCGTCCTGGGCTCCCCCAGCATCAAACCCCAGCTAAGCGTCCGCGGCAAGAGCTCGGAGACGCCGTCGCGCAGATACGTTCCGGAACCCGGCCGGACGATAACGATGCCGAGGATCTCCAAGGCCGCCAGGGCTTCGCGGACTGCTGACCGCCCGACTCCCAGTGATGCCGACAGCTGGCGCTCCGCGGGAAGGCGGGTGCCGGGAGCGATGTCGCCGCTGGTGAAATACGCGAGCAATCGCTCGGCGACCTCGGACACCACGGAACCCTGCTCCATGGGGGCCAACGCTGCCGTCATATGGGCCGCTGCAGCGGCTGGATTTACAGACATCTTCACAGCGTAGCAACCGGATGACCAATCAATACTCATCAACCGGTTGACCAATTTAGCTTCGAGGCCTATGGTTTAAATCACAAGCTTCGCCAAGCCGCATCCCAGACGGCCGTCGCATGCGTCAGCCCCCGAATCCAACGCAGGAGCAGTGGGGATACCAATATCTAGGAGTCAATGTGGACACCACACAATCAGTGGTCGAGAAATCCGCCATCAGGAAGGTGGCGATCCGGCTGGTGCCGTTCGTTGCCTTGATGTTCTTCATCAATTACCTGGACCGGACTGCCATCTCGTTCGCCGGGCCCAACGGCATGAACAACGACCTGGCGCTGTCGGCGGCCCAGTTCGGCTTCGCATCCGGTGTCTTCTTCATCGGCTACATCCTGCTGGAAGTACCCAGCAACCTGGCCCTCCATAAGTTCGGTGCGCGCCGCTGGCTTGCCCGCATCATGGTCAGCTGGGGCATCGTTTCCCTGCTCTTCACCTGGGTCGGCAACGTTGAGCAGCTCTACATCCTGCGCTTCATCCTGGGTGTTGCCGAGGCAGGCTTTTTCCCCGGCGCCATTCTCTTCCTGAGCCTGTGGGTTCCCTCCAAGCACCGCAGCAAGATCCTGGCCCTCTTCTACTTGGCGCAGCCGCTGACCACCGTGATCGGTGCACCCCTTGCCGGTGCCCTCATCCAGCAGCACGGCGTGTTCTTCGGACTTGAAGGCTGGCGCTTCATGTTCTTCGGCGTGGCGGTGCCCGCCATCGTCGTCGGCGTCATCGCCTGGTTCTACCTCGCTGACAACCCCTCCAAGGCCAAGTGGCTGACCGCCGAGGAAAAGACCTGGCTGACCGGCGCCTTGGAAAAGGAAAAGGCGCAGACCGCAGCCAGCAACAAGCACGTCAGTGTCCGCACCGTGTTCGGCAACGGCCGCGTCTGGATGCTCTCCCTGATCTACTTCGGCTTCATCTACGGCCTCTACGCCTTGGGCTTCTTCCTTCCGACCATCATCGCCGGCTTCGAAGGCCTTTACGGCGCCAAGTTCGACGTCTTCCAGAAGGGCCTGATCACAGCCATCCCGTACCTCCCGGCAGCGTTCGCCCTGTACTTCTGGTCCAAGGACGCCACCAAGCGGGGCGTGAAGACCTGGCACATCGCCCTTCCGGCACTCATCGGCGGCCTCAGCATCCCGCTGGCCCTCTTCGCAGGCTCCCCCGCAGCGACCATCGCCGTCATCACCATCACGGCCATGTCCATCTTCGCGGCCCTGCCGAACTTCTGGACCGTACCCACCCAGTTCCTCACCGGCGCGGCAGCTGCCGCAGGCATCGCCCTGATCAACACCGTGGGCAACCTGGCAGGGTTCAGCGCCGGCTACATCACCGGCTGGCTCAAGGACTTGACCGGCAACTACACGGTTCCCATGTTCGTGGTGGGCGGCTTCATGTTGCTCTCCTCGATCCTCATGGTGGTCCTCAGCCGCCAGGGCAAGACTTCAGAGGGTGTAGCCGCCGAGGCCCTGGATCCCCAGGGCGCCGGGCACCACGTCGAGCCGTAGCCGCCCCACAAGCCGGGGCGCCCTCCCGAAGGGCGGGCGCCCCTCTCCAACCACACGCATTTTGCAGACCAAGAGCTCCAGGAGCCCCGCATGACCCGCTTGTTCAATGAACCCGCAGCTTTTGCTGACGAGATGATCGAAGGGTTCGTCGCATCGCACGGCCGTTGGGTGCGTCGCGTCTCAGGTGGTGTCGCCCGGAGCACGCGTTCGACGCCGGAGACGGTCGCCTTGGTGATCGGGGGCGGCTCCGGGCACTACCCTGCGTTCGCGGGTTTGGTGGGTCAGGGTCTGGCCCACGGCGCTGCGATGGGGAACCTGTTCGCCTCCCCGTCCGCGCAGCAGGTGTACAACGTGGCCAAGGCCTCGGATAACGGCGCGGGTGTTTTGCTCGGTTACGGCAACTACGCCGGCGACGTCCTGCACTTCACCCAGGCCCAGGACAAGCTCCGGGCCGAGGGCATCGATTGCCGCAGCATCGCCGTCACGGACGACATCTCGTCGGCACCACTTGCGGAGAAGCACAAGCGCCGCGGGATCGCCGGCGACCTGACCGTGTTCAAAGTCGCCGCCGCGGCCGCCGAGGCCGGCCATTCCATGGACGCCGTGGTGGAGATCGCCCAACGCGCCAACGACCGGACCCGGTCCTTCGGTGTCGCCTTCACCGGTTGCACGTTGCCGGGCGCGGACCAGCCGCTCTTCTCCGTTCCGGCGGGGCGAATGGCGGTAGGCATGGGCATCCACGGCGAACCTGGCATTGGAGAGACCGACATCCCGACAGCGGATGAGCTCGCCGAACTGCTGGTCAAAGACCTCCTGGCCGAGGTCCCGGAGGGCGTAATCGTCCAAGGCGCCCGGGTGGTGCCGATCCTCAACGGCCTGGGCAGCGTGAAGTACGAAGAACTTTTTGTGGTCTACCGCCGCGTGGCCCAGCTGTTGGCGGAAGCCGGGATCGAGGCGGTGGACCCGCAGGTCGGCGAGCTCGTGACCAGCTTCGACATGGCCGGAACTTCCCTGACCCTGTTCTGGCTCGACGCCGAACTCGAGGAACTGTGGCTGGCCCCGGCGGATGCCCCGGCTTTCCGACGGGGTGCCATCACCGCAAAGGCGCTCGACGCCGACGAACTCGCCTTCGACGCTGAGCAGCTGGCCGTGATCCCTGAGGCCACGGACGAATCCCGCTCCGCCGCCCAGTCCGTGCTGGCCGCCCTGGATGCAGCCAAGGCCGTGATCGATGCGAACGTGGCCGAGCTGGGCAGGATCGACGCGATCGCCGGCGACGGTGATCACGGTATCGGCATGGAGCGCGGCATCCACGCCGCATCAGCTGCCGCGGCAGACGCCGTCGTACGCGGTGCCGGCGCCGGAACCGTACTTAACCTGGCCGCCGATGCCTGGGCCGACAAGGCCGGTGGCACCTCAGGTGCGCTGTGGGGCATGGCCCTGCGCGCAGTCGGAGCCGCCGTCGGTGATCACGAGGCACCGAACGCCACCGCGGTCGCCGCCGGAGTGGCCGAGGCGAAGCGCTCCATCATGGACTTCGGTAAGGCCAAGGTGGGCGACAAAACCTTGGTGGACGTGCTGTCACCGTTCAGCGATGCCCTCACTGCACGGGTGAACGACGGCGGCTCCCTCCGGGACGCGTGGGGCGCAGCCGCGACCATTGCCGAACAATCCGCCGAAGCCACAGCGAACCTGCTGCCCCTTATGGGCCGGGCACGCCCGCACGCGGAAAAGAGTCTGGGAACCCCTGACGCCGGTGCCATCTCCATGGCGCTGATCGTCCGGGCGATCCACAACACCCTCATTGGTGAAACCACCGCTAAGAACACTGTTAAGGAGAACGCATGAGCGCCGCACTGCGCCTGGTCATCGGATCGGACGATGCCGGATTCGAGTACAAGGAAGCCCTCAAGGCTGATCTGGAAGCGAACCCGCTGGTTGAATCGGTAACCGATGTTGGGGTGGACGCGACCTCCCACACCCCATACCCGTCCGTGGCCATCGCCGCCGCTGAACTGATCGCCGCCGGCAAGGCTGACCGTGCCCTGCTGGTCTGCGGCACCGGGCTCGGTGTGGCGATCGCAGCGAACAAGGTCCCCGGTGTCCGCGCCGTCACCGCCCACGATTCCTTCTCGGTGGAGCGTTCCATCCTTTCCAACAACGCCCAGGTCCTCACCATGGGCCAGCGCGTCATCGGCCTCGAACTCGCCCGCCGCTTGGCCAAGGAATGGCTGACGTACACGTTCGACGAAAGCTCCGCCTCGGCAGAGAAAGTCACCCTGATTAAGGACTACGAGGGTGTCACGTCCTGCTAACGCTGTAGCTGCAAAAGCGGTGATCGGCGTGAGCCTGAAAATGTACTTCGGGTATCAGCGCTCCGTGGATTACTGCCGCGATATCGCCACGATTGCCGTGAGGCACCCGGCCGTGCAGAGCGGTGACATTGAGCTGTTCGTCCTGCCGATCCTTCCAGCCCTCCCCGAGGCCGCCCGTATCCTGGGCTCTGCGCATGTGGGCACGGGAGCGCAGGACATCTTCTGGGAAGACGAAGGCGCCTACACCGGCGAAGTCGGCGGCAAGACCGTCGCCGAGCTTGGCGGACGGTACGTGGAAGTGGGGCACGCGGAACGTCGCCGGATCTTCGGCGAGGACGATCGCGTGATCGGACTCAAGACCGCGGCGGCCTACCGCAACGGCCTCACCCCGGTGCTTTGCGTCGGCGAACTGACTGCGGGCTCACCCGAGGAAGCCGTCGCACAGTGCATGGCCGAGATCGACGCCGCGATCAACCGCGCCGGATCCCTCGGCCCCACCGGCCGGACCATCGTGGCCTACGAGCCGCAATGGGCCATCGGCGCACCCGAACCAGCCACCCCGGAGTACATCAGCGCGGTCGTCCGCGGCCTCGATGAGCACCTGAAGTCCCTCCCGGGCCAGGAAAACAGCCGGGTCATCTACGGCGGCAGCGCCGGACCGGGCCTGATCACGGAACTGGACACCGCCGTCGCCGGTTTGTTCCTGGGCCGCTTCGCGCACGACCCCGCAGCGCTGAAGACCATCCTGGACGAAACCGCCGCGCGCCTCGCCGCGCAGGAGGTGGCGGCATGAACGGCGCTTCCCAAAGCAAAATAGGGCTCAGCAGCTACGCCTTCTTCTGGCAACTCTCGGACCAGGTCAGCACGCCGCTGAGCATCCACGACGCCCTCCGCCGGGCCGCGGAAATGGGGGTGGACCTCTTCCAGATCTGCGACTACGCACCGTTGGAGGACATGAACGACGCCGACCTCGCCGCCGTCCGCACGACGGCCGACGAGCTGGGCATCACCCTGGAAGTCGGGACCAAGGGCATCCGCCCCGAACACCTGCGGAAGTTCCTGCACATCGCACACCTTCTGGGTTCGGACCTGCTGCGGACCATGTTCAACGTCCCCGGCCACGCCCCGGACAACGACGAAGCCGTGGGGATCTTCACCGATGTGCTTCCCGAATTCGAAGCAGCCGGGGTGCGGATCGCCGTCGAGACCTATGAACAGGTCCCCACGGAACGGATCCTGGACGTCGTCAAGCGCGTCAACAGCCCGTACCTCGGTATCTGCAGCGACCCCGCCAACACCGTGGCGGCGCTGGAGATGCCGCGTGAGGTGATTGACGCCGTCGGGCCGTATGTCCTGAACATGCACATCAAAGACTTTGCGTTCAGCCGCAAGCAGGGATGGGTCGGGTTCACGTACTCGGGCGCACCCCTCGGCGAGGGCCTTCTCGACTACGACTACATGGTCGGGAAGATCCAGCCCAAAACCAGAAACATCAACCAAATCGTCGAGCACTGGCTGCCGTGGCAGGACTCCGAAGCGGAGACCATCCGCCTCGAAAACCAGTGGACCCAACAAAGCCTCGATTTCCTAAGGAGCAAGTGAAATGTCAGCAGAAACTTTGACCGTCGCCGTTATCGGAGCCGGTGGCAAGATGGGGATGCGCGTTTCGCGCAACCTCCAGAAGTCCAATCACACCGTCTTCTACAGTGAGAACTCCCCCGCCGGCCAGGAACGCATCCAGGCCGAAGGCCGCGAAATCACCGCAACCGACGACGCCGTCAAGGGCGCCGACGTCGTGATTCTCGCCGTGCCGGACACCGTCCTGGGCATCGTCTCCGAGGGCGTGGTCCCGCAGATGAAGGCAGGCTCCATCCTCCTGACCCTTGACCCGGCCGCCGCCTACGCCGGACTGCTGGCCAAGCGCGAGGACGTCGTCCAGGCCGTCGCCCACCCGTGCCACCCCTCCGTGTTCCTGGAGCGCACCACCAAGGAAGAGTGGGCCGACACCTTCGGCGGCGAAGGCGCACCGCAGAACGTGGTCGCAGCCATCGACGACGACGCCCCCACCGCCACCCGCGATGCAGCCGAAGCCGTCATCCGCACCATCTACGCACCCGTCATCGACGTCCACTGGGTCACCGTCTACCAGCTCGCCGTCCTCGAACCCACCCTCGTGGAAACCGTGGCCTGCATGATCGGAACCCTCCTCAACGAAGCACTGCACGAGACCGTCCACACCGTCGGCGTGCCCGAGGAAGCTGCCAAGGCCATGCTGTTCGGCCACGTCCAGATCGCCCTCACCAACGCCCTGCGCGGTTCCAACCCGTTCTCCGAAGCCTGCGAAATCGCCATCCAGTACGGCAAGGACACCATCATCAAGGACGATTGGAAGAAGATCTTCGACGACTCCGAACTCGACAACGTCATCGCCAAGATGCTCAAACTGGAAGCTGTTAAGCGCTGATAGTGCCCATCCAGACGTAACGAGAGCGGGCCGCGGCGATTGCTACGGCCCGCTCTTGAAGTCCCCACGATGGTCAGCTGAGTTTCGGGTGAGGAACTGCGCGAGGATGACCCGAACCTGCCACGGTCCAGGCTACTCACGTCAAGGGAAGCGGGGCCTTCGTGAGTTCTCGCGTCAGCTCCCAGATTCGCCGCCCGTCTCCAGGGCTTCGCAAGCTGGAGAACAGTTTCCGTTCCACGGGGAGTCCGCCAAGCCCCCCGATGCCCCGCGGGCCGAAGAGCTTGCCTCCGTGTTCGCCCGGTGTAGTGGCGGCCATAAGGGCGGACTGGCCGGCGCTCACAACTGTGCCCAGGATGCCGAGTCGGGAGAGAGCGCTGATGAGCCGGCGTGCGGGCACAGCGTCAACGCGGCCGATCTCGGGGCGGGCGGCGAGCAGGTTGGTGGGAGCGACTCCGGGGTGGGAGAGGTTGGCGGTTATGCCCCAGCCCTCGGCTTTGCTGCGTCGGTCCAGTTCCAGGCCGAACAGGCCGTAGGCAATCTTCGAGTGAGAATAGGCGGCCATGCCGTCGTAGGAGCGCTCCCCATTCAGGTCGTCCCAGTTCACCGCACCGCGGTTAGCGGCGATGCTGAGCTGCAGCGTAACGCGCGCGCGTCCTTCCTGGAGCAGCGGCAGAAGATGACCGATCAGCGCTGCATGGCCTAGATGGTTGGTGCCGAATTGCAGCTCGAACCCATCGACGGTGGTCTGCCGGACGGGCGGATTCATGACACCGGCGTTGCCGATGAACACATCGATTGGCTTGCCTTCCTCACGCAGCGTTGCACCCAGTGAGGCAACGGATTCGAGCGAGGAAAGGTCCAAGGAGCGAAGTGAGACATCGGCTTGCGGAGCCCACACACGGATAGCTGCGAGGGCTGCCTCGCCCTTTTTGGGGTTCCGGACAGGGAGGACGAGTTCGGCTCCTGCAGCGGCGAGCCGGGTAGCAATGGAGAGTCCCATGCCGTCGCTGCCGCCGGTGAGGACGACGCGTTTGGCGCTGAGATCGGGGACGGTGATGTCGTTGGGACGGCGTACCACGATGGCTTGCTCCTTTTTCCAGGTAAAGAGGTCTGCACCCAGCATCAGGCATACCTCCTGAACCTATCCACGGCCTGACGATCCGTGGCTCAGAGTCATTGGCTACGGTACAAAGGGTGTAATAAGGAGGGGCATATGCTGATCGATAGGGCCGGGCTGGCGGCGTTCCTCCGCCACCGACGTGCGGCACTTCAACCTGAAGACGTGGGGCTTCCTCGCGGGCAGCGCCGGCGAGTCGAGGGACTGCGTCGCGAGGAGATGGCGGCGCTGTGCCACATGTCGACCGACTACTACGCCAGACTCGAACGCGGCCGCGGCCCGCAACCCTCCGAACAGATGATGGCAGCGATCGCCCTGGGTTTGCATCTCGGGCTCACCGAACGTGACCACCTGTTCCGGCTGGCTGGGCATTTGCCGCCGGTCCGCGGTGCATCGCGGGAGGAATACATTGCCCCGGGGTTGCTGCGAATCCTCGACCGCCTCGACGACACGCCGGCTGAGATCGTCACCGAGCTCGGTGAGACGCTGCGCCAAACACGGATGGGGGTTGCCCTCACCGGCGACCTGACCAGCTTCCGTGGCCCCGCCCGAAGCATGGGCTACCGATGGTTCACCGACCCATCCACCCGAGACCGGTACGCGCCAGACGACCATGACCAGCTCTCAAGGGTGTTCGCCTCGGGGCTGCGTGAGATCGTCGCCAAGCGGGGTACCCGATCGCAAGCGGAACGCCTCGCAGGACTGCTGCTCAAGGAAAGCGAGCTGTTCCGCAAATACTGGGATCTGCAGGAAGTGGGGGTCCGGCCTTCGAAGGGGAAGCGCTTCCTTCATCCGGAGGTAGGACTGCTCGAACTGGAGTGCCAGACACTCCTTGACCCCGACGAATCCCACACCTTGCTCGTCTACACCGCAGAGCCCGGCGGCGACAGCTACGAGAAGCTCCAACTCCTCTCCATCATTGCGGGCTCCCTGCCCTGAGCCACACCAATGCGGTGGGGGTTAGCTTCCTTGGGCATCCTGCCGGGCTGTCCCGGCCCTTGAAGTCCAAACTGCTCCCAAGCGGCCCGTTGCTGTCATGCGCAGTCTCTGCGGCGACAGTCACCTGCCCGTCAGGCTGGTGGCGCTCCGGTGGGCGGGGTTCCACCCGATCCGCCGCCTGGTGGCATTCCCCCACTTGGGGGGCCGCCAGCGCTTGGGGTGGTGGCTGTATCTACGGGGGCGGTGAGTGCGACGTGGTAGCCGGAAGAGGTGTCGCCGGTAACCTGCGCGAGTTGCAGCGCACCCCCATCGTCGCCGAAGACGTTGTCCGAGGTCAGGAGATTCTGAAGCTCGTCGCGGACTTTCAATTCCCGCACATCCGCGATCAGCTCATGGCCGACTTCCCCGGCATCGACGAACCACCCGAACACGTGCACTTCGCCCTAACCAATACAGGACCAAGCTGGTCACGCATCGAATGGGCTAAACAACTACTCACCCATGCCTACACCCTGACGCGTCCGGAGCACGCTGCCCCCATTCTCACCGCCATCGGCTACATCAACTGGTGGGAAGGCCGAGGATCCAAAGCCCACCAATACCTCCAACTCACCCTCGTCACCGACCCCGGCTACCGCTTCGCACGCCTCACCGACCACATGCTCGGCGCCGGCATCATCGCAGGCTGGAACACCAACAAAAACACCGCATACAAAACCAACCTCAACATGCCGTGACACCTCGGCAAGGCGGCGTCAGCCGATCTTCCGTGCGTTCCTCTCCTGCGATCAGACGCTGTTCCGGTCCGACGCATCGTCCAGATGAAGCGGCTGTCGGCGGCCATCGGGACACCCCTGTCAAGACGGGCCGTCGAAGACATAGTGGGAACTTCGGCGGCCCACCGCACCGGCTAGAGCCGGACGGTGGACGACGCCTGATCGTAGATGTCCAGGGCCGCTTCGATTTCTTCGGCAGTGACGACGGCGGGTGGGCAGCAAATCACCGGACTCTGCCGGTTCCGCTCATTGTCCGGCGTTTGCGGGGAAGACCAGGACAGGGCGTTCAGGAGGCGGCTACGCCCCGGAAAAACCCCGCCAGCTAAAACGGATTGCGCTCGTCCGACCCGGCGCCGTTCTGCTCCGCTGCCGGGCGTCATGCCTGCTACGTCGGCGGGCTTCGTATTTCATCTCAGCCGTTAGCTCGTCTGCCCTCCTGACGTCTTCGACCGGAACCTTCGAGAACCACGCTCGTGAAGCGTCACGCCACGACACTTGACGGCACTAACAGGTAGCGAACTATCAAATTTCGCCGCCAACGGCTCCGACGCCACTACGGCGGCGCTCCGGCACCTAAAACACACGGAATGAGGGAAAGATGCGGGGAACGAACTGTTTCAGCAAGAAGACGAATCGCAAGAAGGTGCTGTTGGCCGGCCTAGGGTTCGTGCTGGCTTTGGCGCTTATGACTCCAGTGCCGGCAACGGCTGCCACGCATGAGGCCACATCACCGGGGGAATCCCGAGCCAAGGCTTCCAACGAAGGCACCGCGTATCTCTCCTCCTCTATGGAGACGATCCAAGGCCAAAAAGTCATTCGATTGAGCGCCATCCGCGCGAAGTTCGACATAGCCTCAGACGGGACGCTGCTCGCAAGAGATGCCCGGGGCAATGTTCTGGAAAGGACCAGCGCTAAGGCTAGTGTGGCCGGCGTCGACTACACGTTGTCGTTCAAGCTCTCATCGAACCGGAAACAAGTAGATGTCTACTTTCAACCCGCCAATGGCGCATCCCCCGAAGTCCCAACGCTCAGGATTAATCAGGGATGTGCTTTCAATAACCTCCTCTGGGGGCTGTGTACTGGAGCCCTCACCGGGGCTGGCGCGGGAATCCCTGGGATGTTTATTGGCGGTTTGACCGGAGCAATCTTCTCTGGAATTCAAAGTGCAACAAGCTGTTGAGATGTCCGACCGCGGCACGAACATGGCGAAACAGCGTGCGCTCTGGCTTGGTTTCGGGCTCCTCGTGGGATTAATAAGCCTCGGAATCCGATACTTGCTCGGGGACTCGCAGAACACGCTCAGCGCCACAATAACTGTGCTGATTCCCGTAGTCGCTGCGCTCTTCGCGTCGTTCATCGTGAGGAACACCGACCGCTAGAAGCGTTGCAACGGCCTCCAAACAAGAACAGTAAGCGGTGCCGCCCGGCTTGGGCCTCATGAGTTCTGGGGTCTCGCCAGCGGGCCATGAAGGACTGGGATCCGTCCTTTTTGGTTCGTGTGGAGATGCTGGCCATGCATAAACGCTACGCCGCAGAACACGCTTTAGGGGCTTGTCCCCAGTCAGGGGCCATATAGGCCCCTGACCTGCAACAACGTCGTGCCCGAGGTGGGACTCGAACGGGATTCCAAGGCTTGCAAACACTGGGAAGTGGCGGAAACATGCGGAATCCGGGCCAGTTCAACGGGTGTACGCGGCAGTCCGAGGTGGAAAGGGTGGACATTGTCCACACCTCCTTTTGCCCCTGTCGGCGGTTGTCGGGTCGCCGTCCACGGCTGAGGAAACGAAATGCAGAACGCAGCAGGCGCCGGGCAACCCCCCTAGTCGGAAGTGCCTGCGTGCACTGACAAGACTTCATGAATTCCTCCTTTCTAAACCTTCATGAATTTTCGAACAGGGGCCGACATGACTTGCAGTGACCGGGTACCGCCCATTAGTCAGAATGATGGAGCGGGATCCGCTGATCGGCGGTTTTGACCTTTCGGAGCACCTGCATTGTTGGGACGAGCTCAGACATCCTCAAACTTCAGCATGACCATTCCGGCACCTGTTCACCTCGCGGACGAACGAGGCAGCCGCGATGGCAGGGGCGCTTCTGACAAGAAGCTTACAGAGAGGAGGAACTCTAGATGATGCGGTTCTGGTTCTGTCCTCGATCTACTGCACCAGTTCACCCTCAGGTTCACCGCTTGCGCCTTCGTGTTCGGACATCACTGAGCGCGCGGTACGCGGGTCGCCTTGTCCATCTTGATAAGAGAGCTTCTCAAGTACTAACAGGCCGTCAAGGCGCGTCTTGAATTCCTCGTATTGAGCAACCTGCTCTTGAGGCCTCCGACCATCCAACTCAAAGTCCCGTTCGATAGAGCGAACATCCATAGCGATGGAGTCTGAGTACTGTGAGTCACCAAGAGCAGCCTGGATCTCTTGTAGTAGTCGTTTGGCTTTGAACTGCATGACGCCACCGGGAAAGTCCCGTTTAAAGGATGAGACAAGTCGCTTGATTTTGTTGTCGCTCCGGCGTTGATCCTCATCCTGTTTGGCCGCACGAAGAGTCTGGGCCAAGTGTCGAGTCAGCTGTCCGAACCTGTCCAAGAACAATACCGACTGCGAATCTTCTGGATTCTCCGCAACGCGCCGTATTACCTCCCGAGCCAAACCAACCTTCTCTATGTGTTCGCCGACAAAGGCAGTTTGATAAGTGGCGCTAAGACCCTCCCAAGCATTTCCGTTCTTAGTCCCCACCGATTTGATCACGGCGTCCAGCGAAAGTGCGTTCACATCGATCTCCTCTGGCGAAAGAAAGCGCTCCACATAAGCTAAGGCAGCTTCGCGTAGCAAAGGGATAGGGACCAGATCCTCGATCTCACTGAAAACCACCCCATCCTCGGCCACGAGACCGGCCGAGCTCGCCCATGAAGCGATCTCCACGATGCAGGCGTCAGGCAGAACCCGCTTCTTTCGGGCCTCCCCACGACGAAGAACACGGGCCGCCTCTTTGCCGGCATTGTCTCCATCGAGCAACGCGACGCAAGGAGGCTTTACAGAGTCACGCCCTCGCGCAAGGTAGACCATGTAGGGAATTGAATCCGCCGAGCCCGCAGCCACGATCGTGACGGTATTGAGATCGAGTACTTCATCAGGAGCCGCATTGAGCCGGATTAGGTGTGCTGATGCTCCCGCGAGATAAACCTGGTCGGCCATACCTTCCACAAAGAGGTTTGCACCTCCAATAAACGCCGTTTCAGCCACATACGCACCAAGGGAGGACCGCAGCGGCTCGTACCTGTTGTTCGCAGCATCTTTAACGACTTTGGTTCCCTCGTCTTCGGCTCCCTTGTCCAACACCCTGATCCGGTGGGGCATGTTCTTGTTGATGAGAAACGGTGAGTGGGTCACGTAAACCACCTGACCGGATGGTCCACCTTCTTCTGGGAAGGCATAGTTTTCCAGAACACGCAGGAGGTCCTGTTGCCCAACACTAGAGAGGTACGCGTCCGGTTCGTCCAGAACAAGCACGTCTGGCTCGTGGTTGTTGAGCCGGTGTGCAGTCAATTGAACGAAGTAGCTGAGAAAGAATCGCAAACCCTGACTTCGTTCGTCAAAAGAGTAGCTTGCCGCCGTTCTATCTCGAATAGTGAAGGCCAGTTCATGCTCACGAGCCTCAACTACCAAGTCAAAGGCCTTGTCTTGAGTCCACCAGCGCTGGAAGTTGAGCCGTTCCCTGAGAGCGCGATTGATTCCGCCGATGACGCCCGCGACTTGACCCTCGCGTCCGGCACCAATAGCTTCCAAGAGCTCTTGGAACGCTCGTTCATCCACACCCGCCACTTCGACCAGGAGCTTGCGGGCAAGCTCGAACTCGGTCTCTCGGCGTTGATCCAGGGGCTTGAGATGCTCTCCGGCTTGCGAGTAGTGGGGGTACACATCAGTGGCGAACGACCCCGCATCTGTGTAGGCGTTTTCGGCAAGTATCTCCAAGAGATTGGTTCGCTGCCTTCTGTCAGCGAAGCGGCTGCGCCCCCTGCCGGCCAATTCGCGGATCGAAACACTTTCCGGGAGCGCCACAGCCGTTTCAAGCCGAAACACCTTAGGAAGCCTTAGTTGAAGACCCGCCAATTCCTCGGCGTCAAGGTTATGCCGTGTCTGCCCTACAACGACGTAGGCCGAGTCTGGCGAAGTGCGGTACAGCGCGAAGACATCATCAAGCCCAACGTTTAACTTCGTAGGCATGGCACTTACGTCTTCAGCCGAGGTCAGCCTCAGAACAGCCCCGAATTCAGGGAACCGATACTTGCCAGACTGGACTGAGTACAGCTCGCTGTAGCGACAAAAGTCAGCCCGTGCTATGGGTGCACCGGTCAAAGAAGCTTCGACGGCTGCTAGCAACTGACTCTTTCCAGATTCATTAGCGCCCACTACGGCAGTAATTGACTCGTCGAGAGGGACGCGGACAAACGGAAACCAGCCTTCTACGGTATCTTCCCAGCTCTCAGGCTTTTTTTCAGGCCTAGCCTTTCGCTCAAAATCAAAATTGAAAGACCTGAAAAACCTGACATCAATACGTTCCAGACGCACGAGCAGTTCCCCTTCTGACGTGATCGAAAGCAGCCGACCGGCCACCACGAATGACGCTACTCGAAGCGGCCGACATTATTGGTAACCGCCTGCACAACACCGCGCACCCAACGGCCTTGAAAAGGCGTCCTCAGCCTGCAGTTGCACGGACGTGACGAACCGTGAGCACCGGGAACGACCGGTATCACTTCTTGGATCTCCTTGAAGGACAAAGGATTAGGAGCAACCGCCTACAAAGCATCCGCCGGTTCTCAAAAAAGTGCACTTGTGTCCGCTACTCCCAGGTGTGCAAAAGGGGTCGCCGGGCTGCGCCATAACGCAGAGCTGGCCGATAACGGCGCATATGTAGTCACCAAAGCGATTCGCCGCTGGGCACTCATCGCTTGCCCGGTTGGAAAGCGCTTCCGAGGTCCCACAACGAAGTCCACTTCGTGTGGATCCGAAGATGGCGGGCCCAAACGCCCCACCCGGGTTAGCCATCTGCCGGCGTGGGGCGTTGGGAACCCATCAGCAAACTCAGACCGCAACGCCCAACCGACGGTTCGCCAGAACCGGGATCACCTGGCGGGCTTTCTCCACGGCCGCAACGTCTAACGTGACATCCAACTGACCGACCTTTTCGTCGAGTTCTTGCAGGACGACACCCATTGGGGAGACCACCAAGCTGTGACCCACGCCGAAGCGGGGGCCCGTCGGTTCTTCAATGCCGGCCGTGGAAGCATCCGCCTGGTCGCAGGCCACGACCCAGGTGGTTGAGTCGATGGCGCGAGCCTGGTTGAGCAGTCGCCACGCATCGATCTTCCCGTCCCCGGCGCCCCAATGGGCGGTGACGATGATGACTTGGGCGCCACGGTCGGCTAGTTCGCGGAAGAGTTCCGGGAAGCGGACGTCGTAGCAGGTGGCTACGCCTACCGTGACGCCGTCCACCTCAAAGGTGAAGGGTTCGTTGCCGGGTTCCACGTCGGCTGATTCTGAAAACCCGTAGGCGTCGTAGAGGTGGATCTTGTCGTATCCGGAGTGGATGTTTTCACCGGTAACGAGGATGGTGTTCCGGACGCGTCCATCAGCTGCTGGCTGGAAGGTTCCAACCAGGACAATGACGCCAAGGTCCTTTGCCAGTTGCTGGACAGCCGATGCCCATGGCCCGTCGATGGGTTCGGCATGTGCTGCAGGAGCGGCGCCGAACCTCACCAGCGAAGCTTCGGGGAGCACAACGACACGGGCGCCGGTTTCCGCGCCGCGGCGAACTGCGTCGAGGACGAGTTCAAGGTTTCTTGCTGGATCAACGGTGGTAGCGAACTGCTGGACGGAGATGGAGAGGCTTGCAGAAGACATGGGTGTTCCTTTTCTGAATGAAGGGGGTGCGAATCAAGTGCGGAGCTGGCAGGTCAGTAGATCGAGTGTCCAGCGATCTCCCGGGAATCGGGGTTCTTCGCGAGGCTCACTCCGACCAGGGTGATGACGGAGACGACCACGATGTACAGGGCCAGGGGCAGCCAGGTCCCGTACGTCCCCAGCAGCCAGGTAAACAGGAGCGGTGCGATGGCGCCGCCGAAGACACCGCCGATGGTGTAAGCGAGCGAGCTGCCTGCGTACCGGAGCCGCGGGCTGAACTGTTCGGAGACGAGAGCAGCCTGGGGTCCGTACATAAGGGAGTTGCAGAGCAGGCCAAAGATGACGGCCAGCACTACTCCGAGGAAGCCGATGCTGATGAGCGGGAAGAAGATGAACGGAAACGCGATCGAACATGCTGCGCCGATGGCGGTAACGAGTCGCCTGTTCATACGGTCGGAGAGGTGTCCGGCGGCCGGCACCATGAAGACCTGGAAAGCAGAGCCAATCACGACGGCCAGGAGTGCCTGCCCCGGCTGGAGCCCGAACTGACGGGTGGCATACGTAAGGATGAAGACGGTTGAAAGCGCGTACATCACGTCGGGCGCAATCCGGGACATGGTGGCCGCCAGCAAGGCCCGGCGTTCGGTCCGGAACACCTCAGCCAACGGTGATTTCGGGGTAAGGCCTTGTTCTTTGATGGCTTCGAAGACAGGGGTTTCTTCAATTTTGAACCGGATCACCAAGCCAACCACAACCAGCACTGCGGAGAACAGGAAGGCAACGCGCCATCCCCAGGACAGGAAGTCCTCCTTGGGAAGCAGCGCGAGGAGCGCCAAGGCGCCGTTGGCCAGCAGGTTGCCAAGTGGCGGGCCGATCTGGGCTGCTGAGCCGAACAGGCCCCTCTTCCCGGGATCTCCGTGTTCGCTGGAGATGAGGACTGCTCCTGCCCATTCACCGCCGACGCCGACTCCTTGGCATAGCCGGAGGAAGACAAGGGCGATAGGTGCGGCAACGCCGATGGTGTCATAGCCCGGCAGCAGACCTACCGCGAAGGTGGCGATGCCAATGAGGAGAAGAGTCCAGACGAGGACTTTCTTACGGCCGATGCGATCACCTAGTCGCCCGAAGAGGACGCCGCCCAGGGGCCTGGCGACATAGCCGACAGCGTAGGTGGCAAAAGCTGCCAGCGTGCCGGCGAGGGGGTCATCGGAGTGGAAGAAGACCTGGCCGAAAACCAGGGCCGAGGCTGCCGAGTAGATCGCGAAGTCATACCACTCCAGGCTTGTCCCGGTCAGGGCGACAATGAAGCCCCTTTTGCCTTGGCCGGGCCTTGCCGGAGTTTTATGTTGCGAAGTGGATATCTGTTCAGTCACGAGATGCCTCCTGAATAAGAGTGCCTTGAACGACAGAGCGCCGGAAGGGCGAATGTCCTGTCACAAGCTGCTTCTTTGCCGAATCCCAGTAGCGTATGGGTTGCGTATACAGAAGCGTATGGGCTGTGTATACTCACACTATACTGTGATGCAGATCGCAGCAATACCCAGCCAAATCAATTGTTTGAAGGAGTCCTCATGTCCTTGCAGTTCACTCTCCCCAGTGGTGAATCCCTCGATGTCGACGTCATCCACCTCCTGAACGGTGGATATGCAGGCCGCCACCAGGAACACGTCCGCGCCCATGTCGAGGAGCTCGCGCTGCTGGGCGTTCCGGCCCCCACGGTCACCCCAACCATGTACCCGGTCTCGCCCTACCTGGCTCAGCAGGCGAGTGTCGTTCCGGTCCAGCACGGCAAGACTTCCGGCGAAGTGGAGTGGGCCATCGTCGTCGCCACAGATGGGCGGATTCTCCTGACCCTCGCGTGTGACCACACCGATCGCGAGCTTGAAGTCCACGGAATCGCGTGGTCCAAGAACGCTTCACCGGACGTTTTGGCGAAGGACGCCTGGCTGCTCAGCGAGGTGGAGGACCACATAGATGACTTGACGCTGACCGCATGGGTTACCAACAACGGAGTGGAAGAGCAGATCCAGAAGGCCACGCTTGGCGACTTACTCCCACCGGCGCACTGGGTCGGCGTACTCAAGGACCGGGATTTGCTCAACCCCGGCACTGTGCTTATTTCGGGCACCGTCAACATGGTGGAGGGCGTAAACCAGTTTGCCGATGGCTGGCGGGCGGAACTGACCGATCCAGTCCTGGGCCGGACCATCAGCCTCGCCTACGATGTAGTGCCGATGGCCACCCCGATCGGCTGACTATCCGGTGGCGGCGGGGCGCGGCTCCATCTGGCGGCACGCGCCCCGCCGCTACTACCAGCCGGTCCCACCCGAATGTATGCGGAGAGTATACTTTGACTATGCAGACGCCAAGCCAGTCCAATCGCGACAGAGTGTACGACTACATCCGCGACACCATCCTCCCGGACGGCGCCTACCACGGCAGCTTCCTCACTGAGGAACAGGTGGCCGAAAAAGTCGGAGGAACCTCCCGCACACCCGTCCGGGAGGCTTTTCTTCTCCTGGCTTCCGAAGGGCTGCTGCAACTGGTTCCACGCCACGGAGCGTTTATCCCGCCGGTCACCCGACAGGAGATCAGCGAGGCCCTTGAGTTTAGGACAGTATTGGAAACCAACGCCGCCGAAGTTGTGATGGAACGCGGCACCGCCCCACTCGACGCGATGAAGCTGGCGCTGAAGCACCAACTGGAAAGCTCCGACGCCGGCCACGAACGCGAGTTCGTTGACTGGGACAGTGAATTCCACATCGCCTTGGTCAGGGCCGTCGGCAACTCCCTCATGACCAAGTCGTACACGGACCTTCGCGCCCGACACATCCGCATTGGTATCCGGGCGCTCATGAACACCCCCGCCCGGCAGGCCGCCGTCATCGCAGAACACCAGGCAATCGTCGATGGACTGGAATCCGGAGATCCCGAGCTGGCCAAGGCCGCACTTCGCAGCCACATTCGAACCACCGCATCAGGTCTCTCGGAAATCTGACCTACGAAAGGTTCCCATGGACCAGCCCTCCCCTTCCGGGCTCACGGCACCAGAAATTGCCTACCAATGGATCACCGCTTTCATTTCCGGTCTACCCCGGGACGAGGAGACCTTCCTGAACGAGGCCACGCTGGCCCAAGCCACGGGCACTTCCCGAACACCGGTTCGGGAGGCCCTTCTACGACTTGAAGCCGAGGGATTCATCAGGCGCGTCCCCCACAAGGGCGCTTACGTTCCACCCATCACGGACCAAGAGGTCCGGGCTAACCTCCAAGCCCGCTCCGTGGTGGAACGCTGGGCCGTCGACACCCGAGGGCACTTCGATCAGGCCACCCTGGATGTTCTGCAGAGCCTCATCGACCAACAGCGACTGGCCGCCTCCGATCCCGGCAGATTCATTGAGCTGGATACGGAGTTCCACAACACCATCGTCAGATCAGCCGGCAATCCAGTACTCTCGGATTTCTACTCCTCCTTGCGGCAGCGGCAGCTAAGAATCGGGATCCAGGCCATCACCAGAGGCGGCAGCCGAACGGACGAGGTTCTGTCCGAGCACCAAGCCATCGTGAACAGCCTGGGCGGTGCAAGCCTGACCGCCACCTGCGCAGCCATCGATTCGCACCTGGAGGCGACCCGACGAGCAACCATCGGCTACTGAAGCGCGATAGAACCGCCTTGGAGAATACTCAGCCAGAGGGCTGCTGTGAGGCAGCCCCGCTGGTCTCCAACTCAAGTTTCCAGCTGACGCTGCTCCCCCGGAGCCCTGGCATGACGACACCCTTTTGCACGTAGCGGAACGGCACTGTTTCGCCGTCGGGCCGCCACCACCCGCTGACAGGAGCGCGATGCCCCGTCAGGACGAGGGCGGGTACGGTGGCGGCTCCTGGATAGCGCGATGTCACGGCGTACTGTTTCCCGCTGGTGCCCGGCCCTGATCGATCGCCGGACGATTCGCCAGCACGGGAAGGTTCCCCGTGTAGCCTTCGCGTTCCTTGGCCGCGGCAGCTATTCCCTCCCGGGCGGCGAACCAGCCGCCGATTAACAGCGGAACCAGCACCAGTAGCGAGGCCAGGACCCAGCGGCCCGTTTCGGAGAAGCCCATGGAGACCAGAACGAACACCAGGAACGTTAAGGTTAGGTAAGAGGTATACGGCGCACCGAACAAGCGGAACGCCGGGCGCTTAATCAGGCCGGAACGCGAGAGCTTGTGCAGTTTCATCTGGCACAGGATGATGGTGGCCCAGCAGCCGATGATTCCGAGCGCGGAAATCTCCAGGACGATCTCGAAGGCCTGCGACGGGACGAGAGCGTTGAGACCGATGCCAAGCAGTGCCACCACTGTGGTGAACAGGATGCCGCCGTATGGGACACCTTTGCTGTTCATCCGTCCAGAGAATCGTGGCGCGGATCCATTGACGGCCATGGACCGCAGGATTCGGCCCGTGGAATAGAGGCCTGCGTTCAGGCTGGACAGGGCCGAGGTCAGTACCACGAAATTCATGATGGATGCGGCCGTTGCACCCGCCTGCGGGTCACCGAGGTGCGAGAAGAACGTGACAAACGGTGACTCACCGCCCTTGTAGGCAGTGAACGGCAAGAGCAGGGAAAGCAGCAGGATGGACCCGACGTAGAACACGGCGATCCGGAAGACGACACTGTTGATCGCCTTGGGCATGACCTTGGCTGGTTCCTTGGTTTCACCGGCGGCCGTGCCGATCAGCTCGATGCCGGCGTAGGCGAAGATGACCCCGCTGGCGGCGAGCAGCGGAGCTATGCCCCCGTTGGGGAAGAACCCGCCGTTGTCCGTGAACAGGACCAGGCCTGTGGGGCCGACGTCGGTGGCGGCACCGCTGAGGAGGAAGACGACGCCGACCACCAGGAACGTGACCAGGGCAATGACTTTGACCAGCGCGAACCAGAACTCCATTTCGCCGAAGAGCTTCACCGAAACCAGGTTCAGGGACAGCACCACCACCAGGGCGATCAGGGCCAGCAACCACTGAGGTGTTTCCTGCAACGGCGGCCAATACGGTGCCCAGAATTTCAGGTACAGGGCCGCCGCGGTGACATCCACAATGGAGGTCATGGCCCAGTTCAGGAAGTAGAGCCAACCGGCCGCGTAGGCCATTTTTTCACCGTAGAACTCCCGGGCGTAGGAAACGAAGGAGCCGGACGATGGCCGATGCAGGACCAGCTCCCCCAGCGCCCGGAGAATGAGGAAGCCGAAGAAACCGCAGACGGCATAGACCAGAACCAGTGCCGGCCCACTTCCGTTCAGGCGGGCGCCGGCTCCCATGAACAGGCCTGTACCGATGGCTCCGCCGATGGCAATCATTTGGATCTGCCGCGGCTTCAGCGACTTGTGATAACCGTGCTCCTCGCTGGAGAAGTCCCGGACGGCTGAGGCAACATCGCCTATCCGCTCGCGTTCGTTTTCCAGTTCATCCGCGCGGTCGTGTGCGGGTTTTTGCATGTTTTTCTCCAGGGGAACGAACCGCACGTCATCGTGCGGCTGACAATAGGCCGCCCGGAGCGCCGGGCGGGTAGCCACTCAGCTAGCTGCTGACATTGGCCGAGGGTTTGGTGCGGAACTGCAGGTCCCGGGGACTGATCCAGACCTCGTAGCCTTCCTTGCGGACGAAGGCCCGGCGCGGCTGGACGCCGTTGCTTCTTAGCCAGAGCGTGGATGAGTCGGCCATGGCATGGTCCACGATCCCGGAGTGAACCGGTTCCCCGTGCTTGCGGATTTGCACGTGTCCGCCGATCAGGGCGGTCCAGTCGTCGTACCGGATGAACTGGGGCGCGTCCCGCCTTTTCATGCCTGCTCGCTGCCCAGGAAGAATGCTGTGAGGCGGTCCCACATTTCAGTGGCGTTTGAGTACATGGGGAAGTGCCCGCTGCGGGAGATCTCCGCGAGTTCCACGCCCTTTTCTGCCAGCAGGGGCAGGTAGCTCAGGGTGTTGTTCTGGACGCCGAACATGTACATCCGGGGAAATGGCAGCGCCAGGAATCGATCCATGAGGCCGCCGTGATCGGACAGTTCCACCATGGATTCGAAGATGGGCCGGACCGCCCCGGGCCGGACCTTGTGGGGAAGGCTCGCTGCGTAAAGGCTGCTGGAGTAGAACCGGGACTTCCAGACCCGGTCCTGGAAATCCTTGAAGAAATCCTCGGGATCCGGGTGTGAGTGGCTGATGATCTGCCGGCTCAGGAAGCAGTCTTCCGGGGCCACGTTTCCTTCGATATCGGCGAAACTGAGAACGCGGGCTGGGTTCTGGTCCGCCAGCAGGAGGGCTGTGAGCCCGCCCATGGAATGGCCCACCAAGTGAAAGCGGTCGATGTTCTTCGCGGCCAGGACTTCCTTGGCGACCTGAACGAGGAAGTGCACTGAAATGGCGTTCAGGTCCGGGCAGATACTCGCGCCGCAGCCCGGGGCGTCGTAGGCCAGGACCGGGCGGCCAGCGAGAGCATCCTGCTGGATGACGTCCGCGTAATCTTCCTTGGTGGAGCCGAAGCCGTGCAGGAATACCAGCGGCGTACCGGAGCCGGCACGGTACATGCCGGCGATCTCGACGTGAACTCCGTCAATGTCGAGCGGGAGAGTGAAAGGCTCAAGCTTGGTCAGGCCAGGCAAGGAGTCCTCCTATCGGTTCATTAGGGTGGAGGGAATCATGCTTGTGGGGTGACCCATGCATGATGGTTCTTAATGTGTCTCTGGTTGGTACTGGCATGTGACTGCTGGTAGGTCCTGCCCGCGTCATACACAGCCAACTGGCGCCCCCTAACGGCCAGGGCTTCTTCGATGAGGTCCAAAGACCCCTCGCCGAGCCCGATGACCTGCCCCAGCAGTTCCGACCGGGACCACGTGACAAGCACCTCGACGCTCCGGATACCATGCCGTGCCAAAGCATTCTCAGCCCGGGACGGCAACCCCAAGCCGGAGACCGCAATTGTCAGTGCCGCCGTCGTCATCGCGGGAAGTCCACGATAGTTGCGACAAACCGGTCAAGACCTTCCTTCAGGGTGGCGATGTCAGTGGCGAAGGAAAGCCGGACGTGTCCTTCGCCGGAGGGACCAAACTCGCTTCCGGATCGGACCAGAACACCGGCCGCAGCGAACCGGGCCACCATCTCATCTGAACTCAATGAGGTGGATATCCGGGGAAACGCGTAGAAGGCGCCTTGGGGCGCCAGGATTTCTACGCCGGCAACTCCGCCCAGTGCCTCCAGCACCAGATCACGCCGATCCTGGTAGGACGCCGTGAGGACTCGAAGATCCTCTTCCGGTGTCTCCAACGCTGTCAGAGCAGCATCCTGAACGAAGGTGTTCAACGGACCGTTGATGGTGCGGTGGATGAGGTTGATTTTGTCAGCGAGTGGGCCGGAGGCAACAACGTATCCAAGGCGCCAACCGGTCATGGCGTAGGTCTTGGACAGTGTGCTGCAGTACACCACCTGGGAAGAGACGTCGCTGAGGTCCAGGGCTGAAGCAAACGGGAGCTGGTCGAACACGATGCTGCCGTAGGCCTCGTCGGATAGGAGCAACAGGTCCGGGTGCTCCCCCAACAAGGCGCCGACACCGGCGAGGTCTGCCGCCGAATAGATCCGGCCTGTGGGGTTGCCCGGGTTGCACAAAATAATCAACCGAGCCGTGGCAGCCTCATGCTGGAGCGCATCCAGGTCCAGCGACCCATCAGTGCGCGCTGCTATCCAGACCACGTCCGCGCCGACCATGGCGGCATGGTCGGCGTAGAGGGAGTACGTCGGTTCAGGGATCAGTACCCGATCCCCGGGCTGGACGAGGGCAAGCATTGCAGCGGCCAACCCGGCGCTGCCGCCGTGCGTGAGCACCACCTCGCGCGCTGTGGTGGGGCGGGGGTGCCCGGCGGAGATTTTCCGCGCGAGCACCTCCCGCAGTTCCGGTGCTCCGGTCATGGGCGAGTACCGGGTCCGTCCCTTCACCAGGGAACGGACGGCAGCGTCGACTACCGCGGTGGGGGTCCCGGCGTCGGGCTCCCCCATCGCGAGTGAGATGGTGCCTGGTGCCGCCGCGCCCAGGGTGGCGGGGCGGCGGCTGGAGGCGGCGATCCGTTCAGGAGCGCCCAACTTTAGAGAGGACAAGGCTGTCATCGGTTCTTCCGTCTAAAAGGAGTACAACTCGAGGGTGGATTTGCCGTGGCGGATATCGTCGAGGATCCGCTGTTCGTCGGCGACGCGCTGGTCTGCCTTGTCCAGGACAGAATCCACGGCGTCGCGTGGGAGGACCACGACGCCGTCGGAGTCGCCGACTACCAGGTCCCCCGCGCGGACGGTCAGGCCGCCCACGCGAACGGGCGAGGAGAAGTCGCCCGCGTAGTCCTTGGCGGTTCCGACGACGGTTACGCTGCGCGAGAAGACCGGGAAGTCCATCTCCGCCATTTCCTCGGTGTCACGGACGCCGCCATCGATCACCAGTCCGAGTATTCCGCGGTGCTGGGCGGCTGCGGCGAGGATTTCGCCCCAGTGCCCGTGCTCGGCGCCTTGCATGTCTACCACCAGGACGCTGCCCGAAGGCGCGTTCAGGACGGCGTGGTGCAGGGCGAGGTTGTCGCCGCCGACTCCGCGGACGGTGAAGGCTGGACCGGCCACCTTGGCTCCGCGCCAGGCCGGCTTCAGGCCGGGATCGCAGGCGCACGGGAGTTTGGCGGCTTCATAAAGGGTGGCGGAAGAGTGCCCGCGGGCGGCGTTGCTCATTTTTTGCCCCACTGGAGGTCGTGGTAGCCGAGGTCCTTGCGGGCCTGGACCAGGGTGGCACCGGCTTTCACGGCCGCGACAATCTTCGTTTCTGTGTCCTCGATCTTCTCAGCGCGGGCAGCGACTTCTTCAGCACGGGCGCTGGGCACTGCGAGGGCACCGTCCGCGTCGGCGCAGATGATATCCGCCGGCGAGATGCGGACATCATTGATTGTCACCTCGGTCTGGACTGCCACGAGTTGTACACGGTCCTTGCCGGTGCGCATGAACTTGCCGCGGCTGAACAGCGGGTAGTTCTGCTGCAGGGATGTAGAGATGTCACGGCAGACGCCGTTGATGACGGTTCCGGCGATGCCGCGTTCGGCGGCGACCTCGGTCATGATGCCGCCCCAGACGGTGACGTCCGTGCGTCCTTCGTTGTCAATGACAATCACTGCGCCGGCCGGGACGTCGTCGAGGAAGTCCCCGACGCTTCCGCGGGACTCGCCGGCCGGTGCGTACTGCACAGTGAATGCAGGTCCGGTGGCACGGAAATCATAGGTCAGCGGAGACAACCCGTGGAGGGTCCCGTGTAGGCCGAGGGCGTCCATGGCGTCCGAAATAGAGGCGGTGGGCAGAGCTGCCAGACGTTCGATGACGTTGGTTTCAGTGGTGGTGTGCATCAGTGTTCCTCGGTGATTCCAGCCAGGCGCGCGTCGCGCATGGCTTCGTGAAGGGCGACGCCGGCGCGGAGATCGGCGGCGATGGATTGTTCGCGTGCGGCCACGCCCTGGGCGCGTTCCAATACCTCGTCGAGGTGGCTGCTGGGGACAACCACGACGCCGGTCTCATCTGCCAGGACCAAGTCACCCGGTGTGACGGTTACGCCGCCCAGCTGGACAGGTTCGCCGGTGGAGCGCTGCTGCAACCGGCCGCGGGCCGTGGCCGGGATGCGGCCCTTGGCGAAGACGGGGAAGCCGATCTCGCGGGCTTCGTGGACGTCGCGACAAGCACCGTCGGCCACCACACCGCGCACGCCGTTCAGTGATGCACCCAGGCTGAGTAGCCCACCCCAACAGGAGACGTCGGTGCGTCCTTCGTTGGCCACGACGATGACGTTGCTGCTGTTGGCGTCGGCTACCGCGGTGGCGCCGATGTGTGCGCCGGAGGGACCCGGGATGTAGGGCTCAAGCTGGACCGTCACGGCGAAGCCGACGATCTTTGGGGTTCCCCAGACGGGGAGGAATCCGGCTTGCCCTGGAGGGAGGTCGAGGGCGTCGAGGGCGTCTGACACGGCGGCTGAATCCAGTGCTGTGTAGTGCTCCAGGAGTGTTTTTTGGGAAGTCATGCTTCCAGTAGAACGTTCTCGATCGATATAGTGAAGGTCTGGTTAGCTATAGGTGGAAGAGGTTTTGCGACTCAATGATCGAGGTACGCCAAGCCCGGTACTTTGTTGCTGTGGCGGAGGAACTGCATTTCGGCCGGGCCGCCGAGCGGCTCACCATGTCACAGCCACCCCTCAGCCAGGCCATCCTGCAACTGGAACGGCAGCTCGGGACCAGTCTGCTGACCCGTTCCAGCCGCTCGGTTCTTCTCACGGATGCGGGGAAACTCTTTCTGGACGAATGCCGTCTGTTGGTCCAGGCGTCCGAGAGGGCGGAGGAGGTGGCCGCCCGGGCGAAGTCGGGCAGGGCAGGGACATTGCGCCTCGGGTCCGTCACTTCTGCCTTCGATGGTCTGCTCCCCCACGTCCTGGACAGGTTCCGGAGCGCCTGGCCGGCGGTGGAGTTGGAAGTTTCGGAAATCGACACCCATCACGGACGCGACCGGTTGCTGCGGCGGGAACTGGACGTCGCCATCATCCGCCAGCCCGGTTTCGACAAGGGGCTCCGATCAGTTCCCCTGCGTCGCGACCGCTTCGTCCTGGCACTCCCGGGGACGCACGCCACGGCCACAGACCAAAGACCGGCGGATCTCGCACAGTTCAGGGACGACAGCTGGATCTGGCTTCCACGCGCCATTTCGCCGGACTATCACGACGAGATGGTGGCAGCCTGCCGGCAGGCAGGATTCAGCCCGCAGGCCAAGCACTTCGCGAACTCCATCCAGTCCCAGCTGTCCATGGTTGGCTGCGGCCTGGGGGTCACACTGGTGCCGCTGTCATCCTTGGGCGCTCGACGAGGCGTGGTGGCATTGGAGTTGTCGCAACGCGTGGACCTCGTGGAACTATCACTCGTTAGCCGGGCCGGCACCTCGGAGACCATCGCGGACCATTTCATCGAGTGTGCCAGGGTGGCCGCTGACAGCGATTAAGCCGCCAAGGCGAACGGACGACGGCGGGAGGTAACCGCCGTCGTCCGCTCGCCTTGTGTTGGTGCCCGGCTGACGTTACTCGACCGTGAGTCGGCCGATATCCTCCCCTGTCTTGACCGTGCTTCCTGCCGGGGCCAGGACCGCAGTAAGAACACCAGACTCCGGCGCTGGAACAACGTTTTCCATCTTCATGGCCTCCAGGACAACCAGCGGCGCACCTTCTTCGACTGACGTGCCGGCGTCGACAAGCCACTTGACCACTTTGCCGGACATGGGCGACTGGACCAGCCCTGGATCCACAACTTCCTCATAGCTTGCTGAGTCGCCCTCACCCGCAGATTCCAGGCCAGCGGCGCCCAGCATGAGTGCCAGGTTTCCCGGGAAGCCGACCATCACGCGCTTGCCGTCGATGTCCAAGGGGACGGACACGGTCCCTGGAGGCCCGGGATGGTTCGGATCATAGGCCGGGTCCGGGGTGATGCCGTGTCGAAACTCTGTCTCGATCCATCGGGTGTGGATGGCGAACGAGTCTGTGAAGTCGGGCGATTCCAGCACTGCCCGGTGGAAGGGCACGAGGGTGGGCAAGCCGGAGATGGTGAAGGTCTTCAACGCCCGGCGGGCCCGCCGAATAGCCTGCTGTCGGTCCGCTCCGGTGACGATCAGCTTGGCCATGAGTGAGTCGTAATATCCGGAAATCTCCGAGCCCGCAGCGATCCCGGAGTCCAGCCGGATGCCGGGACCGGTGGGGACGGTAATGGCCTCCACGGTCCCGGGCGTCGGCAGGTAGCCGCGACCCACGTCCTCGGCGTTGATCCGGAATTCGAAGGAGTGGCCGCGGGGTACTGGGTCTTCCGCGAGGGAAAGCGGCAGTCCTTGGGCAATCCGGAACTGTTCCTGCACCAGATCCACGCCGGAGGTTTCTTCCGTGATGGGATGTTCCACCTGAAGCCGGGTGTTGACCTCCAGGAAGGCGATGGCGCCGGATTCGGACACGAGGAATTCCACGGTTCCTGCACCGGTGTACCCCGCCTCCGAACAGATGGCCCGGGCGGCCTCATGGATGGTGCGTCGTTGCTCGTCGCTGAGGAATGGGGCCGGGGCCTCTTCCACGAGTTTCTGGTGCCGGCGCTGCAGGGAGCAGTCCCGGGTCCCCACCACGATGACCTTGCCGAAAGTATCGGCAAGGATCTGAGCTTCGACGTGCCGGGGGCGGTCAAGGTACTGCTCTACGAAGCATTCTCCCCTGCCGAAAGCCGTGACAGCTTCGCGGACTGCTGAGTGAAAGGCTTCCTCCACGCCGTCCAGGTCCCGCACCACTTTCAACCCGCGCCCGCCGCCGCCGAAGGCAGCCTTGATAGCGATGGGCAAGCCCACGTCTTCGGCAAACCTCCGCGCTTCTGCGGCGTTGGCAACGGGTCCCTCGCTTCCGGCCACGAGCGGCGCTCCCGCACGGACTGCTATCTGACGGGCGGTGACCTTGTTGCCCAAGGCCCGAATGGCGTCGGGGCTGGGTCCAATCCACGTCAGCCCGGCGTCCATGACGGACTGGGCAAAGTCGGCGTTTTCGGAGAGGAAGCCATAACCGGGATGGATCGCGTCCGCCCCGGAGCGCTTGGCGATGTGCAGAATCTTGTCGACGTCCAGGTAGCTCTCCGCCGGTGTCCGGCCCGTCAGGCTGTAAGCCTCGTCGACGGCGGACACATGTAGCGCGTCGGTGTCGCTGTCCGAGTAGACGCCGACAGAGGCGAATCCTGCGTCGGTGCAGGCCGAAGCGACGCGCACGGCGATTTCTCCGCGGTTGGCAATCAGGATCTTGCGCATTGGTAGGAACTTTCTGTGGTGGGTGGTGCGTACTTGAAACGGACCCGGCCTCCGGCGGGGATTTGGGCTGCTTTGTCCAGGTCTTTTGGGGCTACGACGGCGATCACCGGGTAGCCGCCGGTGACGGGGTGATCGGACAGGAAGACCACCGGCTCCCCCGTGGGCGGAACCTGGATCACTCCGCAGATGGTGCCCTCGCTGGGCAGCTCGTCATGCCTGATCCGCTCCAGCGGTACACCGGAGAGCCGCATGCCGATCCGGTTTGAGTCGTTCGTAACTGTCCACTCCTGCGTCACCAACGACTCCAAGGCGCCGGGCGAAAACCAGTCCATCCGCGGACCAGGTCCGAGCTCCAGTTCCACCGTTTCGTCCTCAGGAAAGACAGGCTGCGTTTCCGGGAGGCCGACAGCCTGTGCAGGTGGTGGTCCGACTACCAGGAAGTCCCCCGCTGCCAGCGGTTTGGAGCCCAACCCGGCGAGAGTGTCCGCAGAACAACTGCCCAGCACTCCTTCCGCGTCAATCGCGCCCCGAACCGCTAAATAGCTGCGTACGCCAACCGAGGGCGCCGAAAGCGTCAGCACCTCACCATCCATCAGCGCAAAAGGCGTGGCCACCTTAGCTGACCGTGAGCCGGACTCGGACGTGATTCGGTTTCCCGCCGGTGCTCCGGCGATGGCAAGCAGCTGGTCGCCTACAGCCTGAACGGTCAGGCCGCCGTCGACGATTTCCAAGGCAGCGGCGCCCTCGGCGTTGCCAACGAGGCGGTTGGCACGGCGAAGCGAGCCTTGATCGAGCGCCCCGGAACGCGAGACGCCAATGGCGGCGTGACCGGGTCGGCCAAGGTCCTGGACCAGGGTCAGCGGGAGGCTTCGGAGCACTCTTAGTCCGGCGCCAGCGCGGTTGTCATCTGCACGTGCCGTCGGCTCATTGACGACAACCTTGTCCCGCACTGCCCGGTAGCGGACGCTGGTACCGGGACTGACCAGCGCCGGTTCGGTGCGATCGCTGTCCCACATGGCGCAGCCGGTGTGGCCAATGATCTGCCAGCCGCCCGGCGATTGCCGAGGGTACACACCCGTATAGCTCCCGCCGAGAGCCACCGACCCCGCATCAACACTGGTTCTTGGGCTTGGCCTGCGCGGAACAGTGAGGCTGTCATTTTCTCCCCGCATGTAGCCAAACCCGGGGACGAAACCCGTAAAGGCCACTGTCCACAGTTGTCCCGTGTGGGCGGCGACAACTGCTTCAACACTGATTCCGGCAAGATCGGCAACGTCCCGGAGGTCCTGACCGTCGTACACGGTGTCGATGTCCACAAGCTTCTGGCCGCTCTGGTGATACGGCGGAATGGCAAGCTTCTCCACCTCGGCTTTGATCCGCAACATCGCAGTGGGGCTTTCAGCGGTGATCAGCACGGTCTCGGCGGCCGGAACCACTTCCCGCTGACCCGGGAACGGGTTGCGCTTGAGCATCTCCGTCAGCGCGAGGACATCCTCGGGGGCGCTGAGTTCGGCAAGGACGCCGCGCTCCCCCACGGAACGCACCGCAACCACCCGCGAAGCCGTGCTACTCAGCGTTTCAGGCATTGACTTCACGGATGAGCCTCAGGTCTTCTTCGGGCTTGGGGTCGCGGCCGAGTGCGACGCCGACGATTGTCACCGCGGCACACACGGCAAGGTAGACGGCGATCAGGTACCAGTTGCCGGTTGCTGCATACAGTCCCGTGAAGATCAGCGGTGCGATGGCGCCACCGATGACTCCGGCCAGCGTGTAGGCCAGAGAGCTGCCGGCGTAGCGGAGGCGCGCCGGGAACTGCTCGGTGATGAAGGCAGCCTGCGGGCCGTACATGAGGCCATTGAAGATCAGCCCGCCCACCACGCCGAGGGTCAAGGTCACCACCGAACGGTCCTGGATCATGATGAAGAACAGTGGAATGTAGATGGCGCTGCCGGCCGCCGCGATGCCGTACAGAAGGCGGCGGTTGAAGCGGTCGGTGAGGGCGCCCGCCGTTGGAATGATGAAGATCTGCACCGTTGAACCGACCAGGATGGCGGTGAGAACGTTGCCCGTGGTCATGCCCAGTTCTTTGGTGGCGTACACAGCCACATAGACGGTGAACATGGAGTAGATGACATCCGGGCTGATGCGGGACAGGGCCGCTGCGATGAGGGCGCGGGGTTCGGTGCGGAAGACTTCACGCAGCGGTGCTTCGGAGCGTTCATTGTTTTCCACCAAGGCCTTGAAGACCGGGGTTTCTTCGAGCTTGAGACGGATGACCAGGCCGAAGACCACCAGCAGCGCCGAGGCGAGGAAAGCAACGCGCCAGCCCCAGGAGAGGAAGGCCTCGGTGCTGAGGGACGCGGCAAGGATCGCCAGGACGCCGTTGGCCATGAGGTTGCCAGCGGGCGGGCCGATCTGTGCCGCTGAGGACCAGAAGCCGCGCTTGTTCGGGTCACCGAATTCGCTGGACAGCAACACGGCCCCTCCCCATTCACCGCCGACGCCGATTCCCTGCGCCAGTCGCAAAAGGACGAGGATCGCCGGGGCGGCCGGGCCGATCGCGTTGTAATCGGGTAGGACGCCGATGAGGATGGTGGCCGCACCGATCAGCAGGAGCGTAACAACGAGGACGTGTTTGCGACCCAGCCGGTCACCCAACCGGCCGAAGATCACGCCGCCCAGGGGGCGTGCCAGGTATCCGACAGCGAATGTGGAGAAGGAGAGCAGCAGGCCGACGAACTCGTCGTTTCCGGGGAAGAAGATCTTGGGAAAGACCAGGGCGGACGCCACGGAGTAGATGGCGAAGTCGTAGTACTCAAGCGATGTCCCGCTCAGGCTGGCGACATAGGCTTTGATGGCGCTTCGCCTGCGGAGGCGGTTTTCGCTGGCGGAAGCGGACATTGGCTTCTCCGGTTCGGAATGGTGGGCCAGGGCGTTCTCTTGGTGCGTCACTGGACAAAACTCCTTACGGCGATGCCGGCTGATTCGAGGGATTCCCGGACTGCGGAAGCGATCTGGACGGCACCGGCAGTGTCTCCGTGGACGCAGATACTTTCAGCATGAACGGTGATATGTGAGCCGTCTATGGTCTCGATTTTGCCCTCGCTCACCAAACGGACAGTGCGCTCGGTGATGGCCTGGGGGTCGTGAAGAACCGCACCTTCGAGGCTTCTTGGGGCAAGGGCGCCGTCGCGGGTGTAAGCGCGGTCAGCGAAGGCTTCAGGTACTCCACGCAGCCCTGCTTTCTCCGCCCGGAGCAGGACTTCCGACCCTGCAAGGGCCAGAATCGGCAGCGAGGAGTCCACCGAGCGGACGGCGTCGACGACGGCCTGCGCTTGGGCGGGATGGTGGACGATTGCGTTACCCAGGGCGCCGTGGGGTTTCACATACTTCACTGTCGTGCCGGCGATCGCCGCCATTGCCTGCAGGGCTCCGATTTGGTAGGCAACATCGTCGGCGAGTTCGTTGGGGGCAATGTCCATGAACCTGCGGCCGAAGCCGGCCAGATCCCGGTATCCGGGATGGGCGCCCACGGTGACGCCGCGCCGCGCAGCGAGTTCGCAAGTTGCCCGCATGACGGTTGGGTCTCCGGCGTGGAAGCCGCATGCAACGTTGGCGCTGGACACGGACCGGAAGACGGCGTCATCGTCGCCCAGGCTCCATCGCCCAAAGGACTCTCCGACGTCGCTGTTCAAGTCGATCTGATGCATTGTGATCCTCATCTCAGGGAAAGGTGATGCACCCATCATTGCTTAACTTCGGGAATCGTTCAACGATTCTCAGAATGAAAGATGTTGAGAGAGTGTAGATTTCTTCTTATGGAAGCAGCTGGGGAACTCTTGGACGACGCGCACTACGAGCTCGGCCCCGCCGCAAGGCTCCGGGTTGCAGTTCCAGCCGTCGCATTCCGCGTCGCGGCCGAACTTCGCCGCCAACTCATCACAGGCAAGTGGGTTCCCGGCATGCGCCTCAACGAGCCCACGATCGCAGAAGAACTCGGAGTCTCCCGCAACACGCTCCGAGAAGCATTTGCTGAACTGGGCGCCGAACGATTGGTGGTCCGCCTCCCCAACCGGGGCGTTTTTGTGGCCGCGCCGGGCGCCGACGACCTCCGCGATTTCTACACCGTCCGCCGCGCGATCGAAGTCAGCGCAGTCCGGAACGGCGGCTCCGCAGAACGCATCGCGGCCATCCAGGAAGCCGTAGCGGAAGGCAGAAAGGCCGCGAAAGCCAAGGACAAGGAGCGCCTGGCCGATGCCAATCTCGGGTTCCACCGCGCCATCGTGGAGATGGCCGAAAGCCAGCGACTCAACACCCTCATGAACCAAGTCCTCGCAGAGATGCGGCTGTTCTTCTTCAAGGAGCCGGTAAACGTCGAGTTCTACTCAAGGTATGTGGAAGAGAACGCAGAGATCGCCAAGGCACTTGCCGAAGCGCGCTTCGACGAGGCTGCTTCCCTCCTGGCTGACTACCTCGACCGATCCGAGCAGCACCTCTTCGAGATCTACGACGCTTCATAACTGAATTCGGCACGGGGGCTAGGCGTGTACTGCAAGGTCGGCCTCCGGCACCGGATGGAACGTTCGGACTTCGCCGAAGTTTGTCTGATCGGACAAAAATGAACGCGACAATTGTTGCTGACAACATCCGGCGCGGTGGCGAACCATTGGATGATGAGGGCAAATCCCTGACTGGAGGTCCTCTTGCCTGCTCGACTTACTGATGTTTTGTCCCCTCTTCAGCCCCGAATGCTGCGGGACTTGGAACTGCTTGTATCCTCGGAATCGCCCTCCGAGCAGCGCACACACCTCGGTATGGCCGCGGACGCTGTTTCTGCTGTGGGGAAGAGCCTTCTGGGCAGTGAGCCAGTTTTTATTTCCGGCGAGGGATGTGATCACCTGCTGTGGCGCTTGGGCAAAAATCCCCGAGTACTCATCCTCGGACACTACGACACCGTTTGGCCGCTGGGCACTATCCAGCGGTGGCCTTTCTCTGTGGATGGCGATAAAGCCACAGGGCCTGGTTCCTTCGACATGAAGGCCGGGCTGGTTCAGGCCTTCTACGCTATTCACGCTTTGGGCTGCCCGGATGGAGTACAGATTCTTGTGACTGGAGATGAAGAGATCGGTTCTCCGTCCTCCCGCGTTTTGATTGAAGAAGTAGCGTCCGGGGTGGAAGCGGTACTAGTCCTTGAAGCAAGCCTGGACGGCGCCCTTAAGACGAGCCGCAAAGGGTGCGGCATGTATCAACTTCACATCCAGGGGCGCGCGTCGCATGCGGGCCTCGATCCGGAGGCCGGAATAAACGCAACCTTGGAGGCAGCGCATCAAATCCTTGTTGTCGATGCCCTTAAGGACACTTCGATGGGTACGTCGGTGACATCCACCACGCTGCGCTCCGGTGAAGCGTCCAATCAGGTCCCGGCGTCGGCCACGTTGGACATTGACGTCCGAGCTGCCTCAATAGCTGAACTTGAACGGGTCGACGCCGCCCTCAGGCGCTTGCAGCCGATGATTGAGGGCGCCACCCTCAAACTTCAGGGCGGGATCGACAGGGGTCCACTTGAGCAAACCATGGCCTCGGCTCTCTATATGCGCGCACGGGAAGTGGCCGGCAATTTGGGGTTGCCTCCCCTTCTCGAAGCGATGGCAGGTGGAACTTCCGATGGAAATCTCACCGCTGCCCTGGGGATTCCCACTCTGGATGGGTTGGGTGCAGTTGGAGCCGGCGCACATAGCGAGGGAGAATGGGTCCAAGTCAGCGCCATGCCCCAGCGGGCTGCATTGCTGGCGGGGCTCGTTGGCTCGCTATTGGTAAGCCCCATCGACAGCGCTGGAACCCTGTAGGAGTCCTTGCTATGAACGGACCTGCTTCATCACCCTCATTCGTGTCGCTGAGCGAGCTGCTGGAAAGACTCGGTCCGCTGCTGATGAGGGCTCATCGCGTCGGCGGTGACCTGCCATCAGTAGATCCCAGGGTACGGGCCGCTGTTGTATGGGATCCTTCGGAAACGGTCCCGCCTACTAAGGGCGGTGTTCTCCTCCTGACGGGGGCATCCCTCATGCCAGGATCGGCATCGTCAGCTATCCGCCAAGCGGCGGCGAGTGGGTACGCCGCCGTCGTCATGAAATCCCGCGACCTGGCCGAGGACGCAATCGACGTTTCAAGCGCGGAAGAGGTGCAGATACTCGTTGCCCCGAATGACGTCTCTTGGAACTCGTTGCATGAGCTGATCAACGACGCCGTTTCCACGACACCGGAAACAGCACCTGCGGCTTTGACAGGCATCGCACCGGGCGACCTGTTCAGCCTGGCAAATGCAATAGCAGCCGTGGCGGGGACGGCCATCACCATTGAGAACGTCAACCGTGAGGTGGTGGCGTATTCGAACATCGCCGATCAAGGGACGGACGATAGCCGACGGGATGCAATCTTAGGCCGTGCGGTGCCGGATCTACCTTGGTATCTGGCGCGTTACAGGGCTGTGGCCATGGCGACCCAACCAATTTTCTTTGGGCAGGAAAACGGCGCCCTGGACCGGGTCGCAATGCCGGTAAGAGTCGGATCCCGACTGGTGGGCTCTCTGTGGGCTTTTGACGAAGGCGGCACTAGGAGCGATGACATCGCGAGAGTTCTCGCCGATGCTGCTCCCGTCACTTCTCTTCATCTCCTCCATGCCGACGGTGCGTACAACTTGCAACGCCACCGGCGTGGTGAGTTGCTGACGGCCGCACTCGGTGGCGGGCCGCTGGACCCCGGCGTCGCCCAGACACTGGCCAAACATATGCCGATGGTGCTCATCGGGCTGGCACACTCCGGCGAAGCCGGGACAGATATTGACTTGGGCAGGGCTGCCGACATTGTGGCGTTGAACGCTGAAGCTATCCGAAGGACAGCGTCCTGCACGGTCATGGGGAACCGGGTCTTTGTGCTTATACCTGACGCGGAACAGTTGACGGATGAGCGAATCCTAAGCTTCCTGAATTCCTGTCAGCGTGCAGTTGCGGGCGCTGCGGGAATTCATCTCCGAGGCGCATACTCAGGTCTACTAAACGCTGTGTCCGACCTGAAGGGGGCCCAAACTGACATCGAGACAGCGTTCCGCTTTCAGAACGGCAAAGCTTCCGACGGTTCTCTCTCTGTGGCAAAAGACCGCCATAGGGTTCTTCTGCAAGAGCTCTCCGAGGGCACAGTTGCCGCCCCTGGACGGTTGCTGGAGTCTGTGCAAATGATGCTTGATTACGATGCTGACAACGGCACCGAATATGCCGGGACTTTGCTGGCGTACCTGAACGCCTTTGGTGATAACCGCAGGGCGGCAGAGGAAATGATGGTTCACGAAAATTCGCAACGCTATCGCATGCGGCAATTGAGCAAAAAGTTCAGAATCGAAATGGACAACCCTGAGCAACGTCTCATCATCTGGCTGCAACTGCACCTGCAAGGGCGGAAAGAGCGCTAGGCGCCCTCCCCGCCTTTCGCAAATCCCTTCAATGTCCTACTCGGACATATTCATGGTCGACAGTGACCGACTCCAGGTAGTCAATATCCAGAACCACACCCGTACCCGGGCCTTCTGGAACCTTGATGGTTCCAGACTCCAAGTGAAACTCCTTGCCAATGTCCTTGTGGTAGTAACGCTTAGTCGCTGAAATATCCGACGGAAGAGTAAACCCTGGCAATGATGCCAACTGCAGATTCGCCGCCCGGCCAATCGCGGTCTCCAGCACTCCACCACACCAAACGGGAATACCCTGAGCCAGGCAGAGATCATGGATTGCCCGCGCTTCGAGGTATCCACCGACCCGGGCCGGTTTGATATTAATGACTTGCGCGGCGCCCATCTGCAGTGCTGTAGCCGCCGACGCAACGGAAGTCACAGACTCATCGAGGCAAAGGGGTGTTTTCACGTTCGATGCGAGCTTGGCGTGGCCTGACAGGTCTTCAGCGGCAAGCGGCTGCTCCAACAACAGCAGGTCGTAGGCGTCCAATCGCCGAAGTGTGTTCATATCGGCGCTCGTATAGGCCTGATTAGCGTCGACCTGAAGCAGCAGGTCGTCTCCGAACTCGCGTCTGACGGCACGGACAGGTTCCAGATCCCACCCCGGCGCTATTTTCAGCTTTACCCGTGAATATCCTTCCTGCAGATACCCTTCAACTTCACTCATCAGCGCACTCACAGACTCGAAAATGCCCACCGAAACACCCACCCTGACCTTCTGACGGGAGCCACCAAGATAGGACTTCATGGACATGCCGTGTGCACGCAACTCAGCGTCAAGGATGGCGCTCTCAAGCGCCGCCTTGGCCAACGGGTTCCCTGGGACCTTTTTCATCTCAGTATGGGCAGTAGCCGCGTCAATCTTGGGCATCTTCGAGATCAGCGGAATCAAGACCTCTGCAATGAGCAGCCGTGCTGACTCAAGCCGTTCCGGGAAATAGACGGGATCGGCATCTGCTGCGCATTCGGCCCAACCTTCTGAGTCTTCGGTGATCCACCGGACCAGAAGCATCTCCCGCACCGATTCACGTCCCCGGGAAGTCCTGAACTCCCCGGCCAACGGCATGCGTACCCTTCGCAGTTCCACCTTGAATGGAGCGCTCACGCGGCGCTCACCTTATCCAGCACGTAGAACCCGGAAGCGGATACCGAAACTGGTACCAGCTTGTGGGACTCGGCCTCCTGAAGCACCTCCGCCATTGACACACGCCAACGCATTGCCAATTCGATGTCCTGAACGCGCATCGCCTCGATGTCACTGGGAATCCAAACCCGCATGCCGGGCTGCGGGTCGATACCGGTCAGCTGAGGGTTGCCGTTCTCCCCAACGCCAAGAGCGACCGGCCCATCGTCGATTGCCGGCGACTGCTGGGCCGCCGTGGCAAGATTCCAGCTCACGCAAATGCGGTCCGTGCGGTCCGCCCTGTTAAGGGAATCGTGCATGGGTGGGTAGAAGTCCGGAACGTAGTCCTGGACCTGCGCTCCCAAGCGAACCAAATTGAAGTGGGCATTCCTTCGGATGAGTGGGTCGTAGGTCCACAACATCCGTTGCGCACCCCTTTCGAGCGACCAAACACGCTGGGCGTATTTGAGGGCGATGCCCACCCCCCTGCCCGCAAAGCTTGGCTTTACTCCTGCAATGAGTGAATACATCACTTCAGACATAGGAGGGCCAGAGATCGCGACGGCCACGCCTACCACTTCGTTACCGGCGATCGCTCCGGTTACACAGGCGTCAGCGTGGCTCAGGCTACGGAGGAGATCAGAAGTGAGCGGAGAAGCGTCACGGCGGGTGCCCCAGATGCCAGCCAAAAGGTCAGAGGCGGCCGCGAATTCATCTTTGGAGGAGAGCGTACGCAAGGTCGTCGCTGCCCTGTCGGCCGATTTCGCCGCAAAGGCACGAGCAGATGCCAGAGGTTCCAAAACAGTTGTCATGGACCCAATGCTCCAGCGTGGCACCAGATGTTCCTTTGTCGTCCACGACTAATTTCTCGTCGATATTTGTTCCGCAGAACCACAAAACCGAGTTCCTCCGGTGTCAAGCTCAGTTGCAACCGCACCATTAGTGGCCCAAGTCACCCCAACGCATGGGAGTGAAGAGGACCACCTTTTCAACGAATTCTCGCGGGTCCACATCACGAAAGGTTTATTCGATGCGACTTAGCAAAACACCAATGGCGCTGCTCACAGCTGCCCTGGTTGTCACGACGATCAGCGGGTGCACGACAGTTTCCCAGGGCGAAGGTACGACGCAGAGCGCGGCAGCAGGCCCTGCCTCTCCAGCCCCCGCATCCGGTGGCGTCAATGAGGAAGCCCGTGCCCTTCTCCCCCAATCCGTGCGCGACAAAGGCACCTTGGTGCTGGCCACAGACCCCACCTACCCCCCGTTTGAGTACTTCGACACCGACAACAAGACGGTCATCGGTTGGGATGTGGATATGGGCAACGCGCTGGCGTCAGCCCTCGGGCTGAAGGCGGAATACGTGCCCACAACATTCGAGACGATCCTGCCAGGTCTGGCGTCGAACAAGTACGACGCGGGCATGTCAGCTTTCAACGTCACCGAGGAGCGTCAAAAGGTGGTGGATTTTGTCCCCTATATCTCCGGGGGATCCGGTATGGCCGTTCTGCCCGGCAACCCCGCGAAGCTGTCGATGACAGCGGCCTCACTGTGTGGAAAAAAGATAGCTGCCCAAAAGGGCACCCACGAGTCCCAGGACATCCTGCCTACTATGTCGCAGGAATGTACGAGCAGTGGTTCGCCGGCCATCGACCAAGCCGTGTTTCCCACCCAAACAGACGCAAATCTGGCGCTGATCTCGGGCCGTGTTGACGGCGTAATGGCGGATAGCATTCCCTTGGCCTACCAGGGAACCCTGGCTGGGAACAAGTTCGAATTGGCCGCAGGCGGAGACTTCGAGCCCCGCCTTTCCGGAATAGCCCTGAACAAGGAATCGGGTCTACGACCGGCCATCACGGCCGCGATGAAGGCGATCCTCCAGAGCAGTGTTTACTCCGATATCAACAAGCGCTGGGGAATTCCCTCCGCGTCCAGCATCACCGCTGATCAGATCTCCGACTAAAAGTCTGGCAGACAAAAGGGAAAATCAATGGCTACAACAACTATGGTGGAAAAGCCTCGTAAGGCTCCTGATGAGTACACCACAGTCAAGGCAAAGTACCTCGGGCGCTGGATCTCGGGAGCTATTATCCTGGTTCTCGCGGCCTTGGCGCTGCAGTCAGTAGTGACCAATCCCCGGTTCGGGTGGGAAACGGTCGGGAAGTACATCCGTGATGTCTCGATCGTCAATGGCATTGCCGTCACTCTTATGCTCACGGCAGTTTCCATGGTGATAGGTATCGCCCTGGGTGTCCTGATGGCCGTGATGAGGCTCTCCGGCAACCCGGTTGTCCGGGCCGCGGCCTCGGCCTACGTAAACTTTTTCCGCGGTACTCCGGTGTTGGTTCAATTGCTGTTCTGGTACAACCTCGCGGCGCTCTATCCAGTCATCAGCCTGGGCATCCCCGGGGTGGCACTTGATGCCAACCAGTTCATCACCCCGATCACGGCAGCAATACTCGGACTTGGACTGAACCAGGGAGCGTACATGTCCGAAATTGTCCGCGCAGGAATTCTTTCCGTAGACACCGGCCAGGCTGAAGCCGCCGGCGCCCTGGGAATCAGCCGATTCCGCACCATGCAACGCATCATCCTGCCGCAAGCCATGAAGGTCATCATTCCACCGACAGGCAATGAAACGATCGGGATGCTCAAGACCACGTCGCTGGTGTCCGTGATCTCGGTGCCCGAGCTCCTGTACTCCTCGCAAATCATCTATGCCAGGACCTTCGAGACCATCCCGCTGCTGATGGTGGCCAGCATCTGGTACATCATCATCACCTCCATCCTGAGCGTCGGCCAGTATTACCTCGAACGGCGCTATTCCAAGGGCAATCACCGTAACCTCCCCCCGACACCGTGGCAAACCATTGCCCGGTTCTTCAGCACCCACCACCGGCTGACGCGAAAAGGCGCTACACAATGACCATCACCGCAGCTCCAGACGTAACAAGCACCCACACCGGCACCATGGTCAAAGCCGAGCAGGTCGACAAACATTATGGGCCGCTCCACGTCCTGAAAGGAATCGACCTCGAGATCAACGCGGGCGAAGTCGTCTGCCTGATCGGCCCCTCCGGCTCAGGCAAAAGCACTCTGCTTCGCTGCATCAACCACCTGGAACGAATCGATGGCGGCCGCATGTGGGTGGACGGGAAAGTTGTTGGGTACAACATCAAGGGCTCAAAGCTTCATGAGCAAAAGGACGCAGAAATCCGGCGCAGCCGCGCGGACATCGGCATGGTCTTCCAGCACTTCAACCTTTTCCCGCACATGACCGTGCTGGAGAACCTCACAGAAGCTCCCCTGCAGGTTCTCAAACAGAAAAAAGCCGACGTCACACCACGGGCACTGGAGTTACTCGAACGGGTAGGCCTCGCGAGCAAAGCCGGCGCCTACCCACGCCAACTCTCCGGAGGCCAGCAACAACGCGTGGCCATCGCCAGGGCCCTGTGCATGGAACCCAAACTCATGCTCTTCGACGAGCCCACCTCCGCACTGGACCCCGAACTAGTGGGCGAAGTCCTTAAAGTCATGAAAGACCTCGCACAATCCGGCATGACCATGGTGGTAGTCACCCACGAAATGAACTTCGCCCGCGACGTCGCCGACCGCGTCGTCTTCATGGCAGACGGCACCATCATCGAACAAGGACCAGCACAGCAAATCATCGGCAACCCGCAGAATGAACGCACCAAGTCGTTCATCAACTCCGTCCTCTAGATGGTGCGCGCCCCTGCGACACAAGGAAAGGGTGACCACCCGTTTCTTGTTTAGCAGCCGCGGGCGCTGGTCGGTTGTCCAGCGCCCGCGCCTGGGCCCGCTTCTGGGCCCGCTTTTGGTAGCGATGTCGATTCGTTAGCATCCCCTTTGCAACCGGGAGAATCCGAAAGCACACGGCCGGGAGGTTCGTAATGCCTCGCGTGCCGGGATACTGGTGCCGTATCCACCTAGCTCAACGGGTGCCTCCACGCAATCATCGACCACCGCCAATCTCCGCGGCGCCATCGACTTCCAGCGGCCAACTGCGGGTGTTGCGACAACCCTGCATGTCCCTCTGCTCGGCGTCGGCTGTAACGGCAGTGTCCAGCGCCACCGTAACGGCATCAGTGGTCATACCGCAGAGCACAGCGTCGATGACCGCAAGCAGCTCATCGCCATAGGTGACTCGAAGACTGTTGCTCAAGAAACGGGGATCTTTGCGAGTTCGGAACTACACAGCACCTAATCGCAAAAGGTTGCCCATTCCCGCTCGATCTGAATCACCAGAAAACGGGGCCTTCCCCACCCACCTTTTCTGGCCTGTAACGTGATCCGGTGACGCTCAGCAGACTGTACTCACACTGGTGCGGAGGTCGTAAGCCTTCTCTTGTTCGTGTAATGCCCCGCGCCCATAGACGGAAATGGAGACGTGGCTGAGCTTCGGATTCAGGCCAGGGCATCATCCGGCCCGTACCCAAGTCGTTCCACCGCACCGCCCCGCTGGGCTCAGTCGGTCAGTTCTCGGGCGCCGCGTTCGAGTACGGCTAAGGACTTGGCCTGTAGTTCAGGCGTGAAGCGGGCTGTGGGTAGATATATGGCCAGCATGGCAACAAGCTGTCCCTCGTTCCGGACAGGATAACCGAGGCCAGCAAGTCCTTCTTCGAGCTCGTCCACCACCACCACGTACCCGCGCTTGCGGATGTCTGCGATGACTTGGCTGAGCAGCGCCCGGTCCGCTGTGGTTCCTGAGGTGTGATGGACAAGGTCCATCCGGCTAATGATCTTGTCGGATTCCGCCTCGGGTAGCTCGGCTAGTAGAAGCCGGACGAAGCCAGAGGCTGAAGAGCTGATCGTTTCACCGGCCCACGGATCGAAGACGCCGACAAGTTTTCGCCCTCGGACTTCGTCGATGACCCGTGCAGTTGCCGGGCCGGTGGGTACGGCCAGCATCGAGGTCTCGCCGATCTCGGCGGTGATCCTCTCGAGTACGTCACGGCTGCGTTCCTGCAGGCCTGCAAGAGGCGCGACGGCGTTGGTGAGCCGCATGATCGTAGGTCCAAGCACCCATTTGCGGTGATTGCCAGGCCGGGAGACAGCGCCTGCGTCAAAGAGCGAGGCAAGCAGCCGGGACACGGTAGAGCGCGGGAGATCCGAAGCGCCGCAAAGTTCCGCTATAGAGGCACCTTGGGGGTGCCGCGCGAGCAGCTCGAGCAAGTCAAAGGCACGCCGCAGGGACTCATTGCGGCCGGTCCCTGGCAGCAGGGGATTTGCCACCGTCGTACTGCCGTTCGCACCCGTCATCAGTTCGACCCCTCGTAAAGAATTTGCACTGTTCCGAGCATAGTCGATCCATATTCGACCTAATAGTGGTTGCTTTACAACCGCTAAGCGGTCATTATGATTATGAGTTGAATCACATTCCAAGCTTTCAGCAGGTCCGCCACCAAAGTGGCCAGCCTCCCCATACGACACCCGACGGGGCCGACCGCAGTTCGTCCCCTATCCCCTCGCAGCGAAGCTGGGGATCATTAGATCGAGGAGCAAACTCAATGCAACAGGAAACCGGCCCTTCGTCTTCCGCCGAGCCCACTTCCAGGCTCGTCGAGAAACGCGCCATCGAATACATCCCGCTCCGGGAGCGCCACGGCAAGGCGTGGCACGTCACGCCCGTGTGGATAGCCTGCTCAGCAAACCTGACAGGCCTGGCCATCGGCGGGATCGGCATCGCCAGCGGACTCAATCTCGGCTGGTCGCTGCTCGCGATCATCGTCGGCGGCTTCGTCGGAACCTTCTTCGCCGCATTCCACGGCACCCAGGGTCCCCAGCTTGGTATTCCCCAGATGATCCAGTCCCGACCCCAGTACGGCTACGTGGGCGCTGTGCTTATCTACATCGTCGCGGTGCTGGCATACCTGGGCATCAGCATGTTCGCGATCCTACTCATGGGTCAGGCACTGGGAACACTCCTGGGAATCAGTCCGGAGGTCGGCATGGTGGTGATGACGGCATTGGCCACCGGGCTGGCGATCGCCGGCTACGACCTAGTTCACAAGTTTTCCCGCTGGTCGACCATCGCCTTTGTCGTGGCGCTCCCGTTGCTCGCAATCGCCACGCCGTTTGTCACCAACCTCTCCACCGGAAGCGCGGCGTTGAGCTCGGACGGATTCAATGGGACCGCCTTCATGATGGAAGCCAGCGCGATGGCGGTGGGCACCCTCTCTTGGGCTCCGTACGTCTCGGACTACACCCGTTACCTTCCCCGCATGAGTACGAAGGCCGCTTTCTTCGGCACGTACCTAGGTATGTCCATCACAGGAATCGTTGTCGCGAGCGTCGGGGCCCTTCTGGCCGCAGGTCTGCCCGGGGTTGATCTCGGGCAGGCACTGGTCACGGTCGGCAATGGGGTCTTCAATGGCCTCGGCAGCATCCTGCTGATCATCACCCTCGTCGGCACCGCTGTCCTTGTCTGCATGAACACTTACGGCGGCGCGCTGACCGTGATGAGCATCGCCGACTCCGTCAGGCCCAGCAAGCCCCGTCCGATCGTGCGCCCAATTGTTGCCACCGCCTTCGGCGCTACTTCACTGATCCTGGCGCTCCAAGCCACGGGAGCGTTCGCGGCAAACTTCTACAACTTCCTGACGATCCTGTTCTACGCCCTCGCCCCTTGGACGGCGACCAACCTCGTCGATTATTTCTTTGTCCGGCGCGGACACTACTCCATCCGCGAAATCTTCAATCCGCGAGGGATGTACGGGCGTTGGAACTGGCGAGGCTACACCGCGTACGGCGTGTCCTTGCTGGCCATGGCTCCGTTCGCCCTTACTGCCTGGTGGTCGGGACCTATCGGCAGCATGCTCGGATTCGACATCGCTCCGTTCGTAGGTATGGCCGTGTCGGGCCTCGTCTACCTCGGCCTCGCGCGCAGCCTCGACCTCGAGGGAGAGCGCCGGAAGATTATCCAGGCAGACACCGGCCTCGAGGACTGGGCCGAGACGAGAACGCACAACACGGCGGAAAATACAGGTCTGGCTTTGGTCATCAAGAAGGAAGGCATCTGACCGTGGAATCCATCAAGCTACGCTCCCTTCAAACCGGCTATGACGTCGCTGGCAGCGGACCTACGATCATCTGGGTCTCCGGCGGGGGCGGAGCAGCTGCGGACTGGGCCGACTACCTCACTGCCTTCTCCGACTGTTACCGATCAATCGCCTTCGACAACCGGGGAACGTCCGGCACATCCTGCACGCAGCCGCTCCCGTGGACAATCGCGGACATGGCCTGCGACACGGCCGAGCTTATCGAGGAGCTCTCAGACGAGCCCGTGGTCGTGGTCGGCCACTCCATGGGAGCGATGATCATGCTCCAACTCGCGACCGACCGGCCCGATCTGGTCCGGCTCGGCATCTCGCTCGCGGGCGCCGCTCGGGGCGATCAGGGATGGGTCGGGGACTACATGAGGGCGGAGATCGAACTACGCCAACGGGGCCAGCACCTCGACCCCGCGTTCTCGGCGGTGCACTACGCCGCCATGATGTATCCGGCGAAAGTGCTGCAGGACCAGCAGATGTGGAATGCTATTCGCCAGAGCCTGGGGTCCGAAGCGGTCGCCCAAAACACCGAGGACACAGTCATCGCGCAATGGCAGCCGTGCGTGGAATTCAACCTGGCCGCCAAGCTGCCATCGGTGACAGTGCCACTGGAGGTCGTGTGCTTCTCTGAGGATGTGTGCTCACCTCCGGCGTACAGCGCCCAGATTGCCGTACTCGCCCCGAACGCCAGACTCCACGAACTGGAGGGAATGGGGCATGGATCGCTGTTCGGCCACCGCCCGGACGAGGTCGCCGCGTTCATCCGAACCCTCATCGACGAGCACTTTGCCGGCACGCACCATCAGCCCTCTGTAGATAAGCAGTCTTCCTCCCGGCTCGCTTTCTAACCTTGCTCGCAGGCGGGCGGCGCCCTTGCGAGCCAATTCCTTAGCCGAGGACGTTGTGCCCGGGTTCCAAGCATCACGTCCTTGTAGTGTCCAGCTTCATCGTGCAACGGTCCCCTGCGTCCACGGCGGCAGGGACCCATCGAGATGCATTCACGAGACTCCGGCCCTTCAACGTGCGCCCGCATACCGTCTTTAGCGGCTGTTACCAACTCCAAATCGACCACAATATGGTTGAACTTAAACCGATATACGGTCACAATTAGGATGAGCTGCATCCTGGCAGGACGCGGTGACCCGCCACGACAGATCCTTGGCTGGTCACCTCATACGCCACTAGTCCCTTGACCGCGACGACTCCGATGTACCCGAATGGGTCGGAAAGCAGAACCTGAAAATGAATCAGAACCAAGCCGTCCAAGGCACGAGCCCCGCCAACCCCCAGTGGTTCCGCCAAGTCATGGGCCGGTACCCGACCGGAGTCGCCCTGATCTCTTCCACGGAAAACGACGGCACGCCGATTGGGATGGTCGTGGGCACCTTCACCTCTGTCTCACTCGACCCACCACTGGTCGCGTTCCTCCCTGCCCGCACCTCCACGTCGTGGCCCCGAATCCGCGCAACGGGTCGATTCGCCGTCAACATCCTGGGCGCTGGACAGGAAGACGTGTGCCGGGCGTTCAGCAGCAAGACGGGCAGCAAGTACGAAAACATCCCGTGGCACCCGTCCGCTTCAGGCGCGCCCTTCCTCGAACAGGCCGTGGCCTGGCTCGACTGCACCATAGAGTCCGTCATGGACGCCGGCGACCATGAGATCGTCCTGGGCCGTGTCGAGGCCATGGATATCGCCTCCCTCGACCTGCCTCTGCTGTTCTTCCAAGGCGGCTACGGACGATTTACACCGCACTCGATGGCGGTAGCGGGTCCAAACCTTGGCCGCGAACTCGCCCTCGTTGACAGCGCCCGCCCAGACATGGAAACCCTCGCGGGAAGGCTCGGATGCGATTGTCTCGCCGGAGCCCGGTCTGGGGAGGAATTCGTCATACTGGCCAGCGCCGGCCCCGGAAAGACCCAATGGATCTCCTCGGCCGTCGGCCAGCGCGTCCCGGCCGCTGCACCATTCGGCCGCACTGCCATGGCCTGGGCCCACGACGCGGACATCGAACGCTGGATCGCCACCTCCGATACGCTCACCCGAACGGAGGCCTACGCCATGCTCGACCGGATCCGGGCCAGAGGCTACTCCGTCAGCGTCGGCACGAGCGAGTTCGGCACAGCAGCTCCTTCAAGCGCCGTACGCGACGCCATGGATCCAGGGTCTGAGGCCCTCGGCGAGCGCGCCGAGGAGAAGGTCCATTCCATCTCGGCCCCCGTATTCGGCCCCGACGGGACCGCAGCCCTCGTCCTCTCGCTCTACGGACTCCCGCCGGAGCTCGACGCCGGCGGGGTAGAGCGGTGCGCCGCCGAGTTACTGGCGGCCACCCGACAGATCTCCGACGCCGCCGCTTACCAGACGCTCTGAACCACACGCCGAAACATTCACTGCACCGACTCCAGAACGGAAACATCATGGACACCAACAGCACTGCCGGCCGCCAGATGGTCCTTGGACTTCTGCTCTCGCCAGCCAGCTCACACATCGCCGGATGGCGCCACCCCGACGCGATCTCCAACGCAGGCTGGGACTTCTCCGACGTGCTTGGCGTCGCCCGCTCTGCCGAAAATGCCAAGCTCGACTTTGTCTTCCTCGCAGACGAACTATGCGCCCCCGAGGGCAACGCGCAAACGCTGAGCCGAGATCCCGTGGTCTACCGCTTCGAACCCCTCACCCTCTTGGCAGCCCTGTCCGTCAGCACAGACAGGATCGGGCTCGTCGCCACCCAGACCACAACGTATAACGAGCCATATCACATCGCCCGAAAGTTTGCCTCGCTGGACCACCTCAGCCACGGCCGGACCGGATGGAACCTCGTCACCTCATATGTTGAGGCCGAAGCCCGGAATTTCAGTAGCTCCGAACATCTGAAGAACGCCGACCGCTACGAGCGCGCGGAAGAGTTCTTCCGCGTGGCCGCTGGATTGTGGGACAGCTGGGACGACGACGCCTTTGTCCTGGACAAGAGCTCCGGCCGTTATTTCGACCCGGAGAAGATGCACGTACTAAACCATCACGGCAAGCACTTCTCGGTCCGGGGACCGCTGAACGTACTCCGTCCTCCACAGGGCCGCCCCGTCCAAGTCCAAGCCGGCTCCTCCGAGGCCGGAAAGGAGCTCGCCGCACACTATGCCGAGGTGGTGTTCACCGCCCAGAACAGCCTCGAATCGGCCTTGGCCTTTACCCTCGACCTCAAGGACCGCACCGAAAAGGCCGGCCGACCACGGGACAGCATACGAGTCATCGCCGGAGTGCAGACCATCATCGGTGACACCATCGAAGACGCCCAAGCCAAGTACCGTCAGATGCAGGAGCTCATCCACCCCGAGGTAGGCCTGGCCAGGCTCTCGCAACTCCTCAGCTTCGACGTGACCGCGCTCCCCCTGGATGAGCCACTCCCTGAGTACATACCCGAGACCGAGGCCTACAAGAGCCGCCAGCAACTCATCATCGACACCGCCAAAAGGGAGAACCTGACATTGCGCGAGCTCTATCGCCGAGTTGTAGGCGCCTACGGGCACCGCGTCGTCATCGGCACCCCCGACTCCGTCGCCGGAGAGCTTGCCGCCTGGTTCGAAGCGGGCGCCGTCGACGGCTACATCCTCTCGCCCGCGTACCTACCGGAGGGATTCGAGGAGTTCCAGAGCCGGGTCCTGCCTCTCCTCCAGGAACGAGGACTGTTTCGCTCTGAATACACCGGTACGACCTTCCGCGACCATCTCGGCCTTCCAAAGCCGGAACGCGACCAGGTCCAGGTCCAGCACCCGGCACAAACCGCAGCAGCAGTGTGATCCAGGGGGATCTTCCGAGTGTTGCGGCCAATCATGAGTACGCACGGGCCACACGCTCATCAGATTCCACCGCCTAATGGGGAGACTTTGCCGACTGTGTCCAGCGCGGTTGCCGAGGCTCTGGTCGAACGCGCAGGACAACTCTTCGGCCTGATGAGCAATGGCAAGGCCCACCTGACCGGCCGGGGGTTGCCATTCACCTCTGCCCGGCACAAAGCCGCAACCGCGGCCATGTCGGACGCCTACTATCGCGCCAACGGCAGAATATCCGCCCCTTCAACTACGGATGGGCGGGATTCACCAACCCGTCCATTTCGCATCCCGGAGCCCCGTCCGATTTCACACCATCACCGGCCTGGAGTAGCTGCTCGAAGCCCGTCGAGAAGAGCTCTGACCGGACCCACGCCATGTTCCGGAGGCACCAATGGGATCAGTCATCTAAGTCGGGCCCGCGTCCGGCTTGATTTCGCCGTGCGCCTGCGTTGACACGGCCAATGCCCATTTGATGGCACTCGGCCGACCGTGGCCGCCCAAGGAGGGAAGAGCCAATGGCCGCAAGTAGTCACGATAAAGAAGATTTAAGTGTGGACAATGTCCACACCCCCTTTGGCCTGACAAAGCAGCCACCATCAACGTCTTCTCACTCGAGGAACAACCCAAAGTCAAGCTCGTTGACCAAGGATCCAGACGTCATGTCGTGCCCAGTCCTCCTACGCATGAAGAGGTGTAGGACAACCAGGACCTACCGGACGAACCAGGAGAGGACCGCATAACCCAAGTTCAGAGCAAGCGGAGGGCCCACCAGCCACGACCCTGAAACCGCTCCCCCACTACCAAACAGGCGACCCGCGGCGCCAGGCACACCCCGCGGCCAGTATCAGAGGGACCTAACCAACCAGAATGTACACACGTTAAAGCAAAAACCCCCTCCGTAGAGGGGGTTTGCTGTGCCCGAGGTGGGACTCGAACCCACACACCTTTCGATACCGCATTTTGAGTGCGGCGCGTCTGCCAATTCCGCCACTCGGGCGCGGATTACCGGGAGATCAGGGGCTACATTTCTGTGACCAACGCGATCGTTCCCAGCACGCGAAACTACTCTACATGCAGATAGGCTGATTCGAAGAACCGGGCGCGCCGGGTGCAACAAAACCTGCGCAGGAGGCGTCCGCACTAAGATGGACATGAACCCGCCGAACCTTTTCAAGGAGATCCCGTGACCGAACAGACGGAGTCCACCCCCGCAGCCCAGCCGGCCCGACGCGTCGTCGTTGCCGAGGATGAAACCCTCATCCGCCTGGACATTATCGAGATCCTGAAGGGCGAAGGGTATGACGTCGTCGGCGAGGCCGACAACGGCGAGAAGGCAGTGGAACTGGCTGAGGAGCTCAAGCCGGACCTCGTGCTCATGGACGTGAAGATGCCCGTCATGGATGGCATCTCGGCAGCTGAGAAGATCGTCAAGGCCCGCATCGCCCCTGTTGTCCTGCTGACGGCCTTCAGCCAGAAGGAACTCGTGGAGCGTGCCCGCGACGCCGGCGCCATGGCGTACGTCGTCAAGCCCTTCACCCCGGCCGACCTCGTGCCGGCCATCGAGATCGCACTGTCCCGCCACGAGGAGATCAAGGCCCTCGAGAACGAGGTCTCGGACCTCCAGGAGCAGTTCGCCACCCGCAAGCTGGTGGAGCGCGCCAAGAGCCTCCTGACCACCAAGATGGGCCTCACCGAACCCGAGGCTTTCCGCTGGATCCAGAAGACCTCCATGGACCGCCGCCTCAGCATGCGCGAGGTCGCAGAGACCATCATCAACCAGGTCAACTAGCAGCAGCCAAAGGGCGGCAGTCCTCCACCAGGAGAACTGCCGCCCTTTAGCGTCCCCACAACAACCACGACGCCGGTCCTCGCCTTCAGCTCCCCGGCACCATCCGCCGTCGTGCTTTAAAGCCAAAGCGGGCCCCGCCAACCGGCAGGGCCCGCTTCAGTGAACAGGAATCAGTTCTTGTTCTTGGACTTCTTCTTCTCGGGCCAGGGGCCAACCTTTTCCTTGCGGGTGCTGCTGACCTTGGAGGTGTCGGCGAGGTCGCCCACCTTGTGGACCTTGAGCGAGTTCGTCGAACCCGCCTGTCCTGGAGGGGAACCGGCAGCGATGACCACGAGGTCGCCTTCATCCACGAGCTTCATGTCCAGCAGGCTGCGGTCAACCTGTGCGGTCATCTCGTCGGTGTGGCCCACCATGGAGACCAGCACGGGACGGATGCCCCAGGTGAGGGCGAGCTGGTTCCAGACGTGTTCCACCGGCGTGAAAGCGAAGACGGGCTTCACCGGACGGAGGCGGGACAGGCGTCGGGCAGAGTCACCGGACTGCGTGAACGTACAGATGTACTTGGCGTCCAGCTGGTCGGCGATCTCGACGGCGGCACGCGTGATGGCGCCACCGCGGGTCTTGGGCTTGGTCCCCAGCGGGGGGACGCGCTCCAGGCCGTGTTCCTCGGTGGATTCGATGATCCGTGCCATGGTCTTGACCGTCTCGATCGGGTACTGACCCACCGACGTTTCACCGGAAAGCATGACCGCGTCGGCACCGTCCAGGACTGCGTTGGCGCAGTCGGAAGCCTCGGCACGCGTCGGGCGCGGGTTGTCGATCATGGATTCCAGGACCTGCGTGGCCACGATGACCGGCTTGGCCCAACGGCGGGCCAGTTCGATGGCACGCTTCTGGACGATCGGCACCTCTTCGAGCGGCAGTTCAACACCGAGGTCGCCACGGGCAACCATGATCGCGTCGAACGCGTCAATGATCTCGTGGAGCTGGTCCACGGCCTGGGGCTTTTCGATCTTGGCGATCACCGGAACCCGGCGGCCTTCTTCGTCCATGATTTCGTGGACGCGCTTGATGTCGGAGGCGTCACGTACGAACGACAGCGCAACCAGGTCAACACCGCGCTTGAGGGCCCAACGGAGGTCGTCTTCATCCTTTTCGCTCAAGGCGGGGACGTTGACGGCAACACCGGGCAGGTTGATGCCCTTGTTGTTGGACACCTTGCCGCCAACGGTAACCGTTGCGACAACCTTGACGTCGTCAACCTCAGTGGCACGCATGGCCACCTTGCCGTCGTCGATCAGCAGTGTGTCGCCAACACGGACGTCCTCGGTGAGGCTCTTCAGTGTGGTGGAGCAGATGTCTTTGGTACCGGGAACGTCCTCGGTGGTGATGGTGAACGTGTCACCAACGGCAAGCTCGTGCGGACCATCCACAAAGCGGCCCAAGCGGATCTTGGGTCCCTGGAGGTCGGCCATGATGGCCACGGGCTTGCGAAGCTGGGCGGAAGCCTTGCGGACGTTTTCGTAGGTGTTGTCATGCACGGAGTAGTCACCGTGGCTCATGTTCATGCGCGCAACATCGACGCCGGCTTCCAGCACCGCGAGGGTGTTGTCGAAGCTGGAAATAGCCGGGCCGAACGTTGCCACAATTTTCGCGCGTCTCATATACCTACCCTAAGTAGTGTGCTGGTGTTTGAGTAAAGAAAAGGTCCTGCCCGCGCTATAAGACCGCGATCGCCCGGTCTGTGGGGGCGACCGGTGCCGGGAGGATTGTGCTTCCCATGAGGAACTTGTCCACCGCGGCCGCGCAGGCGCGGCCTTCCGCGATGGCCCACACAATCAGGGACTGGCCACGACCGGCGTCACCGGCGACGAACACACCCTCTGTGTTCGTCATGTAGTAGCCGTCGCGGGCCACGTTGCCCCGACCGTCAAACTCTGCACTTACTTGTTCCGTGATCCCGGCCGGCTCGGCTCCGGTGAAGCCCAGGCTGAGGAAGACGAGATCCGCGGGGATGACCCGCTCGGTTCCGGCCTTCGGCAGGCGCCTGCCCTCCACGAATTCCGTTTCAGCCACCTTGACGCCGGTGAGCTTGCCGTTCTCGCCGACGAACTCAACGGTGGATGCCAGGTAGGTGCGCTCTCCGCCTTCTTCGTGGGCGCTGGCGACCTCGAAAAGGGTGGGGAACGTCGGCCACGGCTGGTGTGCGGCGCGCTCCAGCGGAGGCTGCTTGCCGATCGCCAAAGTGGTCACGGATGCGGCCTGCTGGCGGTGCGCGGTACCGATGCAGTCCGCACCGGTGTCGCCGCCGCCGAGGATGACCACGTGCTTGCCACGGGCATCGATGTGGTTTTCGGGGCTCTCCCCTGCCACCACACGGTTCGACGGAACCAGGTAGTCCATGGCGAAGTGGACGCCGTCCAGGTCGCGGCCAGGGATGGGCAGGTCGCGCGGCAGCGTGGCACCGGTGGCCACTACGACGGCGTCGTAACGGCGGCGCAATTGCTCCCACGTGACGTCGGTACCCACTGCGACGCCGGTGCGGAAGCGCGTGCCTTCAGCTTTCATCTGCTCCAGGCGGCGGTCGACCTGTTCCTTCTCCATTTTGAAGTCAGGGATGCCGTAGCGGAGCAGTCCGCCGATTTTATCGTCGCGCTCGTACACGGCAACCGTGTGGCCAACGCGGGTCAACTGCTGGGCAGCAGCAAGGCCGGCGGGACCGGAACCAACCACGGCCACCGTCTTGCCTGTCAGGCGGGTCGGGGGCAGAGGCTGGACCCAGTTGTTGTCGAACGCTTCGTCAATGATGGAAACCTCAACCTGCTTGATGGTCACAGCAGGCTGGTTGATGCCCAGAACACAGGACGCTTCACAGGGAGCCGGGCACAGGCGGCCGGTCCACTCCGGGAAGTTGTTGGTGGCGTGGAGGCGCTCAATGGCCTCTTCACCCTTGTCCCGCCACATGAGGTCGTTCCACTCGGGAATGAGGTTGCCCAGCGGGCAGCCCTGGTGGCAGAACGGGATGCCGCAGTCCATGCAGCGGCCCGCCTGGCTCCTCAGGACACCCTTCTCCTGGGCTTCGTACACTTCCTTCCAGTCCATGATGCGGACCGGGACAGGACGGCGTGGCTGCGTCTCGCGCTGCCGGACTTTCAGAAATCCGCGTGGATCAGCCACCGGTTACCTCCAGGATTCGAGACCATACTTCTTCGCCATCGGGGTCGAGTCCCTCTTCGATGGCGTCGAGACGGGTTTGCAGGACTGCGGCGTAGTCGCGCGGCAGTACTTTGGTGATGCGGGCGGCAGTGTCGTCGAAGTTTTCGAGCAGACGGCCGGCCAGGACGGATTCGGTTTCCTCCACGTGCTTGGTGAGCAGGCCGTGAACGATGTCGCGGTCTTCGGCATCCAGTTCCAGGAGCTGGAGTTCGCCGGAGTCGAGGGCCTGCTTGTTGACGCGCTCAGGCTGCAGGTCAAGCACGTAGGCGGTTCCACCGGACATGCCGGCACCGAAGTTGCGGCCGGTGCGGCCGATGATCAGCGTCTGGCCACCGGTCATGTACTCGCAACCGTGGTCGCCGATACCTTCGACGACGGCCGTGGCACCGGAGTTGCGGACCAGGAAGCGTTCGCCGACCTGCCCGCGAAGGAACATTTCACCGCTGGTGGCACCGTAACCAATGACGTTGCCGGCAATGACGTTACGCTCCGCCTGGAAGACGTTGGTGCGGTCCGGGCGGACGATAATGCGTCCACCTGAGAGACCCTTGCCGACGTAGTCGTTGGAGTCGCCGAACATGCGCAGGGTGATGCCTGCGGGCAGGAAGGCGCCCAGGGACTGGCCGGCGGTGCCGTTGAGGGTGACATCGATCGTGTCGGTTGCCAGTACATCCGTGCCGAACGTCTTGGTCACCACATGGCCCAGCATCGTGCCCACGGAACGGTCGGTGTTGATGACGTCCAGGGTGATCTTGACCGGCATGCGGTCGCTGAGGGCTTCCTGGGCCATGGTGATCAGGCGCTGGTCGAAGTGCTTGTCCAGCTCATGGTTCTGGCCCACCATGTTGCGCAGCGGAACGTCGTCGTCGAACTCAAGGCCGTGGAGGATCGGATCGAGGTCCAGTCCTTCTGCCTTCCAGTGATCGATAGCCTCACGGGTATCCAGCACCTCTGAGTGTCCGATTGCCTCTTCAAGGCTGCGGAAACCGAGCTCGGCCAGGATTTCGCGGACTTCCTCGGCAAGGAATTCGAAGAAGTTGACCACGAACTCGGGCTTGCCGGTGAACCGGGCACGAAGCTCCGGGTTCTGCGTGGCAACGCCCACCGGGCAGGTGTCCAGGTGGCACACGCGCATCATGATGCAGCCTTCAACCACCAGCGGAGCAGTGGCGAAGCCGTATTCCTCGCCACCCAGCAGGGCAGCGATGACAACATCGCGTCCAGTCTTGAGCTGGCCGTCCACCTGAACCACAACACGGTCGCGGAGGCCGTTGAGCATCAGGGTCTGCTGGGTCTCGGCCAGGCCAAGTTCCCAGGGCACGCCCGCGTGCTTCAGCGAGTTCAGCGGCGAGGCGCCGGTACCGCCGTCGTGACCTGAGACAAGCACGACGTCGGCCTTCGCCTTGGTGACGCCGGACGCCACCGTGCCGATCCCGACTTCCGAAACGAGCTTCACATGTACCCGGGCCGAAGGGTTGGCGCGCTTGGCATCGTAGATGAGCTGCGCCAGGTCCTCGATCGAGTAGATGTCGTGGTGCGGGGGCGGGGAGATGAGCCCGACGCCAGGGGTTGAGTGGCGGGTGCGGGCTACCCAGGGGTAGACCTTCTGGGCCATGAGCTGGCCCCCTTCACCGGGCTTGGCGCCCTGTGCCATCTTGATCTGGATGTCGTCGGCGTTGGTCAGGTACAGGCTGGTGACACCAAAGCGGCCGGATGCGATCTGCTTGATGGCGGACCGGCGCTCGGGGTCAAGGAGACGCTCCACGTCTTCGCCGCCTTCGCCGGTGTTGGACTTGGCGCCCAGGCGGTTCATGGCGATGGCGAGTGTTTCGTGGGCTTCCTTGGAAATGGAGCCGTAGCTCATGGCACCCGTGGAGAAACGCTTGACGATGCTGGATACCGGCTCGACTTCCTCCAGCGGAACTGCCGGGCGGATGCCGTCCTTGAACTTGAGCAAACCACGAAGGGTCATCAGGTTCTGGGATTGGTCGTCAACGCCCTTGGTGTAGGACTTGAAGATGTCGTAGCGGCGTTCCCGGGTGGCGTGCTGCAGGCGGAACACCGTCTCCGGGTTGAAGAGGTGCGGTTCGCCGTCGCGGCGCCACTGGTACTCGCCGCCGCCAAGCAGCGGGCGGTGCGGGTGCTCGATGCCACCTTCCGGGTACGCCATCTGGTGGCGGGCGGAAACTTCGGCGGCGATAACGTCCAGGCCCACGCCGCCCAGCTGGGAATGCGTGCCCGAGAAGAATTCGTCAACGAGCTCCTGGGAAAGGCCCAGTGCCTCGAACGTCTGGGCACCCGTGTAGGAAGCCACCGTGGAGATGCCCATCTTGGACATGATCTTCAGGACGCCCTTGCCCAGGCCCTTGATGAGGTTGTAGACACCGTCTTCAGGGGTGACACCTGCGACGTCACCCTCTGCGATCAGCTGTTCCACCGATTCCATGGCAAGGTACGGGTTCACTGCCGAGGCGCCATAACCGATGAGTACTGCCACGTGGTGCGTCTCGCGGACGTCGCCGGCCTCGACCACCAGCGCGGTCTTGGTGCGGTTGGCGCTGCGGAGCAGGTGGTGATGGACGGCGCTGACCAGCAGGAGCGACGGAATGGGTGCCCACTGGGCGTTGGAGTCGCGGTCGGACAGCACGATGTACTGTACGCCGCGGTTGATGGCGCCGGAAACCTGCTCACAGATTTCCGTGAGGCGGGCACGCAGTGCTGCTTCGCCGCCCTCGGGGCGGTAAAGGCCGCGCACCTTCATGGCGATGCGGTCGCCGTCGGCGTTCTCGATGTTGGCGATCTTGGCGAGCTGGTCGTTGTTGATCACAGGGAAAGGCAACGAGATCTGCGGCTGGCGGACCTGCTTGCCGTCAAGGAGGTTGCCGTTGGGCCCGATGGCGCACTTCAGTGACGTGACCAGTTCCTCGCGGATGGCATCCAACGGCGGGTTGGTGACCTGCGCAAACGACTGCACGAAGTAGTCGAACAGCAGGCGGGGACGCTTGGAGAGCACGGCGACCGGAGTGTCGGAGCCCATGGCACCCAGCGGTTCTGCACCGGTACGGGCCATCGGTCCGATCAGGATCTTCAGTTCCTCCGTGGTGTAGCCGAAGGTCCGCTGCCGGATGTTCACCGAGGCAGCGGTGTGGACCACGTGCTCACGCTCGGGAAGCTCGTTGATGTCGATCAGGTTGTCCTTGAGCCATTCGGCCCACGGGTTGGCCGCTGCGACCTCGGCCTTTACCTCGGCGTCGTCGATGATGCGGCCGGCTTCGGTGTCCACCAGGAACATCTTGCCGGGGGCCACACGACCCTTCTTGACCACGTTGGACGGCTCAATTTCGATCACGCCAACTTCGGACGCGAAGACGATCAGGCCGTCTTCGGTGATCCAGTAGCGACCGGGGCGCAGGCCGTTGCGGTCCAGGGTGGCCCCGACGAGGTTGCCGTCGGTGAAGGACACAGCGGCAGGACCATCCCACGGTTCCATGAGCAGCGAGTGGTACTCATAGAACGCACGGCGTGCCGGATCCATGGTGGCATGGTTTTCCCAGGCCTCCGGGATCATCATCATGATGGAGTGCGTGATGGGGCGGCCGGAGAGCCACAGGAGTTCGGCAACTTCATCGAAGGACGCCGAGTCGGAAGCACCGGGGGTGCAGATCGGGTACAGCTCTTCCGGGGTGTCTCCCAGCAGCGGGCTCGCAAGCTGGGATTGGCGTGCGCGCATCCAGTTGCGGTTGCCTTTGACCGTGTTGATTTCACCGTTGTGCGCGATCGTGCGGAAAGGCTGGGCCAACGGCCAGGAGGGGAACGTGTTGGTGGAGAAACGCGAGTGGACGATCGCAAGCTTCGTCTTGAAGCGCTTGTCCGAAAGGTCCGGGTAGAACGGCTCCAGCTGGGCCGTGGTCAGCATGCCCTTGTACACGATGGTGCGGGAGGACAGGGACGGGAAGTAGACGCCGAACTTGTTCTGCGCGCGCTTGCGGATGCGCCAGGCGCGGGAATCGAGTTCGTTGCGCTCCAACTGCTCACCGGTGGCGGAGGCAAGGAACGGCTGGGAGAAGTACGGCATGCACGCACGGGCCATCGCGCCCACGAGGTCCGCAACCACCGGAACTTCGCGCCAGCCAAGGACCGTCAGGCCCTCATCCGCGGCGAGTGCCTCGATTCCGGCCTTGGCCGTGGAAGCCTCACGCGGCTCGGCGGGGAGGAAGGCGGTGCCTGCCACGTACTGTCCGGGGGCCGGCAGCTCAAATTCAGTGACTGCGCGGAAGAACTCATCCGGAATCTGCATCAGGAGGCCTGCGCCGTCACCGGTGCCCTCGTCGGCGCCAACTGCGCCGCGGTGTTCCAGGTTGCGGAGGGCGGTCAGCGCCGCTTCGACGATGTCGTATCCCGGTTCGCCGCGAAGCGTGGCAATGATAGCCAGGCCGCAGGCGTCCTTCTCCTTGTCCGGGGAGTAGAGTCCCTGTGCCTCCGGCAGCGCGGCGAAGCGCTTGAACGGAGACGTGGCGCCCTGAGGTTCGATGTTTTCGGACCAACCGGGGTTATGAAGATGGGTCATGGGAGACGTCCTTCCTCGTGATCGTGCGTATGGAAGGGACAACGTTGGCCCCACCTTGCCTGCCCTTGTGATGGGCACAACAAAGCGCTAGTTAGTGGAAATTGTAGGCCAGCCGATCATGCGCAACGAACAGTTACGCAGACCTCTGGCCCCGGCAAGACCGGTGAACATCGGTATGCTGCGATCCGGTTTCCGGGGTGCCACGACGCTGTGGACTGGGCCCTCCGAGCGGTGACTCTGTTGCCCCTTTACCTGCGGTGACTACTTGGTGTCGTCAACCGCCGGCGAGGATCCGGGGGCCTTCCTTGCGGCAGCCGCAGCAGAGTCAGATCCGGCGCTGGCCTGGGTGCCTTTGGCCGGATCCCCTGCTGCATCCTGCGGCTCGTCAACGTGGCCCGGATCGCTTTGGTTATCTGGGAGATTACCACGGGAACCACTATCCGAGACAGATGGGTCCGCATCATGACTGGTGACGCTGGTCACGGGAGAGGTTTCACCCGCGGCTGCAGCTTTGGGCTCGCGTCCTGGCAGATACGCGCTCTCCCGCTCATTTTTGCCGCCCCGGCCCAGCACGATGAAGAGGGCCAACGCAAGGAGGAACACGAGGATACTCGTCCAAACATTAAGCCGCGTGGTGATGCCGAAGAGGCTGATCTGCTCGGCGTCGTCTATCCTGAGCGCCTCGATCCAGACCCGGCCCAGGGTGTAGTACATCGCGTACAGCCAGAACAGCCGGCCACGGCGGAACGAGAACCTGCGGTCCAGCAGGAGGAGGATCGCCACGCCCAACAGGTTCCACAGGAACTCATAGAGGAATGTGGGGTGGAACAGCGTGTCTGCGGGCATGCCGGCCGGGAAATTGGCATTGGCCGGATCGATCTGCAGGCCCCACGGCAGGGTGGTGGGAGCGCCGAACAGCTCCTGGTTGAACCAGTTCCCCCACCGGCCGATCGCCTGGGCGAGGAGCAGCCCCGGGGCGGCGGCGTCCAGGAACGCAGTGAGCTTGACGCCTGCCCTGCGGCAGCCTATCCATGCGCCCACGGCACCCAGGAGCACCGCACCCCAGATGCCCAGGCCGCCACGCTGGATCTGGGGTATCAGCGACAGATCCCCCGTGCCGTCAAACCCCGGACCGAAGTATGCGTCCGGCGAAGAGAACACGTGGTAGAGACGGCCGCCGATGATGCCAAAGGGGATCGCCCAGATGGCGATGTCCCAGAGGCTGCCCTCGGGGGTCCCACGGCGCTTCCAGCGGGCGGACGTCAGCCACAGGCCGACCACGATGCCCGCCAGGATGCAGAGGGCGTATGCGTGGATACGCAACGTCCCCCACGGCAGTGGAATGTCGAAACCGGACCAGGTGGGGCTCGGAATGCTCAGGGGAACCATTGCCGCTGCGTGGAGGACGGTCTGCATGGGGCTTCGTTGCTTCCTTCTTTAGGCGTCTGCAGCGGCCCGGCCAAGACCGGCGCTGAGGTTCTTGGTGAGTTGCCCGACGGCGTCCACGCCACCGTCGCGCAGTGCCGCGACGAGTGCTGAACCCACAATGACTCCGTCAGCGTACGCAGCGATTTCGCGGACGTGGTCAGGACTGGAAACACCCAGGCCGACACACACGCGCTCGGCGCCGGCAGCGTGGGCGCGGGCCACGACGTCTTCGGCGCTGCTGCTCACGGACTGGCGGGCTCCTGTGACACCCATGATGGATACCCCGTACACAAAGCCACGGCTGGCCTTCACGGTCATGTCCAGCCGTTCAGGCGTGGAGGAGGGAGCCACCAGGAACACGCGGTCAAGTCCGTACTTGTCCGAGGCCTCGAACCATTCCGCGGCCTCGTCCGGGATCAGGTCCGGGGTGATGAGCCCTGCTCCCCCGGCTTCAGCCAGGCGGCGGGAGAAGTCGTCCACGCCCAGCCGCATCACCGGGTTCCAGTACGTCATCACCAGCACGGCAGCGTCAGTGACGGCCGTGATTCCGGCGACGACGTCGAAGACGTCCGCTACGCGGAATCCGTTGGCAATCGCCTCCGTGGTGGCCGCCTGGATCACGGGGCCATCCATGACGGGGTCGGAATACGGGATGCCGATCTCGATCAGGTCGGCACCATTGCGCGCCAGGGCAATGCCGGCGTCGATGCTCGCCTGCACGGTGGGGTAACCCGCGGGGAGGTATCCCACGAGGGCTGCCCGCCCCTCGGCCTTGGCGCGGTCGATGGCGGCTGCGGACTTGCTGGCAAAGTGTTCAGTCATCAGTTCTGGTCCTCATCTACGTCCACGGCGGGCCCGGCAACGCGCTCGGCAGGCCCTTTCGGCTTGCGGGTGGACAGGGTGGTTCCCTTCACGTGGCCTTCCTCGTCCAGCATGTTGAACCAGGCCGCCGCTGTCTCAACGTCCTTGTCTCCACGGCCGGAGAGGTTGACGATGATCGTGACGTCGGCGGGATTGTCCTTGCCTTCGGTGAGGCGTCGGCCCACCTTGATGGCGCCGGCGAGGGCGTGCGAGGACTCGATGGCCGGGATGATTCCCTCGGTACGGCAGAGGAGGCTGAAGGCATCCATGGCTTCGGTGTCCGTGATCGGCTCGTACGTAACGCGTCCGATGTCGGCAAGGTAGGAGTGCTCGGGGCCGACGCTGGGGTAGTCCAGCCCCGCGGAGATCGAGTGCGATTCAATGGTCTGTCCGTCCTCGTCCTGCATGAGGTACGAGCGGGCACCGTGGAGGACGCCGGGGCGGCCCAGGGAGATGGCAGCCGCGTGGCGGCCGGTCTCAAGCCCCTCGCCACCGGCTTCAAATCCATAGATCTTGACCGAAGCGTCGTCCAGGAAGCTGTGGAACAAGCCGATGGCGTTCGAGCCGCCGCCAATGCAGGCGCAGACGGCGTCGGGCAGCTTGCCTGTCTGCTCCAGGATCTGGGCACGGGCTTCCTCCCCGATCACCTCATGGAAGAAGCGGACCATGGCCGGGAACGGGTGCGCACCAGCAGCAGTGCCCAGGAGGTAGTGGGTGGTGTCAACGTTGGATACCCAGTCGCGCAAAGCATCATTGATGGCGTCCTTGAGCGTTTGCGAACCGTTGGTCACCGGCACGACGGTGGCGCCGAGCAGCTGCATCCGTGCAACGTTGAGTGCCTGGCGCCGGCAGTCCTCGGCACCCATGTACACCACGCACTCGAGGCCGAGCAGTGCTGCCGCCGTGGCACTTGCAACGCCGTGCTGGCCTGCACCGGTTTCGGCGATGACGCGGGTCTTGCCCATGCGCTTGGCGAGCAGTGCTTGGCCGAGGACGTTGTTGATCTTGTGCGAACCTGTGTGGTTCAGGTCCTCGCGCTTGAGGAAGATCCGTGCCCCGCCGGCATGCTCCGAGAAACGCTGGGCTTCAGTCAGGAGCGAGGGACGGCCGGAGTAGTTCTTGTTGAGATCCTTCAGCTGTGCCAGGAACTCCGGATCGGCCTTGGCCTTCTCGAACGTGTCCTGGACTTCGTCCAAGGCAGCGATCAGGGACTCGGGCATCCAGCGTCCGCCGTACTTGCCGAAGTAAGGCCCGGTAGCGTTGCGCAGCGAGGCTCCCCCTTGCAGGAATGCATCAGCGGCATTCTCGTTCGAGCTTGCTGTTGGCGCGTCCACCATCAGTCTCACCGTCCTGTTCGAGTTGGTTCAATGTTTAGTTCCACGTGCCACAAGGCAGCCGCAGGCGCACTGCGCCTGGGCTGCCTCGTGACGGTCGCCTTGCTGCAGGTCCTGTCTCAGTTCCTGGCGGCGATTGCGGCAGCTCCGGCTGCCTTGAATTCAGTAATCCGTTCACGCGGCGTGGAGTCGCTGACCAGCGCCTCCCCCACCAGGATGGCGTCGGCGCCGCTGGCTGCGTACTGGAAGACGTCGTCCGCGGTCCGCACGCCGGACTCGGCGACAACGACTGCCCCGGCCGGAATCAAACCGGCCAGCGAACCGAAAACGGAACGGTCGACGTCGAGCGTCTTCAGGTTGCGGACGTTGACACCGATAATCCTGGCGTTCGCGGCCGCAGCGCGCTCAACTTCCTCTTCCGTGTGCGTTTCCACCAGGACGCTCATGCCCAGGTCATGGCTGAGCGCACTGTAGTCCGCAAGCTGCGCATCGGAGAGTGCCGCGACGATCAGGAGGATCAGGTCGGCGCCGTGGGCACGGGCTTCCCATAGCTGGTACTCGTCAACGGTGAAATCCTTGCGGAGCAAGGGAACGTCGACGGCGGCGCGTACGGCATCGAGATCAGCCAGCGAACCGCCGAAACGGCGCTGCTCGGTGAGCACGCTGATGACGGAGGCTCCACCATCGGCGTACTGGGCTGCGAGGGAAGCGGGATCGGCGATCGGTGCCAGGTCTCCCTTTGACGGGCTGCGGCGTTTGATCTCCGCGATGACCTTCAGTTCCCCGCGGTCAGCCGAAGGACCACCCAGGGCAGTCCAGGCATCCCTCGCCGGGGCTGCCCCGGCAACGCGGTCCTTGAGCTCGGCGATGGACACGAGCCGGCGTCGGGAGTCCATCTCCTCCTTGACGCCGACGATGATGTCATCAAGAACGGTCACGGTTAGTGGCCGTTGTTCTGCAGCTTGCTGCCACCCACTCCGTAGCCGGCCTTGCGCATGGCCCAACCGACAATGAGGCCGATCACCATGACCACAGCACCGCCGATGAAGATCGGGGTGTTGGCGATGACGAACGCGATGGAGCAAATCAGCGCGCCAACGAGCATCACAATGACGCAGGTCCAGGCAGCCGGGCTGTTGCCGTGGCCGATGGCGTCGGCGTGGCTGGCCATCTTGGACTCTGCTTGGTTTGCGGACACAGTGGTTTTGCTCATGTGGAATCTCCTCAGGGTGAATACTGCTTACATTCTGCCATTTATTGACAGCGGCCGGGGACAACGCGCTTCTGACCTGCCCTGGGGGCGGCTATGTTGCGAAGCAGGTGTGTCCGGCCCTTCCGGATGGCTTAGGTGGGGTCCTCGCCGCGGGACAACCTGTCCCAGCTGTCGATCTCATCGACGGGCTCCGAAGTAGGCGCCGCACCGCGGCTTGACGCGTCGTATTTGGTCCGGGCTTTCCAGTAGCGGCCCGCAATCGGCAACAGCAGTCCGCACACGGCCAGCAGTGCTGCCGCCACGATCGCGAGCACCGGGAACGCCGTGGCGGCAACCTCCGCCTGTCCCCCGGAAACGCCGGTAGCAGCGGCGATCGAACCTTGTGCAGCCCCCAGTGGGTCGGCCAGTACCGTGACCGCCGCAAGAATGATCCCCGCACCGGAAAGCACCACGATGGCGGCAATGATCCAGCGGGCAATCTTTCCGGCAATGGATGCTGCCAACCCGCCTGCCAAGGCAACGATCGCCAGCGCGGTCACGGCCGTGGCCGCTTTGTTCCCGGGAACATCCAGAGTGCTCGAGGCAGTGGATGCGGGGTCTAAATGGACTTCGATCCAGGTTTGCGTTGTGGCCCCGAACACTGCGAAGGCCAGGATTGCCGTGGCCAGGACCAAGGTGGACTTGCGCGCCCACCCCGGTGTCGCCGTGGCGGTGCTCCGTGCTTCAGCGGGCATCAGGCGGGGGTCCCGCCGTCGACGGTTCCTGCATCCGGAACCGTTTCAGCGGAAATATTCTGGAGCGAACCTGCCGTATGGACAGCCCGCAGCGGGGCAGCGGCCTTGTTTACGGTCTCCAAGGCTTCCGACGGTTTGTGCGAGTCCGCCACGATGCCGCCACCGGCCTGGACGTAGGCGCGGCCTTCACGCAGCAGGGCGGAACGGATGGCGATGGCCATGTCCATGTCCCCCGCGAAATCCAGGTATCCCACGACGCCGCCGTAGATGCCCCGGCGGTGGGGTTCGAGCTCGTCCAGCAAGCGCAACGCCCGCGGCTTCGGAGCGCCGGACAAGGTGCCGGCGGGGAAGGTGGCCTTGAGGACATCGTAGGCTTTCGCATCCGGGGCGAGTTCCCCCACCACGGTGGACACCAGGTGCATGATGTGGCTGAAACGCTCAACCTCCATGAACTGGGTGACATCCACGGTTCCGGCGACGCAGACCTTGGAGAGGTCGTTGCGGGACAGGTCCACCAGCATGAGGTGCTCAGCACGTTCCTTCTGGTCGGCCAGCAGCTCAGCGGCCAAGGCCTTGTCCGCTTCAACGGTCTTGCCGCGGGGGCGCGAGCCGGCGATCGGATGGGTGATGACCTCGCCACCGGTGACCGTTACCAGGGCCTCGGGCGACGAACCCACAATCGAGTACTCCCGTCCGTCGGCATCCTCCAGGCTGAAGATGTACATGTAGGGGCTGGGGTTGGTGTTCCGCAGAACGCGGTACACATCCAGCGGATCGGCGGCGCACTCCATCTCGAAGCGGCGGGAAATCACCACCTGGAAGACTTCGCCGTCAACGATCGCTTCCTTGCCGCGGTCGATGGCAGCCAGGTACTTGTCCTCGTCCCAACGTTCCTGGACGCTGGAGGCGAAATCAAGCGCAGCGGTTTCCAGCACGGACACCGGCTGGGCCACCGGCGTGCTGATTTGCTCCAGGAGGTTCTTGACCCGGGCCACGGCATCGTGCCAGGCCTCGTCCACGCGCTCGGAACTGTTGTCGAAGTTAATGGCATTCGCGATCAGCAGGACCGTACCGTCCACGTTGTCATGGACGGCCATGTCGGTGACCAGGTTCAGCGCCATTTCGGGAAGCTGGAGATCATCTTCGGGCGGCGTGGTCAGCCGTTCCCAGTGGCGGACTGCTTCCCAGCCGAGGAAGCCGACCAGGCCGGACGTGAATGGCGGCAGGCCCTCAAAGCGCTTCGTTTCCAGCGCCGCGATGGTGTCACGGACGGCGTCCACGGGGGTGCCCTCCACCGGCACGCCCACGGGCGGCTGGCCGATCCAGTGTGCCTGGCCGTCCTTGGTGGTCAGCGTGGCACGGGACTTCGCGCCGATAAAGGAATAGCGCGACCATGACCCGCCCACTGCCGCGGACTCCATGAGGAACGTTCCGGGCTGGCCCTGTGCCAGCTTGCGGTACAACCCGATAGGGGTCTCGGCGTCGGCCAGGACTTTGAGTCGGACTGGGATGACACGGCTGTGGACGGCGAGTTCGCGGAACTCTTCCAGGCCCGGGCTGATGATTCCAAGGTCCTGCATGGCTATTCTTTTCCGCCTTTGGTTTTGGTGGTGCGTCTTTACAGAGACTGTGTGGTTTCCTGGTCCGGGCTGCCGGTGACGACCGTGAAGCCGCGTCCGTCAAAGCATGTCCGGGTGCCGGTGTGGCAGGCTGCACCCACCTGGTCAACACGGACCAGCAGGGCGTCGCCGTCGCAATCGAGGGCAACGGACTTCACGAACTGAACGTGTCCTGAAGTGTCGCCCTTGCGCCAGTATTCCTGCCGGGACCGGGAATAGAACGTGACGCGTCCGGTTGTCATGGTGCGGTGCAGGGCCTCGTCATCCATCCAGCCGAGCATGAGGACCTCGTGGGTGTCATGCTGTTGGATGATGGCAGCCACGAGCCCGGCAGCATCACGCTTGAGGGCGCCGGCGATCTCCTGCGGCAAGGGACCCGAGGGGTCGATGGATGGCTCCACGGCAGGAGTTGGGCTGGGGGCAGACTGCTCAGACATCAGATCAAGTCTAGTGCCTCCGCAGGGACCGATTTTCTGCGGCGGTTCCTCTGCGCAACAACGCTGCGATCGTGCTAGTTTCACAAGTGATGCATTTCGTCGATCCTTCCCGAGAAGTACTGGCCGAAACTTTGCTTGCGGCCGGACCTGACTCCCCCACGCTCTGTGAAGGGTGGCTGACCCGGGACCTCGCAGCGCATCTGTACCTGCGCGAGAGAAAAGCCGCGGTAGGCATCGGACTGCTGATCCCCAGCCTTGGCAAAGCCTCGGACAAGGCGACGGCCAAGCTTGCGGCAAAGTTGAAGACGGGTGACGACTACGCCAACCTCGTGAAGACCTTCCGCGCAGGCCCCCCGGCCTTCTCGCCTTTGAAGATCAAGGCACTGGACGAAACGTCGAACCTCATCGAGTACTTCGTGCACACAGAAGACATCCGTCGCGCAGGCGACCGTTGGGCGCCACGGGCTTTGGACGAGGCCTATTCGGATGCCCTTTGGGACGACCTCATCAAGCGCGCCGCCTTCCTGTACCGCGGCGTGGATCTCGGGATCGTCCTCGTCCGGCCCACCGGTCCGCGCCATGTGGCCAAGCGGGCGCCTGTGTCGGTGGCGATCGTGGGCGAGCCAGGCGAACTCGTCATGCACGCCCACGGCCGGACCAGCCAGGCCCTGGTCACCTTCGAAGGCCAACCGGACGCCGTTGCCCTGCTCCAGTCGGCGGACATCGGCCTCTGACACACTGCGGCTTAACAGGAAAGGGCCACCCCGCGGGGTGGCCCTTTCCTGTTAAGTGCTTCCTTACCGGACTTCGAAGCCGGCCGTGCGGATCGCCGTTTTAACCTGGGCAATCATGTCGTCCGGCCCGAAATGGAAAACGGAGGCGGCCAGGACGGCATCGGCGCCGGCCTCGATGGCGGGCGGGAAGTGTGCCGGTTCCCCTGCGCCACCGGAAGCGATGATGGGAATCGTGACGGCGGAGCGGACCAGCCGGATCAATTCAAGATCGAAGCCGTCCTTGGTGCCGTCGGCGTCGATGGAGTTCAGGAGGATTTCCCCCACTCCCCTGTCGGCGGCTTCTTTCGCCCAGGCCACGGCGTCGATGCCGGTTCCCTTGCGGCCGCCGTGGGTGGTCACTTCAAAGCCCGACGGCGTCGGCGCGTCACCTTCACGGATGCGCCGCGCATCTACGGACAGCACCAGGACCTGTGAACCGAAATGGCGGGTGATCTCATCGATGACCCCGGGCCTGGCCACGGCCGCAGTGTTGATGGACGCTTTGTCCGCACCGAAGCGAAGCAGCTTGTCCACCTCCGCGACTCCCCGCACACCCCCACCGACCGTCAACGGAATGAAGACTTCCTCGGCGGTCCGGCGAACGACGTCGAACGTGGTCTCCCGGTTGCCCGACGACGCCGTGACGTCCAGGAACGTCAGTTCGTCCGCGCCGCCGTTGTCATAGCGGTGGGCAAGTTCGACCGGGTCGCCCGCATCCCGGAGGCCTTCAAAGTTCACGCCTTTGACCACGCGTCCGGCGTCAACATCCAGGCAGGGGATGACGCGTACGGCTACAGCCATGTGTTGCTCCTCAGTTGTGCTGTGCTCTGGTGCTTTGCCGGGTCAGATACGGCAGGCGTGGATGCTGCTGACCAGGATCGCACGTGCGCCGAGGTCGTAGAGTTCATCCATGATCCGGTTGGTTTCCTTCTTGGGAACCATGGACCGCACGGCAACCCATTCGGAGTCGCGCAGCGGCGAGACCGTGGGAGATTCGAGTCCGGGCGTGAGCGCCGCGGCATCCTCCACCAGGTCCTTCCGGATGTCGTAGTCCATGAGGACGTACTGGCGTGCCACCAGGACGCCCTGCAGGCGGCGGATCAGCACCTCGATTTCCTTCGCGGTGCCATTCGCGGCCCCGCCCTCCCCACTGCGGCGGATGAGTACGGCCTCGGACTTCAGGATCGGATCCCCGAAGATCTCCATGCCGGCTGCCTTGAGGGTGTTGCCGGTTTCCACGACGTCGGCGATCGCATCGGCAACGCCAAGCCGGACCGACGACTCTACGGCGCCGTCCAGGCGGACCACTTTGGCGTTGACGCCCCGGTCTGCAAGGTAGTCGCGGAGGAGCCCGTCATAGCTGGTGGCGAGCCGCTTGCCTTCCAGCTGCTCGACGCCGGTGAAGTCGCCCACCGGACCGGCGAAACGGAACGTGGAGGCCGCGAAACCGAGGGGCAGGAGCTCTTCGGCTTCCACTTGCGCGTCAAGCAGGAGGTCGCGGCCGGTAATGCCGACGTCCAAGGTCCCCTGACCTACGTAGACGGCAATGTCACGGGGCCGCAGGAAGAAGAATTCAATGTCGTTGTCCGGATCGACCATGACCAGTTCGCGGGAGTCGCGGCGCTGGCGGTAGCCGGCCTCGGACAGCATGGCCGAGGCGGCTTCGGAGAGGGATCCCTTGTTGGGAACTGCTACACGGAGCATGGGAAGGCTTTCTGTTGGGTGTGGAAGAGGAACAGGCACTGGCCACGCAGCTGCCCGGCGCGGATCCAGGATCGGGACATCCCTGGCATGGGAGCCATCTCCTTGGAGAGCGCGGAGCGGCGTGGCTAGAGATGCTTGTAAACGTCTTCCAGGCTGAGGCCCTTGGCGAGCATCAGGACCTGCAGGTGGTACAGCAGCTGGGAGATTTCCTCGGCTGCGGCCTCGTCGGATTCGTATTCCGCTGCCATCCAGACCTCGGCGGCTTCTTCAACGACTTTCTTGCCGATGCCATGGATTCCGGAGTCCAGTTCGGCAACCGTACGCGAACCTGCCGGGCGGGTCGCTGCTTTCTCACTCAGTTCTGCGAACAGCGTCTCGAAATTCTTCACGCCCTCCAGAGTACTTGCTTCGGGGCCGCCGCCGCGTTCCGGTCCGTTGCATGACAAAGGGGATGTGAGTGAACACACACCCACATCCCCTTCCAGCTGGCGATCCGGCCTAGCTGAACTGCTTGAGGGTCAGGGCTGTCGCAAGGGCAGCCGTGACGGCCTCATGGCCCTTGTCCTCGGTGGAACCGGGAAGACCGGCGCGGTCCAGGCCTTGCTGCTCGGTGTCGCAGGTCAGCACGCCAAAGCCCACCGGAACTCCGGTGCTGACACTGACATCGGTGAGTCCCGACGTCGCAGCCTGGCACACGTAATCGAAGTGCGGCGTGCCGCCGCGGATGACCACGCCCAAAGCCACGACGGCGTCAAAGTGCGGTGCGAGCCTGGCGGCGGCTACCGGGAGCTCAAAGCTGCCGGGTACCCGGATCACCGATGGTTCGGCAATGCCGGCTTCCTTGGCTGCCCGCAGGGCACCGTCAAGGAGTCCGTCCATGATTTGTGTGTGCCAGCTGGCCGCAACGATCGCGAGCTTCAGCTGGGACGTTTCCTCGGGGTTGAGGGTGGTGAGGTCGATGGTAGGGGCGCCGTGTCCGCTCATGGTGTACTGGGGGTTTCCGATCAGTCGTGGTCGTTGTCAAAAGTTGTTGCCGGCTTCTTGCCGTTGCTGACCGGCTCAACAGTGAGTGCCAGCAAGTGGTCCATCCGGTCCTTCTTGGTTTGCAGGTAGCGGAGGTTCTGTTCGCGGGAGGGAACCTCGGTGGGAACCATCTCCACCACGGTGACGCCTGCCTGGGCAAGGCGGTTCTGCTTGTCGGGGTTGTTGCTCAGCAACCTGACTTCGCTCAGGCCCATCTCCGCCAGGATCTGGCCGGCGGCTTTGTAGGACCGCGCGTCCACCGGCAGTCCCAGCTGTTCGTTGGCCTCCACGGTGTCAAAGCCGGCTTCCTGGAGCGCATAGGCCTTGATCTTGTTCGCCAGACCGATCCCCCTCCCCTCCTGCCCCCGCAGGTACAGCAGCGTGCCGCCTTCGGCCTGAATGAGCTCGAGGGCGTAGGCAAGCTGTTCCCCGCAGTCGCAGCGGTAGGACCCGAAGACGTCACCGGTCAGGCACTCCGAATGCAGGCGCACCAGTGGTGCCTGCCCGTTCCTGGGCGGGTTCGGGGAACTGACTGCCAGGTGTTCGTGCCCGGTTTCATGATCCGTCCATGCCTGAGCCACGAAGTCGCCAAAGGCCGTGGGCAGTTGCACGATAGGCCCACCGCTCACAGGATGCGGCGCAGCTCCCATGGCGTCGCTGCTGCGTGTTGTCGATGTGGTCATCGCTTCTCCTCGTCTGCCAGTGAAACATGTGCCGCTCCGGACTCTACCGCCTCGACGTAGGACACGAGGTCCTCGATCGAGATGAGGGGACATCCGTGTCCAGCGGCAAAGTCACGCAGGCTGTCCAGCCGCATCATTTCACCGTCGTCATGGACCAACTCGGCGATCACGCCCACCGGGGCAAGCCCGGCCAAGCGGCAGAGGTCCACGGCTGCTTCCGTGTGGCCCGGGCGCTCACGCACTCCTCCCTTAACGGCCCGCAAGGGAAAAATATGCCCCGGGCGGGTCAATTCTTCCGGTGTGCTTCGCGGATCGGCCAGGATCCTTGCCGTCAGGGCCCGGTCCGTGGCCGAGATCCCGGTGCTGACACCGTGTGCGGCATCGCAGGAGACCGTATACGCGGTCCCCTTGGCGTCCTGGTTCACCTCCACCATGGGCGGCAGGTCAAGTGCGTCCGCGCGTTCGCCGTCGAGGGGGACGCAGATGACGCCCGAAGAGTACCGGATGGTCCAGCCCATGAGTGCGGGAGTGGCATGTTCAGCCGCGAAAATGATGTCGCCCTCGTTCTCGCGGTCCTCGTTGTCCACCACGATCACGGCCTGCCCTGCGGCCATCGCCGCGATGGCGGTTTCCACCGGGTCCAGCCCGTGGCGGCGAACCGTTGCCGGCGTTGTGGTTACCGGGGTGTTCATCGGGCGGCCCCCGGTCCTGCCGGAGCCGTACCTGATGCTGGCTGCGGGGCGAAGGCCAGCAGCCGCTCGGTGTACTTCGCGAGCACGTCGACTTCCAGGTTCACCCGGCCACCCACCGGCTTGGCACCAAGCCCGGTCTCTTCGAGGGTGGTGGGGATAAGTCCAACCTCGAACCACGGTGCCGATTCCGAGGCTGGACTGACAGCGGTGACCGTGAGGGACACGCCGTCGACGGCGATCGAGCCCTTCTCGGCGATGTACCGGGCCAGCGTGGCGGGAACTCCGAACCGGAGGCGGTCCCAGTTTCCCTGGGCCTCCCGCTCCAGCAACTCGCCGACACCATCAACGTGGCCCTGTACAACATGCCCATCGAGGCGCCCGCCGGCCGGCACACACCGTTCAAGGTTGACGGTGTCCCCGGGAGCAAGTTCCCCGATCGTTGTCCGGGCCAGGGTCTCCCCCATGACATCGACGCTGAAATCCTGCCCGTCGATCTGCGTCGCCGTCAGGCACACGCCGTTGACGGCTATCGATCCACCCAGGGGCAGCCCTTCGGTGGTGGTGGGCGCCTTGAGCCGGAGCGTGGCGCTGGCGTCGCCGTCGTGCTCGATACCCAGAACAGTGCCCTGTTCGGCAACAATTCCCGTAAACATCAGTGTCCTCCTGTGGCGAATTCCGCGGCTTCACTGCGCGGAACCAAAGTCGTGGTTTTTGTGGCGGCTGTGCGTGTGGGGCGAAGATGCAGCCGGAGGTCATTGCCCAACGTCCGTACGGCCCCGCCGCCGGCGTCGTCCCAGGACCAGTGCTGCGCGTCGGCCAGCGTGGTGATGCCAAGGTCGTTCAGGGCCGGTGTTCCCGACCCGAGCAACGTGGGCGCCTGGTAGACGATCAGTTCGTCCACCAGCCCGGCGGCCAGGAAGGTACTCAGGATGCTGGATCCGCCTTCCACCATCACATGCCGCACGCCACGGTCGAAGAGTTCCCCCAACGCCTCCCGCGGATCCCGTGTTGTCAGTTGGACAAACCGGCCATCCGTGCCACGGACCGCTGCATCCTTCGGCACTTCACGCAAGCCCATGACGGCGCGGAGCGGCTGCCGCCCGGCAAGCTTCCCGTCAGGAGCCCGGGCAGTGAGGCGCGGATTATCGACCAGTACCGTACCGGTACCCACCAAAATGGCGTCGATGAGTCCACGCAGTCCGTGGTTGTCCGCCAGGGACTCAGGGCTGGAAATCCACTGGCTGGTGCCGTCCACGGCCGCAATCCGGCTGTCCAGCGTCTGGGCGATATGCAAGGTGACGAAGGGACGCTTGGCAGCTACGGCGTCGAACCAGTCCCGGTTCAGATCCAGCGCTCGCTCCACAGCCAATCCGGCAAGTACCTCAACGCCCGCCGCCTGCAGCGTCCGGGCTCCCCCCGCGGCCGGGTCATGGGGATCGTCGATTGCATAAACCACCCTGGCGATGCCGGCATCAATGATTGCCTGGGCACAGGGACCGGTCCGGCCCACATGGTTGCACGGTTCCAGGGTCACCACCATGGTGGTTCCCTCCAGCTTCACACCGCGGCGGCGGGCCTCAAGGATGGCATCCGCTTCCGCATGGGCGGTACCGGCACCACGGTGGTATCCGACGGCGAGCTGCTCACCGTCGGGGCTCAGGACAACCGCCCCCACCAGCGGGTTGGCACCTCGGGGTCCGGCCAATGCCGCAGCCAGGGCCGCCTCCATGGCATCGGACTCTGCGCGTGTGTATTCCGGGAGCACCGGCGCCCCGCCGGTCACGGAGCCGCTCCCACGGCCGAAGGGCCAACCGGCGCGGGCTGGCGCTCGCGCCGTTGCGCACGCATCCAGACGAAGAAGCCGGCAAGGGTAAAGACACCATAGAACAGGTACATGAACGCACTGGCGTAGTAGCCGGCGCTGAACAACAACGGCACGCCTACGATGTCCACCGCAACCCAAATGAGCCAGAATTCCGTCCAGCCACGGGCCATGCCGTAAGTCGCCAGCAGGGAACCCATGAAAGTCCATGCATCTGCCCACACCGGCGGATAGGAGCCGAGGGCATCGAAGAGCGGTGTCAGTGCCGCAGTGCCTGCAATCATGGCACCCGCCAGGACCAGCCGGGTGCTCTTCCCAGCCCAGGTGGGAACGACGGCAGGACCTTGGGTGCCTGCCTGGCGGCCCTGCTTCCAGCGGTACCAGCCGTAGACAGCGACCGCGATGAACATGATCTGCCGGGCGGCCTGTCCCCAAAGGGTTGCGGGAGCGGCCGCGCCGAACACGTTGCCCAGGAACACCGTGAGCAACAGAACATTGCCAAGGATGCCTACCGGCCAAGCCCAGACTTTGCGGCGCATTCCGCCGAGGGCGCTGGCGAGCCCAAAAATGTTGCCAAGCACTTCGCGTAGAACAAGCGCAGATCCACCTACGGGAATCTGTGCTTCGAAGAGCCATCGCAGAAAATCCATGCCGTTCCTTCCCAGTCAGCCGCGATGGCTCCGGGGGTGTACGACAGTTCGCTGCCGTGCGTCGCACAAGGACGCACACAGCATGACTGTACGTGCTTCTCCCATCCAGACTTTAACTGTCGGTACCGGAATTCCACCGGTTCAACCGCTCGCCTTCTGGATCCGGATGGACACTGAGGGCTTGCGGGTCGCGGACTATGACCGCCGGTTCGGACTTACACCGACCCCGGAGCACGTATGTGTGATTGCTATTGTGCCACAACCGCACGGAGCGGCCGGCTATTCCCGGCCATCTTCGTAACATGCAGTGGCACCGGCTCCTACGCGCACTTACGCCGCCGGGCCGCCACCGGCCAGGGCCCGTGTTCCGGCCGCGCGCAGCCGGTCGATGGCCTGTGCAGGATCGTCGTGTCCGTACACGGCGGAACCGGCAACGAAAACGTTGGCCCCGGCTTCGGCGGCGCGCAGGATCGTGTCCTCGGTGATGCCTCCGTCCACTTGGAGCGCCACCTTCAGGCCGGAGCCCTCAATGGCGGCGCGTGCACGGCGGATTTTCGGCAGGGTGATATCCAGGAACGACTGCCCTCCGAAGCCGGGTTCCACGGTCATTATCAGCAGCATGTCCAACTCCGGCAGCATGTCCAGGTATGGTTCCACCGCCGTGGCCGGTCGCAATGCCATGCCGGCCTTTGCCCCGCGGGCCCGCAGTTCCCTGGCGAGCTTCACGGGGGCGATCGCGGCCTCGGCGTGGAAGGTAACGGACGCGACGCCCGCTTCGGCGTAGGCCGGGGCCCATCGGTCGGCGTCGGAAATCATCAAGTGGGCATCCAGCGGAACCGGGCTGACCGCCTGGATCCTCTGCACCACCGGCAGGCCAAGGATCAGGTTGGGCACAAAGTGGTTGTCCATGACGTCCACATGCACGGCGTCAGCGTTGCTGATCCTCTTCAGCTCGGCTTCGAGGTTGACGAAGTCTGCTGAGAGGATGCTCGGATTGATACAGCACTGGGACAAGGCAGGTCCTTCAGGTCGGTGGCAGCAGGATGGATTGCGGAAATTCAGCCGCGGAACGCGTGGCTAAGGCTTCTTGCGGATCAACGCCATGAACATGGCATCAGTGTGGTGGATGTGGGGCCACAGCTGAGCGGTCTGCCCGTGCCCCGCGCCAAGGCCGGAGGCAAGGCTGACGTCATCCAATGCCTTGCCGGCGTCAAGGAGCTCAAGGTCCCCGCGTTTACCCACCACATCTGCAACCACAGCGGTGGTTTCAGCCGGGTGCGGCGAACACGTCACGTAGGCCACCACGCCACCGGGCTTCACTGCATCGATGGCGGAGACCAGCAGTTCCCGCTGCAGCGGACCGAGATCAGCGATGTCCTTGGGGGCGCGCCGCCACCGCGATTCCGGGCGACGCCGCAGCGCCCCCAAACCACTGCATGGCACGTCTACCAGGACGCGGTCGAAGGTTTCCCTGCGTTCGGAACCCACCTCACGGCCGTCACCGGTACGCACGCTCCAAGCGTCCCCGGGCACGGCCGACAATGCCTGCTGCACCAGCTTCGCCCGATGCGGTGCGGGCTCGTTGGCCAGGAGCGTGGCTCCGTCGCGGTGTGCAAGTGCCGCCAGCAGGGCCGCTTTCCCGCCAGGACCGGCGCAGAGGTCCAGCCACTTTTCCCCCTCTGGCGAAGCAGTTTCCACTGCTACGGCTGCCACCGCACGGGCGACCAACTGGGAACCCACGTCCTGGATGCGCGTGGTGCCCTTGCGGACAGATTCCAGACGGCCAAGGTCGCCGCCTGCGGACAAGGCAGAGTCCTCCACCAACTCCCCTGCCGCAGCACCGTGCTCCAGGGCTTCTTCCAGGCTTCCCAACCCGGGCAAGGCCACAAGGTTCACTACCGGCGCCGCGTTGTCGGCTTCCAGGAGCTCTTCAATTTCCGAGGCGGGCCTGCCGTGGTTGACCAACGACTGGCGCAGGGCCCGGACGATCCACTCCGGGTGTGCGTGGCGGAGCGAGGCGATCCGGGTTGCATCGGTTTCCTGGTCCAGGAGGACGTCCAGCCACTCGTCCATGCTGTGTGCCGTGACCTTCCTCAGGACGGCATTGATCAACGACGACGGGCCGGCGCCGATGACTGCCCGGGCCAGGCCGACAGTCTGGTCCAGCGCGGCGTGGGCCGGAACGCGCATGGACAGCAATTGGTGGGCGCCTATCCGCAGGGCGTCCAGGATGGCCGGGTCCAACTGTTCCAAGGGACGGTCAACACAGCGGGAAAGAATGGCGTCGTAAGTGCCCTGTCCGCGCAGCGCACCGTAGCTGAGCTCGGTGGCGAAACCTGCATCCCGGCGATCAAGCCGGTGCTCCCTGATCCGTGCCGGCAGGACCAGGTTGGCGTAAGCGTCCTCGGACGCCACGGCGCGGAGGACTTCGTAAGCTACGAGCCGGGCAGGATCGGCCTTGCGGGTACGTTGGCCGGGGGTCGTGCTGGAATACCCCTTCTGGGGTCCACGGTTCCGCTCCCTGCCCTGCGCGTTGCGCCGGCTTTCCCCGCGGGGACCGCGGTTGCTGCCCCGCCCGCCACCGTCCCGGTTCCCGTTGGAGTTGGGGCCGCGCCGGCCGGAGTCGCTCATTCGAATACCACGCTTTCGGGTGTTGCCAAACCGCGGGCCCAATCGGCCGACGGCATCATTTTCTTGCCTGCGGGCTGGATCCTGCCCAGTCGCACGGCATGGGAACCGGTGCCCACCAGGACAGCTTTGCCTTGCACCGTGACGTGGCCGGGCTCCAGGTCGGTGACGTCCGGGTGGAGTTCCACGGGTTCAAGCTTGACCCGTTGACCATCCAAGGTGGTCCAGGCGCCGGGTTCGGGAGTGACACCCCGGGAGCGCCGGGCCAGGGCCAGGGCGGGCTGCTTCCAGTCCAGGCGCCCGTCCTCGAGCGTCAGCTTGGGAGCCAGGGAGACATCGCCCTGCTGCGGTTGGGGTGCTGCACGCCCGGCCTCGATGGCCGAAAGTGTTTGGCTCAGGAGGACGGACCCGCTGAGGGAGAGCCGCTCGAGCAGGTCGCCCGCGGTATCGGAACCGCGGACCGTTTCAGTCACTGTCCCAAAGACAGGACCGGTATCCAGGCCTTCCTCGAGCTGGAAGGTGGCGGCCCCGGTGACATCGTCCCCGGCAATGATCGCCCGTTGGACAGGAGCCGCACCCCGCCATGCGGGCAGCAGGGAAAAGTGGAGGTTGACCCAGCCATGGCGGGGAACATCAAGGGCGGCCCTCGGGACAATTCCGCCGTACGCGACAATGGCAGCGACGTCCGGGGCGACCGCCTCAATCGCGGCGGTTGCTGCAGCGTCCACCCTGGCAGCCTTGATGGTGGGGATGCCCAGTTCCGCCGCGCGGGCAGCAACTGGCGACGGCGTCAGGACACGCTTGCGCCCAAGGGGGGCATCCGGTCTGGTGAGGACGGACGCAACGTCAAAACCGGCTTCCACCAGCGCGTTGAGTGACGGCACGGCCACGGCCGGCGTGCCGGCAAAAAGCACCTTCACGCGGTAGCCCCGAAGCTGCCGCCACCAAAGCTCGAGCCGACTGTCCCGGCACGCTTGGACGTGGTCTGTTCGGTCACCGCATGGTAGTTGGCGTTCCGGATCGCACGTAGGGCCGCCTTGCGGTCTTCGCCCTCCAACCGGTCAGTGAAAAGGATGCCGTCCAGGTGGTCCGTCTCGTGCTGGAAAACCCGTGCAAGCATGCCCTCCGCGTCGACTGACACAGGGTTGCCTTCCACGTCCACCCCCGTAACCCGCGTTGCACGATGCCGGCGGACAGGGAATCCAAGCCCGGGAATGGACAGGCAACCTTCAACCTCGTCGTCCTGGAAGTCATCACTGTTTTCCAGGACCGGGTTGATGATGTGTCCGTCCACGCCACCGATCCGATAGGTAAAGATGCGCTTGCTGATGCCCACCTGGGGGGCAGCAAGGCCGGCGCCCTCAACGTCCTCCATGGTTTCCATCATGTCGGCAACCAGCTTGGCGAGCTCCGGACCGAATTCGGTCACGGGATCCGCGACGGTGCGCAACACCGGATCCCCGATGATTCGGATACTCAAAATTGCCATCTGGTCTCAGTCCTCACGATCGTCAAAGCCGGCCCGGGCCATGAAGGGGCCTACGCCAGTTTAGTGGAGGCAAAAGACCCGGCGCCCTGAAGGGCAATGGCAGGCTCGGGTGTGTACATGGGCGGCGCCACCGGCAGCAGCGCCTGACCCGCCGCCGTGACATCGGCAGACATCTCCCAGACGCGCCGGAGCGCACAAAACTTCCACCAGTGGTGTTTCAGGACATCAGGATTGGCCCGGTGGGGACGGACTTCGGTTTCGCCGATGGCCACTGCCAGCAGCATGGGGTCCTCCCCGTACTTCCAGGACTCCCATTCCCCGGCGACGGGGTCCACCAGGCTTTCTTCGGCCTTCATGCCAGCCACCAACTGCATGACTACTTTGTTGTCCAGCGCCTTGACCGTGCCATCACGGGTGGTCCCCTTGGTCTTGTAATCGATCAAGCAGATGCGGCCGTTGATGCGGGCCACCAGATCAAGGGTGCCCGCGTAACCCACCGAGGTGTTCCACACCGTGATTTCCGGTGCGAGGGGTTCCACCCTGTAGGTGTCCCACCATTCATCAAAGCGTGCAGCGAACGCTTGCTCGCCGTGGGACGCCAGGTCGTCCCGGCATTCCTGCATGCGGTGCGGCCTGCCCAGGGCACGAAGTGCTACCTGTTCGCAGTAGTTGTGGACGCGGTCTCCGCGGGCCGCCGCCTCGTCCCGGTACTGCTCAGCCGCTTTGGAGGCTTTGTTGACCGCCTGGCGGATCCTGGCCGGGCTGCCGAGAAGGGTCGGAAGCTCAGGATCGGCGGCCAGGCTGCTTGCACCCATGTACGAAAACCAACCATCGAGCGCGTGTGCCTGCTGCCCGATGACTGTTGTGATGGATGGTACGGAGAACTGGTCCGAGGTGGACCGGGCATACATCCGGCCGTACTCGGTGGCGTGGGCAAGCAGTGGAGCAGTCATATAAAAACTTTGGCACAGAGGACCGACAGAATTCGCCCCGGCGTTCCGTCAGGCCCCGCCGGAACCCCCTGGCGGATCATGGAGCGCGGGTTCCTCGGCGGCAGGATTAAGCAAGCGGGCGAGACGGTCCTGCGTCATCCGTGCGAGTTTTCCCGCCAGGACGGGCACCGTCCGGGCCAGTTCCTGCAGGGACTCAGGCAACGCCTGCTCCCCACCCCCGTTGGTACCGGCAGGAGCCGCGGGCAAAGGGGGCAGGAGCGGTAACGGCCTCGTATCGGGTAGTTCTTCCACGTCAGCCCTGTGCCATGGAGTGGAAGTTCGTGACGAAAAAACGCCGTACCGCCAAACAGAAAAACCCCGCCGGGACTGTGTAACCAGTTCCGGCGGGGTTTTACGGTGGGCGATACTGGGTTCGAACCAGTGACCTCTTCGGTGTGAACGAAGCGCGCTACCACTGCGCCAATCGCCCGTGTCATCCCGCGCTGTGCGCCGTCTGCATAAAGAAGACTAGCCCACGCCGTCGTGAATGCAAAACGGGCGGCCACGCCCGAATAACAAGAATGGAATTACACGGTCGTCAGAAGCCAGAACCCGCGTCATTGCTGGGATCCGGACTCATACGCCCTCCGGGGAATCTCACCGATTTGGAGTTTCCCGGAACCTCCTATAGAGTTTTTACTCGTCGGAAAGCGACGGAATGCCTGAATGGCGCTCCGGAGCACGGCACTGCGGACGTAGCTCAGCTGGTAGAGCACCACCTTGCCAAGGTGGATGTCGCGAGTTCGAATCTCGTCGTCCGCTCGCAAGGCACTGTCACAGCATGAATTCCCCGGAATCCTGCTAACACGGTGGGTTGGCCGAGAGGCGAGGCAGCGGCCTGCAAAGCCGTATACACGGGTTCGAATCCCGTACCCACCTCGGTGAAAACCATGCTTTCCGGTTTCGATTGGATGCATGGGCGATTGGCGCAGCGGTAGCGCGCTTCCCTGACACGGAAGAGGTCACTGGTTCGATCCCAGTATCGCCCACCAAAACAAGGAAACTTGTTTGTTGTTGAAGGCCCGGCCCAGCCAGGCAAACAACATCTGCGGACGTAGCTCAGCTGGTAGAGCACCACCTTGCCAAGGTGGATGTCGCGAGTTCGAATCTCGTCGTCCGCTCTCCTCCACGAGGACCCCGGGCGATTGGCGCAGCGGTAGCGCGCTTCCCTGACACGGAAGAGGTCACTGGTTCGATCCCAGTATCGCCCACCAGAACAAGGCAACTTGTTTGTTGTTGAAGGCCCGGCCCAGCCAGGCAAACAACATGTGCGGACGTAGCTCAGCTGGTAGAGCACCACCTTGCCAAGGTGGATGTCGCGAGTTCGAATCTCGTCGTCCGCTCCAACTAAGAAAGCAGCTCTTCGGAGCTGCTTTTTTTATGCCCGTTTGCCGACTGAACCAACCGCGGTTCGATTCATTATGGGATGTGACCAATAACCGTTGGAAGAAGTCGCTTTATCTAATGTGATTCGACTCGCATAATGTACTGCGAGCTCATCACCGTTCCACGCCAATGGCAGGAGTACCCATGAATCAACAGACTGCTTCCCAGTCGGTCATGAGGCGGAAGCCCATCGACGACATTGAGGAAGAAAACAAGCACAGTGGCCTTTTCAAAAGCCTTGGCCTCTGGCAACTCACGGCCATCGGCGTCGGCGGAATCATCGGCGTCGGAATCTTTTCGCTCGCCGGCCTGGTAGCGCACGGCGACGAAACCAACCCCGGTGTTGGACCGGCGGTCCTGGTGTCATTCCTGATCGCCGGCCTGGCCTCGGGCGCGGCCGCGCTTTCCTACGCTGAATTCGCCGGAATGATCCCGCGGGCAGGCTCGGCCTACACCTACGGCTATGTGGCCCTGGGGGAAATCATCGGCTGGTTCATCGGCTGGGATCTGCTGCTGGAGTACATTGCGATCGTAGCTGTGGTGGCGATTGGTATTTCCGGATACTTCGACGCCTTCCTGTCCGGCATCGGCATCAACATGCCCACGTGGATGACCTCCACGGCCGACGAGGGCAAGGGCGGCATCATCAACCTTCCTGCCATTTTGGTCTGTCTCCTGGTGACCTGGATCCTGAGCCGCGGAACCAAAGCGTTCGGGCGGTTCGAGCTCGTCGCAGTAGCCATCAAGGTAATCCTGATTCTGTTCATCATCGGCCTGGGCGTTTTCTACATCAATGCCGAGAACTTCAATCCGTTCATGCCCAGTGGCTTCGGTCCGGTCCTCGCAGGTGCGGCCACGGTCTTCTTCGCAGTCTTTGGATACGACGCCATGAGCACAGCGGCGGAGGAAGCCAAGGACGGCAAGAAGCACATGCCCAAGGCGATCATCCTGTCGCTCATCATCGCCATGCTGCTGTACGTGGCAGCAACCTTGGTCCTGACGGGCATGCAGAACTACAAGGACATCGATCCCGCGGCCGGCTTTGCCTCGGCATTCACCGGGGTTGGCTTGCCTGTGATCGCAACCATCATTTCCGTCTTTGCCGTGCTGTCCATCCTGACCGTCATGCTCACCTTCCTCCTCGGCGTAACCCGCGTATGGTTCTCCATGAGCCGTGACGGCCTCCTTCCCGGCTGGTTTGCCAAGACCGACCGCCACGGAACACCGCAGCGCGTCACCTGGATCGCCGGTGTCGCCTCGGCCTTCCTGGCCGGTGTCTTCCCCATCAAGGAAGTGGCTGACCTCACCAACATCGGTATCCTTGCCGCTTTCGTCGTGGTGTGCATCTCGGTCATCATCTTCCGTTACACCAAGCCCGACGCACCCCGCACTTTCCGCCTGCCGCTGATGCCCGTGGTTCCGGCCTTCGGTGTCCTGGCCTCGGCCTTCCTCATGGTGCAGCTGCACTGGGAAACCTGGGCGCGCTTTGGCGTTTGGCTGGTCATCGGCCTGGTTATCTACTTCTTCTATGGGCGCAAGCACTCCTTGATGAATCCGAACAGCCCACGCCATCTGGAATCCGCTAAGCCCTTGGCGTAGTGCACTTTAATTCCTTGGCTGGCCACCCTTCCGGTGCTAGGGTCGAACGCGGAGGAGCGAACTGGCTCCGCGAAGGGAAGGGAGGTGCCCGTGGGATTAATTGACGACCTGAAGGGCAAGGCTCAGGGTCTCATTCAGGGCAACGAAGACGCCATCAGGAATGGCATCGAGAAGGCCGGAAACTTCGTCGACGAGAAGACCGGCGGCAAGTTCGCCGGACAGGTTGACGCAGTACAGAATGCCGCTTCCAACTTCGTGTCCAAGAACGACGGCGAAGCCGGACAGGCTCCCGCCGCGGATGAGCCAAAGCAGCCGTAGCTGCCTGGGCCGCCGTACCAGATACGTCAAGGGGGCACCGGTCCCGCCGAGAGGCGACACCGGTGCCCTTGGCGTTTAACGGGCCGGCCGGTGCCAACGGGACGCTGCCCTGTCAGGTACGTTGGAGGTTATGCCTTCCGCCTCGTCGACTGAACAGAACCAGGCCAACCAGAGGACGCCGGGCCCACCGATCGCCGCCGGGATCGTCACTGCACTGGTCGGCTTCACCTCATCCTTTGCCGTGGTGCTGGCAGGCTTGCAGGCTGTTGGGGCCAACCAGGCACAGGCGTCCAGCGGTCTGCTTGCCCTGACGCTGACGTTCGGCCTGGGCATCCTGTGGCTGGCATGGCGGTCGCGGATGCCGGTAACCCTTGCGTGGTCAACACCCGGCGCTGCGCTCCTCGCCTCAGCGGGAACCGTCGACGGCGGGTGGCCCGCTGCGGTCGGTGCTTTCGTGGTAGTGGGCCTCCTCATTGTCCTGACGGGTTTGCTGCCGGCCCTTGGACGGCTCATGGCCTTGATTCCCACGTCGCTGGCCCAGGCGATGCTGGCCGGCGTCCTGCTCCCCCTCTGCCTGGCACCCTTCGAATCCCTCGGCACAGCGCCGCTACTGGTGGGCCCGGTAGTCGTGTGTTGGCTGGTCCTGATGAAATGCGCACCGCGTTGGGCCGTTCCCGGCGCACTGGTGGTGGCATTGGCCGTGATCGGGATCCACATCGCGGCCAACGGCACCCGCCTCACCGGAGACAGCCTGCTGCCCCGCCTTGAATGGACCAGTCCTGTGTTCACGGTGGAGGCCACCGTGGGAATCGCGCTCCCGCTGTTCATCGTGACCATGGCTTCGCAGAACATCCCCGGGGTAGCGGTCCTCAAATCCTTCGGGTACACCACGCCCTGGCGTTCTTCGATGCTCGTCACGGGCGCGGGAACCCTCGCCGGGGCGCCTTTCGGAGGCCACGCCATCAACCTGGCGGCACTGAGTGCTGCCCTGGCCGCGGGCGAAGAAGCCGGCAAAGACCACGGGCGCCGCTGGATTGCCGCGTTCGTTTCCGGTCTTGCCTATCTGGTCCTCGCGGCGTTTTCAGCCGCCTTGGTCACCTTGGTGGCGGCAGCACCACCGGGCTTGCTCGAAGCTGTTGCAGGACTGGCGCTGCTGGGAACCCTGGCATCCTCGATTTCCTCGGCACTGGCTGTTGCCGAAGACCGGATTCCGGCCTGCATGACGTTTCTGCTCGCGGCTTCAGGGGTGACCTTCGCTGGCATCGGCGCAGCGTTCTGGGCCCTGGCCGGTGGGATCCTGGTCCGCTGGATCCTCAAGGACAGGGAACCACTGACCCGATCCGCGGCCCGCTGAACCCGGCCGCGGTTTTCAGGACGGTTCGTGGTTCTGGCCCTCGCGAGCCAGGGCAGTCAACCTGGAAACGGCCCGGAAGTACTTCTTCATGTAGCCGCCGGCCATCATCTCATCGGTAAAAAGCTTGTCGAAGGGTACGCCGCTGGCCAGGATCGGCACGTCCTTGTCATAAAGCCGGTCGGCCAGGACCACGAACCGCAGGGCAACAGCCTGTTCCGTGATGGTCTCCACATCCCGCCACACAACAGCTTCGATACCTGAGATGAGCTGGCGGTAGCGGCTGGGGTGCACCCCGGCCAGGTGGTCCACCAAGGTGCGGAAGTCATCCACGGCCACCGTCTTGCCCGCGAATTCCGTGTTCATGCGGTGCTTGAGGTCTGCGGTCTTCAGCGGCGCAGGTGCCGCGGGCAGGCCGCGGTGCCGGAAGTCCTCGCCATCAATGCGGACAACATCGAATTGGTCCGCGAGCACCTGGATTTCCCGCTGGAAGTCAACGGCCGCGAAGCGGCCCTCCCCCAAGGAACCCGGCAGGGTGTTGGACGTGGCAGCCAACTTGACGCCGGCGTCGGCGAGTTCCCGCATGAGCCGGGACATCAGCACGGTATCGCCTGGATCGTCGAGTTCGAACTCGTCGATGCAGACCAGTTTGTAGCCGCTGAGCGCCTCGACTGTCTTGCGGAAAGACAGGGCCCCCACCAGGTTGGTGTATTCGACGAAGGTGCCGAAAGCCTTGGGGCCCGGGGATCGGTGCCACAGCGAAGCCAGGAGGTGGGTCTTGCCGACGCCGAAGCCGCCATCCAGGTAGATACCGGCCCTGGTGGCGGGCTTCTTTGCGAAGAATTTCCTGAACAGTCCCCCGCCATCGTCAGCACCCACGGAGTCGGCGAACCCGGACAGGAGCTTCACGGCGTTGGCTTGGCTGGGCTGGGCGGGATCGGGCCGGTAGCTGTCGAACGAGACCTCGCCGAAGCGTGGTGACGGATAGAACCCCTTGAGGAGTTCCTCGACGGAGACTGCCGGCGTGCGGGCAGCCAGTTGTTCGATCTGTACCACGGTGGTCCATTCTTCCGGTAGTGGGTCCCCAGCAAGAATACCGGCATCACGTGGCCGGGAAGCGGCCACGTGACCAAGGCCATGTTTCACCATATGACCGGCCGGGAAGCATCGGATGCTGCCCATGGTTACTGTTGGAAACACGCCGGCCCGCCGAGTGGAAGCTTCCGGGGTCTGGCTCCGTCCGTTGTCAGTGAAAGGCCATCACCATGTCCTACCCCGTTGAACAAAACGAAAAGTTCGCGTCCTACGCGCACCCCGAACGACTTGTGTCCACCGAATGGCTTGCCGCAGCACTTGCAGACGGCGCTCTTGCCGACGGCAAGCTGGTGGTCGTCGAGTCCGACGAGGACGTCCTCCTCTACGAGACCGGGCATATCCCGGGTGCCGTGAAGATCGACTGGCACACGGACCTGAACGATGAAGTCACGCGCGACTACGTCGACGGTGCCGGTTTCGCCGCACTCGCCGCCGCAAAGGGAATTTCCCGCGACAGCACCGTGGTCATCTACGGCGACAAGTCCAACTGGTGGGCCGCCTACGCCCTGTGGGTCTTCACCCTCTTCGGCCACGAGGACGTCCGGCTGCTGGACGGTGGCCGCGACAAGTGGATTGCCGAGGGCCGCGAACTCACCACCGACGTTCCCCAGCCGGCTGTGGGCAACTACCCCGAGGTAGAGCGCAACGACGCCCCCATCCGCGCCTTCAAGGAAGATGTGCTGGCCCACCTGGGCAACCCGCTCATCGACGTCCGCTCGCCGGAGGAATACACGGGCCAGCGCACGCACATGCCTGCCTACCCGGAGGAAGGGGCCCTGCGTGGCGGCCACATCCCCACCGCGGCGTCGGTTCCGTGGGCACGTGCTGCCGCCGAAGACGGTACCTACCGCTCCCGCGAAGAGCTCGAAGCCCTTTACCTGGGCGAGGCGGGACTGACGGAAGGCGACGACGTGGTGGCCTACTGCCGTATCGGCGAGCGTTCCAGCCACACCTGGTTCGCCCTCAAGTACCTGCTGGGCTTCGACTCGGTCCGCAACTACGACGGTTCCTGGACTGAATGGGGCAACGCCGTCCGCGTCCCCATCGTCAAGGGTGCCGAGCGGGGTTCCGTGCCGGCTGAGCTGGTTCGTAACTAGCGTGAATTCTGCGCCGTTGTGCGTAAGCTGGAAGTGATGAGTACGAATACCTTGCCCGCCGCACTGGCGGAAATAGTGGATGACTTCCAGGCACTGACGGAGCCGGAGCGCCTGCAGTTGCTGCTCGAGTTTTCCCGGGGACTGCCGGAACTTCCCGAACGCCTCCAGGATCACCCTGAGCTGCTGGAGCAGGTCGTCGAATGCCAGTCGCCCTTGTTCCTGACGATCGAGTCCGAGAAGAACACAGCCAACCCGGACGCCGGGCGCGCCTACCGTTTGTTCTTCAAGGCGCCACCGGAAGCTCCCACCACCCGTGGATTCGCAGGGGTGCTGCATGAGGGCCTTGACGGCTTGACGGCGCAGGAAATCCTGTCTGTTCCGGACGACATGCCTGAGCTCCTGGGCTTGACCCGGGCCATCACCCCGTTGCGCATGCGCGGGATGACGGCAATGCTTGGACGGATCAAACGGAAAGTAGCGGCTGCCAGCCGCTTGGAAAACTAAAGCCCCGGCCCCCGGGCAGGGCGGTGAAGGCAGGACAGCTTCGGCACCATGGCGAAGAAAACAGCGTCACAGGGAACGCCGGCTACAGCAGCACTGACTGCAGCCGGCGTTCCTTTCGTGCTGCACCCCTATGTTCACGATCCTTCGGCAGCCAGTTACGGCATGGAGGCAGCTGATGCCCTGGGCGTGGACCCCTCCAGGGTCTTCAAGACCCTGATGGTGGAGGTCGAGGGCCGCCTGGCCGTGGGGATCGTTCCCGTTGCCGGCACGCTGGACCTGAAGGCGGTAGCCGCTGCCCTCGGTTCGAAGAAGGCCTCGATGGCGGATCCGAAGGCAGCCGAACGCAGGACCGGCTATGTGCTGGGCGGAATCTCCCCCTTGGGCCAACGACAATCCTCCCCCACGGTTTTGGATGCCACCGCACTGGAGTTCGACACCATCCTGGTCTCCGGCGGCCGGCGCGGGCTCGACATCGAACTCGCACCCGCGGACCTGGTCAGGCTGACCAGCGCCGTGACGGCACCGATCGGCAGTGCCAGGAACTAGGCATCAGGCAGGCTGGCCGGCGCTTCCGGGATTGTTTCGCGGCGCCAACATCCGCTGCAGCCAGGACCGGACCAAACGTTCCCACTTCTCCGGGTCCACATTCCACTCCTTCGTGTGGCGCGCTCCATGGAAGGGTTCGAAAGTCACCATCTCCGGGTTCTTCCCGGCCAGGCTCGCAGACGGTTCAAAGGGCACGTAGTCGTCGTCCACGCTATGGATGACCAGGGTGGGGGTGCGGAGTTCGACTGCCCTGGCTTCCCAGTCCATCGCCTTCAGGTCCACCGGTGCCGATAGTCCCGTCAGCCTGCGCCCCAGCGGATGGGTCAGCATGAGTTGTCCGTACCGGCCCACGTTATAGGGAATCCGGTTCATTTGGGCGTGGTGCGCCATCACATTGACCCAGTTGATCACCGGCGCGTCCAGCACCATGGCCCGGATGAGGTGCCGGTACTTGGAAAGGTCGGCGGTCTGCAGCGCGATCGCGCCGCCCATCGACCAGCCGAAGAGCACTATCTCGCGGGCACCGTGCGCCACGGCGTACTCCATGGCGGCCTCTACGTCCCGCCATTCGGTTGAGCCCAGTCCGTAACGGCCGTCCAGGGCCGATGGTGCCAGCCCGTCATTGCGGTAGGAAATCAGCAGGCTGTCCATGCCCAGTTCCTTGGCCGTCCGGACTGCCCGCAGCCCTTCCAGCCGCGTAGCTCCACGGCCGTGCACCATGATGGCCCATACCGCTGCGGATGCGGCAGCGTAGGCCCGGACCAGCCAGGCAGGTGCGGTACCGCCGTCGACCTTGATTTCGACGTCGTCAGCGGCCACTCCCAGCGCGGCAGGGTCCGGGTAGGTGGCACCGCTCCACCAACCTCGGCGGGCGTCGGCCAAGTTGCCGCTGTACACCTCTTCCACTTCGCGAAGCACGGTCTGCTCTGCCGGGGAATAGGACACAATCCGGCCGATCCGGGCATGTCCCGCACCACCGGCAAAGAACAGGCTGAAGACCCCGTCCACGGTGGTATCAGGGGTTGCTGCGAGGATGACCTGCCGGCCGGTGTCCGACTGGATCACGGCCAGGACTTCCTGGTCCGCGGGCCGCGCCGCGGGCGTGATGACCCGCCGGGCGAAGTAGACGGCGAGCGCGGACGAACCTGCTCCAACGAGACCCGCCAGGGTACCACCGGTCACCATGCCTGCAAGGGCCCATTTGGTTCGTACGGACAGTTTGCCTGTTGCAGCTTCACCGGCTGCCGGGGAGTTGGTTGCCATGGTTCCATTCTGTCCGCTCCTGCTCCATGGATCCTGAACGTGGCCACCGCGTGCCGGAATGGACCCGGAAATCACCCGGCGAAAGCCTGTGTGGCCGTGTGGTGCGGGACTACGCTGTAGCCATGAGTGATCCGATCGTCATCCTGACCGAAGAGCCCTTGGGGCCTGAAGACCGAGTCAACATCGCCAAACTGGTGGATGGGGGTGACGCCCCCTTGGTAGTTCTGGTTCCAGCCAACACCGAGCGGCATTTACTGGTCGATTTCCTGGAGAACCTGTCGTTGCTGGATGTCGCCAAGGCGTTCAGGGAACTTGGTGCGCATTCGCCGGATCCGGAGGTGGAACGGGCGGAGGCTGCCGAGGCTTTGGCTGCCTCCCTGGCAGCGTTGGAGGGGCTGGGTGGCGGGGTCACCGGTGAAATCGTCGACGGCGGTGCTGTCGCGGGTTTGGTGGCGAAGGTACGGGCGGTGGATGCGGCCCAGGCGGTGGTGGTGACGCGTCCGCACGCGATTGCCGACACGTTCCACACGGACTGGGCCAACAAGGCCCAGGACCAGCTGGGTCTTCCCGTCCTGCACTTGTATGCGGGGTCGGGATTTATCGGCGACTCCTGAGCGTTGCAGTAGTCATGAGCATTCCTGACAACACCAGCAGCACGTCCAGCCTTTCCGTCGTGAAGTCCGATGCCCAGTGGCGCGAGGAGCTGACGCCCGACGAGTACCGGGTTTTGCGCCAGGCCGGTACCGAACGGCCGTACACGGGCGAGTACTGGGACACCCATACCGAGGGCGTCTACCAGTGCCGTGCCTGTGGCAGCGAATTGTTCACCAGCCAGGAAAAGTTTGATTCGCACTGCGGGTGGCCTTCGTTCTGGGCTCCCCTTGCCGAGGGCAAGGTGCGTTACCTGCACGACCGCACACTGGGTATGAACCGTGTGGAGGTGCGCTGCGGCAACTGCGACTCGCATCTGGGGCATGTCTTTGAAGGCGAGGGGTATGACACGCCCACGGACCAGCGCTATTGCATCAACTCCATCTCCCTCCGCTTGGTGGATAAGAGCGCGGACTGATCCAGTGGTGGGCAGCCTTGAGGGGTTGCCCACCCGGTTCGTGCCGGGTGCTGGAGCTTGAGGTGTTACTGCGAGCACTTTCCCCAAGAGTTACTTACGCTCACCTAGGTTTTGAATTAGCGATGCTTCTTCCGTTGCTACGCTCACCTCAGAGGTGAAAGACCTTCTGAAAGGACGAGCACATGACCATCACCACCACCGCTGCCTTCCCGCGTGTCACTGCAGACAACGCCGACTGGTCAGCACTCAAAGCAGCAGCCACCGCCCTCCAGGCGCACCAGGAGCAGGACGGCTCCGTGGCCGACCACGCTCTGCACACTGAAGCTTCCGCACTGGTGGCCACCATCTGTGATTCCATCACGGCGCTGGCACCCTCCTTCCCGCACGATGCCCGCTACCTGGAACTTTTGGTCGCGGACTTCGCACGCTGGGAGCAGAATGGCTTTGGCGTCCCCGACTTCCTCGACTCCCTCCAGGCTTTCCAGCCCCAGGAGCAGCGCGTGGATGGCCTCCAGCACCTGGTGGTCTTCCCCATGTACACCCAGAACGGCAGCAGCAAGCGCCTGGTCGAAGCTGTCCTGATCGAGGTCATCTGGCCCGAGTTCATCGGTGGCCTGGAAGCCGGGGCCTACTCCAACAAGCTGTTTGTGCCCATCCGTTTCGTGGATTTCACCCCGGGCTACGACACCAACTCCGCTGTGCTGTTCCCGGAAACCGTCGCCGTGCGCGAAACCCCGTCCTTCTCCTGGGGCGCCATTTTCGCCGACCGTGAAGCCGCACGGTTCCGCCGCGTGCTGGACGCTGCCGCATCCACCACCTCCCTTGAACTGCCGGCTGATGCTGCCGAGCTCCTCCAGGACCAGGAACTGACGCAGCGTACGTTTGTCATGTGGGACCTGATCCACGACCGCACGCACATGCGCGGCGACCTGCCGTTCGATCCCTTCATGATCAAGCAGCGCATGCCCTACTTCCTTTACTCCCTGGAAGAGCTGCGGTGCGACCTCACCGCCTTCCGCGAATCCGTGCGGATCGAGAAGGACGAAGAGGCCGATCCCGATGCCCGCAAGCATGCAAAGCTGGTCCAGTACGCAGTGATCTTCGACCGCATCTTCCGCTTTGCCATCACCGGCAGCCGGGTCCGGAACTACGATGGCCTGGGCGGGCAGCTGCTGTTCGCCTGGATGCACCAGCACCATGTCCTGCACTGGACGGACAGCAAGCTCAGCATCGACTGGGATGAGGCCGCAGACGTCGTAGTGGAACTCGGTGCCCGCATCGAAGAGCTCTACTGGCGCTCCATTGACCGCCCCAAGACAGCCCACTGGCTTGCGGCCTATGAACTCATCTCCGGCACCGTGACTCCCCACCCTGCCTCTGTATGGGCCAAGGGCCCGGACGCTCTGCCGCTCGACGGTGCTCCGCGCGGGCTCACGGACCAGGTTCTTGACGACGAATTCCCCCTGTCCATGTTCTACGAAGCCCTGGAGAAGAAAATGCGTCCCGTGATTGAATCCACCACCGGCATTACGGGAGCGACGGCCGCCTGATGATGCCTTTGAATGTCCTTGTGACCGGCGGCAGCAGCGCCTCGGGTATCGCCACGGCGCGGGCTTTGGGGGCCGCCGGTCACAGGGTGTTCACGGTTGGTTCCGATGACGTGAGGATCAAGGCGGCAGCGGACGAGACCGGATACGGCGTTACGCCACTGGTTTGCGACCTCGCGGATCCGGACGCCGTCCGGGAACTTGCCGGGACCGTCCGTGGCCTGGGGGTGGAACGGGTGGACGGAGTCATCCACCTCGTCGGCGGCTGGCGGGGAGCTCCGGGAATCGAGGAACAGTCCGACGACGACTGGGACGCGCTGGTTCAGGGCGCGGTGACGACACTGCGCAACGTTTCCCGGGTGTTCTACCGCCAACTTGCCGATTCACCGCAGGGTCGCCTCGCCGTCGTATCCTCCACGAGCGTTGAGGCTCCCGCGGCCGACTCAGCGAACTACGCTGCCGCCAAAGCGGCGGCGGAAGCCTGGACAATGGCCGTCGCCGACGGCTTCCGGCGGGAACAGGCCGGCAACAAGGAAAGCCCAACTCCCCAGCACAGCGCGGCCGTCGTCTTCGTGGTCTCCTCGCTGGTTGACGCCGGCATGCGCCGGAGGCAGCCTGAACGCCGGTTCCCCGGCTCCACCGACGTCGAGGAACTGGCCGCGGCCGCCGTCGGGCTTTTCGACCAACCGGCCGCAAACCTCAACGGCCGCCGCATCCTGCTGGCCAAATAGACTTGAAAGCGTGAATGAACAAGTGACCACAACAACCGAGGCCATCCACACTGCCGATACCGCCCAGGGCCGGGGCCCGCTCCACGATCCAGCGGTCCGCGGCTTCGCATCGGACAACTACTCGGGCGTACATCCCGAGATCCTGTCCGCCCTGGCCACCGCAAACGGCGGTCATCAGGTTTCCTACGGGGAGGACGTGTATACGGCCCGCCTCCAGGAGATCCTGGAGCAGCAGTTCGGTTCCGGCATAGAGTGCTTCCCCGTCTTCAACGGCACCGGTGCCAACGTGCTGTCCCTGCAGGCCCTCCTCCCCCGCTGGGGTGCGGTCATCTGCGCGTCGACGGCCCACATCAACATGGACGAAAACGGCGCACCGGAACGCGTCGGCGGCATCAAGCTCCTCCAGGTTCCCACTGAAGACGGCAAGCTGACGCCCGGACTCATCGACCGTGAAGCCTGGGGATGGGGAGATGAACACCGCGCCCAACCGTTGGTGGTCTCCATTACCCAGACCACGGAACTGGGAACCTGCTACACCCCTTCAGAGGTGCGCGCCATCGCCGACCACGCCCATGCCAAGGGCATGAAGCTGCACATGGACGGCGCCCGCCTGGCCAATGCCGCCGCCCACCTCGGTGTTCCCCTCAGGGCCTTCACCCGGGACGCCGGCGTGGACATCCTGTCCTTCGGCGGGACCAAGAACGGACTGCTCTTCGGCGAGGTGGTGGTCGCCCTCAACCCGGAAGCCGCCGACGGACTGAAGTACCTCCGTAAAATGAACATGCAGCTGGCATCGAAGATGCGCTTCATTTCGGCCCAGTTCATCGCGCTGCTGGAGGACGGACTGTGGCTCCGGTCCGCCACCCATGCCAATTCCATGGCGACGCGCCTCCGCCGCGCCGTGGAGCAGATCGACGGCGTCCAGCCCACCCAGGAAACGCAGTCCAACGGTGTCTTCGCCATCCTTCCGGCCGGCGTGGCTGACCGGCTCCGGTCCAGCTTCGCGTTCTATGACTGGGACGCCGCCCGCGGCGAAGTGCGGTGGATGTGTTCCTTCGACACCACCGAAGAGGACATTGACGCTTTCGTTTCCGCCATCAAGCGGGAGCTTGCCACCACATAACGGGTGGCTTCCGGGGCGGCGAGCCTGCACACAATCGCCGCCCCGGAAGAATAATCTGCGATGGTGAACGACCTCGCCCAGGTCCCCGCGGATTTCCTGTACGCCTTGGGGACACTACGAAAAGCACAATGCCGCAGTGAACTGCGGCTCGACGAAATACCCGCCCCGGCCCGGCTCGCACCCTATGCAGTGGCCCTCGGCGCCGAAGTCTTCCGCCCCACGGCTTCAACACGCCAGGTACCGGTACACGGCCCCGCTGCGAAGGCCTTCGCCAAGAGCCACGCCCCGGCTCCCGGCGACCAGGACGACGACGACGAACTCGCCACCGGGCGCTTCATCCTGCTCCATGACCCGGAAGGATCCGCAGTCTGGGAAGGGGAATTCAGGATCGTCACCTACATCCGCGCCCAAATGGACGCCGAGATGGGCAACGATGAAATGCTCGGTTCCGTAGCCTGGACCTGGCTCGTGGAGGCGCTGGAAAACCACGCGGCCGTCTATCGCGCCGCCGGCGGAACAGCCACCAGGGTCCTTTCTGAAAGCTTCGGCACGCTGTCCGAACGCCCCGACACCATCGACATCGAACTGCGCGCGTCATGGACCCCTGCCACTGCCGATATCCAGGCCCACCTCGAAGCGTGGTCGGACATGGTCTGCACGTTCGCCGGGCTGCCACCCCTGCCGCCGGGGGTTACGGGACTGCCGAACAGGAGGCTCACGTGAAGTCATCCAATACGCCCCGCTCCAACCCCTCCAGCGGACCTCGGTAAGCTTAAGCCACCATGACCCCTGAAAACCTGGAAAAAACCACAGCCGGCGATCCGGTTGCTGATCCCGATCAACACATCAACGTGGAGGGCTTCGACAGCCCCGTCCCTGCCGTCATTGATCTCGATACGCCCCGCGAGGGCGTGCCCTTGGTGATCGATACCCTCACCGGCCTTGAACGCTGCGCCGCAGCCATCGCCGCGGGCACAGGCCCGGCCGGCGTGGATGCGGAGCGGGCATCCGGCTTCCGTTACGGACAGCGCGCGTTCCTGGTGCAGATCCGCCGCGAAGGCGCCGGTACTTGGCTGATCGACCCCGAACCCTTCGAAAACCTGAACATCATCCAGGATGCCCTTCGCGGTGTTGAATGGATCCTCCACGCCGCAACCCAGGACCTGCCCTGCTTGTCCGAGCTTGGTATGTGGCCTGACAAGCTGTTCGACACCGAACTCGCGGCCCGCCTCGCCGGCCTCCCCCGGGTGGGCCTTGCCGCCGTCATCGAACAGCTCCTTGGCTTTGGACTGGCCAAGGAACACTCGGCCGCGGACTGGTCAACCAGGCCCTTGCCGGAACCATGGCTGCGCTACGCCGCGCTCGACGTCGAGGTTCTCGCCGAACTCCGTGAAGAGCTGATTGAGTTGCTTGAAGCGGACGGCAAGCTCGAATTCGCCGAGCAGGAGTTCGCCGGAATCCTTGCTGCCGGAATAGCACCGCCCCGGGTGGATCCCTGGCGCAAGACCTCCGGCCTGCACCAGATCCGCGACCGCCGCCAATTGGCCGCAGTCCGGGAGCTGTGGCTTGAACGGGACCAGCTCGCCCGGAAGCGGGACGTCGCGCCCGGGCGCCTGATTCCTGACTCGGCACTCGTAGCTGCAGCCAAGGCCCTTCCCACGACCGTTCCACAGCTCCTGGCCACCAAGGGCTTCCATGGACGCTCCGCCCAGAGGGAAGCGCCCAGGTGGGTACGGTGCATCACCGCAGCACGGACCCTGACGGAGCTTCCGCCCCTCCACCTGCCTACCAACGCACCTCCCCCACCGCGGGTCTGGGTGGACCGCGATCCCGAGGCCGCTGCCCGGTTGGCTACCGCACGCCCTGCGTTGCAGGAGAAAGCCGACGAGCTCAAACTCCCGGTCGAAAACCTTCTGACGCCCGACTATCTTCGCCGGGTCATGTGGCGCCCGCCCTCGGAGATCTCGCTGGAGTCCATCTCCGCCGAACTCAGGGAACTCGGCGCCAGGGAATGGCAGATTGCCTTTGCCGCTCCACTCCTAGTGGAAGCCTGCCTCAACCCGCAGCCCCTTCCACCCAAGGAATCCAAAGCCAAAGAGGACCAGGGGTCCGCGGAAGGCAAATAAATGCCAGGCCCGCCACCCGAAGCAATGCTTCAGGTGGCGGGCTTTTGCGTCACGAAGACATCCGGCGGCGCCGCGGACGATCCGGGCGCTTGCAACTCAAAGTTACCCGTGAGTAACATAGCAGCAATGCCAGCCGGTGTTCCCCTGGGACACCGGCACCATGTCTCAACGAGGAGTAGCACATGAGTCCCTCACGCAGCGCCCAGCGGACCATCCGCGACGTCGTGTTCGTCGATGGCGTCCGTACCCCCTTCGGCAAAGCCGGTGAAAAAGGCATCTACGCCGGAACCCGGGCCGACGACCTCGTGGTCAAGTGCATCCGGGAACTGATGCGTCGCAACCCGTCGCTCCCCGCCGACCGCATCGACGACGTCGCCATAGCCGCCACCACCCAGACCGGCGACCAGGGCCTCACCATCGGGCGTACCGCCGCACTTCTGGCCGGGCTCCCCCGCTCGGTGCCCGGCTTCGCGATCGACCGCATGTGCGCCGGTGCCATGACAGCAGTAACGACGACGGCGAGCGGCATCGGCTTCGGCGCCTACGATGTGGTTATCGCCGGGGGCGTGGAACACATGGGCAACCATCCCATGGGCGACGGCGCCGACCCCAACCCCCGCTTCATGTCCGAACGGCTGGTGGATCCGGCCGCCCTGAATATGGGGAACACGGCCGAAAACCTCCATGACCGCTTCCCCGCCATCACCAAGGACCGCGCCGACGCCTACGCAGCTTCGTCGCAGGCCAAGCTCGCGGCAGCCTATTCGCGTGGACAAATCCAACAGGACCTGGTGCCCGTGGCCGCACGCAAGCCTGGCCAGGGATGGACAGTGCACAGCGTCGACGAGCCTCCCCGCCCCGGCACCACCGTTGAAGATCTGGCCGGCCTCCGCACGCCCTTCAGGGCCCACGGCCGGGTCACCGCCGGAAACGCCGCAGGCCTGAACGACGGCGCCACCGCTGCCGTCCTGGCATCGGCCGATGCAGCGGCCGAGTTGGGCCTGCCGGTCCGGATGCGCCTGGTGTCCTACGCTTTTGCCGGCGTGGAACCTGAGGTCATGGGCATCGGCCCGGTGCCCGCCACCGAAAAGGCCCTCAAGCAGGCCGGACTGACCATCGACGACATCGATCTCTTTGAAATCAACGAGGCCTTCGCCGTCCAGGTACTTGGCTTCCTGGACCACTTCGGCATTCGGGACGACGATCCCCGCGTCAACCGCTATGGCGGGGCGATCGCCGTCGGACATCCTCTTGCCTCCTCCGGCGTGAGGCTGATGACGCAACTGGCCCGCCAGTTCCAAGAAGACCCAACCGCCAGGTACGGCATCACCACCATGTGTATCGGGCTGGGCATGGGCGCCACCGTGGTCTGGGAAAACCCCCACCACCCGGACTATGGGGCTGCAGATGCCTCCGCCGACCAAACCACTGAAGGAGCCGCAGCATGAGCGCCAACGACTTCCACCACCTGGCCTCCCTCTTTCCGGACGAAGTGGTGACCCACTCGCTCGTGCAGGACGTCGAGCTCCCGGGCGGCGCCGGAACCTTCGCCTTGATAACCCTCGACAACGGGCTTGACCACACCAAACCCACCACGCTGGGACCCAACACCCTGGTGGAACTGGGTACTGTCCTTGACGGACTGAAGGAAAGGGCGGCACGCGGAGAGATCGTCGGTGTCGGTGTCACCGGCAAGCCGTACTTCCTCGTGGCAGGCGCCGACCTGTCCGCAGTCAAGACGCTGAAGGAACGCACGCATGGACTGTGGATGGCCCAGCTGGGCCATTCCGTCTACGCCACGCTGGCCAACCTCGGTGTCCCGAGTTTCGCGTTCATCAACGGACTCGCGCTGGGAGGGGGCCTGGAGATCGCATTGCAGTCCACCTACCGGACAGTCTCCACAGGTGCCGGTGCCCTGGCCCTGCCTGAGGCGTTCCTGGGGCTCATTCCGGGCTGGGGCGGCGTCTATATCCTTCCCCGCCTGATCGGTCCCGCGAACGCCGTGAAGGTGATGATCGAGAACCCCCTCAGCAACAGCCGCACCCTCACCGGTCCCCAGGCGTTTGAACTCGGCATGGCAGACGCCCTGTTTGAACCGGCCGACTTCCTGGAACAGTCGCTGGCCTGGGCGGCGGACGTCATCACGGGCAAGACCCGCCCTGAACGCAGGAACGCCGTTGACCCGTTGGACGACACCGTGGCGGTCGAATGGGCCTCAGCCGTTTCCGCGGGCCGTGCCTTCGTGGAAAGCAAAACCGCCAACGCCGCACCAGCGCCCGGAAAGGTCCTGGACGTCATGGAAGCCAACCGCACCATGGGTCAGGCCGAAGCCGCAGCCCTCGAATGCGAAACACTGGCAGTGCTGATGCAGACGGACGAGTTCCGGTCGACGGTCTATGCGTTCCTGGACCTTGTCCAAAAACGTTCAAAGCGCCCGGCCGGCGCGCCTGACCGCACGTTGGCCAGGCCCGTCACCAAGGTGGGCGTCGTTGGCGCGGGACTGATGGCCAGCCAACTCGCACTCTTGTTTGCCCGCCAACTCAAGGTGCCTGTGGTCATGACGGACATCGACCAAACCAGGGTGGACAAGGGTGTTGGCTACGTTCACGCCGAGGTGGATAAGCTGCTGGCCAAAAAGCGCATCACTCCCGACGCCGCCAACAGGACCAAGGCCCTGGTGACCGGCTCGGTCAGCAAGGAGCCCTTCTCGGATGCCGACTTTGTCATTGAGGCGGTCTTCGAAGAACTCAACGTCAAAAAGCAGGTCTTCGCGGAACTGGAAGCCATCGTCTCTGCCGAATGCATCCTCGCCACCAATACCTCGTCCCTCTCCGTGACTGCCATGGCCGAAGACCTGCGCCATCCGGAACGACTCGTGGGCTTCCACTTCTTCAACCCTGTGGCAGTCATGCCCCTGCTGGAAATCGTCCGTGCCCCCGGAACCGACGATGCCGTGCTGGCCACGGCCTTTGAGCTCGCCAGGAGCCTCAAGAAAACCGCGGTCCTGGTCAAGGATGCTGCCGCGTTCGTGGTCAACAGGATCCTGCTGCGACTCATGGGTGAAGTCATTGCGGCCTTCGACGAAGGGACCCCCGCTGAGGTGGCGGACAATGCCCTGCGTCCCATGGGCCTGCCGATGTCGCCCTTCACCTTGAGTGCGATGGTCGGCCTGCCGGTGGCCCAGCATGTCCAGGAATCCCTGCACCAAGCCTTCGGCGACCGGTTCCCGGTGTCCAGCAACCTGCAAAAATTGATCGACAACGGTGTGCAGTCACTCTGGGCTCCCGGTCCTGACGGGCAGCAGACCATCCCTGCGGAGACCTTGTCCATCATGTCCTTTGGCGACACCCCGTCCACCGCGGAGGAAGTCCTGCGACGCACGCAGGACGCTTTGGCCGAGGAAATTGGGCTGATGCTCAGCGAGGGTGTTGTAGCCGGCCCTGAAGACATCGACCTGTGCATGATCATGGGCGCCGGCTGGCCCATGTTCCTGGGCGGCATCACGCCGTACCTGGACCGGGCAGGCGCCTCCGAGCGCGTCAACGGCAAGCGCTTCCTGGCCCCGGGTGTTGCTTCGGCACCACAGTAAGCGAGAGGCCCGTGCGCGGAGGAAGTCCGCGCACGGGCCGTCGTGCCTGGTGCCTGGTGCCTGGTGGAGAAGGAAACTAGAACAGGGCGACCTTGGCCGCCTTCGGGAAGATCCCGTCCAGTTCATCGCGGTCGGCCTGGGTGGGAACCCAGCACACAGCTTCTGCGTTCTCCCGGATCTGCCCGGGACTCGTTGCCCCGGCAATGACACTGCTGACGCCCGGCTGGGCGGCAAGCCAGGAGAACGCCAACTGCAGTTCCGTGATGCCGCGTTCCTTGGCGAACTGTCCGAACTTGCCCAACTGCGCCCAGTCGGCATCATCCACCAGATGGGTGCGTGTATGGCTCAATCGGGTGCCTTCCGGAGCATGGCCCGCGGAATACTTGCCCGTGAGGAGGCCATTGGCCAGGGGGAAGTACGGCAGCACGCCCAGGGAGAACGCCCCGGCAGCCGGAATCACTTCGAGTTCGGCCCGGCGGTCCAGCAGGTTGTAGTGGTTCTGGGTCGAGACGAACCGCGCACCACCCAACTGCCTGGCCACGTACTCCGCTTCCGCGATCTGCCATCCTGCAAAATTCGAGTGTCCGATGTACCGGACTTTTCCGCTGCGCACCAGGTCGTCGAGGGCCGCCAGGGTCTCATCGATCGGCGTCAGGGGGTCCGGGGTGTGGAACTGGTAGAGATCAATCCATTCGGTGTCCAGGCGGCGCAGCGACGCTTCCACGGATTGGATGATGTAACGGCGGGAGCCGCGCGCCCCAAAATCCTTGCCGTTGGCACCATGCATATCCATACCGAACTTCGTACCGATCACCACGTCATCGCGCCTGCCATGAAGCGCCTTGCCCAGCATGATCTCGCTCAGCCCAGGCTCACGGCCATAGACATCGGCGACATCGAAGAAGGTCACACCGGCATCGATCGCGGCATGGACCACGGCATCGGTTGCCTCCTGGGTTTCGGTCGGCGTGTTGGCCCGGCCAAGGTTGTTGCAGCCCAGCCCGACAGCTGAGACCGTGAGGCCTGAGTGGCCAAGGCGTCGATATTCAGTCATGCAGCCAGCCTACAGCGCACTCAACGGTCGATAGTCACCCAGGGCAACGAACTGCGGCCTCACCGGGGCAGGTAGGAAATCCCGGACTCTTCCATGGCGTCCTCCAGCTGCGCTATGGCCACCGGCCCCAGTCCGTGAAGCCTGGATGCCTTGAGCTCACCGAACTCGGCCAACTGCTCCAGAGTCTCTATTCCTTCGTGTGCGAGGGCGCGTCTGGCCGGCGCGGCGAGTCCCTTGGGAAGCGGTGTGTGCCCGGGCCAATTGCTCTTGGAAGACATGGCAGTTCCCTCCTGGCTGCGTAAGGTGGTACTTAGAGAGTAAAGCCCCCACCCTGCCGGGGCGAGTGTTTGACCTTGAAGGCGTCCGGATCGGACGCCGGGGCAGCAGCGATCGTGAGCTTGGTAAAGTCCAGGTCCTCAGCGCGCGCACAGACCTTGATCGCGTTGACGGCCTTGTTCACGTCCGGGCACAGACAGAAGATATTCAAGCGTGAATTCCCCATGCCGGAACCCTCCACGACACCCAGTCCGCGCCACGCAAGCTCCGCTGTGATGACCTCCTTGGCCTTCTGTTCCAAGTGCCGGTCCCGTTCCGTGCCGTCCTTGCTCTTCAGCGCGAACTGGGCGACCACCCTGAACTGTTCGGAGTCTGGAATGACCGTGTAGCCGTCTTCCTCGCACTGGGCTTCGAAGGCAGCAAGGAGGCCCGCGGCAGAGGTGCCTTCCTCCACGGCAGCGGCGTCAGTGGTGCTTTGGTGCCCCACCACACCGTAATTGATGACGAAATGCTGGTCTGCGTCGTCGAACCAGGCTTCCCGGAAGTGGAGGACCCCCTCCCCATCCCGTTTGTACATACGGATGATCCCGCTCATGTCCGTCCTTTCCTCAGCCATTCGGCGCTGGTGCTGGTCCCGGAAACGTCAAAGGGCGCTGCCTTGGCCTGGACAGCGTCCAGGAGGCCGGCACACTCTGCCCGCATGCTGCGCACCATATCGTCCGGATACGCCATGGTGCGGGAGTGCTCTTCAAATTCGTCTTCGTCGTCAACAAATACGCCGTGGGTTGTGGAACGGATGACGTCCAGGTCCATGTCGATCATGTGGAACTCCGTGACTCCTGGACGGACGCTGTTCCAGCCATGTGCCGTGGCGAGGTCTACGTAGATCCGGTAGTCGCCCGGGTAGGAGTCATCGTAGAACGTGGCCACGAACTCCCCCTGCCGGGGTACCAGCAGGACGCAGTCCGACGCCGTATAAAAAGCGGCACCCGGACGGGAACAGAACTCTCCTGCGCCCTGGAAGATCCACCAACCGTGGATATCCTCACCAAGGTAGCGCCCGGGGACTACCCAGTGCGCCCTGCCATCCCACTTCCGGTTCCGGGCCACCACAAGGTCGCCGGGCTGCAGAACGCCCGGTGCGCGGTCGGCCGTCACAACGTAGGCAGACTGCCGGTGGTGGGATGCTCCTGCCCGGGGAGGGGCCTGGCAAAGGGCACCTTCGTTCCCAAAACCTGGGCTACGACGTCGTGTGCAATCTTCTGGGCTGTCAGCCCTACGCGCTCCAGAACCTGGCTCCGGGAGCCATGGACGAGGAACTCAACCGGCAAACCGACTTCGTTGAGGGCGGTGTCCACACCTGCAGCCCGCATTTCCTGGCGGATCCGGGACCCGACGCCGCCGGCCCGGACGCCATCCTCGATGCAGATCACCAGGCGATGCCGTGCGGCCAGCGCAACAATGGATTTCCTGACGGGCAGGACCCAGCGCGGATCCACCACGGTGGAACTGATCCCCTGGGCGCCGAGCCTGTCCGCGACGTCCAGCGCCAGCTCGGACATGGCGCCCACGCTGACGATCAGGACATCATTCTCGGTGGAACCTTCCGGACGGCGCGCCAGGACATCCACGCCGTCGTGGAGGCGTTCGAGGGCTTCAATCTCGGTACCGACACTGCCCTTGGAGAACCGGACCACGGTGGGGGCATCGTTGATGGCGACAGCCTCCCGCAGTTCCTCCCGCAGGCGCGTGGCGTCACGGGGCGCAGCCAGGTGCAGGCCGGGAACGATCTGGACCATGGCCATGTCCCACATGCCATGGTGGCTGGGACCGTCCGGACCCGTAACACCGGCCCGGTCGAGAACAATGGTGACGCCCGCCTTGTGCAGGGCAACGTCCATGAGGAGCTGGTCGAAGGCGCGGTTAAGGAATGTCGCATAGACCGCGACCACCGGATGCAGGCCGCCGTAGGCCATGCCCGCTGCCGAGGTGAGCGCATGCTGCTCGGCGATGCCGACGTCAATAACCCGTTCGGGGTGGCGTTCGGCGAATTTGTGGAGGCCGACAGGAATCAACATGGCGCCGGTGATCCCCACGATGTCGGTCCGTTCATCGGCGATGTCGGCGATTTCCTCGGCAAAGACAGACGTCCAGGAGCGGGCTCCGGGCATTTCCGTGGGCTCGCCGGTTTCCGGATCGATGATTCCCACGGCATGGAACTGGTCGGCTTCGTTGGCCAGCGCGGGTGCGTAACCGTGACCCTTCTCCGTCATGGCATGCACGATCACGGGGCCGCCGTAGGCCTTGGCGGTACTCAGGGCGTGTTCCATGGCCTGCAGGTTATGCCCGTCCACGGGGCCGATGTACTTCATGCCCAGGTCTTCGAACATGCCTTGGGGCGCCCACCAGTCCTTGATGCCCTTCTTCATGGCGTGAAGGCTCTTGTAGGTGAATTGGCCCGCGGGACCGCCGTTCTGGAGCTTCTTCTTCCACCAGTCGAGCATGCCCTCATACGCTGGTGCGGTCCGGAGGGAATCAATGGTGGGACGCAGGGACGCAAGATAGTCTGCAAGGCCTCCCACGGTAGGGGCGTAGGAACGGCCGTTGTCGTTGACCACGATCACCACACGGCGCTTCTTGTCCGCTGCGATGTTGTTGATCGCTTCCCAGGTCATGCCGCCGGTGAGGGCGCCGTCGCCGACAACCGCGACGACGAAGCGGTCGCCTTCGCCGGTGAGCTGCCTGGCCCGGGAGATCCCGTCAGCCCACGACAGTGACGACGATGCGTGGGAACTCTCCACGATGTCGTGGACGGACTCGCCACGGTCAGGGTAACCGGAGAGGCCGCCCTGCTGGCGCAGCGTCGCGAAGTCCTGGCGCCCTGTCAGGAGCTTGTGGACGTAGGACTGGTGCCCGGTATCGAAGACGACACTGTCGCGGGGCGAGTCAAAGATCCTGTGCACGGCAAGGGTAAGTTCCACGACGCCGAGGTTGGGCCCAAGGTGTCCACCCGTGGCGGCCACGTTGGTGATCAGGAAGTTCCTGATTTCCCCGGCCAGTGTTTCCAACTGTTCGTCAGTCAGTGTGGCCAGGTCCTGTGGATCCTTGATGGTTTCCAAGAGTCCCAACGGCGCTCCTTACGGTGGTGGACGTGCTTGTTAACTTTAGCGCGTTGGCCGGGCGCGCGTTTCCGGGGCGACGTGGCCGTGAAAGCGTGCAGCCCCGGCCGGTCGTGTGACCAGCCGGGGCTGCAGGGGTGGTCTCAGGCCACCTTCAGCTCATCCAGGGAGCCAGGTCCCCTTAGGCGGAGATCTGACGCAGGACGTACTGCAGGATGCCACCGTTGCGGTAGTAGTCCGCTTCACCCGGGGTATCGATGCGCAGAACGGCGTCGAAGGACTTGGCCGTTCCGTCCTCGGCAGTTGCCGTGACCTTCAGGGTCTTGGGCGTGGTGCCGTTGTTCAGCTCGGTGACGCCCTCCACGGAGAAGGTCTCCGTGCCGGTCAGGCCGAGGGTAGCTGCCGATTCGCCCGCCGGGAACTGCAGCGGAAGGACGCCCATGCCGATCAGGTTGGAGCGGTGGATGCGCTCGTAGCTTTCGGCGATGACGGCCTTGACGCCCAGGAGTGCGGTGCCCTTGGCAGCCCAGTCACGCGAAGAACCGGAGCCGTATTCCTTGCCCGCCAGGACGACCAACGGGGTTCCGGCAGCCTGGTAGTTCTGGGCTGCGTCGTAAACGTAGGCCTGGGGTCCGCCTTCCTGGGTGAAGTCGCGGGTGAAGCCACCCTCAACGCCGTCCAGGAGCTGGTTCTTGATACGGATGTTGGCGAACGTACCGCGGATCATGACTTCGTGGTTGCCGCGGCGCGAGCCGTAGGAGTTGAAGTCCTTGCGCTCCACGCCGTTGGCCAGCAGGTACTGGCCGGCCGGGGTGTCCGACTTGAAGGAGCCTGCCGGTGAGATGTGGTCCGTGGTCACGGAATCGCCCAGCTTGAGGAGCACGCGTGCGCCCTGGATGTCCTTGACGGGATCCGGCTGGGCCTTCATGCCCTCGAAGTATGGCGGCTTCCGGACGTAGGTGGAGTCCTGGTCCCAAGCGAAGGTGTCGCCGGCCGGGGTGTCCAGTGCCTGCCAGCGCTCGTCGCCGTCAAAGACGCCTTCGTAGCCCTTGGCGAACATTCCTTCGTCAATCGAGGAGTCGATGACTTCCTGGACCTCGGTGGGGTTGGGCCAGATGTCCTTGAGGAAGACCTCGTTGCCCTCGGAGTCGGTGCCCAGGGCATCGGTGTCGAAGTCGAAGTCCATGGAACCGGCCAGGGCGTAGGCGATGACCAACGGCGGGGATGCCAGGTAGTTCATCTTGACGTCCGGGTTGATGCGGCCTTCAAAGTTGCGGTTGCCCGAAAGCACGGCGGTGACGGAGAGGTCGTTGGCCTGGATGGCCTCGGAGATCTCCTGCTCCAGCGGACCGGAGTTGCCGATACACGTTGCACAGCCATAGCCGACGATGTAGAAGCCGAGCTTCTCCAGGTACGGGGTCAGGCCGGACTTTTCGTAGTAGTCGGTGACGACCTTGGAGCCCGGGGCAACGGAGGTCTTGACCCACGGCTTGGACGTCAGGCCCTTGTTGACGGCGTTGCGTGCCAGCAGGGCTGCGGCCAGCATCACCGAGGGGTTGGACGTGTTGGTGCACGAGGTGATCGACGCAATGGACACCGCGCCGTGATCGAGTTCGAACTCGCGGCCATCGGCGGTCTTGACGTGGACCGGCGCGGACGGACGTCCGTGCGAACCGTTGGCTGCCGACGCAACACGGGCGGTTTCCGTGATGTGCGAATCCGCGTGCGTGAAGGACGGGGCGTCGGAGGCCGGGAAGGACTCGTCGAGGGCCTCGTCCACGCTGCCGTCTTCGATGGCGACGTAGTTGTGGATGTCCTTGCGGAACTGCTCCTTGGCGTCGGTGAGCTCGATGCGGTCCTGGGGACGCTTCGGACCGGAAATGGACGGCACCACGGTGGAGAGGTCCAGTTCCAGGAACTCGGAGAAGCGCAGTTCACGGGAAGGATCGTGCCAGAGGCCCTGCTCCTTGGAGTAGGCCTCGACCAGGGCAAGGTTCTCTTCGGAACGGCCGGTCAGGCGCAGGTAGTCAAGGGTGACGTCGTCGATCGGGAACATGGCGGCCGTGGAGCCGAACTCGGGGCTCATGTTGCCGATGGTGGCGCGGTTGGCCAGCGGCACAGCCGCTACGCCCTCGCCGTAGAATTCCACGAACTTGCCCACGACACCGTGCTTGCGCAGCATTTCAGTGATGGTCAGCACGACGTCCGTTGCGGTGGCACCGGCAGGGATGCTGCCGCTGAGCTTGAAGCCCACGACGCGCGGAATCAGCATGGAGACCGGCTGGCCGAGCATGGCGGCCTCGGCTTCGATGCCGCCGACGCCCCAGCCGAGCACGCCCAGGCCGTTGACCATGGTGGTGTGGGAGTCGGTACCAACACAGGTGTCCGGGTAGGCGCGCAGCACACCGTCAACCTCGCGGGTCATGACGGTGCGGGCCAGGTATTCGATGTTGACCTGGTGGACGATGCCGGTTCCCGGGGGAACTACCTTGAAGTCGTCGAATGCGGTCTGGCCCCAGCGCAGGAACTGGTAACGCTCACCGTTGCGCTGGTATTCGATCTCCATGTTGCGTTCCAGGGCGCCGGCGTTGCCGAAGGCGTCGATCTGGACGGAGTGGTCGATGACCATTTCGGCAGGTGCCAGCGGATTGACGCGCTTGGGGTCGCCGCCGAGTTCCTTGACGGCCTCGCGCATGGTGGCAAGGTCCACGACGCAGGGCACACCGGTGAAGTCCTGCATGATGACGCGTGCCGGGGTGAACTGGATTTCGGTATCGGGCTCCGCATTGGGGTCCCAACCGGCCAGGGCGCGGACGTGGTCAGCCGTAATATTGGCACCATCTTCGGTCCGCAGGAGGTTTTCAAGCAATACCTTGAGGCTGAACGGAAGGCTGTCTGCGCCTTCAACGGAGTTCAACCGGAAAATTTCATAATCGGTGCCGGCTACATTCAGTACGCCTTTGGAACCGAAGCTGTCCACAGTGCTCATGGCAGGACTCCTCTCGCAACAGTTTCATCTTTGTCGCGTGGTTGGCCGCTAGCCAGTTAGGCGCACCTTACTTAGCCGGGCGGCACTCTTTGTTGGTCATCCCGGCACACAGCAACATGATCGCGGAGCGGGACTACTACGCCCATCGTAGTGGCATCGGTCACTTTTCGGCCTCCTGCCCCGCAGTCCGTGGCGTGCAGGGCAGGACGGGCACTCTCCCCTAACGTCCGGGAACCAGGAGACCTACGGTTTCCAGGTGGTGGGTATGCGGGTAGAGATCAAAGGCCCGCAGGGACTCCAGGCGCCAGCCCCCGTTGTGGAAGTAGCCCAGATCACGTGCAAAAGATGCCGGGTCGCACGACACATACGCGATCGCGCGGGGACCGGAAGCCATCAGCTGCTTCACCACGGCCTTGCCCGCACCGGCTCGCGGCGGATCCAGCACCAGGGAATCGAAGGCACGCGGGCGCTGGTGCAACACGCGCTCCACCCGCCCCTGGACGATCTCGACGTGGGCTTGCCCGTGGAGGTTTTTCCGCGCGTCGCGGCTGGTGCCGGGAGCACCCTCCACCGACAACACCGAGCCGGTGACTCCCACGGCATCCGCCAGCGGAGCGGTGAACAGCCCGGCACCGGCGTAGAGGTCGGCCACCGAGGAGCTCGGATGCAGGTAGCCACCGCCGGCCAGATACCCGGTCACCGCCCCGACCAGGGTGTCCGGTGCATCCTTGTGGATCTGCCAGAACCCTTCACCGGTGACCCTGTAGTCATGCCCTGCGGCGGTCTCCTGCACCCAGGTCCGCCCCCGCAGCTGCAGCACCTGGCCTGTGCCGGGATCGAAGCTCGCCACTGACACATCGTGGGGAAGGTGCGAGAGGATACTGTGCAGCCTCTTGGGCGTGGTCCCTTCTTCCGGTGCAAGCAGGATCAACGGCCGCGAACCATTGGCGGGGACTGCTACTTCCACGCGGGCAATTCCGCTGAGATTGACGTCCCAGAGGGCCAAGTGATTGATACCTGCAAGGGCAAGCGGCATCTCCTTGATGGGAACCACCACATCGGAGCGGTGGGCATGCATCCCGAGCCGCCCGCCCGGCGCCACCGCAAAGCCCGCGCGCGTACGCCAACCGAGCCCGCCGTCGTCGTCGGATCCCACCGGTTCCACGACGGTGGCGAGGTCGAGGCCGGCCAGGCGTTTCAGCTGTTCGGCAAGGACTTCGGCCTTCAGGGCCCGCTGCCGGTCCAGCGTGATGTGTCCGAGTTCCGCGCCGCCCACCGGAGGTGTGCCCCGGCGCCATGATGCGGGTGAATCGGCGGGCTTCCAAAAGTGCGGTACGCGGTCGGGCGAGGCTTCCAGGACCTCGACGACGTCGGCACGCCAGAAGCGCGACGACTCACCGGCGTCCGTCAGACGGACGCGGACCTTCTCCCCCGGGATGCCGTGCCGGACGAAGATGACGCGGCCTTCGTGGCGCGCCACGAAGTGGCCGCCGTGGGCGACGGGCCCGACGTCCACCACGAGTTCACTGCCCGTAGCGTCAGGAGCCACGGGCCCGGTGGCGGAAATGCTGTTGGAAGTCATTGTGTATCCTGCAGTGCCTTTGCTTCTTCGGACGATTTGAGCTGCCACGGAACGCTGGCAACCATCACGCCTGGCTCAAAGTGGAGCCTCGTTTTAATGCGGAGTGCTGTCTGGTTGTGGACCAACTGCTCCCACCACTTGCCCACGACGTATTCGGGGATGTACACCACGATCAGGTCGCGGGGTGAGTCGCGCCGCATGTTCTTGATGTATTCCATGATGGGCGTCACCGTCTCACGGTAAGGGCTGGCCAGAACCGTCAACGGTACAGGAATTTCCAGCTTCTCCCAGTCCCGGACCGTGTGCTCCGTCTCCTCCGGGTTGATGTCCACGGTGATGGCATCCAGGCGTGATGGACGGGAGGCCCGCGCATAGGCCAGTGCCCGGAGCACGGGTTTGCGGACGTGTGAGACCAGGAGGACTGCGTGGACGCGGGTGGGAAGGGCCCGGGGCGAGGAGTCCTCATCCACGGCGAGCTCCTTGGCCACGTTGTCGTAGTGCGCGCGGATGCTCCACATGATCAGGAAGAGCACCAACATGGCCAGGAGGGCGATCCAGGCGCCCTGTTCGAACTTGGTGATGAGCACGATCACCAGCACCAGCGCGGTCATGCCGAAGCCCACCATGTTGATGGTGCGGGACTTGATGATCCGGCGGCGTGCAGCCTTTTCCCGGGCGAGTTTCAGTTCCCTTCCCCAGTGCCGGATCATTCCGAGTTGGCTTGCCGTAAAGGAGATGAAGACGCCGACGATGTAGAGCTGGATCAGCTTGGTGACATCCGCGTCGAAGGACAGGATGAGGACCAGGGCTCCAGCTGCCAGTGCCAGCACACCGTTGCTGAAGGCCAGCCGGTCACCCCTGGTCCGCAACTGGCGGGGAAGGTACCCGTCCTGCGCCAGGATGGACCCCAGGACCGGGAAGCCGTTGAAAGCGGTGTTGGACGCGAAGACGAGGATGGTGCCCGTCGCCGCCACCACTATGTAGAACGGGATGGAACCGGCGCCGAAGATGGTGTCCGCAATCTGGCTGATGGCCGGGTTCTGGATGTAGTCCTCCGGCAGCGGCTTTCCGTCCACCAGGAATTCGGTGGCGGGATCAAGCACAATGTGGACTTTGGTGGCATTGGCAAGGTAGAGGATGCCGGCCAGCATGGACGCGGCAATGACACCCAGCAGGAGCAAGGTGGTGGCAGCGTTCTTGCTCTTGGGCTTGCGGAAGTTCGGCACGCCGTTGCTGATGGCTTCGACACCCGTCAACGCGGCGGCGCCCGACGAGAACGCGCGGAGCAGGAGGAACGCTCCGGCCAGGCCCACCAGCCCTTCGTCAAAGCCTTCCTCCGGCACGATGGTGAAGTTCGCCGACGCCGCCTCACCCAGTTGCCCGGTGGCCGCCTGGTAGATGCCCACCGCGGTCATGCCCAGGATGGAGGCCATGAAAATGTAGGTGGGGACAGCGAAGAGCGTGCCTGCTTCCTTGACCCCGCGCAGGTTCACAAGTGCCAGGATGACCACGCCGATTGTGGCAATGAGTGCCTGCTGCCCGTGGAGGGAAGGCACAGCGGTGGTGAGGTAGGTGGCTGCGGAAGACATGGACACGGCGACCGTCAGCACGTAGTCCACCAGGAGGGCCGAAGCAACCGTCAGGCCGGCGTACTTTCCGAGGTTGACACTGGCGATCTCATAGTCCCCGCCGCCCGAAGGGTACGCGTGGACGTTCTGGCGGTAAGAGGCCACCACTGTGAGCAAGACCACCATGACGGCAATACCGACCCACGGAGAGAAGGCCACGGCGCTGACCCCGGCCAGCGCGAGCGTCAGGAGGATTTCATCCGGAGCATAGGCGACGGACGACAACGCGTCGGAGGCGAAGATCGGCAGTGCGATGCGCTTGGGCAGGAGGGTATGGGACAGCCGGTCGTTCCGGAACGGCCGGCCCACCAAAACCCGCTTGGCGGCATTCAGAATTGTCAGCACTCCGCAAAGCTACTCTGAATCCCCGGGGATGTCATGACGGCAGTCCGCGCGCTCACCACCGGCCACAGGTAAAGTCTTACGCAGCGGGATCGACAACATACATAAGGAGACACGGTGGCCCACTTCGTGATCATGGGTTGCGGCCGTGTTGGCGCAACCCTTGCACACACCCTGGAAGACGCCGGCCACTCCGTGGCCATTATCGACCAGGATGAACGGGCCTTCCGCCGGTTGCGCCACACCTTCACGGGACGCAAAGTCACGGGCATCGGCTTCGACCGGGAGACCCTGAAGCAGGCGGGCGTCGAGGAAGCCTACGCTTTCGCCGCGGTGTCCAGCGGTGACAACTCCAACATCCTGGCCACCCGAGTGGCCCGCGAGACCTTCCATGTGGCCCACGTCGTTGCCCGCATCTACGACCCCGGACGGGCGGAGATCTACCAGCGGCTGGGGATCCCCACGGTTGCCGCCGTTCGGTGGAGCGCGGATCAAGTGCTGCGCCGCATCCTTCCCGAGCAGCATCTGGCCGGCGACTACCGGGAACCCTCCGGCCGGTTGGTCCTGGCCGAAGTGGAACTCCACGAAGGATGGATCGGCCACCTCCTCAGCTCCGTTGAGGCAGCTGCCGGCATCAGGATAGCGTTCCTGACGCGCTTCGGTGAAGGGGTCCTCCCCCACCCCGGAACCGCGTACCAGGAAGGCGACACGGTCCACGCCATGCTGAGCCTGGACCGGACGGCCGAAATCAGCCGTATCCTCGCCAAAGCACCCGCCAAGGAGATGTAGTGAAAGTCGTCATTGTTGGCGCGGGCAGCGTTGGCTCGTCCATTGCCAGGGAACTCCTGGCCCATAACCACCAGATCCTGCTCATTGACTTGAAACCGGAAGTCATTGGCCGCAGCGGCCTCCGTGGCGCCAGGTGGCTGGTGGGCGATGCCTGCGAACTCAGCACCCTGCAGGACGCCAACCTGGAGGATGCCGACGTCGTGGTTTCCGCCACGGGTGACGACAAAGTCAACCTGGTGGTCTCGCTCCTGGCCAAGACGGAATTCGGTGTGGGCCGCACGGTGGGCCGGGTCAACAACCCCAAGAACGACTGGATGTTCAACGACTCATGGGGCGTCGACGTCGCGGTGAACACCCCGCAGTTGATGACGGCACTCGTGGAGGAAGCCGTCGAAATCGGCGATATCGTGCGCCTGTTGACGCTCCAGACCGGTGTAGCGTCGATCGTCGAATTCACCGTGCCCCATGATTCGCACGTGATTGGTCAGGTGGTGGGCGACATCGACTGGCCCGAGGACGCGACGCTGGTGGCCATCCTCCGCGATCAGGCACCCATCACTCCCAGCCGGGATGACGTGCTCGACGGCGGCGACGAACTGTTCTTCGTCACGACCATTGCGGCCGAAGACGGCCTGCGTGCACTGCTCTCACCGGCTTCCATGGAGGGCCATGGACCGCGCGAGAGCGCGGGTGACCTGAGTGATCAGGGCGTCGACGACGACGGTTTCGACGGCTGAGGTGCAGGCTTGGTGACAAGCCAGGCAACCCACAGGCCCAGGATATAGAGCGGCGCGCCCATCAGGAGGCGGGTGGTGGCAAGCGCCGTCAATCCTGCTTCCCCCATGAAGTAAAGCGGCACCTGCACCAGAAGGCGCAAGGCAAGGACGCCGACAACGATCCAGGTTCCCAGCTTGTAGGCACGCAGCCGCTCAGGGTCTTTGCGCCACTCCAGCCCCTCGTTGCGCACGAATCCGAACAGGAGGCCGGCCAGCGGCCACTTCAAGGCAATGGACAGAACCATGCCCGCGATGTAGGCGATGTTGGTGAAGAACCCCAGGACGTAGAAATCCTCGGCTTTGCCCGTGGTGTTGGCCAGCCACGCGGAGATGCCCACTCCAACCACACCGGCCAGCGCCTGGGTCAGGGGCCGCTTCTGTATGAGTCGCACCACGGTGAAAATGGCCGCTGCCGCGAGGGCAGCCACAAGCGATACTGTGAGGTCCCTGCCGATGGTGAATGCCACCAGGAATACCAGGCCGGGAAGAATGCTTTCCGCAATGCCCTGGACGCCGCCGGCGGTCTTGAGCATGTCCACATGCCCGGCGCTGTTGCGGTGCAGGCCCGCTTTTTCGGCATAGCCGGCCGCAAGGTCTGCCAGGGCCGGACCGTTGTCCCCCCGTGGAACGCCCCGGTTGGCGTTCTCCTGGTTTGTGTCTTCCGGTGCAGGCTGACCTGCGTCCTTGGGGTTGGGTCCACCGGACACTGTCATGAATGCTCCTGACGGGAAAGAATTTCGTAACGGGGATTGAACATGGCCGGCAGTCCCTCCAAGCGTGTGACCATGCCGTTGAGGCTCAACTGGACCCCCGCTTCAATGCCGGGAACGCGGTTCCGGCCCAGCCAGATGACCCGCAACCGGGCGGGGTGTCCTTTGGCCGCCGTACCGGCAGGTGCCGGCCTGACGTTGTGCTGCAGATCATCGACGACGATCGCCGAAAAGAAGGGTTGGCCGCTGGGTGGCTGGTGGGTCACCGACTCGATGAAACCGGTGCATGACGCGCGTCCACGGGCGGGAAGATCGGACACCCGCGTGTTATGGGCACCGCCGCCGCCGGGCCGGCGACCCAAGGGACTGTCAGCCAATCTGGGTAATCTCCGGGCCACGCTCCGGCTGTTTCAAGGGGACCTCATCCTGCGGCGGGGCGGACTGCTGCGCCCCGCCCTGCCCTGGAACCGCTGCATCCTTGGGCAGCCGCAACTGCAGGAGTTCGCGCGGAGGCATGGGGTTGTCGCCCCGTACCACCACCACCCTGCGGAAGAGCTCCTCCAGACCGGCTGCTGCCTCCCGGTCCAGGGCCGCTTGTCCCCCAAGGACGCCGCGGAGGAACCACCGGGGACCGTCGACTCCCATGAAGCGCGCCGCCCGGAAACCACGGCTGCCGTCGGATGCTTCAGCCGGGAGCTTGGCCACCAGTTCCGTTCCGAAAGGACCGGAGATTTCCTCGGTTTCGCCGCCCTGGCTGGCCACCGACTGGCCGATCTGCTCCCTGATTTCCTCCCAGAGCCCTTCGGAGCGCGGTGCCGCGAACGCCTGGAGCTGCAGGCTGGAGCCGGCAAGGTCCAAGGTGACGGCAACAACCCGTTGGGTGGCTTCTTCAACTTCGAGCCTCAACTGCAGGCCTTCCGCGGGTGCAATCAGCAGGGCGCCGAGGTCCACGTAGCCGTCACGGTCTTCGATTTCGTCGATGTCCCAAGGACCCTTGGCCAGCCGGAGGTCGCCCTTGGCGGGAGACCCGTCCTCGCCGGAGGGGATTGCGTCCGAGGCTTCAACAACGTCCTGCCCGGAAGCAGCAGACGATTCCGCTTGCCCGGCCTTGGACTTTTTACCGCGCCCAAAAAACATTGGGTTGTCTCCTTAGTAGTGGTCTATCCCCAAGTAAACCGCAACCACGGCGTAGTGCTGCAATGCACCGGACGGGGGCGACCCTGCAGTTCCGTGGTCCGTGGATTGTCAGGCGACCGGCGGGTTGAATCCTCCGGTGGAGCCGAAACCGCCCGAGCCGCGCACGGAGTCGGACAGTTGGTCAACAGCGACGAAGCGCGCATACTCCACGCGCTGAATCACCATTTGGGCAATTCTATCGCCGCGCTTGAGCTCGATGGGGTGCTTTTGGTCCGTATTCAGCAGGGTCACTGCGATCTCGCCCCGGTATCCCGCGTCCACGGTGCCGGGGGCGTTCACCACCGTCAGGCCGAACTTGGTTGCCAGCCCGGAACGGGGGTGGATCAGGGCAACGAATCCATCCGGCAGCGCTACTGAAACGCCGGTGGGCACGAGCTTCCTCTCGCCGGGGGCCAGGTAAACATCCTCCCTGGCACGCAGGTCCGCACCGGCGTCTCCGGGGTGGGCATACGAGGGTGCTTCCAACCCGGGGTCAAGCATCTTCAGTTGGACCTCCAGGGTGGGGCTCCCGTAGGCGGCGGCGCCGCCGGCTGCGCCGGCGTCCTGACTGAATACTGCGGTCTCGTTAGTCACAGTTGTCCATTCTACGGGGCGCCTCCCGGGTGGCCGGAAGGCTTGGGCCTCCGCGTACGGATAAGCTGGATCCATGCCTTCGCCAGACCAGTCCCCATCCCTGCCTGCCCGGAACAACCCCTCCGCCAATGAGGTACTGTTCACGGAAAAACTGTGGCCGACCCCATGGGTCTGGATCGTGGTGGTGGGACTTTCGGGTGCCGGGATCCTGATGTTCTCCCCGATCAGTCCGGCAGCGGGAATCATTGCAGCGCTGGTCCTCCTGGCTATCATGGCCACCCTGCTGGTGCTTTCAACGCCGACCATCACGGTCACCCGGGATACCCTGCGGGTGGGGCGGGCCACCATCGACCGCAGGTTCGTGGGTTCCGTTGAGGCGTTCAGGAAGGACGAGGCGACAGCGGAGCGTGGTCCCCGCCTCAACGGGTTGGCGTACATGTGCTTCCGCGGCTGGATCGACGCGGTCGTGAAGATCGAGATCACGGACCCGGCGGACAAAACACCGTATTGGCTGACGTCGTCCCGCAAACCCGACGAACTCGTGGCCGCATTGGCTTCCGGCCGCGCCTAGCCCTCACATTCCGTGCAGTACAGGTGGCCGTCCCGTTCCGTGGCTATCTGTGAGCGGTGCTTTACCAGGAAGCAGTTGAAACAGGTGAACTCGTCAGCCTGGGGCGGCATGACCTGGATCAACAGTTCTTCTCCGGAAAGGTCCGCTCCGGGCAGCTCAAAACCGTCGGCCAGGTCGGTCTCATCCACATCCACCGCCGAAGACTGCTTCCCCGACTGGCGCGTCTTGAGCTCCTCGATGGAGTCCTCGCTGACGTCCTCCTCGGTCTTTCGAGGGGCATCGTAATCCGTGGCCATGGTCCTTCTTCGTCCTCTGCGCTTGCTCCGGATGGGGCTCCGGCTTCTGCGTGATCGTGCAGAAGCCGGTGTATGGGTGTAACGCCGGGCGCCGGAAATTTGTGCCCGGTACCGGCCAGATTGTCCTCTCTTGAACCAGCGATGTCCATAGCCGCAACAGCGGCCGCTCCCAGGTGCTTTCCCGGCATTTTCAGCGGAATATCACGGCACGCCCTTTCTCCTAGTAGGAAAAGGGCAGCGCGGGTGGCAGAGTTTCGAATGTCAGTTGTGCCATGTGGTGGAGGGTGTTATGCAGGATCTACGGCTGGTTGGCGTCCACGACGACGGCGGGCATCTGCTCTTGAGCGGGCCTGGCGGTGCGATGTTCCAGCTACCGATCGACGAAGCCCTGCGTGCTGCTGCCAGCCGGACGCCCGCCCAGGTGGCCGCCCGTGCCCGGATCACCCCCGTGGCCATGTCCCCCCGGGATATCCAGGCAAGGATCCGCAGCGGTGCCACGGCAGCGGAGGTAGCCGAACTTTCCGGCATCCCCCTGTCCAATGTGCAGCGCTACGAAGGTCCGGTCCTGGCCGAGCGTGAATACGTCGCGCAACAGGCACGCAATGTGGAAGTGGCAGCACCTGCTCCCGGCCAGGACGCCTATCGCTCCGCTTTCGGCGACAACCCTGCGACGCTTGGCGATATGGTCGCCCACCGGCTCTCCGCCCATGGCGTTGACCCGTCCACCGTGGAGTGGGATTCGTGGCGCCGTTCGGACGGTTCCTGGACCGTCGTCGCGCGTTTTGAGGTGGCGGCTGCCGCTCACGGCAGCATCGGCGAGGAACCGCCGGCCATGTGGACTTTCAGTCCCCAGCGGAAGTCGCTGCAGAATGCCAACCGATGGGCGCAGCAACTCAGTGAGCTTGAACCCCTGGACGGTCCTGTGCCGGCCCGTCGTCTGGCTGCGGTATCGGACAGGCCTTTCGACTTCGAAACGGACGCTGAGACGGCCGCGCGGACTTCCAGGGAATCGGACAACCTGTTGGAAATGCTGCGGTCGCGCCGCGGCCAGCGCCTCGGCGTGGACGAAGAAGGTGACGACGCCCTGGCGGTGCTGCTCAGCAACGTCCCCGCAGCCCACCCGCGCCCGGGCGACGACGCCCAGCACGCAGCCGGCATCCCGGACGGCGAGGAAGCGGCCAACACTGCTCCCCCTGAGCCGGAGGCACCGCGCAAGGACGCCCGGCCGTCCATGCTGTCCCGCCTCACCTTGGCGCCGCGGCACGTCGAGCAGGATGACGACGGCGACGACGCCCTCAGGCTGCACGAGGGCGTCAGCACCGAAACCCGCGAGATAACGGTTGTTGCCAGCCCCCTGCGGCCGGTTACGACGCTTGCCGGGCGGAAGCCCGAAGATGCTGTGACAACACCGAACGAGGACAAGGCCGCTGGCCCGGTCCAACGTCCCGGCCTGGATGAATTGCTGGGCGGGTCGGTGACGCCGGCGCCACGCGGTGAGGGTGACGGCGCAACAACAGGCCCGGCCGGACAAGACGAGTCCGACGCCAGGATGGATTCTCCGGTGAAGGACCATGACGCCCCGGTGGAGCGGCAGCCCTCAAGGCCCAAGCGCTCAAGCATTCCCAGCTGGGACGAGATCGTGTTCGGGGCCCGCGGAGACTAAGAGCGCCGAGCGTCTCCGGCGCCTGGCCAGAGGCAGGCGTCGATATCGAACGGCAGCGTCTGGTCGGCGCCCGCCATCAGGTTGGCACCGTGGGCAGTGACCCTGCGCATGTAATGCCGGCGGCACAGGGTTTCGTAGCCGACGACCCGCGGCGGCTGTGCTTCCCGCCCTGCCTCGCCCTCGGTTTCAGGGGCTGCCGAAGACACATCCCCCACCATGACCTGCTCGCCTTCGACGACCATGATGCCGTCAAGGGTTCGTGCATTCTGCGTGGCCCGCCGGCCGCACCAGCACAGGGCTTCGACCTGGAGTACCTGTACCCGGTCCGCCAGCTCGATCAGGCGCTGCGATCCGGGAAACAGCCGGGTCCGGAAGTCCGAGGTGATGCCGAAGGCGAAGACATCCACCTCCATCTCGTCCACCAGCCGGGCCAGTTGTTCCACTTGGTCAGCCGAATAGAACTGGGCTTCATCGCAAATGAGATAGTCCACCCGCAGACCGCTGGTACGGCGGACCACCACTTCGTCCCAAAAGTCGGTATGTGCCTCTACTTCGACAGCATCCGTCTTGAGGCCAAGCCTGCTGGAGATCGTCGATTCGCCGGCGCGGTCGTTGCAGCTGAACCTGACTCCGCCCCGGCCCCTGGCCCGGTGGTTATGGTCCATTTGGAGCGCCAGGGTGGACTTGCCGCAGTCCATGGTCCCCGAGAAGAAGACGAGTTCAGCCACGCTTGCCCTTTTTGCCGCCGGCCGTCAAGCACAGCAGGGGAACTTCCCGCTCTGCCTTGGTGAGCGAGCCGTGCTGGCCGACAACCTCCAGGGACGCGGGCCTGGCCCGCCGCGTGTCGAACAGTGCCAGAGTGTCCCTGGCCGCAACCATGACATCACCGATGCGCGGTCCTACGTGCGGGTGGACGTCACCGAACAATCCCGCCCGGACGGCCTGCTCGCGGGTGAAGACCCAGATCCGTTCCCCGAACCGGCGCCGCCAGGCCGAGACCAAGGCGTTCCGGTGTTCTTCGGTGGCGTCGGGTTCCAGATACAGGTGGACCATGCGGGGCTCTCCAGCTGTATGCCGGACGCCGGCCACGAGGCTTTCGTCGGCCGAGTAATCGATCCGCTGCGATGCCGGAACATCCAGCATGCCGTGGTCCCCGGTCAGCAGGATAGTGGTTCCGGCCGGCAGCGTGGCCGAAAGCCGCTTGACGGTGGCATCAAGTTCCTCGAGCTGATGCTCCCACCGCTCCGACTGGCAACCGTAACGGTGCCCCGCCTTGTCGAGCTCGTTGGCGTAAAAGTACATGAGCGAGCGGCCTCCGCCGGCCATGGCGTCAGCTGCGGCAGTGGTCCGGGCATGCAGGGAGTTGCCGCCCGTGAACCTGCTGCCCCGCAACGCGGCCTGGGTCATGGGCGAGTTGCCGAACTGGGGCAGGCTCACCGTGACGACGTCGATTTCTTCGGCCAACTGTTCAAAGACGGTGGCGTGCGGCTGCCACGCCGCCGGATCAACCGAGGAATCCCAGTTGCCCAGGAGATTGACAACCTTGTCCTGCGCCGGGTCAAGGACGTCGTAGCCCACCATGCCGTGCTGGCCGGCCGGCAGGCCGGTGCCCAGGCTCGCCAGGGAAGCGGCCGTGGTACTCGGAAAAGCTGAATCAATCCACGAGGGGACATTCCCCTGGCCGGCAGCCATCACTGAGCGCAGGAACGGCGTGTGGGGGGCTTTTTGCTTCAGCAGATTCCTGCCCAGGCCATCGGCCAACACCACGCAGACGCGCTGGGCGGGAGGAAGGTTGAGATGGTTGGTGAAGCCGGAAATTCCCATGCTGGCCGCAGCACTCGTGAAAACCTCGGCTATCGACTTGCTGCCGAACAGCGGAGGCGCCGGGAGGTCCTGGGCTGTGTCCGGGGCGTCTGCTCCCGCAGCCCCGCTCAACGCTGGTGTCCGCGGCTCAGGCGGTTGCTGAAGACCCCCGACCGGGGACGGGGAGCCGGAATGCTGGCGTGGGGAACCGGCGTGGGACTTGCCGTATTGACGGCGCGGAGCGCGCGGGCGAAGACCTTGGCGTCCTGGACGGCCTGGAGACCGTCGGCCTCGGCGCTGATCCGCAGGACGATGTCTTCCTGGGCGATGGTTCCCGTGTAACCGTGATCCGCCTCGCACTGGGGATCCCCGCAGCTTGCGGGCCCCATGTCCAGACGCTGTCCGCCGGACCAGGCAATGGACAGCGTCAGTTCGCGCACGGGATCCGATGGCTTGTAGTCCTGGGGCTGCGCGTACATGTAGCTGAGCACGACGGAACGGATCTGGGCCACCGGCACCGACTCCGTGGAGATCTGCGCCACGATTTGCTCGCCGGCCTCGTCCAGCTGCTGGTCGTCCACGTGCGTGATCACCAGCATGTCCTCGGTCAGGACCAGGACGGTGATGTGGCGGCGGACCTCGGCGCGGTCGAAGTGGGTTTCCAGATGCACCAGGTGTGACAGGCAGTCCCGGCCATCCAGGGCGTCATTGACCACATCCGCCACCAGCCGGGGGTAGAAACCGGCCTGCTGAAGGGCCTGGTCGAGGCTCTGTCCCTGCGAGCTGTGGTTGTGGGCTGCGTGGTGCCCTGAAGAAGACGGGCGGGACTGAGGCGTCGGGGACTGGGTGCTCATTCCCCCATTTTCACAGATCGGCGTTCGACTTTCCTAACCGCAGGAATGCCCGCGGCGGCGTTCGGCGGGCTACCCGCGCATGGCCCGGCGTGCGCTGTCCGTCCGCTGGGCGGCGTTGCCGATCCACACCTCCGCGCCCAGGATGGTTGCGCCGGCCGGGCCGGCCAGGACGGGATTGAACTCCACGAGCGCGATGCCGGGGTGGTCGTCCTTGAGCTTGGCGAGACGGGCGGCAATATCTTCCAGGGCCGCGACATCAACGGCCGGCAGCCCTTGGTAGCCGAACAATTTGCGGGAAGCGCGGGGCGAGCGGATGACGTCGTGGAGGTCCGCCGCAAACAGCGGAGGAACCCGGTGCGACCAATCGTCCAGGAGATTGACGGCATCGCCGGCAAGGCCGAAGGACAATACCGGACCCAACAGCGGATCTTCCATGGCCCTGAAAGTGCAGGCCTGGCCCACGGGTGCCATGGCCTGCACTTCCAGGGACGGCGATCCGTAGGGTTCCAAAGCACGGCGCATCCGGGCGATGTTTTGGCGCAGGGATCCGGCGTCCTGGATGTCCAGGCGCACGCCTCCCAGATCCAGCCGGTGCCGCAGGGCAGGGTCCGTGGCCTTGAGCACCACGGGCCACCCCACTTTGTCGGCCGCAGCCACGGCTTCGTCGGCTGTGGCGAAACCAATGCTGGGTACCACGGAAATGCCGTAGCCGGCCAGCAGGGCGGCGGCAGCACCGGCGTCGAGCTTTCGCAGTTTCTCGCCGGTGACGCCGGCAAGCATGGCGGCGAGCGCCTGGCGGGTTCCCTCAACGTCGCATCCTTCGGGTTCCACCACCAGTCCCTGGTCCCGGTCACGCCATTGGGCGTAGCGGACGATGGCCGCGAGGGCATTGACCGCCGCTCCGGCGTTGGAGAAGCACGGCAGGAGCGGGCTGCCGGGTTGCCCCACCATCCCCTCCACCTGGACCGAGGGGTCGAGGATCCCGGTGAACGCTGCGACGACCGGTTTGCCGGCCTGGGCGGCGCATTCTGCCAGGACGCCTGCAAGGGCCTCCACCGTCAACCCCCTGGCAGGCAGCAGGGCTGCCACCACCGCATTGACCGATTCGTCCGCGAGGCTTTCCTGCAGGCTTGCGCGCAGTGCGGGAAGAGCCAAGGACATCCCGGCGTCGAGGTCGACTCCGGTCACGAGCCTGGTGACGTCCAGGCCCAGGGGGCCGGCGCTGTCGGCGACCACTTTCCCGAGGGCGACGGAGTTCGAGTACACCGCCACGCCGGGGCCGGTGGGCAGGGCCTGGGACGATACGATCTGGGCGATGTCCATCAGTTGCTCGATGGTGTCGACGCGGATGACGCCGGCCTGGCGCATCATGGCGTCGACGGCTGCCGCCGGGGCCTGCGTGGTCCGCACTTCGTGCCCTGGCGGCAGCCGTAGGCCGGTGACGTCGGATTTTGCCACGATGACCGGTTTGCTGCGCGACAGCCGGCGGGCCAGCCGGGAGAATTTGCGCGGGTTCCCGATCGATTCGAGGTAGAGCCCCACGGCGGAGGTGTCGGCGTCGTCTTCCCAGTACTGCATGGCGTCGTTGCCGGAGACATCGGCCCGGTTTCCGGCGGAAAGGAAGGACGATAAGCCGAGGCGGCGACGGCTGGCGGCGGCGTAGACCGCCACACCTACCGCGGCGGACTGGCTGAACAGGCCAAGACCGCCGCGGGGCGGCATGGACGGTGCCATGGAAGCGTTCAGGGAGACATCCGGGTGGGTGTTCAGGATGCCCAGCGATTCGGGACCGATGACCCTCATGCCGTTGGCGCGCGCCTGGCGAACCAGTTCATGCTGGCGCGACAGGCCCCGCTCGCCGTCGTCCGCGAACCCGGCGGTAGCCACGACGATTCCCTTGACTCCCGCGGCGGCGCAGTCCTCAACCACCTTGGCGACTTCGTCGTAGGGCACCGCGATGATGGCCAGCTGCACGGGTCCGGGGATCTCAGACAACTTGGCGAAGGAGATCATGCCGGCCAGTTCGAAGGCTTCCGGGTTCACGGCGTACACGGGCCCGTTGAATCCGCCTTCGATGATGTGCTCCAGCAGTTGGTAGCCGACTGTTCCCCACTTGCGGCTGGCACCGATGACGGCGATCGACGACGGCGCCAGCAAGTCGCGCACGCTGCGCGCCTCAGCGCGGTGCTCGCGGGATTCCATGACCGCGCGGGACTTTTCCGTGGGATCGATGTTGAACTCGACACTCACCACACCGTCGTCGAACTGCCGTTTGAGGTCGTAGCCGGCGTCGGCGAACACCATGAGCATCTTGCGGTTCTCGGGCAGGACCTCTGCCGTGAAACGCCGGATCCCGTTCTCGCGGGCGGCGACGGCCAGGTGTTCGAGCAGGATCGAGCCGATGCCGCGGCCCTGGTGGGCGTCGGAGATGTTGAAGGCAACCTCGGCCTCGGCAGGGTCATCCAGACGGTCATAGCGGCCAACACCCATGATTTCGCCGCCGATGGTGATGACAAAGGCCACGCGGTTAACGTGGTCTACTTCGGTGAAGCGCCTGACTTCCTTGCCGGACAGCTTGGGCTTGAAAGAGAAGAACCGCATGTAGATGGAGGCTTGCGATTGTCCGGCATGGAAGGTTTGCAGGGCATCGGCATCCTGGGGGCGGATGGGCCTCAGGTGGGCAGTTCCGCCGTCGCGCAGGACGACATCGGCCTCCCAATATTCCGGATAAATGCCGACGCCGGGCTGTTCCACCATAGGCTTAGCCTAGCCAAAACATCCGCAGTACAGCTTTAAGGATTCACCGACCCCATGGCCCGCAGCCAAACTTCCGCACGCAAAGGCGAGCCGCTCGGCGATTTCACCGAGACGATCGTCGACATTGATGTCACCTCCGAAATGGAAGGCTCCTTCCTGGAGTACGCCTATTCGGTGATTTATTCGCGTGCCTTGCCAGATGCCCGTGACGGCCTCAAACCTGTTCAACGCCGCATCCTCTACATGATGGCGGACATGGGCCTGCGCCCGGACCGCGGCCACGTCAAGAGCGCCCGTGTAGTGGGCGAGGTCATGGGCAAGCTGCACCCGCACGGTGACGCCGCCATTTACGACGCCATGGTGCGTATGGCGCAGGACTTCTCCCTGCGGCTGCCTTTGATTGACGGCCACGGCAACTTCGGCTCGCTCGACGACGGCCCGGCAGCTCCGCGGTACACCGAAGCCCGCCTTGCGGCGGCCGCCCTCACCATGACCGACCACCTCGATGAAGACGTGGTGGATTTCGTCCCCAATTACGACAACCAGCTGACCCAGCCCGATGTCCTCCCGGCCGCGTTTCCCAACCTGTTGGTCAACGGCACCACGGGGATCGCGGTGGGCATGGCCACCAACATGGCGCCGCACAACCTGGTGGAGGTCATCGCCGCCGCGCGCCACCTGATCGCCAATCCCGAGGCAACCCTGGACGACATCATGAAGTTCGTCCCCGGCCCGGACCTCCCCACGGGTGGCCGCATCGTCGGCCTGGACGGCATCCGGGACGCCTACGCCACTGGCCGTGGCTCTTTCAAGACCAGGGCCAAGGTTGAGGTGGAACAGCTTTCGGCGCGCCGTACCGGGCTGGTGGTGACGGAACTGCCCTACATGGTGGGACCGGAAAAGGTCATCGAAAAGATCAAGGACGCCGTCAACGCCAAGAAGCTGACCGGTATCAGCGATGTCGTTGACCTGACGGACCGGAACCATGGCCTGCGCCTTGTGATCGAACTCAAGAACGGCTTCAACCCGAACGCAGTCCTCCAGCAGCTCTACCGCTACTCGCCGATGGAGGACTCCTTCGGCATCAACAATGTCACCCTGGTGGACGGCCAGCCCCAGACCCTTGGGCTGTTGCAGCTGCTGCAGGTCTACGTGGACCACCGCCTGAACGTGGTCCGCCGCCGTACCGCGTTCAGGCTCGGGAAGAAGAAGGACCGCCTCCACCTCGTGGAGGGCCTGCTGATCGCGATTGTGGACATTGACGAGGTCATCCAGATCATCCGGTCCTCGGATGAAGCCTCGGCTGCCCGTGAGCGATTGATGTCGATTTACGATCTCACGGAGATCCAGGCCAATTACATCCTGGAGCTGCGCCTGCGGCAGTTGACCAAGTATTCGCGCCTGGAGCTGGAGAAGGAGCAGGACGAGCTGCGCCGCGAGATAGAGGCGCTGGAGGCGATCCTCGGGTCCGACCAGTTGCTGCGGGAACTGGTCTCCGGTGAGCTGGCCGAAATCGCCGAAAAGTACGGCACTCCCCGTCGGACCGTGCTGCTTGAGTCCGAAGCCGTGTCCCCCACCGTGGCTGCTTCCCTCGCCGCGCCGGGCCCCAAGGGCAAGGCGGCGCCGCTTCCGCTGGAGATCCCGGACGACCCCTGCTGGGCCCTGCTCAGCGTGTCCGGACAGATCGCCAGGACATCCAACCAGGAACCGCTGGCTGAAGCGGGACCGCGGGCCAAGCACGATGTCTTCCGGTCCGTCGTCAAGACCACTGCACGCGGTGAGATCGGAGCCGTGACATCGCTGGGCCGCATGCTTCGCCTGCAGGTGATGGACATGCCGGTGCTCCCGCCCGTCAGCGGACTGCCCAACCTCGCCGGCGGGGTTCCTGCCAAGGAGTTCATCACCCTGCTGAAGGGAGAGTCCCTGGTGGCCTTCGTCCCGTTGGATGCCGTGCTGGCACTGGGAACGGCCCAGGGCGTGGTGAAGCGGGTCCAGCCGGATTACCCGCTCAACCGTGAGGACTGGGAGATCATCTCGTTGAAGGACAAGGATTCGGTCCTGGCGGTGGAGCCCGCGCAGGATGACGACGTCGATCTCGTCTTTGTGACCAAGCAGGCGCAGCTGCTTCGGTTCAGTGCCGCCAGCGTCCGTCCCCAAGGCCGGACTGCGGGCGGAATGGCGGGGATTAAACTGGCCGCCGGCGATGAAGTCATCCACTTCGGCGCCGTCCGCGCTGACGATCCTGCCGCCGTCGTGGTCACCATTGCCGGTACCCAGGGGGCTTTGCCGGGAACGGCGCCCGGTACGGCGAAAGTGACCGCCTTCGGTGAGTATCCGTCAAAGGGCCGGGCCACCGGGGGCGTGCGCGTGCACCGCTTCCTGAAGGGTGAGGACACGCTGCTGCTGGCCTGGGCGGGCCATGGGCCTGCCAAAGCGTCATCGGCAGCCGGCGTGGCCAGGGCGTTGCCCCACGAACACGGCCGGAGGGACGGTTCGGGGGTGCCGCTGTCGCAACCAGTGGAAGCCATCGGGCCAAGCATGGCGTGGCCCGGGGAGCCTGCTGACGCCTGAGGATCACGCAGGAGGGCCGGCGACGCAGTTGTCGCCGGCCCTCCTGGTGCGGCAGCCTCTGCCGGCTGCCTGCCGGGCTAGCCGGCCTGGTTGATGCTCAGTATGTTCCCTTCCGTGTCCAGGAACCACGCTGCGGCACTTCCGTCGGGCATCCGGGCGATGCCGTTGTCCGTTTTCAGTCCCGGCTGGTCGTAGTCCTCGAACGTGACACCCTTTTCCCGCAGCTCCGCGACACTGGCAGCGACGTCGTCCACCATCCATCCCATCTGGGTATTTTTGGCGCTGCCCGCGTTCGGCGTTTGGTAGATGAAGAAGCCCGTACCGTTTCCGCATCTGTACTGAAGGTTGTCGTCGGCGTCCGGGTTTTCGGGTTCCAGACCGAGTTTCTCGCTGTAGAACGCGCGGGCCCGGCCAAGATCCAGTGCTGGTAAGACAGCACCCACTTGCTGATCCTTGAGCATGATTTTCTCTTTCCGGCTCTCCCCCCGGGACGAACTCTACTCCGCGGCGGGTGCTCCGTCATGGGAAAAAGCCACCCAATTCAGTACTTCCGTCCGCCCCTTGCGGCGATTCGCCTAGACTGGCCGCATGCCGATCATTCCCGACCAAAAAGACTGGACCTGGGTCCTCTCGAAGCCCTGCCCCGAGTGCGGTTTCGACCCCTCCACGGTGACTCCTGCGACGGTCCCCGGCAGCGTGCTCAGCATGCTCCCCAGGTGGCGCGCGGTCCTGCGCCGGGAGGACGCTTCCGTCCGGCCCAATGACCACACGTGGTCACCCCTGGAGTACGCGTGCCATGTCCGCGACGTTTTCAGCATTTTCGACCAACGGCTGAACCTCATGCTCACCCGGGACGATGCCGCCTTCGATAACTGGGACCAGGACAAGGCCGCCGTGGAGGGCGACTACGGGTCTTCCGACCCGGAGGCCGTTTCCGGGGAACTTACCGTTGAGGGTGAGCAGGTCGCAGCGTCCTTTGCCCGCGTGGTGGAGGACGAATGGAACCGCACGGGAACCCGGAGCAACGGATCGGTCTTTACAGTGCTGACGTTTTCCCGCTACTTCCTTCACGATGTAGTCCACCATCTCCATGATGTGGACGGCTAAAGCATCTTCTCCCACGTCATGCTGCGGTTCACTGCCTGGTACCCCATCCCCACGTACAGCTTGAGCGCTCCGGTGGGGTTAGCCGAATCCACGTCAAGCGAAGCCACATCCATGCCGGCGCCGCTGAAGCGACGGAAGGCGTCCGCCAGCAGCGCTTGGGCGATGCCACGGCCACGGTAGCCGCGGCGGACACCCAGCAACTCGGTGTAGCCCTCTTTGAAGCCCCTGTCCGCGGCGGCGTCGGGATCAAAGCTTGCGAGCTGGTACCCGGCCACCTCACCCGTTGCGGCGTCCAGGACCACGGCGCTCAGGTCCGGGCGGGCGGTGGGTTCCTCCAGCGTAAACCGCCATGATTCCTCGTCGCGGGGTTCGCTCCCCCAGTGGTCCCTGAACGCGTCGTTGTGGGCCAGGCGCGCAAGCTCGTGGAAGGCCGGTTCGAAGGTCCGCAGCTCAAGTCCAGTATCGAGCCGGGCCTCCGGTGCGGGACCGGACAGGGGCCGGTGCATTTCGTTGAACCAGCGGACAATCCCGTAGCCCCGGGCCGTGAACAAGGCCCACTGATGGCCGTGCTGCTCTTCGGTCCTGATCCGCAGGCGGGGCGGGGCGGCCACGTAGCCGGCAGCGGCGTCGGCCGCGAACCTGAGCCGGGTCAGTGCTTCCTGCCAGGCCAGGACGGCCGAGCCAATGCCCCGGTGCTGCCAGTCCGGATCAACGCATCCCATGGCATTGGCTTTGTCGCCGTCGGGGTTCTTGGTGATCCGGCCGTAGGCACGGGCTGTCCCGCCCTCGTCCAGGCCAAGCAGTGTGTGGGTGCGCGGATCGTTTTTGCCCGACTCCAGCACGTGGACCAGGTCGCCATGCTTCTCGTACCAGACAGGATGCTCGACGGCGGCAGTCCGGGCGATCAGGTCCGCCCAGTTCCGCAGGTCCCCGGCGGTGGCGGCCCGCCATCGAAGTCCAGTGGCGTCAGTGTCAGGAAGGATCGGTTCGTGGCCGTCTAAGAGCATGCCAACAGGCTACTGAGCGGCCGTCCGCCCGGCCAGTTCCGCCGCGCCGGGCGCCGCTGTGCTCATGGGGCCTGCGAGGTCCAGCCTGGCATCGGCAGGATCGATGTCCTGGGGATTGTGCGTCACCAGCACCACCGTCACCTCCCGCAAACCGCGCCGCAAGGCTGACATCATCTCCCGGGCCGAGTCCGCGTCAAGGTGGGCTGTCGGTTCGTCGAGCAGGAGGACGCGGGCACCTGTCAGCAGGGTCCGGGCCATGGCCAGCCGCTGCCGCTCACCGCCGCTCAGCCGCGAGCCTCCGGGTCCTATGCGCGCATCCAGTCCCCCGGGAAGCTTTGCCACCAGGTCGTCCAGGCCAACGTCGGCCAGTGCCTGATGCATCTCATCATCACCGGGCTTGCTGCCCGCCGGCCTGGCCAGCAGCAGGTTTCCACGGATGGTGGAATCAAAAAGGTGCGCTTCCTGGGGGCACCAGGCAGCAGTTCCCGTCAGTTTTACGCTCCCTTCGCTGACGGGGAGGAACCCCAGCAGCACGGACAACAGGGTGGACTTCCCCGCGCCGGACGGCCCTGTCACTGCGAGCCATTGTCCGGGCTGCGCCGTTGCCGAGACGCCCGTGAAGACCAACGGTCCGCCAGGCCAACGTGCACCAAGCCCGCTTAACTCAAGTCCCTCCCGACCATCACGGTCCGGGAAAACCTGCAACCCGGCGTCGTACTCTTCAGAGGCTTCAGCATGTCCGGCGTCCAGGGCACCGGACCCCGCCACACGTCGCAGGACGGCGGTCAGTGCCGGCGCCTGGCGGAGTGCCGGCACGATTCCGGCGTACGGTTCAACGAGGGCAAGCTGCATCAGCACGATGACAGCCACCAGCTCGGGTGCCATAGAGCCGTTGCGCACATCCGGCGCGGCCAGGACGCCCGCCCAAAGCGCGGCCAGGGAACAGGCAAGGACCGTCACCGCCTGCCCGAGCCCTTCGGCCCACGCCGAGCGTTGGGCCGCGGCGGTGGCAGCCCGGTCCTTCCTTCCCAGGGCAGCCAGCACCGGGGCAGCGACGCCATTGGCGGCCAGCCCCGCGCGGGAATCCAGCACGGACGCGACATCACCCAGGACCTCCTGGTGAAGCTGCTGCGCTGACCGGGCCGCGTTGCGGTCTGCCACGACCGCCGCCAGCGGAGCCACCACAAGGCCTGCGGCGGCGGCCACGGCAACGGCGGGCACAGCGGCCGGAAGAACCAGTGCGGTACTGATCAGGGCCGCAACCGCCACCCCCACGGCGGTCAACGGAGGCAGCACCACCCGGGGCAGGAGGTCCCGCAGGGTATCCACGTCGTCAATGATCGCGCCCAGGACGTTGCCGCCCCGCAGGAGCCGCCGCAGGGATAATGCCCGGCGGCTGAGCGATGCCCAAAGCGTCCCGCGCAGTGTGGTCATGGCGGCAAATACGGCGTCGTGGGTAAGCAGCCGCTCGCAATACCGCAGGACGGCGCGGCCGATTCCAAAGAACCTCACCCCGACGATTGCTCCCAGGAGGTACAGGATAGGGGGCTGGTCACTGGCGCGGATAATGAGCCAACCGGACAAACCGGACAGGGCCACCGCGAACAGCGCTGCCAGGATTCCCACGGAGCAAGCGGCTGCAAACTTCCACCGGACGGGGCGCAGGACAGCCCGAAGGCTGTCCAGGCTCCAGGCCGCGGATGCCACCGGTGCAGCCGCTGCTCCCGGCGCGGTTGGCTTGGTAGTGCCGGGACCCGCCGTTTCCAGCCCGGCGGCGGCTCCCCCGGGAGCCGAAGCCGCCGCGGGCACGTCAGGTGAAGAACTCCCGCCGAGGTGGACCACGTGGTCTGCGAGCGCACGGGTTGCCGCGTCATGGGCCACCAGGACCACGGTTGCTGTTCCGCGGACTGACTCAATGGCGCGCCGGACCGCTCCGGCAGTCTGCGGGTCAAGGTGTGCCGTAGGTTCATCGAGGAGCAGGACGGTAGTGCCTGCCTCGATGCGGGCAAGGCCACAGGCCACCGCGACCCTGCGCAGCTCTCCCGGGCTGAGTTCGGCGGGATGCTTTCCGGCGAGGTGGCCGGCGGAGGTCTTGTGCAGCACCCTGTCAGCGGCTGCTGCCTTGTCCGGCGCGGCGAGCCCCTCAAGGTACAGCTCGACTTCTTCCCTGACCGTGGTCGCCACCATGGCGGGATGTTGCGGCACCCAGGCCACGGCGGTACCGGGTCCCGGGAGCTCTACAGAGCCGGTCACGGCAGTTCCGCCGCCGTCGCCGATCAGTCCGGCCAGGACCCCCAGCACGGTGCTCTTGCCGACGCCGCTTGCGCCGGCCAAGGCGGTGACCTGGCCCAGCGGGGCGGTGAAGTCCAAGGGCCCGACGGCGGGAGCTGACCGACCGGCGTATGTCACCGCCAGGCCGCGCACCAGGATTCCGCTGGCGGAGGAGCCGGTTGGGCGTGCCGGGCCGTTACTGGAGGGAAGGGGGCGGGCCGGTGGTGTATCCAGCACAGTGTTGGTTGTTTCGAGCGCGGCCCTGCCGTCGTCGCTGGCGTGGTGCGCTGTGCCCAGCTCCCGCAGGGGCAGGTAGCAGTCCGGGGCAAGGATCAAGGCCAGGAGCCCGGCTTCAAGGGGCATGCTTCCGTCAACAAGCCGAACGCCGATGAACACCGCCACCACTGCCACCGAGATGGTTGCGATCAGTTCCAGGGCGAGGGCCGAGAGGAACGCAACGCGGAGTGTCCCCATCGTTTTGACGCGGTACTGTTCGGAAATTTCCTCCAGCGCGGCGCGCTGTTCGACGGCGCGGCCCAGGCCCACCAGCACCGGAAGCCCCTTGGCCAGCTCAAGGATGTGCCCTGACAATTTCCGCAGTGTCGATTGGGCGTCTTTGACGCAGTCTTCGGTGTGCCGGCCGATGATCACCATGAACAGTGGCACCAGGGGCACCGTCAGGACGATCACCACGGCACTGACCCAGTCGGCGAAGAGGATCCTGGCTCCGATGAGCAGCGGGACGGTGGCGCAGTTGACCAGTGCCGGGAGGTACTGGGTGTAGTAGTCGTCCAGGGCGTCCAGTCCGCGCGTGGCGAGGATGGCCAGGCCGCCGTCGTTGATTCCTCCCACGGGTGCCGGTCCGCCGTTGTCCAGGGCACGTTCCAGGAGCCGTGACCGCAGTTCCTCCTTGACCCCGAGCGCTGCCCGCCGGGCCGCGATCCCCTGCCCCCAGACCGTCAAGGAGCGCAGCAGGGCCCCGCCGGCTCCCCACAACAGGAGGCTGTTCCAGTCGCCGGAACCCTCCGTCAGGCCGGCCAGCATCCCGGCGACGGCCTGCGCCATGAGCACCAGGGACAAGGCTTTCAGTGCGGAGAGCAGCCCGATCACATAAAGGGCAGTCCTGGTGGCCGGACCGGACGGGAAGGCGGGTTTCATGGGTCGCTCAGGCTTCCGGCGTGGAAGGGGCGCCGGGGGTGGTCCCGTCCTTGGAGACCAGTACCTTGGCCGCGATGGCCGGTAGGAAGCCGTGCGCCTCCGGGATGTGGGAGGCACTGACCCTGCGGCGGAACACCCAATAGGTCCAGGCCTGGTAGGCGATGACCAGGGGCAGTCCTACCGCGGCGACGATGCTCATGAGCCCCAGGGTGTAGTCCGAGGATGAGGCGTTGGCGATGGTCAGGTTGAAGGCGGGGTCGATGGTGGACGGGATGACCACCGGGAAGGAAGCACCGAAGATCGATGCCGTGGCGCAGACCACGAAGACACCGGTGGCGGCAAAGGCGCGACCCTCGAATCCGCTGCGGGCGAGTTGCCAGGCAAGGGCCACGGCCACCACACCCGCCCCGGCAACGATCCAGGTCCAGGCCTCACCGCTGATGAGCTGGACTGCGGCCATCCATCCCAGCATGGGAAGGACCGCCACCGGAAGCAGCCGCACGAACCAGCGCCGGGCGCGGTACCGCACGTCGCCGTCGGTCTTCAGCGCCAGGAAAGCCAGGGCGTGGACCAGGGCGAAGGCCACAACGCCCAGGCCGCCGAGCAAAGCGTAGCCGCTGAACCAGTCCAGGGGGCCGCCATCGCGGTCTCCGTTGGCGTTGATCGGCAGGCCCGTGGTGGTCAACGCCAGGGCAGCGCCGATGCCGAACGCAGCCACAAAGGATCCGAGGGCGATCGCCCAGTCCCAGCCGTTGCGCCAGCGGACCGTGTCCACCTTGCCCCGGTATTCGAAGGCCACCGCACGGAAGATGAGTGCCACGAGGACGCACAGGAGCGGCAGGTACAGGGTGGAGAACAGCGACGCGTACCACAGCGGGAAGGCGGCGAAGGTGGCACCGGCCGCCGTCAGGAGCCACACCTCGTTGCCGTCCCACACCGGGCCGATGGTGTTGAGCAGGACCCTGCGGTCGGTGTTGTTGCGGGCAAAAAGCTTCATCAGCATGCCGACACCGAGGTCGAATCCTTCAAGGAAGAGGTAGCCGGTCCACAACACGGCGATCGCGATGAACCAAAGGGTGGGCAACAGTTCCATGGTGGTTTTCCTTAGCTCCTAGTAGGCAAAGGCCAGGACATCGTCGGCCGTGCCGGCGCCGGGAGTGCCGTCGTCGTTCTTGTCGTGTTGCTTGTTTGGGGTGTGGGCGAGTTCCGGCATGGCGGATGCCACGCCTCCCCGCACGTACTTGACCAGCAGCTTTACTTCCACCACAAGGAGGACGGCGTAGATTGCCGTCAGCACCACCAGGGAGCCCAGGAGCTCCCCCGCCGTGACGCCGGGCGAGACTGCTGCGGCGGTGAACATGAAGACCTGGTCGATCCCGTTCATGTCCGGGTTGGGTGCCACCACGAATGGTTGGCGGCCCATCTCGGTAAAGATCCAACCTGCGGCGTTGGCGCCAAAGGGAGCAAGGATGCCAAAGACAGCCAGCCGCATGAGCCACCTGGACGCGGGCACCACTCCCTTGCGCGTCACCCAGAGGGCCAGCAGGGCCGCGAAGGCAGCGATGCCGCCGAACCCGATCATCATGCGGAAGCCCCAGTAGGTGACTTCCATGACGGGAACATACTGGATCTCCTGGCCGGCACGGTCACCGTAGAGGGGGTTGTCGGGCAGGTGCGTGCCGTACTTCTCCTGGTATTCACCCAGCAGGCTGTTGACGCCTTTGACCTCGGTGGTGAAGTCGCCTTTCGCCAGGAAGGAGAGGATGCCCGGAACTTCGATGACGGCCACGATGTCGTCGCAGTTGGTGGCACCAAGGTTGCCCACGCTGAGCACGGAAAACCCGGTGCCGTCATGGCAGGCAGCTTCGGCGGCTGCCATTTTCATGGGCTGCTGTTCGAACATGAGCTTGCCCTGCAGGTCGCCGGTGATGGCGGTGCCGGCGAAGGAAATCATCGCCACGACGGCGCCCAGGCGGAGGGATCGCATCCACACCGAGTAGTCGGCTTTGTCGCGGCCGGGGATCTCAGCTTCCCCGGGGACCATCTTGCCGTCGGCGCCGACGGTGTCGATGCCGTCATGGCGGCGGCGCCACAGGTGGTACCAGGCGATGCCGAGCAGGAAGGCCCCTGCCACGCCCAGGGCGCCGAAGAGCGTGTGCGGCACGGCCACCATGGCCGTGTTGTTGGTGAACACAGCCCAGGCATCGGTCATGACAGGCCTGCCATCCACCATCTCCACGCCCACCGGGTGCTGCATCCAGGAGTTGGCCACGATGATGAAGTACGCGGAAAAGACTGACCCGAGCACGGCTATCCAGAGGCACGCAAGGTGCACCCCCCGCTTGAGCTGCTTCCAGCCGAAGATCCAGAGTCCCAGGAACGTGGACTCCACAAAGAAGGCCAGGAGCGCCTCAAGGGCCAGCGGGGCCCCGAAGACATCCCCCACGAACCTGCTGTACTCGCTCCAGGCCATGCCGAACTGGAATTCCTGCACGATGCCCGTGGCAACTCCCATGATGAAGTTGATGAGGAACAGCTTGCCCCAGAACTTGGTCATGCGGAGATATTCGGGCTTTCCCGTCCGGTACCAGATCGTCTGGATGACAGCCACCACCAGCCCAAGGCCGATCGTGAGCGGCACCATCATGAAGTGGTAAACGGTGGTGATCCCGAATTGCCAGCGTGCGATTTCCAAAGCGTCCATGGCTGTCCTTAGTCCGGCGGCCGAAGTGCACCTGCACTTAGTTCTACGTTCTGTAGAAAACTCTCTTCTACACAGTGTAGAACATCAGCAGGGGGCACATGCCCATTCTTCACGTGGCGTTACACACCCGCCAGAGCCACCCTCCCTGCCGCGGCACGCCGATCGTTCTACCTCGCGTAGAATGGAAGGCTGAAACGCGGTAGATTTATCGTGGAATGTTGAATCATCGCCTCCCGCCTGCGGTTCTGCGGCGGGAAGCGGAAGGTAGGGACGGAACAGATGGCAAGTCTTGGGGAACTGGAACGGGCAGTCATGGATCTGCTCTGGGCAAGCCAGGAGGCTGCAACCGCCAACACGCTGCGCGATCTCCTGGCGCAGGATTCCGCTGCCGGTGACGGCTCGGAAGGACACCAGGGCAAGGACCTGGCAGTCACCACCGTGCTCACCGTCCTTTCGCGGCTCGAAAAGAAGGGCCTTGTGGAACGCGAGCGCGGCACCAGGCCGCACCGCTACCAGGCAGTCTCCAGCCGCGCGGACCACACGGCAGAACTCATGCACGAAGTCCTGGGCTCCGCCCCTGACCGGGAGGCAGTCCTGGCCCGCTTCATTGGTTCCGTCTCCGAAAGCGAAGCCGCTACCCTGCGCAAACTGCTCGGCTACAATTAGCCACTATGTTCTGGACCTCATACTTCCTGGCGGTCCTGGCAATCATCCTGGCGTGGCCGGTACCTGTCCTGCTCTCGCGCGCGCAGTGGCCGGCACGCTCCCCCTTCACCGCCATGGTCCTCTGGCAGGCCATAGCACTTGCCGGCGGGCTGTCCATGATCGGCGCCATGCTGGTGTACGGACTGGAGCCCATCGGCGATAACCTGATCGCCGGCCTGAAGAGCCTGGCAGGCATGGTCTTCAACAATGAGCCCACCACGGCGTTGGGTTTCTGGCACTTGTTTGCCCTCTCCGCCGCAGCTCTCCTGACAGCGCACCTGGTGTTCACCCTCCTTCTGACGTATTACAAGATCGAGCGCCAGCGCCGGCGGCACCGTGAACTCCTCACCCTCCTGGCCTCTCCGTCCGACGACGGACCTGGAACCGTGGTCATCAACCACGATTCGCCCGTCGCGTACTGCCTGCCTGGCGGTGCCCGCTCCGTCACCGTCCTGTCCGATGGCCTGATGGCCGCACTGGAACCGGCAGAGCTGCGGGCTGTGCTCATTCACGAAAACGCCCACCTCACCCAGCGTCACGATCTCCTGCTCTGGGCGTTCGCAGCATGGCGCCAGGCCCTGCCCTGGTTTCCCACCACCCGCCTTGCCCAGACGGCCGTCAACTCGCTCATCGAGATGCTGGCAGACGATGTCGCCCTGAGGACGGAAAGCAAGGGCACGCTCATCAAGGCGATCGCCATTGTGTCCAGCGGCAACGCCGCTCCCGCCCCGGACGGCCGGTCAGCCGCCGCGGGCCATGCAGCCTTCAGCGGCCAGGCGGCACTCAGCGGAACCGGCGCCGTCGTGGAGGCTACTTCGGTCAGCGCCACCGGCGGGGCCGATTCACCACGGACGACGGCGTCACGCGTCAGCCGCCTCCTCTCCCCCAAGCCGCCACTCGCCACGGGGCTCCGGGCACTGGTCCTGGCAGTTTCAGCCTTGCTGCTCGCCGTGCCAACGGCCCTGTTGATCGTGCCGGGACTGCTGGGCTGAGCTAGGTGAGGGTAGCTTCGTAGACCTGTTCCGCAAACGTCTCCAGGACATCGCTGCATCCGGCCAGTTGCTGTGCGGCGGCACGCGCTTCCGGAAGGGCAAGAACATCGCGTGCCTTCAAGTCCCGGTACCAGCGACGCAGACGCTCGAGGCTTTGTTCTTCTTCTTCGAGTTCGGCCAGCGTGAACTTGCCAAGCATGGTCTCCTTGGCGATCTCCTCCATGAACTTCCCGCAGTCCTTGGAAAATTCCGCCCATTCTTCGGTGCGGGCGGCAGCAAACGCATCACGAAAGTCCACTCCACCGGTACCACGCGGCCGGGCCTCCACGACTGTCATGGACCCGTTACCCTTCAGCAGTTGATGGATGCGCTCAATCCCGGCCTCGAATGCGGGGTGGGCAGGAAGAATCCACGTGCCCGGAGAGATGGGTACAGCTCCGGATTTCCGCAACCCCCGCCAGACGGCCACCCGGTGCCGGGAGGGCTTTGCCGGAACGTGCACCAACAGCAGCAGCCACTGCAATTCGACATCAACCACAACAGTCAATGTAGCAGCTGTTACATTCAGTGGTGTGACTTCCTCTTCCGGCAGCCAGTTACTGCCCTCCATCGGCGACCACCATCGCTGGCCGCTCTATGCTGCCGGCTTTACCACCGCGTTCGGCGCCCATGCAGTAGCTGCCGGGCTGGGGGCCGAAAGCGCGGACATCGGGTTGAGCCTCCTGGGGCTGGGGCTCCTCCTGGCCCTCTATGACGTTGCTGAAGTTTTCCTGAAACCCCTCTTCGGCGCCCTGAGCGACCGCATCGGTCCCAAACCAGTGATCGTTGGAGGCCTCCTTGCCTTCTCGGCAGCATCACTGGTTGGCCTGTGGGCCGACCAGCCGCTCATGCTGGCCGCGGCCCGGCTCGGACAGGGAATGGCAGCATCAGCCTTCTCACCCGCATCCTCGGCGAGTGTGGCCCGACTCGCCGAGGGCAGGACCGGGCGATACTTCGGCCGCTACGGCTCATGGAAGGGCCTCGGCTATGCGATCGGGCCACTCCTGTGCGCATTGGCCATCGTCCTGGGCGGTTTCAGCCTGCTCTTTGCCGTACTCTCCGGACTTGCACTGGCGGTGTCGGTTTGGGCGGTGGTGGCTGTGCCTAAAATGGCTCCGCTTCCGCGCCCCCGCTACACACTTTTGGACCTCTGGCAGCAAAGCACGCAATGGTCCTTCCTTGGGCCGACCATCGTCCTGGCAGCCGGCACGGGAGCACTCGGTGCCGCTGTCGGATTCTTGCCGGCCCTGGCTGCCAGGGAAGGCCTGGGAACCGTCGGCAGCGTAGCCGCCGTGAGTGTCCTGGCTGTTGCTTCGTCACTGCTCCAGCCCTACGTCGGCAAGCTCAGGGACCGCGCAGTGATCGGCGACCGGGCAGGCATTGTGGCAGGCCTGCTGGCCATTGCGCTGGGCACGGCACTGGCAGCCATCCTGCCGGGAGGGCCGGGCATCTACACTGCAGCAGTCCTCATTGGAGCAGGCATCGGTGTCGCCACGCCGCTGGCCTTTGCCCACCTGGCGGATGCGACACCACCGGAACGACTGGGCAGGACCATGGGATCGGCGGAGTTGGGCCGTGAGCTCGGTGACGCGGGCGGTCCTCTGCTGGTAGGCGGGGTCGCCGTTGCCGTGGGACTGCCGTGGGGGTTGGGTGCCCTGGCGCTGACCGTGGGGGCTGCAGCACTGGCCGCTCCCGGACATGCCGGGCAGGCGGACCAAAGGACGGGCCCCTAGAAAGTCTTCTCAGGCGTCGATGCGTTCACGATCCAGGGTGGAGGCACCGGCAATGATGAATTCCTTCCGCGGCGCCACATCAGAGCCCATGAGGAGATCGAACACCTCTTCGGCCCGCTGCGCGCTCTCGATTCCCACCTTGCGGAGGGTCCGGTGGCGCGGGTCCATGGTGGTCTCAGCCAGTTGCTGGGCGTCCATCTCGCCCAACCCCTTGTAGCGCTGGATGGGCTCCTTGTAGCGCTTTCCTTCCTTGGCCAGGTTGGACAGCAGGACGTGCAGTTCCGCTTCCGAATAGGTGTAGATCATCTCATTGGCCTTTTGGCCGGGGTTGATCACTTCCACGCGGTGGAGCGGCGGAACGGCAGCGAAAACCCGGCCTGCCTCGACCATCGGGCGCATGTAGCGGAAGAACAGGGTCAGCAACAAGGTGCGGATATGGGCGCCATCGACGTCGGCATCGGTCATCAGGATGACTTTGCCGTACCGGGCGGCATCGATGTCGAAGCTCCTGCCCGAACCGGCACCCACCACCTGGATGAGGGCTGCGCATTCGGCGTTGGAGAGCATGTCCCCGACGGATGCCTTCTGCACGTTCAGGATCTTGCCACGGATGGGCAGCAGGGCCTGGAAGTCGGAAGAGCGGGCCAGTTTGGCTGTTCCCAGCGCAGAGTCGCCCTCCACGATGAACAGTTCCGAACGCGCCACATCGTCGGTGCGGCAATCGGCAAGCTTGGTGGGCATCGAAGACGTCTCCAGGGCGTTCTTCCGACGCTGGGTCTCCTTGTGGACACGGGCCGAGATGCGTGACTTCATCTCGCTGACAACCTTTTCCAACAACAGCGCCGACTGGGCTTTGTCGTTACGGTTGGCTGAATTGAGCCGGCTGGTGATTTCCTTCTCCACGACCCGGGCAACAATGGCGCGGACCGCGGAGGTTCCCAGGATCTCCTTGGTCTGGCCCTCGAACTGTGGTTCGGCAAGCCGCACCGTCAGCACGGCGGTGAGCCCTGCCAGGACATCGTCCTTTTCAATTTTGTCGTTGCCCGCCTTGAGCTTGCGTGCGTTGGCTTCGATGACCTTGCGGAACGTCTTGAGCAGTGCCGCCTCGAAGCCTGCCTGGTGGGTGCCGCCCTTGGGCGTGGCGATGATGTTAACGAAGCTGCGGACCGTCGTGTCGTAGCCGATTCCCCAGCGGAGGGCTATGTCCACTTCGCAGTCCCGTTCAACGTCAGCGATCTTGCTGTGCCCGTTCTCGTCCAGGACGGGTACGGTCTCCTTGAACTTGCCCGAGCCATGCAGGCGCCAAACATCCGTGACACCGGAATCGGAGGCCAGGAACTCCACGAACTCCGAAATGCCGCCGTCATGATGGAAAACTTCTTCATGGACCCCGTTCTCACCCGGGGTACCGGCGAGCCTGCGCTCGTCACGCACGGTGATTCTCAGTCCCGGAACCAGGAAGGATGTCTGCCTTGCCCTGGCCACAAGATCGTCGTACGAGAAGCGGGCATCAGGGGTGAAGATCTGCCGATCGGCCCAGTAGCGGACCCGGGTGCCGGTGACACCCCGTTTGGCTTTCCCGACAACATCCAGGACGGAATTCTCAATGAAGGGTTCGAAGGGGGAATTGGGACCGGGCTTGGCACCTGAATCATTGAAACGGCCGGGCTCGCCGCGGCGGAACGACATCTGGTACGTCTGGCTGCCACGGTCCACCTGAACATCCAGACGACTGGAGAGCGCATTGACCACGGAGGCGCCAACGCCGTGCAGACCGCCCGAGGCCGTGTAGGAACCACCACCGAACTTGCCGCCGGCATGCAGTTTGGTGAACACGACCTCGACGCCGGACAGGCCCGTCTTCGGTTCGACGTCCACCGGGATGCCGCGTCCGTCGTCGTGGATTTCCACCGAGTTGTCCGCATGGAGGATCACCTTGATGTCGTGCCCGAACCCTGCCAGGGCTTCATCCACGGCGTTGTCGATGATTTCCCAGAGACAATGCATCAGGCCGCGCGAGTCAGTGGAGCCGATGTACATGCCAGGGCGCTTGCGGACAGCTTCCAGCCCTTCCAGAACGGAAAGGTGCCGGGCGTTGTATTCAGAACTAGGTGCCACTCGCAGTGCGCTCCTTCGGGGTCTATCTCAAAGTGATGCCGGGGTGTTTGGCCGTCCGGCACGCCAGTGTTTTCAAGGCAAACACAGCCCATACTAGGGTAGCCGCAGGCCCGGCCCGCGCCCGTGTGCCACTCCAGGGCAGGCGCGGGCTGCGTCGTTACGTTACCCACATGTGATACGCGGACAGCGAAAGTGACCCATCCTTGCCATGGTTCACCAACGAATGCTGGTTATATGGATGTACAGAACTACCAAGGAGGCCGACATGACAACAGCAGTTGCAGACCGCACGCTCAACGCAGCCGACAGGTGCGACCGTTGCGGAGCCCAGGCATACGTCCGCGTTGTACTCGAGTCCTCCGGCGGTGAGCTGCTCTTCTGCGCTCACCACGCACGTGCAGTCGAGGCTACGCTTCGGCCCCTGACCTCGGACTGGCACGACGAGACCGAGCGCCTCAACGAGAAGGCCCCGGTCCCCGTTGACTAACTGAGGCCGGCAGGACCGGATCCATCCGGCTGCAGGGTCACGACGTCGAGGGATCGACTACGCGAGCGACCAACGCTTGACCATGAACGAGGCTCCTCCCACAAAGGGAGGAGCCTCGTTTGCTTGTTTGACCAAACAGTCCGCAGGGCACTGGCCGCTGCGTGGGCTTTAAGTGCCGCGGCCCGGCCGGAAGATTCCAGCCGGGCCATGGCACTGACGTGCTCGTATTCCTAGTCCAGGTAGTCCCGCAGAACCTGCGACCGCGAAGGGTGCCGGAGCTTGGACATGGTCTTGGATTCGATCTGGCGGATGCGTTCGCGCGTCACTCCGTAGACCTTGCCGATTTCGTCTAAAGTCTTCGGCTGTCCATCGGTCAACCCGAAGCGCATGGCAACGACCCCTGCTTCCCGCTCGGACAAGGTGTCCAGGACGGAATGAAGCTGTTCCTGGAGCAGGGTAAAGCTGACGGCGTCAGCCGGAACAACGGCTTCCGAGTCTTCGATGAGGTCGCCGAATTCGGAGTCGCCGTCCTCACCCAAGGGGGTGTGCAGGGAGATCGGCTCACGGCCGTACTTCTGGACCTCCACGACTTTCTCGGGAGTCATGTCCAGTTCCAGCGCCAGTTCTTCCGGCGTAGGTTCACGGCCGAGGTCCTGGAGCATCTGGCGCTGGACGCGCGCCAGCTTGTTGATGACTTCCACCATGTGTACTGGAATACGGATGGTGCGTGCCTGGTCGGCCATGGCGCGGGTAATGGCCTGGCGGATCCACCATGTGGCATAGGTGGAGAACTTGAAGCCCTTGGTGTAGTCGAACTTCTCCACGGCCCTGATGAGGCCGAGGTTGCCTTCCTGGATCAAATCGAGGAACAGCATGCCGCGACCGGTGTAGCGCTTGGCCAGCGACACCACCAGGCGAAGGTTTGCTTCAAGCAGGTGGTTCTTTGCACGCTTGCCGTCGTGGATCACGAACTCGAGTTCACGTCGCAGCTTCGGATCCATAGAGCCGTCGTCGTTGTTGATCTTCTCTTCGGCGAACAAGCCGGCCTCGATGCGGAGCGCGAGGTCGACTTCCTGCTCGGCGTTCAGCAGGGCAACCTTGCCGATCTGCTTCAGGTAGTCCTTGACGGGGTCAGCGGTAGCGCCGGCTGACATAACCTGCTGGACGGGGGCGTCGTCGTCGTCCGCGTCCGAGTAGACGAATCCGGACCCGGTGGGAGCGGGCTTGTCCTTGGGGGCATCGGAGGTGTCATCGGCGTCGTCGTCGCTTACTTCCACTTCTTCAGCGGCAGCAGGGTCGAAGTCCTCATCCTCGACAGTGACGTCGTCGGTGTCTTCATCGACGTCGCCAGGAGCAGCAGCGGATTCTGCTGCGGCTTTGGCGCCCGGCTTGGGTCCACGCTTCTTGGGAGCCGGCTTGTCGGAATTGCCCTCTCCGGGCTTGTTGGCGGCACGGGTTGCCGCCCGCTTTGCCGAAGTGGCCGCCTTCTTTTCCTCAGCGGACAGTTCGGCCTGGGCGGCAAGTTCCTTCTCGACGGAAGACGGGGTCACAGAAAACCTTTCTAGCGGCGGTCTGTGGAATCACCATGTGGGCAACACCACTATGACCCTGTCAAGTCCGCGATCAATTTCAAATGCGATCGCCACCTGCAGAGTCACTCTGTACAACTGCCGGCGTCACTGAAATGTTCCCGCTCACGGAGCCATTCAACGCATTCAAACGCGGACCCAACCGGGTCTCGGCATCCATTGTCTCACGATTTTGTGAGGAGTACGCCTGTTGAAGAAGTCAGGCTTGTAAGCGGTGTCAGATCCCGCAGCTTTTGTGGGTGCCCCAGGCGGACTCCTGGCGCATTGCCCACGGACAGATCGTTCCCTGGCCCATGATCCCGTTCAGGAGTTCGGCCAGGCGGTAGCCAGGCTCCGCGGCGTCCGCTTTGACGAGGCAGGCATGCGCGTGTGAGCCGCTGCCCTTGCACCACGCAATCCAACCTTGCATGGTCAACGCGGCAGCAGCCACGACCCCCTGTTCTTCATCGGCAATGATGCGGGACAGGAGTTGCTGCAGCGCATCCAAACGAGCCCAGTCTGGAAGGCCGGGCTCGATGCCCAGGAGGACTTCACCGTAGGAGTACACCGTCCCATGCTCCTGTTCAGTGCCGCACGGCGCACCCGACTGGACCAACGCGCGTGCGTCCAAGCCGAAATCCGCCGGATCGACCGGCAGGTCAGCGGAGTCGTCCCCGGGAAACAATCCGAAGGCGACGGCGCCTGCCTCGGCAGTCTCCATTCCGGCCGCGGCCATGACCACTACAGCATCACGCCACGCCGGGCGCCTGAGCGTCGCGCGAAGGAAGCCGGCGAGTTTGACGCCTTCCGCAGTCCCGGCGGCGTCATCCAGTGGGCAGCTTGCCGGAAACGCATCCAGCACCTGCGCCCATATGGAGGTGACGGTCCGGAGGCATTCCAGGCTTGTCCAGGCCTCCTCCAGGCAGCCGGCATAGTACTCTTCGGCAGCGAGAATGGCAGGATCCATGGGTGCGCCGCCGGCCATCGGCATGTCTGCGTCCCCTGTGCCCCGGCGGGACCCCGGCCGCGGGCCCACGGCACTGCCCCGGTAGACCATCTCGGCGCTGAGTTGGCTGCTGCGGATCCGGTCCACAGGCAGACCCGGGAAGGGACAGCAGTCTTCGTCCCCGCAGAAGGCGCCGCGCCAATACTCGCTGCCAACGAGCCAGGCATCCCGCACTTCCAGGCCGGCACGTTCCAGGCAGCCTTGGAGTTCGGACAGCAGTGGAAGCGTGCTGGCCAGCACTGTACCGTCCCCCCAGCCGTCATCCGTATACACGGCCAGGACAACCCCTGTGGCAGCCTTATCAGCCCGCAGGCAACTCCGGACATGTGCCGCAAAACCGGCCAAGGCTGCGTCCGACCGGACAGTGGGGAGGTCTACCCTGAGGGTGGCCCCGAGGATTTTTCCCTGCATGGTGATGGCAACAAGGCTGTCTTCAGGCCAATAACCCAGCAGGTGCGGAATGTAGGCGAGGATGTCTTCAGGCTGGCGGATGCTCAGGATCTCTGTGGTGGTCATGTCCCAAGCTTGGGCAACCGCTGTGCTGACCGGCAGGGACCACTTGCCCTATGTGGATAAAGGCGCGCATCAGCGCTCCCGCGTGGCGTCCGGTCTTGAACGGGCGGACCTTCTGCGTTCCACACGATCCCGGCGCTGTTGAGCCAGCGCCACCATGAGGGGCGCAACATGGACGCCCTGCGCGGCCATCTGCTGCCGGACCTTCCGCCGGGACAGGAGGATCAGGACCGTCCCGATGCCCAACAGCACGAACTGAACACTCAGGGCGATCCGGAAGGGTGCCAGTCCGTACAACTGCCCCTGGGAAAATCCCGTGGAATGGAGGATATCCAGCACGAGGCCAATCAGGTAAATGGCCACCAGGGCGGCAATGAATCCACCCACATTGACGATTCCGGTGGCGGTTCCGATGCGGTGCGAGGGGTTGAAGGTGCGGGCGAAGTCGAAGCCGATCATGGAGCCCGGGCCGCCGACAGCCAGCACCACTACCAGAATGACCAGCAGCCACAGGGGCGCCCGGCCCGGGAGCAGGAGAACAGCCGCCCAGGCCAGGGCCGTTGCCATGGTGATCAGCAGCACCATGGCTGAGCGACGCATGGGATGCCGCGACACAAACCTCCCGAAGCCCGGCCCGGAGAGGATCGCCGTGGCGACAAAGACCGCCATCAGGGCAGAAACCGTACCGGCGTCCAGGCCCTGCGCGGAGAGCAGGAACGGGTACCCCCAGGACATGGCGAACAGGTTGCCGCTGAACTGCACGGTGAAATGGCTCCACAGCCCAAGGCGGGTGCCCGGCTGCTTCCACGCCCGGGCTACCGATACACCGGTTGCCCGCAGGCCTTGCGCAGTCTGGCGCGGCGGGTGTCCCGGAGGTGCGTCCCGCAGCAGGACCGCCACCAGCACCACAGCCAGCACCGACATGGCGGCCAGGGACAGGAACGCGGGTGTCCATCCTGCCGCGTGCAGGAGAAGCGCGAAGGGCACCACGCTGAACAACTGCCCCAGCTGCCCGCACATGCCCGTCAACTGCGTGACCAGCGGGGCCCGGGCGGGAGCGAACCACAGCGGCACGAGCCTGATGACGGAGATAAAGGTCATGGCGTCACCGGCCCCGACCATTACCCGCCCCAGCACGCCGCCAGGGACGCTGTCCGCAAAGGCCAGCTGCAATTGGCCCAGGCCCATGAGCGCAGCTCCGCCAGCCACCATGGCCCGGGAACCGAACCTGTCCACGAGGATCCCTACGGGAATCTGCAGGCCGGCATAAACCAGCAGTTGGAGCACGGTGAAGAAGGAGATGGCTGCCGCGGATGCATTGAACCGCTCGGTTGCCTCAAGTCCGGCAACACCAAACGACGTGCGCTGGGCCACTGCCACCAGGTACGCGAAGACGCCGATCGTCCAGATGAGCCAGGCGCGGGGTGCGGTCACCCCACAATTATGCCAGCCCCCGCCTCAAATCAGATTTATTGAGTCGAATCCTTGCGGGCCAAATACGCCTCGACCGCCGCGCCGATGTCCTCCGCGTCCGGAAGCTCGTGGTTCTCGTAGGCAAGGAGGGACCTGCGCACGACGCCCTCTGATTTTTCGTCATAACGCGCCTCAAGATTGGACACCACCGCCTGCACTTCCTCCGACGCCTCGATCTGCTCCGCGATCTGGCGCCCCACCTCGCGGCCGGCTTCCCGGAGCCGGTCCGTTGGCAGCATCAACGAGGTTGCTGCTCCCAGGTACTCCAGCCCGGCAACAGCGGCCGTCGGGTATTCGGCTTCAGCGAGGTAGTGCGGTACGTGGATCACATAGCCGGCCACGTTGTGTCCCGCTTCAGTGAGCCGCAGCTCAAGGATGTGTCCGATCGCAGCAGGAACGTCCACCGTGGGTTTCCAGCTTGAAATACCGTCGATGAGCTCGGGGCGGTTTCCATGGACGGTCACCCCGATCGGGCGCGTGTGCGGTACGGGCATGGGGATGGAATGGATCCAGGTCACCAGGTTGACGTCAAGCTTCTCGACGATCCCGACGACGGCCCGCGAGAAACGCTCCCACTGCAGGTCGGGTTCGAAACCGGCCAGCAGCAGGAAAGGCTGGCCCAGCCCATCCGTGAGCTTATAGAGGGCAAGCCGGGGGGCGTGGTAATCCTGCAGGTGGTCCTGCACGAAGCTGATATGGGGCCTCCGCGATCGGTAATCGATCAACTGGTCGGCATCGAACACGGCCACGACTTCGGAGTCGAGCTGGTCCAGCAACTCGGCATTGATCTGCTTGACCACGTGGCCGGCATCGGCAAAACCGGTAAATCCCATGACCATGTTCAATCCCCGCAACCCGGGACTGTGGAAGGTCTCGATGTTGCTGGCGTAAAGCGCCTCGGGGTCCAGGAGGGAGCCGGAAATCCGTTCAAACACGGCATGATCCTTTCACTGTGGCAAAGTTCGTCGCATTCCTGACATGGAGCGGCAGGCTCTCCATGGTGTTGCGTACTGGGTACAACGCGGCGCGGCCAACGGACATTCCTGTCTGTCGTGTGCCGCAGATCTCATTTAATTGCTGTCCGCAGCCTTCAAGAGACTACGATCGAATCGGGCCGACGTCCTCTTGCGACGCTGGGCCTGCAGACCAAGGCCGCCGTCGCAAGAGGACGTCGGGCGCGTACCGGGGCTGGTCCGCCAAACATGCGGTTCCGCCATGCAATGCAGAGAGAAGTGAGGAAACATCCTCGTGGTCAAGACTACTGACATCATCCTCGGCCTTATCGCCAAGGACCTGAAAAAGTCCCCCAGCGACGCCTTGGTGCTTGGCGTTGCCCAGGGCACGAACGGGCCGGAACTCCTTCCCAACCCGCTGAGCGCCAAGGCCGCCGAATCGCTGGCCGCCTCGCTCAAGCTCCTGGGAATCACCGGCGCCGCGGACCAGGTCCACCGCCTTCCCGGCCTGCCCGAAACCGGCTCAGGAGTGCTGGTGCTGGCCGGAACGGGCAAGCTGCAGGACGGAAGCCTGACCGGCGAGGCCCTGCGCCGCGCGGCCGGCTCGGCAGTGCGGCAACTCGCCGGCATCCCGTCAGTAACTCTTGCGCTCCCGACGGCGACCGTCGCCGAGGTCGCCGCTGTCGCCGAGGGCGCCGCCCTGGGGGCCTATTCCTACACGGAACACCGCTCAAGCAAGGACGGCCTGAAGGCACCTGTCGGCAAGGTCCTGATCTCCACGGACGTCGATCCCAAGGCTGCCCAGCCGGGCCTGGACCGGGCCATCGTCCTGGCCCGCGCGGTGAACGCCACCCGGACACTCGTCAACCAGCCTCCGAGCCACCTTTTCCCGGAGTCCTTTGCAGAGTCCGCCAAGGAACTCTCCAAGGGCCTGCCCGTCAAGATCACGGTGTGGGACGAAAAGCGACTGGAAAAGGAAGGCTTCGGCGGCATCCTCGGGGTTGGCAAGGGTTCCACGCGGCAGCCGCGGCTGGTCAAGGTGGAATATGCGCCCGCAAAGGCAACGCAGAAGATCGCCCTGGTGGGCAAGGGGATCACGTTCGACACCGGTGGCATTTCCATCAAACCGGCCCTTGGCATGGGTGACATGAAGAGCGATATGGCCGGCGCCGCCGTCGTTCTTAACACTGTCCTGGCCATCGCCTCACTGAACCTGCCCATCAAGGCAACCGCCTGGCTGTGCATTGCAGAAAACATGCCTTCAGGTGCCGCCCAGCGGCCCGCCGATGTCCTGACCATTTATGGGGGCAAAACCGTGGAAGTCCTCAACACCGACGCTGAGGGCCGCCTGGTCATGGCCGACGGCATCGTGGCCGCCAGCCTGGAAAAGCCTGACGCCATCATCGACGTGGCGACTCTGACCGGGGCGCAGCTTATCGCCCTGGGCCTGCGCACAGCCGGTGTCATGGGCTCGGACTCCGTCACTGCCGCCCTGAAAACCGCCGCGGACCGGGCCGGTGAACTTCTCTGGCCCATGCCCCTTCCGGAAGAACTGCGCCCAAGCCTGGACTCGCAGGTGGCGGACATCGCCAACATCGGCGAACGCAATGGCGGCATGATGACGGCCGCCGTCTTCCTGCGCGAGTTCGTAGGCAAGGATGGCACCGGGGAACAGATTCCCTGGGCTCACATCGACATTGCGGGTCCGTCGTTCAACAACGGCAGCCCCTACGGCTACACCCCCAAGCAGGGCACCGGCTGCACTGTGCGGACCCTGGTGGCGTACGCGGAGGACCTGTTGGCCTCTGCTTCGTAGCGCGCTCATCCCATGCTGCGGGGGCCTTCGGGCGACCTGGCCAAAGGCCCCCGCAACCCCGGAATTATGCGGAAGGTAGCCCTGTGTCACAAGTGAACGTGAGTCTCGACACAAGCGCTCCACAAACGCCGCGCGAGGGTGGAGCATGGGTAGGTGGTTCGCTAAGGTGAACTCGATAGTCACAAATGCAAGAGAACTTACCGGCTGGCATAATCACGGCAGAGCAAGTTCCAAAGACCCGATGACACGCAGGATCGTGTCATCATTCACGCGAGGGAGCGTTTAAGTGGCCGATCAGGCAACTGCGCAAGAATTCGACATCCTGGTACTCGGTGGCGGCAGCGGCGGCTACGCCACGGCCTTGCGGGCCGTACAGCTTGGGTTCACCGTTGGCCTTGTTGAGAAGGCCAAGCTCGGCGGAACCTGCCTGCACAACGGCTGTATCCCCACCAAGGCCCTCCTGCACTCGGCGGAGCTGGCGGACCACGCCCGCGATTCCGCCAAGTACGGTGTTAACGTCACGCTGGACAGCATCGACATGTCGGCTGTGAACGCGTACAAGGACGGCATCATTGCCGGTAAGTTCAAGGGCCTGCAGGGACTCATCAAGTCCAAGGGCATCACCGTGATCGAAGGCGAAGGCAAGCTCCAGGGCACCAACACGGTCGTCGTCAACGGAACCGCCTACACGGGCAAGAACATCGTCCTCGCCACCGGTTCCTACTCGCGTTCGCTCCCTGGCCTGGAAATCGGCGGCAAGGTCATCACCTCGGACCAGGCCCTGACCATGGACTACATCCCCAAGAGCGCCATTGTCCTGGGCGGCGGCGTCATCGGTGTCGAATTCGCCTCCGTCTGGAAGTCCTTCGGTGTGGACGTGACCATCATTGAAGGCCTCCCGTCCCTCGTTCCCAACGAGGACGCCTCCATCGTCAAGAACCTTGAGCGCGCCTTCAAGAAGCGCGGCATCAAGTTCAGCACCGGCATCTTCTTCCAGGGTGTGGAGCAGGACGACAACGGCGTCAAGGTCACCCTCGTTGACGGCCAGACCTTTGAAGCCGACCTCCTGCTCGTCGCAGTGGGCCGTGGCCCCGTCACGGCAAACCTCGGCTACGAAGAAGCCGGCCTCACCATCGACCGCGGCTTCGTCATCACCAACGAACGCCTCCACACGGGCGTCGGCAACATCTACGCCGTAGGCGACATCGTCCCGGGCGTGCAGCTTGCACACCGCGGCTACCAGCAGGGCATCTTCGTCGCCGAGGAAATCGCCGGCCTGAACCCGGCCATTGTCGAGGACATCAACATCCCCAAGGTCACCTACTGCGAGCCTGAGATCGCCACGGTCGGGTACACGGAGAAGGCCGCCAAGGAAAAGTTCGGCGACGACCAGGTCCAGACGCAGGAATACAACCTGGCCGGAAACGGGAAGAGCTCCATCCTGGGCACCGGCGGCATCGTCAAGCTGGTGCGCCAGAAGGACGGCCCGGTCGTCGGCATCCACATGATCGGCTCCCGCATGGGTGAGCAAATCGGCGAAGCCCAGCTGATCGTGAACTGGGAAGCCTACCCGGAGGACGTGGCCCAACTGGTCCACGCACACCCCACCCAGAACGAATCCCTGGGCGAAGCCCACCTCGCCCTCGCGGGCAAGCCGCTCCACGGCTAAGTCTTCACCCAAGACACACGGGTCGGGTGCATGCGGCGGAATCTGCCGGCTGCACCCGGCCCGGACCAGCAGAATTCATCCGCATCAAAGATCAATAAGGAGAACGGGGACGACATGTCTGAATCCGTTAACTTGCCCGCCCTCGGTGAGAGTGTCACCGAAGGAACTGTCACCCGCTGGCTCAAGCAGGTTGGTGACCGGGTGGAGATCGACGAGCCGTTGCTCGAGGTTTCAACCGACAAAGTAGACACTGAAATCCCCTCTCCTGTCGCAGGCGTCATCGAAGAAATCCTCGTCGCTGAGGACGAGACGGCCGAGGTTGGCGCTCCCCTGGTACGCATCGGTGATGGCTCCGGCTCAGCCGGCGCTGCCGAAGAAGCACCCGCACCTGCTGCCGAAGCTCCCGCACAGGAAGCAGCTCCTGCCCAGGAAGCTCCTGCCGAGGCACCGGCTCCCCAGGCCGAAGCACCTGCTGCCTCCAGTGGAGAGACCGCTTCAGGCGGAGAAGGCCACGAGGTCACCCTTCCGGCCCTTGGCGAAAGCGTCACCGAAGGCACCGTGACCCGCTGGCTGAAGGCAGTGGGGGACACCGTAGAGGTAGACGAACCGCTGCTTGAGGTCTCCACCGACAAGGTCGACACCGAAATCCCCTCCCCCGTAGCCGGAACCCTGCAGGAAATCCGCGTCAACGAGGACGAGACAGCTGAGGTCGGCTCCGTTCTGGCCATCATCGGTTCCGGAGCCGCTGCGCCTGCTGCAGCTCCGGCGCAGGCCGCGCCTGCCGAGGAGGCTCCCGCAGCCGAGGCACCCGCCGCCGAAGCACCGGCACCCGCCGCAGCTCCTGCCGCTGCCCCCGCACCCGCGGCTGCGCCCGCAGCAGCACCCGCACCCGCAGCAGCACCCGCACCCGCAGCAGCCCCCGCTCCGGCCGCTGAGGCCGGCGGTTCTGCCGAGTCCGGCTATGTCACTCCCCTGGTCCGTAAGCTGGCCAACCAGCATGGTGTTGACATCGCATCCGTTTCCGGCACCGGCGTTGGCGGCCGCATCCGCAAGCAGGACGTCCTGGCCGCTGCCGAGGCCAAGCAGGCAGCCGCAGCTCCGGCAGCAGCACCTGCCGCTGCCGCGGCTCCGAAGGCTGCAGCTCCGGTTGTTGCTTCGTCGCTCCGCGGAACTACGGAAAAGGCGCCGCGCATCCGTCAGGTCATTGCCCGCCGCATGCGCGAGTCGCTTGAGGTCTCCACGCAGCTCACGCAGGTGCACGAAGTGGACATGACCAAGATTGCCAAGCTTCGCCTCAAGGCCAAGAACAACTTCCAGGCACAGAACGGCGTCAAGCTGACGTTCCTGCCGTTCATCGCCAAGGCCGTTGCTGAAGCCCTCAAGCAGCACCCCAAGCTGAACGCCGCCTACGACGAGTCCAAGCAGGAAATCACGTACCACAACGCTGAGCACCTGGCGATTGCCGTGGACACCGACAAGGGCCTCCTGGTTCCGGTCATCTCCGACGCCGGCAACTTGAACCTCGCCGGTCTCGCCAGCAAGATCGCCGACGTCGCAGGCCGTACCCGTGACGGCAAGATCGGTCCGGACGAACTCTCCGGCGGTACGTTCAGCATCACCAACATCGGCTCCGTTGGTGCCCTGTTCGACACTCCGATCATCAACCAGCCGCAGGTGGGCATCCTGGGAACCGGTGCAATCGTCAAGCGCGCCGTTGTGGTAGCTGACGAAAACGGTGACGATTCGATCGCCATCCGCTCCATGATGTACCTGTCCCTCACGTACGATCACCGTTTGGTGGACGGCGCAGACGCAGGCCGCTTCCTGCAGACCCTCAAGGCCCGCCTTGAGGAGGGTGCCTTCGAAGCCGACCTCGGCCTCTAAGGATTACCAGCAGTCCTTCGAAGGGCAGGCGAACCGGGAATTCCGGTCGCCTGCCCTTTGTCTTGCCCGCCAGGCGCGTGGCTTTGCTACAGGACGTAGAACCAACTGGATAAGCTGGGGCCATGAGTATTCTCTTCAGCATCCTGGTGTTCCTGCACATCGTCGGCGCGGCCATGATTGTCGGCTACTGGATCGCCACCCTCAAGGAGCCCACGATCCACCCGCGGCAACGTGACGGCGCCTTCCTCCAACTCCTGACGGGCATCGCCATGATGGGTGTCATTCCCATGCTTCCCGACGCAGACCCCAACTACTTCAAGCTCGGCATCAAGTTCGCCATCGGTGTTGCCGTGGCCGTCCTGGCCGTCATCGGTTCACGCAAGGTGAAGAACGGCGAGCCCGTTTCCACCGGGCTGGCCCACGGTGTGGGTGGCCTCGCGTTGATCAACATCGCCATCGCGACGATCTGGAACTAGGGCCTCAACAGCCGCTGATCCGGGGTCATAATCCACCGACAGCGGAATGGCCGTGCGGTGCGGGAGGCAACTCCCTAGGATGGAACCCGGTGGCACCTGCCGATGGCCGGTGCCGACAAATGACGACCCAAAGGAGTGGACATGGCAGCAACACGTACCGCACACACGGTTTGGAACGGGAACCTCATGGAAGGTTCCGGCAACACCACGCTGGACAGCTCAGGCCTTGGCACCTTCGATGTCACCTGGAAGGCCCGCACGGAGCAGGCCGGCGGAAAGACGAGCCCGGAAGAGCTCATTGCCGCAGCCCATTCAGCATGCTTCTCCATGGCATTCAGCCACGCCCTGGCGCAGGCCGGCTACACGCCTGAAGAGGTCCAGACCAAGGCAGACGTAACGTTCGTGCCCGGCACCGGCATCACCGGCAGCCACCTGACCATGTCCGCGACGATCCCAGGCATCTCCGAGGACGAATTCCGCCGCATCTCCGAAGAAGCGAAGACCGGCTGCCCCGTCTCCGGCGCCTTGGCCAGCATCGAGATCACCCTGGACGCCACGCTTAACGCGTAGCGGACAGTTGCGAAAGGCCCCTCGTTCTCCCCCATAGCCGGGGAGAACGAGGGGCCTTTTCCATGCCTGGGGTCAGCTTTGCGGCCTGGCGGGAAGCGCAGACGGCCGGACTTTCCTGTAGCCCTCACGCAGCGGCGGCCGGTCTGTAGGAAGTTCCTGGATCATTTCCTTCAGCGCTCCAATGCCGTATTCCAACTGGGGGTCGGTACCGGCAGCGTAAGCATGCGGCGGAAAGAGGACCTCGATGTCAGGTTCCACGCCCCTGTTTTCCACGTCCCAACCGATACCTCCGCTGAACCATGTTGCATACCGCGGCTGCGTCACTCCCGTACCGTCGGCCAGGGCAAACCGGTTGTCGATGCCGACCACGCCGCCCCACGTCCGGGTGCCAATGACCGGACCGATACCCCGCAATTTGGACACCTGCGTAATGATGTCGCCATCGGAACCGGCGAATTCATCGGCCAGGATAACCACCGGTCCACGCGGTGCGTGATGCGGATAGGTGCGCGGTTTCTCCCCGCGCGGCATGCTCCATCCGGTCACCTTCCGGCCGATGAGTTCAGCGACCAGCTGGGAGGTATGGCCCCCACGGTTGCGGCGGACATCGACGATCAGTCCGTCCAGGGCTGTTTCGGTATCGAGGTCGCGATGCAGTTGCGCCCAGCCGTTGGCCATCATGTCGGGAATGTGGAGGTAGCCAAAGCTGCCGCCGGAAGCTTCCCGGACGGTCCGCCGGTTGCCCCGCACCCAGTCCTGGTAGCGCAGCCTTTCCTCGTCCCGGATCGGAATCACCGCCACCCGCCGCTGGACGCCGGCAGAGCTGCCGTGGGCTTCGCCGTTCAGGAGCGTCAATTCAACGGTCCGGCCCGCGGCATCCACCAGCTGCATGGCCGGCGTGAGTTCCGCGGAAAGTTCGACGCCGTCAATCGCCAACAGGACATCGCCCACCTTTGCGTCCGCACCCGGACGGGTCAGGGGCGACGTTGCCTGCGGATCGGAGGATTCGCCGGCGAGGATCCGGGTGATCTCCCACCCCTGGCCACCCCACTGGAGTTCGGCACCAAGCCGGCCCTGACCATTCCGTCCGGGTTCCTTGTCCGGTGCGGGCCGTACATAGGCATGCGAGGTCCCCAGTTCACCGTGGAGCTCCCACAACAGATCCACCAGGTCATCATGCGAGCCCAGCCGGTCCACCACGGGGCGGTAGCGCTTATGGATGGAATCCCAGTCCAGGCCCGCCATGTCCGAGGCCCAGAAGAAGTCCCGCTGCAGGCGCCACGCCTCATCAAAGGCCTGGCCCCAGGTCGACACGGGGTCGAGCATGACCCGGACCCGGTTCAGATCCACCGTGACCAAGTCGCCGGATTCCTCGTCCACCTTGCTGTCCGATGGCACCGACGTGACCTGCTTATCCAGGACATAGACAACCCGTTTGCCGTCACCGGACAGCCGGTAGCTTTCGGCTGCCTTGACCAGCGTCGACTCTTTGCGCTTGGCGAGGTCGTACCGCATCAGTGCGGGGGCCGTCTTTTTGTCCTGCAGGCTTCCTTTACCCTCTCCGGTGACACCGGAGAGTTCAGTGTCAAGCCACAGGAGCGCACCGTCCACCGCCGTCAGGTCGGAGTAGTTGCCCTGCGGGACGGGAACGCTGATGACCCTGTGGGCCAGGCCGTCCGCGTCCACCCGCACCACCGGAGCATCGCTGTCGTCCGTCGACTCCCCTGCCGCCGAAGCGCCCTCGAGGCTGTCCACGGCCGGGCCGAACGGAGACGGAGTATCCGCGGCCAGGGCAACGAGATAGGGCTTGATGGGGCTGGGAAAGGAAAGATCGAAGGAGTGTCCGTCATAGACGGGATCGAAGCTCCGGTTGGACAGGAACGCCAGGAATTTTCCGTCGGGGGTGAACCGGGGCGACTCGTCGCAGAAACGTCCGTCCGTGACATCAACGATGCCGTCCGCGGGATCCGCCGGCCGGGCGAGGCGGAGCTTGCTGCGGGAACCAAAGGACGTCACCGGCTCGGACCAGACCAGCCACTGGGAGTCACCCGACCACGACAGCTGGTCGACGCTGCCCTCACCGATGCTGACCAGCCGGGTCAACTCTCCGGAGGCTGTGTCCGCCACGAACACGTCGCCAAACGTGGTTCCTACGGCGAGCCAACGCCCATCCGGGCTGGCTTCCAGCGCGCTGGTGCGGGTAGGAGCAGGGAACCCGATGCGGAGCTCTGCAGTGTCCTGGTCGGGGGCGGCAGGCATGGCCACAGCAACGCCTGCCCCCGCGGTGTCCGGAGACGGCTGCTCCCCGGCCGCTTGGTCACCGGCTGCGTCCGACGAAGCGGCGGGAACAGCTTGGTGTGCCGCGGCACCGGGTCCCACCACGTTGGACACGGACACGGGTTTGGGCAGGACTGCACTGTCCTCGTCAGAACCCGGTGCATCGGCGGTTTGTGGCGCATCGACCGCGGGCAGCGGAGCCGGAGCCAGCCTGGCAGCAATCCGTTTGATGTAGAGGGCTTCCGCTCCCCCGTGGTCCGCCACATAGGCGATCCGGCCGTCCCCCACCGGGCGGGGAAGCCGCGCACGGACCCCGGGAGTCGCCTCCACGATCCGGGATGGCCCGTCTTTATGGCGGAGCCAGTGGACCGTCCCATGCGATTCGATGGCACTGGCTGTGCCGGCCAGGTTCGGAACGACGTCGCCCAGGTGGGCGGAAACCTTCAGCGGTGCGGGGCGGCGGGCGGGCGACGCCGAGCCCAGCGTAATGTCCAGCTTGGTGGGCTGCGCATCGGCATCGAGGGAAGGCAGGAGCCACAGCTCACCCGCCGACTCGAACACGACCCGCTTACCGTCGGTGCTTGCGTGCCGGACGTAGAAGTCCTCATGATCGGTGTGGCGCCGCAACCCGGTTCCGTCGGGAAGTACCGAGTACAGGTTGCCGTAGCCTTCGTGGTCCGAAAGGAAAGCGATCCTGCCTTGGATCCATAGGGGGTCTGTCAGGTTACCGTCGATTTCCGGCACGAGGCGCTCGAACTCGCCGTTGCCGTCCGAGTCGATCCACAACTTGCCGGCGGTTCCTCCCCTGTACCGCTTCCACCACGCGGGTTCCCGGGAGAGGACGCTCGCCAGGACAACAGGCCGCTCATCGCCGACTTCGGGGCCGAAAGCCACGGCCTCTACGGGGCCGAAAGGAAGTTCGACGGCTGAGCCACCGTCGAGAGGGAGGCTGTAGGCGTGCGTGTGGCGGCTCTCCGCCTGCTGGAAAGCACTGGTGACCAGGACGTTTCCGGCGGGTGTAAACCCCTTGACACGTGTGGTGCTGTGGCCAAAGTAGCTCAGCTGCCTGTAGCCGCCACCTTCGATCCCTGCCGTCACGACCTCCGGGGAGGTACCACAGACAACCGTCCATACAAGCCGTTGGCCGTCCGGCGTGAAACGCGGATTCCTGGACGGGAGCTGCTGGGAGGAGACCCGCCAGGCGCGCCCGCCTGAAACGGGTGCAATCCAGACGTCGTCTTCGGCCACGAACGTGACCAGTTCACCGTGCACATGCGGGAAGCGGAGGTAGCTGGAGGAGGTCATTGTTCGATCATAGTCAAGACCCCCAGGCGGGAACCTGCGCCGGCATGGTGTTTCCGTCACCTGCGCCGGACATGGTGAGATGGGTCATGCGAATAGTGATGGCCGGAGCTTCAGGAATGATCGGGACCGCCCTGGCTGATGTACTGGCCCGGCGTGGAGACGAGGTGGTCAGGCTGGTCCGACGGCCCGCCAGGAACACCTCCGAACACAGCTGGGACCCGGCTGAAGGCAGGCTGGACGAAGCCGTACTGGCCACCGCGGACGCCGTGGTTAACCTTTCCGGCGCCGGCATCGGGGACCGGCCCTGGACCAGGCACCGGCTCAGCGTCCTGCGGGATTCCCGGCTTCAAGCCACGCGGACGCTCACTTCCGCAATGCACCGGCTTGGGTCGCCGGAACTCACGTTCGTCAGCCAGTCCGCGTCGGGCTACTACGGCGCCTCCCGGAACGGTGTCCTCCGCGAAGACTCGGGCCCCGGAACAGGAGTCCTTGCCAGGCTGTGCATCGAGTGGGAAAACGCGGCCCGCTCAGCCCCTTCGAGCGTCAGGGTGCTGAACCCCCGGACCGGAGTGGTACTGAGCACCTCGGGCGGGGCACTTGGCCCGCTTCTTCCCCTGCTCAAACTGGGACTGGGCGGCCCTTTTGGACATGGACGCCAGATCTGGCCGTGGATTACGCTGCCCGACCAAGCTTCCGCACTGGCCTTCCTCATCAACTCCCGGCTCGAAGGGCCAGTCAACGTGTGCGCTCCTGAACGGGCCGACGTCAATGCGATCGTCGCCCGGCTGGCCACGGCATTCCACCGGCCGGCTTTCCTCCGGGTCCCGCGACCGGCCCTGCGCCTGGTCCTCGGCGGGCTCGCAGATGAGCTGGTCCTCGCCGACCAACCGATGGAACCGGCCAGGCTCGCAGCGGCAGGCTTCAACTGGCAGCACCCCCGACTTGAGGATGCAATGGACTGGCTGGCTTCCTAGGCCGGGCCGAGGATCTGGAAGATCTTCCACCGTTCCCCATCCTTCACCAGGACGAGCCGCAGGTCCTGGGGTGATCCTTGAGGCCTCTCCTGCACCACGCTGTTCCCGCCGGCCTGCTCCCCAAAAGCGGAGACCGTTGCCCTCAGGCCCACCACCATCCGGCCGTTGCCGACCGCCTCCACCAGCCTTACCTCCCCAAGTTCCGTCCTCAGGCCTGTGAGCCGAAGATCCTCCGCCGCCAACTGTGCGGCCAGAATGCCGTCTGCTGCTTCTGCCGGAGAGCCCTGGGCGTTCACTATCGAGAGCAACCCGTGATTCTGCTCGCGCAGGGCTGTGTCGCGCACCGCCGACAGCGCCCGGACCGCCACCACGGGGTCGTTGGAAGCGAGGGCCTCCAACACGTCCGGCGACACCGCACCCGGGCTTCCGCCGTCGTGGTGGATCCCGTGAGTTGATGCCTGCACAGCTCGCGGCCTCTCCTGACCGACTGCCCAGATGGCCACGGAGACGCTGGTCAGGGCCGCCACCAGCAACGCGCCCACCACCAGCGCCAAGCCCAAACCGGCCGGACGCACCCCTCGTCTTCGGTCCGCCCTGCGACCAGCGGGGCCACGGGAAAAACGGGCCGGCATGGACTTTGGCTTGCTGCGCCCTGCCGGACCGGCATAGCAGGGGCGGCGCCACCGATTCACGCGACGCAGGGCCAGGATGACCCGGGCAGGCCGGCGCACACGGCCCTCCGGGTTCCGCTGCGTCAACAATTCCGGGATGACGGACGGATGGACCGAGCCAACCAGGTCCACCGGCTCGGCAGCGGCACTGCGGTAGACCGCCGTCGTGAATTCACGGGCGCTGGGACGGACCGCCGGGTCCGGGTCCAGGCCCGCCTCAAGGACGGTCACCAGACCGCGCGGAACTTCCGGAACCAGCAGGGACAGCGGCGGCCGGACCTCCGGTCCTTCCGGAGGTGAACCTGTGAGGCAAAACCAGCCCACGGCTGCCAGTGCATGAATATCCCGCGAAGGCCGCAGGAAGCCCTGCTCTTCCGGTTCGGTAACGGTGGAGTCCGCAAAGCCAGGCGTTCCCACGTCCTGCGACGTTGGAGCGTCGCCCACCATGGCCGCAATTCCGAGGTCGCCAAGAAGCGGCTTGCCCTCGGCAGTGAACAGGATATTTCCGGGTGAGACATCCCCATGCACCGTTCCCTGGCCATGGAGGTACTCAAGAACCTGGGCCATGGGCGTCAGGATCGTGACAGTTTCACCGACCCGAAGGCTTCCGCGGGACTGCACCAGCCCAGCAACGGAACCTCCCGCGGCATAGTCCATAAGGAGGACGGGCTTTTCCGTTCCATCCACCTCCTGCTGCACCAGGCCGTGGACTTTGAGCAGATGGTCGTGCTGCACCAACGACATGATCCCGAACTCACGCAGGGCCGCCGCCTCGGCCCGGTACCCCGCATCCGGCGGCACCGTGGAGCGCTCCTCCAGCAGGCACTTGACGGCGAAGCGTGCTTGGTCGGAGTCCCGGACGGCAAGCCACACCGCCGATGATCCCCCTTGGCCGAGTTTTCGCGACAGGGAGAAACCAGGGATGCCCGGAACCGGTTCACGGGAATTGTCCTGACTTGCCATATCCAAGGTCTACCGGATGCCGTGGAATCCTGCAGAAGTTATCCACAGGCCATGCTGACCCGCCCCACCGCGCACGTACGGAGCGGGATGCGACTGAGAGGTTCACCACAAAAGCATGGGACCTGTCCAGCGGGGTCTAAGCTTGAACCCATGACTCTTGAGTTTTCACAAGTGGGTCTCGCCCCGGAGTTCGTTGATTATGTGCAGGGCTGGGACCTGCAGCGCGAAATCCACAACGAGGTTGTTGCAGGCGCAAGGAACAGCACCGTACTCCTTCTCGAACACTCCCCGGTGTACACAGCAGGCAAGTTGACGGAAGACCACGAGCGCCCCTTCGACGGCACACCGGTAGTGCCGGTTGACCGCGGCGGCAAGCTGACCTGGCACGGACCAGGCCAATTGATCGCGTACCCGATCCTGAAACTCAAAAACCGTGCAGGAATCCGCGACTACGTCGAGCGCCTCGAAGCGACCATGATCGCCGTCATGGCCGACTACGGAATCAAGGCCGTCAGCGTCAAGGGCCGGGCCGGCGTCTGGGTGCTTGCTGACGACAAAGGACCGGACCGGAAGATCGCCGCCATCGGCATCCGGGTCCTGGACGGCGTCACCATGCATGGAGTCGCCATCAACTGCAGCAATGACCTTGCACCCTACGCCCAGATCATTGCCTGCGGCATCACAGATGCCAGTGTCACCACCATGACACTGGAGACCGGCCGGACCATCAATCCCGCCGACATTGTTGACCGCTTCGTGGAAGAGTTCCGCAAGCACGAAGAAGTACTTGTTTCCGCCCCGGAAGGAGCACTCCAGTGACCCTGGCACCTGAAGGTCGTAAGTTGCTGCGTATCGAGCAGCGTAACGCTGCGGTCCCTGTTGAGCGTAAGCCTGAGTGGATCAAGGCGAAGGTCCAGATGGGGCCGGAGTTTGTCGGGTTGAAGAACCTGGTGAAGAAGGAAGGCCTGCACACGGTGTGTGAGGAGGCCGGGTGCCCGAACATTTTCGAGTGCTGGGAAGACAAGGAAGCGACGTTCCTGATCGGCGGGTCCGAGTGCACCCGGCGCTGTGATTTCTGCCAGATCGATACCGGCAAGCCCTCCCCGCTGGACCGGTTCGAACCCACCAAGGTGGCCCGGTCCGTGCAGGCCATGCAGCTGCGCTATGCCACCGTGACCGGGGTGGCCCGTGACGACCTCGAGGACGAGGGCGTGTGGCTGTATGCCGAAACGGTCCGCAAGATCCATGCACTGAACCCCGGCACCGGGGTGGAGTTGCTGATCCCGGACTTCTCCGGCAAACCCGAACACATCGCCGCGATCTGCGACTCCAAGCCCGAGGTGTTCGCCCACAACGTGGAGACCGTGCCCCGTATTTTCAAGCGCATCCGGCCCGCGTTCCGCTACGAACGCTCCTTGGATGTCATCACGCAGGGCCGGGACCTGGGCATGGTGACCAAGTCCAACCTGATCCTGGGCATGGGCGAAACCCGCGAGGAAATCTCCGAAGCCCTGCGGGACCTGCACGCCGCCGGGTGTGACCTGATCACGATCACCCAGTACCTGCGCCCGTCCGAACGGCACCTGCCCGTGGACCGGTGGGTCAAGCCCCAGGAATTCGTGGACCTCCAGCACGAGGCCGAGGAGATCGGCTTCCTCGGCGTCATGTCCGGCCCGCTGGTCCGCTCCTCCTACCGCGCCGGCCGGCTCTGGGCCACCGCGATGCGCAAAAAGGGCTGGGCCATCCCCGAAGCCCTGGCCCACATCGAGTCCTCCGGAACCACCCGCCAGGAAGCCTCCACCATCCTCGCCGCCCACAGCTAGGCCACGGCCGGCGGCACAGAAGGACCGGATGCCGCCGTCATGGCGTCCGGTCCTTCGACATACATCACGTAGAATTAAGGCACTATGGCGAAATCCCCTGATTCCAGCAATTCGACACCTTCTGCCGACGCTCCCAAGCGTGGGCTGTTCCAACGCAAGCCCAAGGAAGCCAAGGCCAAGAAGCCGAGCCAGCTGAAGCAGATCGCTGAAGTCTTCAAGATGACGCGGCGGAATGATCCGCAGGTTGTGTGGATCATGGTGCTGGCATTCCTGGCCGTGGTCGCTGTGGCGTTCCTGATCGGTTTCCTGCTGGAGAACTGGGTCACCGGCTTGATCATCGGTATTCCGCTGGGCCTCCTGGCCGCCGTCTTCATCCTGTCCCGCCGGGCAGAGAAAGCGGCCTTCGCCCAAATCGAAAACCAGCCCGGCGCCTCCGGCGCTGCTTTGGGCACGCTCCGCCGCGGTTGGATCACGCAGGACCAGCCGGTGGCAGTCAACCCGCGCACCCAGGATGCGGTCTTCATGGCCATCGGCCGTCCCGGCGTCGTTCTGGTTACCGAAGGACCGTCCCACCGCGTCAAGGGCCTGGTTGACGGCGAGCGGAAGCGTTTGGCACGCATCCTTCCCAACGTCACGGTCCACGTCCTGCAGTCCGGCCGCGGTGAGGGCCAGATTCCCCTGAACCAACTGGCAAGGACCATGGGCAAGCTCAAGAAGGAGCTCACCAAGGTGGAGGTCAACGCCGTTTCCAAGCGCATCAACTCGCTGGGGAACCGCCTCCCGATCCCCAAGGGCATCGATCCCTACAAGGCACGTCCGGACCGCAAGGCGGCACGCGGACGCTGACCACGGGCTTCCTGTACCAAAGGAAAATGCCTCCTTTGCTCTTCGTCAGAGCATAGGAGGCATTTTTGCGTGCCGCGCGTTCCTGCTGCACGCTCTTGGGCGGGTTTCAGAGGCGGATCAGGATGGTGTTCATGGCTTTGTCGTGGAGGCCCCTCTGGTCGGGATCGAAGACGACGGCCGGTATGACCAGGCATAACAGCAACGTGCGGACGACCGCGGCCAACGGACCCGCCGGGCCGCCGCCGAGACGCACCACGTGGATGCCCGCAATCCTGTGGCCGATGCTGTAGCCGAGGGTCCCGATAAGCAGGATCTGTTCCGCGGCGAAAACCGCGAGGGTGGCCCATTGGTTGCCGCCGAACGCGAAATTGCTGATGACCAGGGCAATGGTCCAGTCGATGACGATGCCCAGGATCCGCCGCCCTGCCCGCGCCATGGACCCCGGTCCGGACTCGGGCAGGCCAAGGCGTTCGCCGGGATACTTGGAAATGCCGGACGTGTCCGGCCCGCTCAACCAGGAGCCTATGTCTTTGCGATCAACCACCCATTAAGCCTAGCGGTTGTTGCCCCGCCTGCCCTCGTCCGGCGGACGGGACGTGTCCAGCGTTGATCGGCCTGTGGACCCACATGGACCTGACACCAACAAGCCAACTACCGTTTACACAACAGATGATTCTGTAACCTGCCCGAAACAATACTGACACTCCCGGGAAATGCCGTCTCCCTAAGGTGGTAGGAGTTGCCAGCCACTGCGGCAAGGGGAGATTTTTGCGTCTCCGGGCCTTGGCTTGGGCTGACCCATGCGGCCTACCGGGCCTGTTACTTGATATGCATAAGGAGCATAGATGTTCAAGACTGCGGACGAAGTCCTCCAGTTCATCAAAGACGAAGACGTCAAATTCGTCGATATCCGCTTCACCGACCTTCCGGGCGTCCAGCAGCACTTCAACGTGCCGGCCAAGAGCGTGGACCTCGACTTCTTCGTGCACGGTCAGCTCTTCGACGGCTCTTCCATCCGCGGTTTCCAGGGCATCGCCGAATCCGACATGCAGCTCATCCCGGATGTCACCTCCGCCTTCATCGACACCTTCCGCATCGAGAAGACGCTGGCCCTGAACTTCTCCATCGTGAACCCGCGCACGGGCGACCCGTACCACCGCGACCCCCGCGGCGTAGCCGAGAAGGCAGAGGCCTACCTGGCCTCCACGGGCATCGCAGACACCGCGTTCTTCGCTCCCGAAGCCGAATTCTTCGTCTTCGACAACATCCAGTACGAGTCCTCCCCGCAGGGCAGCTTCTACAAGATCGACTCCGAGGAAGCACACTGGAACACCGGCCGCAAGGAAGAGGGCGGCAACCTCGGCTACAAGACCCCGGTCAAGGGTGGCTACTTCCCGGTGTCCCCCACGGACAAGCAGGCCGACCTCCGTGACGCCATGTGTGTCGAGCTGGACAAGGCCGGCCTTGAGGTTGAGCGCTCCCACCACGAAGTCGGTTCCGCCGGCCAGGCTGAAATCAACTACAAGTTCACCACGCTGACCGCAGCTGCTGACGACCTCCAGAAGTTCAAGTACGTCATCAAGAACACCGCTGACGCCTGGGGCAAGTCGGTCACCTTCATGCCCAAGCCCGTCTTCGGCGACAACGGCTCCGGCATGCACTGCCACCAGTCGCTCTGGAACAACGGCGACCCCCTGTTCTACGACGAGAAGGGCTACGCAGGCCTTTCCGACACCGCCCGCTGGTACATCGGTGGCCTGCTGAAGCACGCTTCGGCAGTCCTGGCCTTCACCAACCCGACGGTCAACTCGTACCGCCGCCTGGTCAAGGGTTTTGAAGCTCCGGTCAACATGGTCTACTCGCAGGGTAACCGCTCCGCCGGTATCCGTATCCCGATCACCGGTTCCAACCCGAAGGCCAAGCGCATCGAGTTCCGCGCACCGGACCCCTCGTCCAACCCCTACCTCGCCTTCGCAGCCCAGCTGATGGCCGGTATCGACGGCATCCGTAACCGCATTGAACCGCCGGCTCCGATCGACAAGGACCTCTACGAGCTCCCGGCCGAGGAAGCCAAGGACATCCCCAAGGCTCCGGGTTCGCTGGAAGAAGCACTCGAAGCCCTGCGTGAGGACAACGAGTTCCTGCAGGCCGGCGGCGTCTTCACCCAGGACCTGATCGACACCTGGATCGAGTACAAGTACGAGAACGAGATCCTGCCGCTGTCGCTGCGTCCGAACCCCTACGAGTTCGAGCTCTACTACGGCGTCTAGCATCCGCGGGTCGGGTGCCCGTCTGACGGGGACCTGCAAACGCTGAACGGCACAGACAAGGGCCGGGTTCCAGGTGTTACCTGGAACCCGGCCCTTTCGTTCATGCCGTGGTGGACTCCCGCAGGACTGCGAACCCGCTACTCCTGGTCCTTGGCCTGATCGCGGTCCCGGATATTCCTGCCAAACTCGTCCAGCTTCTCCCGGACAGCCTTGGCCGCGTCCGCCAGGCCCTTTTCCGCGCTGCTGAGCGGATCGAGTTGCAGGTATACGTCGTGGTCGACCGTCAGGTCGTACTCATCCTTCAAATGGGTACCGCCGGAAACCCCGTCCAACGACAGGTACACCAGCGCCTCGGTCCGCGCGATACCCGCGATCGTACCGAAGACCACGGTGAAGTCGTTGGGCTGAAAGCTCACCGTCTGGCCTACATGTCGCCGGTCCAGCTCTCCGGCCGGAATGGCTTTTTCGGCCGGACTTCCGTTGTATTCCATGAACTTCCCCTTCTCATCGAGAACAACTACACAATGAGTCTATAAGGAGACTTATGGATTCGTTGAGCGGGTCAGTGTTCCGTGACGGGGACTGCTTCCTGCCGGCCAGGGGAGGAGCAGTCGGCGCAGAACACCTGCTCCGTTTCCTCCCCACAGCACTGGCAGCGATGGATCAGTGCGGCTGGTTCAACTACATAGGCTGTCATACCGACCATGGTGCCCAGTGGTCCATATCACACACACGAGTAATGTGTACTCGTTTTTCGCTGGGGCCAGCCGCGGGACTACTTGGTTTCCCCCAAGGGAACGGTCGTCTCAAGAGGCACGAACGGCGACGCGGGAGCTGCGCCGGAGGGATCGGCAACGGTGTCAGGGAATGTAGCGAAGCAGCGGCGGCACGCAAAAATGTCACCCCGGCCATGACGGGAACTCCAGTGCGGCCCGGCCTGGGCACAGCGAAAGCAGCCTGCGTCTGAGAAGGCCGCGCCTTCCGGGTCGAGCCTGATTGTCACGGGAGAATAGTAAGCCCGCGGGCACCCGGGGGAACAGACCCGGCCGGCGTCGCCCTACTGCTTCCCGTATTTCTTATGCACCGCCTGCTTGCTTACGCCCAGACACACTGCGATGGCTTCCCAGGAGAGTCCTGCCTGCCTCGCTGCGCGAACCAGCGAAGCTTCCGCCCGGCCTACCTCCTTTTGCAGTTCCGCTACGGCGTACAACGCCTCAGCCGGCCCCATTCCGTCCATTGACCCTACCAGCGTCTTCATACGTTCCACCTCCATGGGGTCAACGCTAGTTGACCCTTTTTCGAGGGTCAACCATTGTTGACGCTTCGTGCCGGAAGCCCCTCAAATGCCTTGAACATGGTCCGCTGCGGACCTGCTTTCCCTCCCAGATACCGACCCGTGTCCACAAATCCAGCCTTCCGGTAAGCGGCCTGGGCGGCAGGATTGCGCTCGTTGACGGAAAGTACGACGCCGGCCTGGCCGCCACCCTGCCGCGCCGTCAGCTTTCGCGCTTCCTCAACTGCCGCCACGGCTGCGAGCGTTCCTATCCCCTTGCCTTGCAGCCGGGAGTCGATGAGGAAGCCGCGGAGCAGCCAGGCGGAATCATCGTCATCCCAGCCGGCCAGTGATGCGGCACCGGCCTGGAGGGTCATCACTCCTGCCCCTTTCCCGTTGGCCTCAATGACGTAGGGGTACCGGCTGGCATCCTCCAGCCCGGCCATCATCATCCGCAGCGGCTCTCCGACGAATTCCTGCTGTGCCGCAGCTATCGCCAAGCCTGCGACAGTTCCCAACTGCACCGCCCGGGCGTCGTCATCAAGGAGCTTCAGGGGAATCAGCCACACATGAGTATGATCCTGAACGCGCGAAACACCACTGTTTGCGTCATAATCACGCACTCCGAGCTCTCCTGACAGTAGGGTATGGACCAAAGTTCCCTACAACCCGAGGAACCACCCGATGCCCCAGCCTAACGTTATTTTGATCTGCGTCGACGAGTGGCGGGGTGACTGCCTTTCGGCTGCCGGCCACCCCTCTGTGGAGACTCCGCATTTGGACGACCTGGCCAGGAACGGCGTCCGCTTTACGAAGGGCTACTCGGCCACGCCCTCCTGCGTACCTGCCAGGGCAGCCCTCTTCACCGGCCAGTCCCAGGAGCGGCATGGCAGGGTCGGGTACCAGGACGGCGTTCCCTTCCACGTTGCCCATCCCGTCACCATCCAGGGCGAGTTCAGGAAAGCCGGGTACCACACCCAGGCCATCGGCAAGATGCACGTATGGCCTGAACGGTCCCGGCTCGGATTCGACGACGTCATCCTCCACGACGGCTACCTGCACCATGCCAGGCAAACGCACAGACAACATTTCGCCATGTTCGATGACTACGTTCCGTGGCTGAGGCGCCAACCTGGCGGAGGCCCGGACGCCGAGTACTTCGACCACGGCATCAACTGCAATTCCCTGGTGGCCAGGCCATGGGACAAGCCCGAGCACCTGCACCCGAGCCATTGGATCGGGACGCAGGCCATCGAATGGATGCAGCGCCGGGACCCCGTGAAGCCCTTCTTCCTCTACCTCTCCTTCCACCGACCGCACCCACCCTACGATCCACCGTCGTGGGCTTTCGACCAGTACCTCGGCATCCCGGACTACAAACCGGTGGAAGGCAATTGGGAACATCATTGGAATGAATTCCGGCAGGATGGCGATTACCAGGCGAGCCACGGAATGATACCGGACAGGGTGGTCCACCGCGCCCGGGCCGGATACTACGGTCTGATGGCCCAGATAGACCTGCAGGTCAACAGGATCAAGGAGGCACTGGCCGACTACGGGCTTCATGAGGACACGGTGTTCGCCTTCACCAGCGACCACGGGGAGATGATGGGCGACCACCACATGTTCCGGAAAGCAGTTCCTTATGAAGGTTCGGCCAGGGTGCCGTTCATCATTGCCGATGCAGCGTCCAGGCGCGGTTCAGTCCGCGGTGCCGTGGTGGACCACGTGGCTGAGTTGCGCGACATCATGCCCACGCTCCTCGATCTGGCCGGCCTGCCCATCCCGGAAACCGTGGACGGTAAGTCACTCGCCCCGATCGTCCGGGGCACCAGCACCGGGCCGGTCCGCGAATACCTCCATGGCGAGCACGTGTACTGGGGCCAGAACCTCCACTGGCTGACCGATGGGCACCATAAATATATCTGGGGTTCCGGCCGTGGCACGGAAGAACTGTTCAACCTCGACGACGACCCCCGGGAATGCAACAACCTCGCCGGGCAAGCATCCCACGCCGTTGACATGGACCGCTGGAGGCAGCGCATGGTGGAGGTCCTCCGGGACAGGGAGGAGGGCTTCGTGGTGGACGGCAGGCTCACCGCAGGCAGGCCGGTGGTGACCATGCTGCGGCATACCCGCGCCACCCTCAAGGCCAACGCCAGCGCAGCCGCCGACGCCTGAACGCCGCGGCTCAGGCGTCGTAGAACCGACGTTCGAAGACGGCGCGGGCATGGCGGCTGAGGCGCAGGTAGTCCTCCTCGAACCGGCCCGCCGCGCCGGGCGGGTAACCGCACCAGCGCGCTACCGCCTCGAGGTCCTTCCGCGAGGACGGCAGGACGTCCGATGCGCGCCCCGTCGCAATGACGTTGGCCGACCGGACGCGGCTGGCGAGCCGCCACGCCTGACGCAGCAGGCCGGCGTCGTTCCTGTCCAGAAAGCCAAGCTCTTCGGCAGCCGCCAGCGCCGCCAGCGTGGACGTTGTCCGCAGTTCCGGGTGCTTGTCCGCATGCTGCAGCTGCAGCAACTGGACGAGCCATTCGACATCACTCAAGCCACCACGACCAAGCTTTACGTGCCTGGCCGGGTCCGCACCCCGCGGCAACCGCTCGGATTCAACGCGCGCCTTGATGCGCCGGATTTCCCGGACATCCTGTGGTGACAGGTCCCGGGGATAGCGGATCGGGTCAATCAGTTCCAGGAAGCCGGCCGCCAGTTCATCCGAGCCCGCCATGGGCCGGGCCCGAAGCAGGGCCTGGGCTTCCCAGATCAAGGACCACCGGCGGTAGTACTCAGCGTAGGACTCCAGGGAACGGACCATGGCACCGTTCTTGCCCTCAGGCCGCAGGTCTGCGTCCACCATGAGCACCCGCTCGGCCATGATCGCCGGCTTCAAGGGCTGGGTCAGGAGGCTGGACACCTTGGCGACGATGGCCGCAGCCTGTTCCTGGGCCTCCGCGTCGCTGAAGCCCTCCCTGGCCTGGTGCACGTACATGACATCGGCGTCCGATCCGTACCCGATCTCCCGGCCACCCTGGCGGCCCATGGCCACCACCAGGACGTCCGTTTTCAAGGGACCGGACTGCGCGGCGATCCCCTCAGCCACATGGAGGGCACCGAGAACAGCCGCACGATCGGCCTCCGCCAGCGCCAGGCCAACAGCTTCCTGGTCGAGCAGGCCGGCGCTGTCCGCAATGGCTGTCCTGAGGATCTCGCGCCGCCGGATCAGACGGATGAGCCGCATGGCGCTTTCCGGATCCGGGTGACGCGACAGCTTGGACTGGATTTCCTGCCACTGGGCCGTAAAACCGATGGGCACCAGGTCCTTGTCGCTGCCCAGCCAGGCCACCGATTCGGGGGAAACCTCCAGCAGGTCCGAGATCAGCCTGGAATTGGATAACACCTGGCACAACCGTTCAGCGGCAGCCTGCGAATCCCGGAGCATGCCCAGATACCAGTGCGTCGTGCCCAGGGCTTCGCTGACACGGCGGAAGGCGAGCAGTCCGGCGTCGGGATCAACACCCTCAGCCAGCCAGCCAAGGAGGATCGGCAGCAACTGCCGTTGGAGCGCAGCACGCCTGCTCACGCCGGCCGTCAACGCCTCGATGTGCCGCATGGCGCCCTGGGGGTCGAGGTAGCCCAGCGCCGCAAGGCGGCCCTGGGCGGCCTCGGGGCTCAACCTCGCGTCCTCGCTGCTCAGCTTGGCGGCAGTGTTCAGCAGCGGCCGGTAGAAGATGCGCTCATGGAGCTCCCGCACGGACCGCTTGGTTTTCTGCCAGGTGCCGATCAGTTGGTCCGGCGTTGGACGCTCCAGCGAAAAAGGCCCCAGGACTGCTTTGGCCAGGAACCGCTGGGCATCTTCCGACTCCGGCATGAGGTGGGTCCTGCGCAGCTGGAACAACTGGATGCGGTGCTCCAGCAACCTGAGGTACCGGTAGGCGCCGTCGAAAGCTGCCGCGTCGGTGCGCCCGATGTAACCCCCGGCTGACAGCGCAGCGATCGCGGACGTCGTGTCGCGGCACCGCAGCGACTCGTCGGACTTGCCGTGGACCAACTGCAGCAACTGGACGGTGAATTCGACGTCCCGCAGGCCGCCCCTGCCAAGTTTGATCTGCCGCTGCTCCTCGGCCGCAGGAATGTGTTCGGTGACCCGGCGGCGCATTGCCTGGACCGATTCGACAAAACCGTCACGTCCGGCCGAGGCCCACACCAACGGCTCCACCGCTTTCCCGTACCGGAAGCCCAGCTCCCGATCCCCCGCAATGGTCCGCGCTTTGAGGAGCGCCTGGAACTCCCAGCTGTCAGCCCAGCGGTCGTAGTAGCTCAAGTGCGAGGCGAGGGTCCGAACCAAGGGTCCCGACTTGCCTTCCGGGCGGAGGTTCGCGTCGACTTCCCACAGCCCCGGCTCCGGCGCCGGGGATGAGATGGCCCTCGAGATGCCCGAGGCCAGCGCGGTGCCGATGGTTGCTGCGCGTGCATCGTCGAGGTCTTCGGCTTCAATCACGTAAATGACATCGACGTCGGAAATATAGTTCAGCTCACGGGCGCCGCACTTGCCCATGCCAATGACGGCAAGCCCGACGGCGGCAACCTCCGATGCTTCGAACTGCGCTGCCGCTTCAGCCCGGGAGACGGCCAGGGCTGCCTCGATCGCTGCACCGGCGAGGTCCGCGAGTTCCGCGCCCACGGAAGGCATGAAATCCTGCGGCGATGCGGCACAGAGGTCCTTGATGGCCAGTTGCGTCAGGCCCCGCCGGTACGCTGTCCGGAGTGCGGCATAGGCCGGAGCTCCGGTCAGCCCGGCCACTGGACGCTGAGCCCCGGGTTCGGCCTTCACCGAACGCAGCAAGGACGCGCGGAGTTCCTCGCTGGAGGCCGGCAACGGCTCCGGACTGACCTTGGCATCGAATACATCCAGATGCTCGGGCCTGCGGATGAGGAACTCCCCCAGCGCCTCTGATGCACCGAGGAGCCGGTACAGCGGCTCACTGGAATCCAGGTCGGCAGCAGCCAGCGCCGCGAGCCCGGGTTTTTTCTCGATCAGCCGGACCAGCGACTGCAGGGCGGTGTCGGGACTGGCGGCCAGTGACAGGCCCGCGAAAAGCGCTTCCTGGTCCATGCCGTCCAGTTCACGGGCAGCGAGGAAGCGTTCGGCCTTTTCAAGGTCGCTGAAACCGGCCGCGATGAGCCGACGTGCCAGGCTCACTGATGCTCCTACAGGATGCCGAGGTTGCGCTGCAGCTCGTAAGGCGTGACCTGGAGACGGTAATCCTGCCACTCCGCACGCTTGTTGCGCAGGAAGTGCTCGAAGACCTGCTCACCCAGGATCTCCGCCACGAGGTCGGACTCCTCCATGGCACGGATGGCGTCGTGCAGGCTCGCAGGCAGCGGGGCGTGGCCCATGGCCTTGCGCTCCGCGGTGGTCAGCGACCAGACGTCGTCCTCCGCAGCCGCCGGGAGATCGTAGCCTTCCTCGATGCCCTTCAAGCCGGCGCCCAGGAGGACGGCATAGGCCAGGTACGGGTTGGTGGCGGAGTCGATGCCCCGGTATTCGATCCTCGCCGACTGGCCCTTGCCGGGCTTGTACAGCGGCACCCGCACCAGGGCAGAGCGGTTGTTGTGCCCCCAGCTCAGGTAGCTCGGAGCCTCGCCGCCGCCCCACAGCCGCTTGTACGAGTTCACGAACTGGTTGGTCACGGCCGTGAATTCCGGGGCGTGCCGGAGGATGCCGGCAATGAACTGGCGGGCGGTCTTGGACAGCTGGAATTCAGCACCGGCTTCGAAGAAGGCATTGGTGTCGCCTTCGAAAAGGGAAAAGTGCGTGTGCATGCCCGAGCCCGGGTGGTCCGTAAACGGCTTGGGCATGAAGGTGGCGTACGTCCCCTGCTGCAGGGCGACTTCCTTGATAACGGTGCGGAACGTCATGATGTTGTCCGCCGTCTGCAGGGCATCGGCGTAACGGAGGTCGATCTCGTTCTGGCCCGGTCCACCCTCATGGTGGCTGAACTCCACGGAGATGCCCACGGATTCGAGCATGGTAACGGCCGTACGGCGGAAGTCCTGGGCCACGCCGCCAGGGACGTGATCGAAGTACCCGCCCTCATCCACCGGAACGGGAGCACCGTCGGGGCCCAGATCCTTGGACTTGAGCAGGTAGAACTCGATCTCAGGGTGGGTGTAGCAGGTAAATCCCATGTCTGCGGCCTTGGCAAGGGTCCTCTTGAGGACATTGCGCGGGTCGGCAGCAGACGGTTCACCGTCAGGAGTCAGCACATCGCAGAACATCCGTGAGGTCTGCTCCGTTTCACCGCGCCACGGCAGGATCTGGAAGGTGGACGGATCCGGCTGCGCAAGCATATCGGACTCGAAGACACGGGCCAGGCCCTCGATCGCGGAACCGTCAAAGCCCAGGCCTTCCTCAAAGGCCCCTTCGACTTCGGCCGGCGCCAGTGCCACGGACTTCAGCGACCCCACGACGTCGGTGAACCACAAGCGCACGAAGCGCACGTCGCGCTCTTCGATCGTCCGCAGAACGAACTCTTGCTGGCGGTCCATGGGGCCTCATTTCCGGTTGGTGTCCACGCCGCAGGTCCCTTCTCCGAAAGCCACGGCAGCTCAGCCTTCACTCTACTAAGCATTCCCGTGGAATGCCGCCGCAGGAGGGCCGCGTAACACAGCGTTTACAAACAGTGACGCCTGGCACACTGCTGGCAGCGGTCCGCGGCACGGCTTAGGCTCTATCCATGGCCCCGAGCAACTTTCCTGAGTCCAGCACGCCCGCCGAGGTTTCCGCACCGTACGGCACGGGCCCTTCTCCTGCCACGCCGGCACCTGCGGCCGGGGGCGCCAAGCCGGGCGGTCGGGTCCGTATCCACCACCTCCAGCAGGCCAAAGACAACGGAACACGCTTTGCCATGCTCACCGCCTACGAACAGTACACGGCCGAAATCTTCGACCAGGCAGGAATAGAAGTCCTCCTGGTGGGCGACTCCGCCTCCAACAACGTCTTTGGCAACGAGACAAGCCTTCCTGTCACCGTGGACGAGCTCCTCCCGCTGTGCCGCGCGGTCAGCCGGTCAGCCAGAAGATCACTGATCGTGGCCGACCTGCCGTTCGGCAGTTATGAAGTCTCGCCCCAGCAGGCGGTCGCCAGCGGCGTGCGGTTCCTCAAGGAAGGCCTTGCCCATGCCGTGAAAATCGAAGGCAGCGCCTACTACGCCGGGACTGTCAAGGCGATGGTCCAGGCCGGCATCCCTGTCATGGCGCACATCGGCTTCACCCCGCAAAGCGAACACTCCCTGGGCGGCTACCGTGTCCAGGGCCGCGGTGACGACGCGCAGCGGCTCATCGATGATGCCCTCGCCCTCCAGGAAGCCGGCGCTTTCAGCGTGTTGATGGAAATGGTTCCGGCGGAGACGGCGGCGGCCGTTGACGCAGCGCTCCGCGTCCCGACCGTGGGCATCGGGGCCGGCAGGGGGACAACGGGCCAGGTGCTGGTATGGCAGGACATGGCGGGATTGCGCGGCGGAAAGATGGCCAGGTTCGTCAAGCAGTACGCCGATCTCCGGACCACGTTGACCGACGCTGCCGCAGCCTACCGTGAAGATGTGCGCTCCGGGCAGTTCCCTGGTCCGGAGCACTCCTTCTAGTCGTCGTCCTGGGCTTCCCAGGCCTCATTGCGCTGCCGGACCTTCTCCAGGGCATGTTCGGCTTCCTCCCTGGTCTTGTACGGGCCAATCAACTGGGACCAGTCCGACATCGCGTCCTCTTCGATCTCGTGCGTCCTGACGTTGTACCAGTACTCCGTCACGTCTCCTCCTCGGTCTTCGGGGCCGGCCCGTAACGTTCGCGGAGCCACGCAACGGCCGGCCCGCATTGTTACTTGCGTCTCTTGAGTGCCTTATATGATCAATCTATGCCTTCTCTTGCTTCCACTGCACCCATCGGCACGCTCACGCCCGGAACCATCAGCCCGCAGCGGCCGGTACCGGCGTCGATCCCCCGCCCTGAGTACGTGGGCAAGAAGGCGCCTGCCAAATTCACCGGCTCCGAGGTCAAGTCGCCGGAGACCATCGAGAAGATCCGTGTGGCCTCCCGTATTGCTGCCCAGGCCATCGTGGAGGTCGGACAACACATCCAACCCGGTGTTACCACGGACCATCTGGACCGGATCGGCCACGAGTTCCTCCTGGACCACAACGCCTATCCCTCCACCCTCGGCTACAGGGGTTTCCCCAAATCCCTGTGCTCGTCCTTGAACGAGGTCATTTGCCACGGCATCCCCGACTCCACGGTGATCCAGGACGGCGACATCCTGAACATCGACATCACCGCCTTCATCGACGGGGTGCACGGAGACACCAACTACACTTTCCTGGTGGGCGACGTGGACGAAGAGTCCCGTCTTCTGGTTGAGCGTACGCAGGAGTCGCTCAACCGGGCCATCAAGGCCGTGGCCCCGGGCCGCGAGATCAACGTCATCGGCCGTGCCATCCAGTCCTACGCCAAACGCTTCGGCTACGGCGTGGTACGGGATTTCACGGGACACGGTGTCGGCGAGGCCTTCCATACCGGCCTCATCATTCCGCATTACGACGCAGCCCCGGCGTACAACACCGTGATCGAGGCAGGCATGGTCTTCACCATCGAACCCATGCTGACCCTTGGCACCATCGAATGGGACATGTGGGAGGACGACTGGACGGTCGTCACCAGGGACCACAAACGAACGGCCCAATTCGAACACACCTTGCTGGTCACCGAGACCGGCGCGGAAATCCTGACCCTTCCTTGAACTCTCCGGAAGGTCCACCGCAGCTGCAAGCTGCGCCATGTTCACCCCTCCTGCCATGAACGGAAAACTGCATTGTCCAAAAAGGATGAGAAGACCCACAAGAACGCCCCGCTGATCGGCATCGACATCGGCGGCACCGGCATCAAGGGCGGCATTGTCGACCTGAAAAAGGGCAAGCTGATCGGCGACCGCTTCCGCGTCCCCACGCCCCAGCCGGCCACTCCGGAAGCTGTAGCGGACGTGGTGGCCCAGATCGTGGAGGAACTCTCCCTCCGCCCTGAGGCCCCGGCCGCCGACTCGCCCGTAGGTGTGACGTTCCCGGGTATCATCCAGCACGGCGTGGTCAACTCTGCAGCCAATGTCGACAAATCATGGCTGGCAACGAACATCGACAAGAAGTTCACCGAGCGGCTGGGCCGGCCCGTCGAGGTCATCAACGACGCCGATGCCGCCGGCCTCGCCGAGGCCCGCTACGGCGCCGGGGAAGGCGTCGACGGCACCGTGCTGGTCATCACGTTGGGAACCGGCATCGGTTCTGCCTTCATCTTCAATGGCCAGCTGGTTCCCAATGCCGAACTCGGCCACCTGGAGATTGACGGATTCGATGCCGAGACCAAGGCCTCAGCAGTGGCCCGTGAACGTGATGGCCTGAGCTGGGATGAGTACGGAGTCCTCCTCAACCGCTACCTGCAGCACGTTGAGTTCCTGTTTTCCCCCGAGCTGTTCATCATCGGAGGGGGAATCTCCAAGCGCTCCGACGAGTATTTCCCGCACTTGCAGCTGCGGACACCCATTGTCACCGCCAAGCTCAAGAACGACGCGGGCATTGTGGGCGCCGCACTGGAAGTGGCGCTGCATCACAACCTCGCCAAGTAAGGGACACAGCCACTGATATGACGGTGGCGGCCGCGGCTTCCCCTCCGCTGCCGCCACCAGGCTAGAGCTGGCTTCTCTCGGAGCCCTTGGCTTCCGTGGCCCCGGCTGTGGCCTGCGCGCCGGCTTCCTGGCGCAGCAGCGCAATGGCGGACTCGAAGTCCTCCAGTGACTCAAAAGCCTGGTAGACACTGGCGAAACGCAGGTAGGCGACCTCGTCCAACTTGCGCAGGGGGCCAAGGATCGCGAGTCCTACCTCATGGGCGTCGATTTCGGCTGCCCCGGAGGAGCGGATATTCTCCTCGACTTCCTGCGCCAGCATGGCGAGATCGTCCTCGGTGACCGGGCGTCCCTGGCATGCCTTCCGGACTCCGCTGATGACCTTGATGCGGCTGAAGGGCTCCCCCACCCCTGAGCGTTTGATCACGGAGAGGCTGGTGGTTTCCACGGTGGTGAAGCGGCGACCACATTCGGGACATTGGCGGCGGCGCCTGATGGAAGAACCGTCGTCGGCCATCCGGCTGTCCACCACGCGTGAGTCAGGATTCCGGCAAAACGGACAATACACGCTGGGCCTCCCTGAAACTGTTCCGGTGTGTCCGCACCCGCTGGGGTCCACGAACGCAAATGGTGCCGGATTTTTACTTCCGGCACCAGTTTACGGTTGGCATCCAGCTAATGACAAGCGTGTAACTACTACATGTAGTGGTGGCTACCCGCACATGTAGTGGTTGCACCTGGTGATCGCCTAGGCGAAGCGGATCCTCACGGCATCACCGTGTCCCGGCAGATCCTCAGCCCCGGCCAAACTCACGATGTGGCCGCTGACCTCCTCCAGCGCAGCGCGGTCGTAGTTGATGACCTGTACCGCCCGCAGGAACGTGGTGACGTTGAGGCCGGAAGAAAAAGCGGCCGTGCCACTCGTGGGCAGCACATGGTTGGAACCGGCGCAGTAGTCGCCCAGGCTCACCGGGCTGTAGTCGCCGACAAAAATGGCGCCGGCATTGCGGATGCGTGCGGCCACCGCCGCGGCGTCCGCGGTCATGATCTCCAGGTGTTCTGCCGCGTAGGCATTGCACACGGCGATTCCCTGTTCCAGGTCATCAACCAGGACAACACCCGATTGCGGACCCGACAGCGCTTCCAAGACACGCGCGCTGTGCCTGGTGGCCGCTGCCTGCCGCCGGAGTTCATCCACGACGGCGTCCGCCAGGTCCCCGGAGTCCGTCACCAGGACGGAGGCCGCCTTGGGATCGTGCTCCGCCTGGCTGATCAGGTCTGCCGCCACCAGAGCGGGCTTGGCTGTGGAATCGGCAAGAATGGCGATTTCGGTGGTCCCGGCCTCCGAGTCGATGCCCACCACGCCCTTGACCAATCGCTTGGCCGTTGCCACAAAGATGTTCCCCGGGCCGGTGACCACATCAACCGGCTCGATGGGAAGCCCGTCCTGTGACCCGGGAACGCCGTAGGCGAACGAGCCAATCGCCTGGGCACCGCCAATAGCGTAAACCTCGTCGATTCCCAGCAGGGCTGCAGCGGCCAGGATCGTCGGGTGCGGCAGGCCACCCCATTCCTTCTGCGGCGGGGACGCCAGCGCAATCGACTCAACGCCGGCAGCCACGGCCGGAACGACGTTCATGATGACCGAGGATGCCAGCGGCGCCAAACCGCCAGGGACATACAGGCCGACCCGGCCCACGGGAATCCAATTCTGGCTGACGGCGGCCCCGTCTGCCAGCGGCACCTCAACATTCGCAGGGCGCTGGCGTTCAGCAAACTGCCGGGCACGCTTGATGGACTCCTCCAACGCTGCCCGCACCTCCGGATCGATCCCGGCCAGGGCTTCGGCGAGTGCCTCTGCGGGGACCCGCGGGTGCGACTGGTCAACGCCGTCGAACTTCCTGGCGAGGTCGGTGAGGGCTGCGAAGCCGCGGTTGCGGACATCGGCGATGATGTCCAGGACCTTGCTTTCGGCATCCGCCATCGTTTGATGCTTCGCCCGGGGAACTGCGGCGCGCAGTTCGGCCAGCGAAAGGTGGCGTCCACGGAAATCGATGCTGCGGAAATCCAGGGACGATGCGGCAGGAACGGAAGTGTCCGAAGAAAGAGTCACGCCGCTATTTTACGGGTTTACCCGTAAGAACCCCGAACAACGCCAGGACGAACGTCACGAAGGCCACGGCACCGGGCCACAACGGAAGAACGGCGTACGACCTGAGCGTGAACCCATACTCGGCTCCGAGGGCAGGGTCTGGAGCGACGCCCCACACCACGGCGGCCAGCAGCCCCGTCAACCATGCAAGCACCGCACCGGCGGCACCACCGGCCACCGCAAATCCGAACCGTCGTCCTGCGCCTTGGCCCTCCAGCTTTCCATCCAGGGTGAGTCCGGCTGCACACCCGGCCACCAACATGAGGCCGGCCAGGACCAGATCCCGGGGCAGCCAGGAGTCGGGATTCGATGGGTTGCCCAGGTCAGGGTTTCCGGACACCAGATTCAGTCCACCCGGGGCAAGAACCCACCACAGCAAGCCTGCCATGACTCCTGCCGCGGCTTGGACCACGAGCCACAACATGTCCTTGGAGCGAAGCCTTCCCCACCGCTGTTTGGAATCGAAGGTGTGGGCAGCGGGGGCTACGGACTCGGTCATCACCCCACATTAACAAAGGTTTACGTGCCCACGGGAAAATGCGCAGCGACGTCCCTTCGAGGCATACGCTGGTTGAAAGACGCGCGATTGCCGAAAGACGCGCGATTGCCGCCCCACGCCCAGGAGGTCACCCGTGGACAGCGAAACACCCGGTTTCCAGCAGACGTTCAGGGAAATGTTCCGCCGCCATGCTGCCGGGGTGGCCATCATCACGGCCAACCATGACGGCCACCCCTTCGGTTTCACCGCCACATCCGTCGCGTCGCTCTCCGCGGAACCGCCACGCTTCACTTTCAACATGGCGCGAAGCTCCAGCTCCTGGCCCGCAGTGGCGAATGCCCAGTACATCGGGGTCCACATGCTGGGGTCGGAGAACCAGGCCCTGGCCGACCGGTTCGCCCGCACGCGGGACCGCTTCGACGGCGACCACTGGGAGCCAGGGCCGCACGGCGTCCCCATCCTGAAGGATGTGGCCGGGTGGCTGGTGGGCAAAATCCAGATGCGGCTATCGTTCGAGAACAACGCCGTGGTGGTGGTTGAAGTGGTGGGTGGCCAGGTTGGAGGCGTTGCCGCTCCCCTGCTGTACCACAGCGGCGCCTACAGCCAGCCCGCGCCCCTGGACTACGAGATCTGACCACACGGGGCCGGCCGGTGTACCGCCCGGTCGCTAGTGGTCCAGGCAGGCCGGGCCCAGCAGGACCTTCAGGTCGCCAAAGAGTGAGGGGCTGGGGTTGACGCGCATGTGCACGGGCAGAGCCATGATCTCCATCTTCGTGTCACCCATGAGCTTGAGCCGGACCTCGGAGTTACCGCGGTGGGTCCGGAGCACATCACGCAGATCCGTGACCACGGCTTCGGTGGCCTTGAACGTCGGAATCGTGATCACCACAGGTCCGTTGACGCTTTCGCTCAGGTCGGGAACGGACAGCTCCATGCAGTTCAGCGTCACGGCGCCGTCATCCCTGCGCTGCAGACGGCCCTTGACCACCACGATGAGGTCCTCGGCCAGGACCGAGGCTATGGGTCCGTAGACCTGTCCGAAGAACATGACCTCCATCGAGCCGCCCAGATCCTCGATCTCGGCCCGCGCATAGGCGTTGCCGCTTGCCTTGGCGATCCTTCGGCTCAACGAGGTGATCATGCCCGCAATGGTGACGATCGCGCCGTCGTGCGGTCCATCCTCGGCGATGATCGAGGTAATGGACTGTTCCGCATGCTGGCTCAGGACGCCCTCGAGTCCTTGCAGCGGGTGGTCGGACACATACAAACCCAGCATGTCGCGTTCAAACGAGAGTTTGTCCTTCTTCTCCCACTCGGGGAGGTCCGGGATCTCGGTGCTCAGCGAGGCCTCGGGCTCCTGGTCCTCAAACCCGGCGAAGAGGTCGAACTGGCCGATGGCCTCGTTCCGCTTCAGCGTGATGACGGAGTCGATGGCTTCTTCATGGATCATGGCCAGTGCACGGCGGTGGTGGCCCAGCGAATCGAAGGCGCCGGCCTTGATGAGGGATTCAATGGTGCGTTTGTTGCACACGATCGCCGGAACCTTCATCAGGAAGTCCTTGAATGAGGTGTACGCGCCTTCGGTCTGCCGGGCGGAGACCATGGCCTCCACGACGTTAACGCCCACGTTCCGGATGGCACCCATGCCGAAGCGGATGTCGTCGCCCACAGGCGTGAAGTTCAGGGAGGATTCATTGACGTCCGGCGGAAGCACCGTGATGCCCATGCGTCGGCATTCATTGAGATAGATGGCTGACTTGTCCTTGTCATCGCCTACCGACGTCAGCAGCGCGGCCATGTACTCGGGCGCATAGTGCGCCTTCAAATAGGCCGTCCAATAGGAGATCACGCCGTAGGCTGCCGAGTGCGCCTTGTTGAAGGCGTAATCGGAGAACGGCAGCAGGATGTCCCACAGCGTTTTGACGGCTTCCATGGAGTAGCCGTTGTCCTGCATGCCCTGGGAGAAGCCGGCGAACTGCTTGTCCAGCTCGGATTTCTTCTTCTTGCCCATGGCACGGCGGAGAATATCTGCCTGGCCCAGCGAGTAGCCCGCAAGCTTCTGGGCCACGGCCATAACCTGTTCCTGGTACACGATCAGGCCGAACGTCCCGCCGAGGATGTCTTCCAGCGGCTCGGCAAGCTCGGGATGGATCGGGACCACGTCCTGGATCCCGTTCTTGCGCAGCGCATAGTCCGTGTGCGCGTTGGCGCCCATCGGGCCGGGACGGTACAGCGCCAGCACGGCGGAGATGTCTTCGAAGTTGTCCGGCTTCATCAGTTTGAGCAGCGACCGCATGGGTCCGCCGTCCAGCTGGAACACGCCGAGGGTGTCTCCGCGGGCGAGGAGTTCGTAGGACGCCGCGTCATCCAGGGCAAGGTTTTCAAGGTCGATGTCGATACCGCGGTTCATTTTGACGTTTTCCAGGGCGTCGGAAATGATCGTCAGGTTCCGCAGCCCCAGGAAGTCCATCTTGATCAGGCCCAGGCCCTCGGACGTGGGGTAATCGAACTGCGTGATGACCTGGCCGTCCTGGAACCGGCGCATGATCGGAATGACGTCGATGATGGGGTCGGAGGACATGATGACGCCGGCCGCGTGGACACCCCACTGCCGCTTCAGCCCCTCGATGCCAAGCGCGGTTTCGAAGACTTTGGCAGCCTCCGGGTCCGTGGCGATCAGTTGCCGGAAGTCGCCGGCCTCGCTGTACCGCTTGGCCTCGGGGTTCTGGATGTCCGCCAACGGAATGTCCTTGGCCATCACTGCAGGCGGCAGCGCCTTGGTGAGCTGCTCCCCCATGCTGAAGGGGTAGCCCAGCACCCTGGAAGAGTCTTTCAGCGCCTGTTTGGTCTTGATGGTGCCGTACGTCACGATCATGGCCACGCGCTCATCACCATATTTCCTGGTGACGTAGTCAATGACTTCCGAGCGCCTGCGATCATCGAAGTCGACGTCGAAGTCAGGCATGGACACACGGTCCGGGTTGAGGAAGCGCTCGAAGATCAGGCCGTGCTGCAGCGGATCAAGATCCGTGATGCGCATGGCGTAGGCAACCATTGAACCGGCACCGGAGCCTCGGCCGGGCCCTACCCGGATGCCGTTGTTCTTTGCCCAGTTGATGAAGTCGGCGACGACCAGGAAGTAGCCCGGGAAGCCCATGGAGGTAATGACCTCGAGCTCGTAGTCCGCCTGCTTGCGGACAGTGTCCGGGACGCCCTGGGGATACCGGTAGGCCAGCCCCTTGTCCACTTCCTTGACCAGCCAGGATGTCTCGTCCTCACCGGGCGGGCAGGGGAAACGGGGCATGTAGTTGGCGTCAGTATTGAAGGACACATCGCAGCGCTCGGCAATGAGCAATGTGTTGTCACAGGCTTCGGGGTGGTCCCTGAAGAGCTCCCGCATTTCCTGCGGCGACTTCAGGTAGTAGCCGCTGCCGGAGAAGGCGAACCGCGAACCGCCTTGGTCGTAGGTGGGCTCCAGGAGGGTCGACCCGGACTGGATGGCCAACAGTGCCTCGTGGGCTTTGGCATCGTGCTCGTGGGTGTAATGGAGGTCGTTCGTGGCCACGAGGGGAAGGTTGAGATCCTTGGCGAGCCTCAGGAGGTCGCCGGTGACGCGCCGCTCGATGTCCAGCCCATGGTCCATCAGCTCGCAAAAGTAGTTCTCCGCGCCGAATATGTCCCGGAACTCGGCTGCGGCTTCCAGCGCTTCGCGGTATTGGCCCAGGCGAAGCCGGGTCTGGACCTCTCCTGATGGGCAGCCGGTCGTAGCGATAAGACCCTCGGAGTAGGTGTTGAGGAGTTCCCGGTCCAGCCGCGGCCATTTACCGAAGACCGAGTCGAGCGAGGCAATGGAGGATGCCCGGAACAGGTTCCGCATGCCTACGTTGTTGTAACTGAGCAGGGTCATGTGGGTGTACGAACCACCGCCGGAGACATCGTCCTTGCGCTGGCTTTCATCACCCCAGCGCACACGCTCCTTGTCACCGCGTGCCGTCCCCGGCGTAACGTACGCCTCTACGCCGATGATGGGTTTGATGCCTTTGTCAGTTGCCTTCCGCCAGAAGTCGAAGGCGCCGAAAAGGTAGCCGTGGTCCGTCGTGGCCAAAGCGGGCATGCCCAGGCGCTCGGTCTCATCGAAGAGTTCACCCAGGCGGGCCGCTCCATCCAGCATGGAGTATTCGGTATGGGTGTGCAGGTGGACGAACGAATCATTGCTGGAACTCACCACGACAGTCTACCGTCCGGGCAGGACGACGCCGTGGACCGGCAAGCCGCGAGCCAGCCTAGGCGGTGCCACTCGCCAGCAGGTCAAGAGCGTACTGGAGGTCGGCTGGATACCCGCTTGTGACTTCCACCCAATCACCGGTCCGCGGGTGGTTGAAGCCCAACTGCCGGGCATGGAGCCATTGGCGGGTGAGCCCCAGGTTGGCAGCGAGGCGGGGATCCGCGCCATACGTGAGATCGCCGGCACAGGGATGCCTGAGCGCCGAGAAATGAACCCGGATCTGGTGCGTGCGGCCTGTCTCCAGATGGACCTCCACCAGGGTGGCTTTTCCGAACGCCTCCAGGACCTCGTAGTGGGTCACAGAGGGCCGCCCGTCCTCGATGACGGCAAACTTCCAGTCATGCCCGGGGTGGCGGCCGATCGGAGCATCGATGGTTCCAACCAGGGGGTCCGGGAGCCCTTGCACCACCGCATGGTAGACCTTGTCCACCGTACGTTCCTTGAAAGCCCGCTTGAGGACCGTGTACGCATCCTCGGTCTTGGCCACCACCATGACCCCGGACGTCCCGACGTCGAGCCGGTGCACGATGCCTGCGCGCTCCGGTGCGCCGGAGGTGGAAATGCGGTAACCGGCACCGGCAAGGCCGCCCACCACCGTGGGACCAACCCAACCTGGCGAAGGGTGTGCAGCCACTCCCACCGGTTTGTCGATGACCACGAAATCGTCATCGTCCAGCAGGATTTTAAGGCCTTCCACAACTTCCTCCACGACTTCCAAGGGATCCGGCCGCTCGGGAACCGTGACATCCAGCACAGAGCCGGAAACGAGCTTTGCTGACTTGCCCAGGGGAACTCCAGCGCTGGTGACATGTCCCCCGGCAATCAGCAGGGCCGCCGCCGAACGGGAAATATCCAGCAGCTTGGCGAGCCCTGCATCCGCCCGGGAACCGGCGAGGTCCTCCGGCACCACTAGCCGGTTACTCACCGGAACGCTCCTCCGTTGCGCCTTTCGCGGTCTTTGGTTCGGCAACATGCCGGGTGCCGTCCATCCCGACCCCGCGCAACGTCAGGAGGCAGATGATCACCACACCGGACACGACGGCGGAGTCGGCGATATTGAAGATCGCGAAGTTGGGCAACTGGATGAAGTCCACCACATGGCCCATGGCGAAGGAGGGTTCACGGAACAGGCGGTCGGTCAGGTTGCCCAGCGCGCCACCCAACAGCAGACCAAGGGACAGCGCCCACCAGGCGGAGCCGAGCTTCCGCAGCTGGAAAAGGATCGCTATGGACACCGTGGCCATGACGATCGTGAAGATCCACGTCACGTCCTCGCCGATGGAGAAGGCGGCACCGGAGTTACGGATGTAGTACCAGTGCAGCAGCGGTGGCAGAACCGGGATCCGTTCACCCTCCGTCATGGTGCTCGTCACCCACAGCTTGGTCACTTGGTCGAACGTGTACGCAAAGACAGCAAAGGCAGCAAAAAGCCAGAGCATGGCCGGGCGCCATTTTCGTTGGGCTGGAGGGACGGGCCGTGGCTCGTGGCCGGAAAGTTCGTCGGTCATGGCGCTTTCATTCGTGGAACCTGGAAGACTGCTGCTGGGCATTAACAACAAAAGCCGGTGGCCGAGGAGTCCTCAGCCACCGGCTTTCAGAATACTTGCTAAACGTCCGCGGTTGCTTCGCCCACCTCGGGAGCGGCAACGGAACCACGGGCGTCAAGATCGCGCAGCTGGCCTTCGATGTAGGCCTTGAGGCGGGAGCGGTAGTCACGCTCGAAGCCGCGGAGCTGCTCGACCTTGCGTTCCAGGACGGAGCGCTGCTGCTCCAGGGCGCCGAGGATCTTGCGGGACTTCTCCTGGGCGTCGTTCACCAGGCTGGATGCCTCGATCTGCGCCTCGGCGATGATCTTTTCCTTCTGCTGGGCACCATCGGCCACGTGCTTGTCGTGCATCTGCTGCGCCATGGCCAGCAGACCGGCAGCGGACTCTGCAGAAGCGGTATGGCCGTTGTTGGCGGCCGGTGCCTTGGCAGCAGCGGCGGCAGCCGCAGCCTGCTCGGCTTCCTTCTTCTTGGCAGCCTCAGCAGCCTTGGCCTCGGCTTCAGCCTTGGCCTCTGCTTCCTTGTCCACCTTGACGGGCGCGGGAACCTTCTCGACGACCGGAGCCGCAGCCGTTGCCGCAGGCACTGCCGAACCGGCTTCGCCGAGCTTCTTGCGAAGTTCGTCGTTCTCCTGGTTCAGGCGGCGCAGTTCAACCACGATCTCATCGAGGAAGTCGTCTACCTCGTCCTGGTCGTAGCCTTCGCGGAACTTGGTCGGCTGAAAGCGCTTGTTGACAACGTCTTCTGGCGTCAAAGCCATCTGGTCACCTCGTTGGTCTAGTTAGTCAGGAGGCCTTCCGGCCGTTCAAAACTACGGTACCTAAATATCATCTGGTTCCTCCAATTCAACACCATCGTGTTGATTTGGAGAATTTGCGGTCCGGGGACCCGTGGATGGTCCCGTTTCCGACGGTGGAGCTAGGCCAGGCTGTTGGTCACAGCCATGGCAATGCTGACGGCAATGATGAGGATCAGGAAGCCCAGATCCAACGAAATCCCACCCAGTTGCAGGGGCGGAATCAGACGCCTTAGCCGCCGAAGCGGCGGATCTGTGACCGAGTAGACCACGTGGGCTGTTACCAAGGCCACACCACGGGGACGCCACTGACGGGCAAACATCTGCACCCATTCAAAGATCAGCCTGATGATCAGAGCAATGAAAAACAGCAACAACACAATATAGATAAGGCCGAAAACAATGCCCACGAGTTAGCTCAGATCTCCCACTTGTTCCGGAATGCCGATCGGTCCCTACTATTGCAACACAGATGCCAGGCGGGTTGGCCCGCCTGGCATCCGTGAAAGATCTTTTCAGCTCTGGTTGAAGAAGCTGGCCTGCGACTCGCTGGCCTTCTTGTCGTCCCCGATGACCTCCACATAGGAGGGAGACAGGAGGAAGACTTTGTTGGTAACGCGCTCGATGCTGCCGTGGAGACCAAACACCAGGCCGGCGGAGAAGTCCACCAGTCGCTTGGCGTCGGCCTCGCCCATGTCCGTGACATTCATGATGACCGGGATTCCGTCGCGGAAGCTCTCGCCGATCAGCTTGGCGTCATTGTAGGACCGGGGGTGAACGGTGGTGATCTGCCTTAGGCCGGAGGCGTCTTCGCGGCTTGACGCCGCACGCTTGATGGGTGTCACGGGAGCGCGGTATTCCTCTTCGGCGTCTACTGTGGGCATTTCACGGACAACTTCCCGGACGGGTGCCGGCGCACGGCGCTCTTCCCGTTCCTGCGTCTGGGGGCGTTCTTCGTCTTGGTGGGCGACAGCCTGCTCAGATTTGTAGTGATCATCGCCATCGGCGAGCCCAAGATAGATCATTGTCTTGCGCAGAGCGCCAGCCATGGTGCACTCCTATCGTTTCTGCAGTAGGCGGGCCGCCATGACTTGACGTGTTGGAACCCCGGCCCGTCATTCCAATACTTTGACGCTACCCCACCGCAGGACGCGAACCGAGAATATCGGAGCCAATTCTCAGGTGTGTCGCTCCGGACCCGATGGCGGCTTCCAGGTCCTGGCTCATGCCGGCGGAGACAGCGTCAGCGGACGGGTACTCAGCTCGCAAATCCGCAGAAATACGGGCCAGTTTCCCGAACGCCGCCTCGGGATCGCCTCCCAGGGGCGCGACCGCCATCAGGCCGGCAAGCACCAGCCCGTCGGCCGCCGTAATCTTTTCCGCCAGGGCCAAGACCTCGGAAGGCTGCGCCCCGCCCCGATGCGCTCCGGCGGAGTCGTCCAGATTCACCTGGATGAAGCAGCGGAGGTCAGCGCGGCCGGTCTCTTCCTTCTCCCGACGCACCGCTTTGGCCAAGGCGTCAACGAGCTGTGGGCGGTCTATGGACTGGACGGAATATGCATACTTGGCGACGGTTTTTGCCTTGTTGGTTTGCAGCTGCCCGATAAAGTGCCACCGCACGTCCAGGTCAGCCAGCTCCACGGATTTCGCGGAGGCCTCCTGATCGCGGTTCTCGCCGACGTCACGGACGCCCAATGCAGCCAGCCTGCGGATATCGGCGGCCGGATGGAACTTGGTGACCACGATGAGGGCGGGGACATCGGAACGTCCCGCTGCGGCGGTGGCAGCGGTGATCCGCTGCCGGACAGCCTCAAGCCGCCCGGCGAGTTCGGCCGTGCGGCCATCGTCCGCCGGGCCGTCCACAAGGGCCCGCGTTGCCTTATCCTTGCCGGTCATGTGTCCATACCAATCCTGCGAACCGACCGGTCCGGGAGTCCCGGCGGTAAGAAAAAAGACCCTCGTGTTCCAGAGTGCACTCCCCTGAGTAAAGAACGTCCACGCCCGAGGCTGCCAGTTGCGCACGCACGCCCGCGGGAAGATCCAACGCAGGGGTTCCCCACGATGTCTCCGCCCAGGATTCAGGCACGGCGGCAGACACCTGCTCCCGCAGGGCTGCAGGAACTTCATAGCACCGCCCGCAAATGGACGGGCCAAGCCAGGCTGTGATGTGCCGCGCTCCGAGGTCCCGCATCCTGTCGACAGCGGCAGTCACCACCGCAGAGGCAACCCCGGGACGTCCGGCATGGGCGACCGCAACAGCCGGGGCATCGGTTTCCGTGGACCCCACAAGGACCACGGGCACGCAGTCCGCAACCATCACCGACAAGGGCTGGACCGACCCGCCCGCCGCATCCGCAACGGACACCATGGCGTCGGCAGTAGGACCGGCACCCCAGTGGTTGATCACGGCCACGCTGTTGCCGTGGACCTGGTTCATGTACTGGAAGGTGCGGCCTCCCAGGCCCGCGGCCTGTTCCACCTGCGCCCTGCGCGATGCTACGTCGTCCGGGTTGTCCCCCACGTGAAGGGCCAGGTTCCCGGCGCGTGCGTCCGTGAAGGCAACAGACACGCCGGGACGAACTTCATTGCGCCACCAAAACACCAGGTACTGACTCTCCGGTTGCTTGCTTACTTGAGGAAGTCGGGAACATCGAGGTCGTCAGAGCGGTTGCCCGTCAGGTCCGGCTCCACGACTGCCGGAAGGTCCACGTCGAACCCCGAATCAGCGGGCAAGGCCGCCGGGCGCTGCTGGCCCCAGTTGCTCAGGCCGGCTGCACCGATGCCCGCGGTGGCGTGCTGGGGAGCTGCGGCATTCGACGGAGCCGACGCCGGCGCTGCGGGACGCTCAGCGGCCGGTACCGGGTTCTGGGCAGGACGCGACTGGTCCATGGACGGTGACGTTGCCTTGACGTCGTCGAATCCGGCCGCGATGACCGTGACCCGGGCTTCATCACCCAGGGCGTCGTCAATGACGGCACCGAAGATGATGTTGGCTTCGGGGTGGGCGACTTCCTGGACCAGGCGGGCGGCTTCGTTGATCTCGAAGAGGCCAAGGTCCGAGCCGCCCTGGATGGACAGCAGCACACCGTGGGCGCCGTCAATGGATGCTTCAAGCAGCGGCGAAGCGATGGCAAGTTCCGCAGCCTTGACGGCACGGTCTTCGCCCCGGGCAGAGCCGATACCCATGAGGGCAGAACCCGCCCCCTGCATGACGGACTTGACGTCGGCAAAGTCAAGGTTGATGAGGCCGGGGGTGGTGATCAGGTCGGTGATGCCCTGCACGCCGGAGAGCAGGACCTGGTCAGCGGAGCGGAAGGCGTCCAGGACGGAGACGTTGCGGTCGCTGATGGAAAGGAGCCGGTCGTTGGGGATGACGATCAGGGTGTCGACTTCGTCGCGGAGGGCATCGATGCCGGCTTCTGCGGATCCTGCGCGGCGGCGGCCTTCGAAGGTGAAGGGACGGGTGACGACGCCGATGGTCAGGGCACCGAGCGAGCGGGCAATGCGCGCCACGACAGGCGCGCCACCGGTGCCGGTGCCACCACCTTCGCCTGCGGTAACAAAGACCATGTCTGCGCCGCGGAGAACTTCCTCGATCTCATCGGCGTGGTCTTCGGCTGCCTGCTTTCCGACCTCGGGGTTGGCGCCGGCCCCAAGGCCGCGGGTGAGCTCCCGGCCGACGTCGAGCTTGACGTCAGCGTCACTCATGAGCAGCGCCTGCGCGTCGGTGTTGATGGCGATGAACTCGACGCCCCGGAGGCCGACTTCGATCATTCGGTTGACTGCGTTCACGCCACCGCCGCCGATGCCGACGACCTTGATGACGGCCAAGTAATTCTGCGGTGCTGCCACGTTTCGTGCCCCTTGCTTGTGTCCTATTGCGAAACTGATCGAGTCCAACTTGAATCCTTGGACCTTAACCCTCTAGTTGAAGGTTATAGTTATGTCAAGTAACTCTACAGCGACGGTATTTCCTCTGCTTCGCACATGCAATGACCGCTTGCGCGTGTCGCTGGAATCCGCGAAATAAGGCGTCCGCCGCACTGAAGCCACCCTCCACAACCACCTATTTGGTGAACGGATGCCGTGGCACGCTCACGTCGTAAATACTGACGGGAACCTTGGGATCCTGCGGCATCTTCAACAATGCCTCCAGGGCCTTTGCCTTGGTTTCCCTGTCGTCGGCATTGCCCCACACTACCGTCTTTCCATCCACAAGTTTCAGCTCCACGGCATCCGGTGACGCGGCCGAAGCCGTGGACATCCTCGCCAGGACGTCCGCAGGCAAGGTGTCCAGGACGGCCGCAATGGCTTTGAACAGCTCGGTATTGGTTGCTGCCGCGCCATCGTCGATCAGGGGCAGGGCCACCGACGCCTGGTCCTGTGTCACTCCGAGCTGGACGCCGTCGACGTCCACCAGCACAAAGGAGCCGCCCTGCTTGAGCAGCGCCACGGGAACCCGCTCGTGGACATGAACCAGCAACTCCGACGGCGGCCTGGCCTCCATGGTTGCCGACCTCACCTGGACCAGCGGCTTCAGCAGGGTATTGATTTCGTCCTCGGTGACCTGCGGAAGGGGCTTGCCTTCCAGATCGCCGAGCGCTTCCTGGACCGCGTCGGGAGTCAGGAGCTTTGTCCCGTCCACCGTCACCGTCCGGACAGCAAGGACAGGAGAATAGACGGCACCGGTGATCAGCAGGGCAACCAAAGCAGTTACGACCGCGGCCGTCCATACCACCAGGCGCCGCTGCCTGCGCGCCTTCGGCTCGGGAAAGGCTATGACGTTGCCGGCCGGCGGAACCGCAGCTTTGGCGGGTTGTTTCGCCCCGGGACGTGGAAAGGACCTCACGGCCTTCGCTTTTGCCTTGGGCGGAGCCTTCCGTTCCGGTTCAACGGAGCGCTCGGCGCTGATCACCCCCTCCTCGGGGGATCCACCCCCGGGCACGGAACTCCGGGAGGCCTGGCCGGGGGTGCCGGTCTTTCCGCCGCCTGCCGCGGCCCGCGGCTTGAACGTCGGCTTGCGGGTACTAGCCACGAAGGGCCTCCACAATCACCGGCCCGTAGGCGGTCACATCGCCCGCCCCGACAGTCAGGACAACATCGCCATCCCGGGCCGCAGCCACGACGCCGGCTACCGCATCATCGGCAGCCACGAGCCTTCCGTTGGAAAGCCGGTTTGCGATCAGGTCGCTGGTGACCCCCGGGATGGGGTCCTCACGGGCGGGATAAATGTCCAGGACAAGGGCCGTGTCCGCCAGGTCCAAGGCAGATGCGAACTCGGCCGCGAACTCACGCGTCCGGGAAAACAGGTGGGGCTGGAAGAGGACATGGACCTTGTTGCCGCCCGCCACCGACCGCGCTGCCGACAGTGCCGCGCGGACTTCGGTTGGATGGTGCGCATAGTCGTCGTACACGCGCACTCCCCCGGCCTGGCCCTTCAGTTCAAACCGCCGGGATGCCCCGGTGAAGTGGCCGAGCGCGGCCGCAGCCTGGTCCGGGGCCACCCCCAGCTCCAAGGCCACGGCGAAAGCAGCCGCCGCATTCAGCGCATTGTGGCGGCCGGGAACCTTCAAGTCCAGTGCGTACCGGCCACCGGCGGCCTCTACCGAGACGGAACCCGGGCCGTCGTCCTTAAGCCGCACGCCGGCGTCGTCCGCTGTCCCATACGTGAGCACGCGAGTGGTTCCCTTGGCCGCTGTGCGCTCCGCCAGGGCCCGCGCCCCGGGATCATCGGCGCAGGCAAACAGAACACCGTCGGGCGGCAGGAGCGCTGCGAAGTCATCAAACGAGGCGAACACGGCATCGGCCGTACCGTAGTGGTCGAGGTGGTCCGCTTCGACATTGGTGACCACCGCGATGGACGGTTGGTAATTGAGGAAGGAGCCGTCTGATTCATCGGCTTCAGCCACGAAGATGTCCGAGGCGCCATGGGCGGCGTTGACGCCGAGGGCCGGGACGTTGGCACCGATGGCGAAGGACGGATCAAGCCCCGCCTGCTTGAGGAGGACCGCAACCATGGACGTGGTGGTGGATTTGCCGTGGGTGCCGGCGATGGTCACTACCCTGTGCCCGGCCATGGTGGCAGCCAGCGCCTCTGAGCGGTGCAGGACGGGCAGGCCCGCTGCGCGCGCAGCGGACAGTTCCGGATTGTCATCACGGATGGCCGAACCCGCCACCACGGTTTGGGCGTCCTGCAGGTTGCCGGCGTCGTACCCCACGGCGATCCTTGCCCCGGCCGCGGCAAGGTCCTGCATGACAGGAAGGTCCTTGCCGTCCGAACCGCTGACGGGCACGCCGCGGGCCACCATGATCCGGGCAACGGCAGACATGCCCACACCGCCGATACCGATGAAATGGACCCGCCCCAGCGAGCCGAGGGATGCAGTGTTGTGGTGCGTCATGCTGATACCGCTTCCAGTACAAGATCAGCCATCCGCTGATCGGCGTTTCTGATGCCCAGGGCCTCGGACTTCCGGGCCATGTCCTCGAGTCTGCCCGGGTCCGACAACAGGGGGACCACGTGGGACAGGATCCACCCGGGTCCAAGGTCCTTGTCGTCCACCAGCAGCGCTCCCCCGGCGGCGACGAGGGATGCGGCATTGAGCGCCTGCTCGCCATTGCCGACCGGCAGTGGAACGAAGACTGCCGGTACTCCCACAGCCGCGACCTCGCTGACTGTTGCGGCTCCGGCGCGGGCCAGGAGGACATCCGCAGCGGCGTAGACGGTATCCATGGCGTCCACGTATTCCACCTGCCGGTAGCCTTCCGCGGCCAGGAGGCCACCTTCGGCGTCGCGGACGGCTTTGCCTGTTCCGGTGATGTGCAGCGTCTGGATGCCTGCTTCGGCCAGCGCGGGGAGCGCTGCAGCTATGGACTTGTTGATGCTCAGGGCACCCGACGATCCGCCCGTGACGATCAACGCAGGACGGTCCGTGCGAAGTCCCAGGGACTCCTTGGCAGCTGCTGCCGCCGTGCGGCGGTCAAGGCCGGATACGGCGCGGCGCATGGGCATGCCGACGTGCCGGGCGCCTTTGAGCCTGGTCTCCTTAAACGCCACGGCCACGTGGCTGCTGAACCTTGCACCGACGCGGTTGGCAAGGCCCGGGCGGATATTGGCCTCGTGGATGACGATCGGGATCCTTCGCTGGCGGGCGGCCAGGTACATGGGTGTGCAAACGTAACCCCCCACGCCCACCAGGACATCCGCGGCGGCATCGTCCAGGATGCGTCCCGACTGCTTGATGGCACCCGCCAGGCGGCCGGGGAGCCGGAGCAGGTCAGCTGAGGGCCGTCGGGGAAAGGGCACCCGGTCGATGGTCGCCAGCTCGTAGCCGGCGGCCGGGACCAAGCGGGCCTCAAGACCCGACGGCGTGCCCACGGCCAGGAGGGCAGCATCCGGGCGCTTGGTCTTGATGGCCTCGGCAATGGCCAGCAGCGGACTGACGTGGCCCGCGGTGCCGCCGCCGGCGAGGACAACCGACAGGGGTGCGGATGGCTGGTGCGGAGTTGAAGTCATGAAGTGCTGTTTACGCTTTCGTGGCGGTCTTGGAGGAACGGCGCGGAAGGAAGCGCGGCCGTTGTTGGGGAGGAAGCTGGGCCCGGGCCAAAGACAACACTACGCCCACGCCGCACAATGACATCACCAGGGCGGACCCGCCGGAAGATATGAAGGGCAGCGGTACCCCGATGACCGGGAGGAGCTGTGTGACCACAGCCATGTTCATGCTGGCCTGGCCGAGCAACCACACCATGATGCCACCGGCAAGTGTCCGCTGGAACGGATCAGTTTGGCGGACCACCACACGGAAAATGGCGATCCCAAGAATCGCGAAGAGGGCCAGCACGACGATCGTGCCCACCAGGCCCAGTTCTTCGCCGATGATCGCGAAAATGAAGTCGTTGTGGGCTTCCGGCAGCCAGTTGTACTTCTGCCTGCTCTGCCCCAGCCCCAACCCTGTCCAGCTGCCCTGGGCCAGTCCGTACATGCCGTTGGTCGACTGGTAGCTGAAGTCCGAATCCGCAGTACACGCATCGTTGTCCACGCCCAACCACGCGGTGACACGGCAAATGCGGTTGGGACTGATCGCTGTCATGGCGGCCGCGCCAACAGCACCCAGCAAACCTGCGACGGCCAGCATTTTGGTGGGAACGCCGGCAAAGTAGAGCGTTGCGGCAACGATGGCGGCGATGACGATGACTGTTCCGAGGTCGTTGCCTGCCATCACCAACCCCATGACCAGTCCCGCGCCGGGTATAACGGGGACGATCACATGCATCCACCGGTGCAGGTAGTTCACTTTCCGGGCCAGGACGGCAGCGATCCAGATACACAGCACCAGCTTGGCGATCTCGGAGGGCTGCAAGGTGATGCCGCCGAAGTCGATCCAGTTCTTGTTGCCGTTGACGCGGCGGCCAAACACCTGGACCATCACCAGCAGCACAATGGTTGCTCCAAGGGCCCACCACGACAACTTCTTCATCCAGTTCACGTTGGTGCGCGAGATGACGTACATGCCCACGAGGCCCACCACACCGAACACCGCCTGCTTCAGGGCATCGGCGTACGGCGACTTGCCTTCGGAAATGGCTTCAACGCTCGATGCCGACAGCACCATCATGACGCCAATGGCAGTCAGGGCCAGCGCACAGCCAAGGATGAGGTAGTACGTGGAGTTGTTGGGGGCCTTGCTCTTGCCCTCAAGGCTCTCCCAAAAGCTCCGGACGTGTCCGCGGAGCCCGCTGCGCTGCGTTCGGGCAGCCGGCGAAGCCTTGGCTTTCCCTCCCCCGGGGTTCTTTCCGCGGGTGCGGGTGGGCGTGCTGACCATTGTTACTCCTCGGTGGTCTGTGCCTGCCCTTCCACGAGCTCGCGAACTGCCTGGATGAAAGCATCGCCACGGTGAGCGTAGGAAGAGAACTGATCCATGGATGCAGCCGCCGGAGCCATAAGCACCGTGTCTCCCGGCGCTGCGACGCTGGCTGCCGCCGCCACGGCCTGGGCCATGACGGTCTCGCCATAAATCGGCGAGGACGCGTCACCGGCTGCGGTCTGCACCTTTTCAGTGTCGCCCTTGGGCTGGGCTATCACGGGGACATCCGGCGCGTGTCGCTGGAGGGCTCCTTCCAGGGCCCCTGTGTCCGTACCAATCAGCACCACGGCTTTGAGCCTTGGGGCGTGTTCCTTGACGAGGTCGTCGTAGTTGACGCCCTTGGACAGGCCGCCGGCTATCCACACCACATTGGTGAAAGCCGAGAGTGCTGCCGAGGCCGCATGCGGATTTGTCGCCTTGGAATCGTTGATCCACAGTACGTCGCGGTGCTTTGCCACGAGCTGGATGCGGTGGGCACCAGGCAGGTAGTTGAGCAGGCCCTGCTTGACGGCGGCCGGCTCCACTCCGTAGGCGCGGACAAGGGCAGCCGCGGCCAAGGCGTTGGCCACCATGTGCCGCGGAGCCACCGGTCCGAGGTCGGACATGGCAGCAAGCTCAGCGGCGGAATCCTTGCGCTCGGCAATGAACGCGCGGTCCACCAGCAGACCTTCCACGACGCCAACCATGCTGATGGCGGGCGTATTGGTGGTGAAGGCGACGGCACGGCAGCCTTCCACGACGTCCGCGTTCTCCACCATCCGTTCGGTTTCGATCTGCTCGGCGTTGTAGATGGCAGCCTTCTGCGTGTTCTCGTAAACCTTGGCCTTGTCCGCCAAGTACGATCCGTAGGAACCATGCCAGTCAACGTGGTCCTCGGCAACGTTAAGGCAGACGCTGGCCACCGGCGACAGGGAATGGCTCCAGTGAAGCTGGAAGCTGGAGAGCTCCACGGCAAAAGCGTCATACTCCACGGGGTCCCGCAAGGCATCCAGGATCGGCGTTCCCACATTCCCCACGGCGATGGCCTTCAGCCCCGCCGCCTGCAGCATGGACTCAGTCATGCCAACCGTGGTTGTTTTGCCATTGGTTCCGGTAATGGCAAGCCAGTCCGCCGTCTTGCGGCCGGCCCGCTGCCGCAACCGCCAGGCCAACTCCACATCTCCCCACACTGCGATGTGCTTTCGCTTCGCCGCGGCGAGCAATGCCTGGTCAGGGCGCCACCCTGGGGAAGTGACCACAAGCTCCGGCAGTTCGCCGTCGATGAGCGGCAAACGGCTAACGGCAGCCTCGCCGAGGAGCACGTCCACCGCACCCACAATTTTCAGGGTGTCGGCCTGGGCTTCAGCCTTGGCCGTGGTGGCGGCATCCACCACCACCACCCTGGCCCCGAGTTCGATCAGGGTGTCGGCAGCGGCGAATCCCGAGACACCGATGCCCGTGACCACCACCCGGAGGCCCCTCCAGTCAGCATCCCAGCTGGTGAGGTCCTTGAGGCGGTCAGTTGAAGGAGACGTCGATTCCGGGCCCTGGTTCACAGCAGCACCACCCATTCAGCGTAGAAGATTCCGAGACCTGCGGCGACGAACAGTCCGGCAAGGATCCAGAAACGGACAACGACCGTGACTTCCGCCCAGCCTTTCAACTCAAAGTGGTGCTGGAGGGGAGCCATTTTGAAGACCCGCTTGCCCCCGCTGAGCCTGAAGAAGCCTACCTGGATGATCACGGACAGGGTGATCAGGACGAAGAGGCCGCCGATGAAGGCGAGCAGGAGTTCGGTGCGGGACAGAATCGCGAAGGCGGCAACGGCGCCGCCGATGGCCAGCGATCCGGTGTCGCCCATGAAGATCTTTGCCGGTGAAGTGTTCCACCAGAGGAAGCCCACCAGGGCCGCGCTGAGGATGGCTGCCAGCAGCGCCAGGTCCATGGGGTCGCGCACCAGGTAGCAGCCGCTGCCCGCCTCACGGGGTGAGCCACAGGCCTGGTTGTTCTGCCAGATGCCCATGATCGTGTACGCGCCGAACACCATGATGGAGGCACCGGCGGCCAAACCGTCCAGGCCGTCGGTGAGGTTCACGCCGTTGGTGGTTGCCGTAATGATCAGGTTGGACCAGATGACAAACAGGATGGCGCCCAACACGGTCCCGCCGAAGGCGAGGTCAAGCCATGGGATGTCCCGGACCAGGGAGATCTGGGTGGAAGCGGGCCGCAGTCCGTCCTCGTTGGGGAACTGCAGGACCAGCACCGCGAAGATGATGCCCACGGCTGCCTGCAGGATGAGCTTGGCCCTGGCGTTCAGGCCCAGGCTGCGTTTGTTGGAGATTTTGATGTAGTCGTCCAGGAACCCTACGAAGCCCATTCCCACCATGAGGAAAAGCAGCAACAGGCCGGAAGCCGACGGCCCCGGAGAGCGCGGGTTCATCATCCACATGATCAGGTGCGTGACGAAGTAGGCCACCAGCACCGCGGCGACCACCACCGTTCCGCCCATGGTGGGCGTGCCGCGTTTGGTGTGGTGGGACGTAGGTCCGTCGTCCCGGATGAACTGCCCGTAGCTCTTGGCCACCAGGAACCGGATGAACAATGGCGTGCCGATCAAGGCCACCAACAGGGCGACGCCCGCGCCGATCAAAAGTGCAATCACAGGAGCTCGTTCCCTTCGCCTGCGGCATCTCCAGCCGCGTTTTCCCCGGCGGACTGAGCCCGTGGAGCCAATGCTATCCGATCCCCCAAATGCCTCAGGCCTACGCCGTTGGACGATTTGAAGAGGACAAGGTCACCGGGTTGAAGCTCGCGCTGCAGGAGCTCGTAGGCTTCGTCCGCGGTCTCAGTGAACGAGCATTCATCTCCCCAGGAGCCTTCCTGGACAGCGGAAACGTAAAGTGCCCGTGCCTCGCGTCCCACCACCACGAGCCTGGAGATGTTCAGGCGTACTACCTGCGTCCCCACGGCCGTGTGCTCGCGGATGGAGTCCTCCCCCAGCTCAAGCATGGCGCCAAGGACCGCCCAGGTTCGCCGGCCCTGTCCGAGGTCGGCCAGCGTACGAAGGGCTGCCCGCATCGATTCGGGGTTGGCGTTGTAGGCATCGTTGATGACGGTGACTCCGTCGGGACGTTCCGTACGTTCCATGCGCCACCTGCTTGCGGCCGACTGGGTGCTCAGCGACGCTGCAATATCGGACACGGGGATCCCCGCCGCGAAGGCGGCTGCCGCCGCAGCCAGCAGGTTCGTCACATGGTGTCCCCCGATCAGGCGGCTCCGCACCGGAACAGCCGGGCCGCCGTCGGGAAGTACGAGGTCGAAGTCAGGGTGCCCTTGGGAGTTGACCACCACATTGCGGGCTTCAACGTCCTCGTTGGTTCCCGGTGAGGCGGTGAAGCCCAGCACCCGGGCCTTTGTCCGGGACTGCATGGCTGCCACCCGCGGGTCGTCCATGTTGATGACTGCCGTACCGGTTTCGCTCAACGCTTCCACCAGTTCACCCTTGGCCTTGGCAATGTTCCCGATGCCGCCGAATTCACCGGCATGCGCAGAGCCAACCACCAGCACTACACCGATGTCCGGCTTCACCATGTCGGCCAGGTACTTGATGTGGCCGATTCCGGTGGCGCCCATCTCGATCACCAGGAAACGGGTGTCGGCGTCGGCGGCAAATACGGTGAGGGGAACTCCCACTTCGCCGTTGTAGGAGCCCTGCGGTGCCACGGTGGCGCCAGCAGTGGACAACACCCCGGCCAGGAGATCCTTGGTAGTGGTCTTGCCTGCGGAACCGGTGATCCCCACGACAGTGAATTCTTCACTGCGCCGGGCGCGGTCGGCACGGATCCGACGGACGGCCTCTGCCGCGATGGCTCCCATGGCCAGCACAGCGTCATCGACAATAACGGCCGGATACGGTTGGCCTTCGGCGTCGGTGGCCTCACGCTCGGCCAGGACCAGGACGGCGCCCCGGTGGAAGGCTGCGTCGATGAAGTCGTGGCCGTCGGCGTGTTCGCCGGGCTTGGCCACGTACAGGGACCCGGGAACCGCCTCCCGCGAGTCAGTGACGACGGACGTGGGAACAATATCCCCGGCTCCCGTAAGGCGGCCATGGGTGATGTCGGCGATTTCCGCCGCTGTAAGTGCAATCATCTCGGTTCAGGACTCTATCCGCTGGTCCGGGGAAACGCTGAATCCCTTGGATGTCAAGGCGGCCCGGAGTTCCACCCTGTCGTCGAGGGCCAGGTTGACGCCCTTCACCTCTTGCCACACTTCATGGCCCCTCCCGGCAACAAGAATCGTGTCCTTCCCGGTCGCAAGGTCCACTGCCAACCGAATGGCCGTTTCGCGGGGATATGACTCGATGATGTCGGTGCTGAGGCCGTCGGCCTCACAGGCTGCGTGCGCGCCTTGCAGAACCTCCGCACGGATGGACGCGGCGTCCTCGTCGTGGGGATCGTCATCGCTGACGATGACGACGTCGGCCAGGCGCGCCGCGATCGCCCCCATCGTCGGCCGCTTGCCTTGGTCACGCTGCCCTGTGGCACCAAACACGACAATCACGCGGGACCCTTGTTCGGGTGACCTGACGGCCTTCAGTGCCCGGGCCAGGGCATCGGGATTGTGGGCGAAATCAACCACGGCGGCCGGAGCGGTCGACACAAGCTGCATCCGTCCAGGCACGGCCACAGTGAAGGGATCATGGGCATCGAGGGCGGTCTGCAGCTCCTCCACAGCAACACCTGAAGCCAGCACCATGATGGTTGCCAGGGCTGCATTGGCCACGTTGAAGTCGCCGGGAAGACCGGTGTGTACCCGGAGCACAGCGCCGTCGCGGTGCCGAAGCTCAAAATCAGTGCCAAGGCCGTTCGGGGTTGGCACTGCCACCTCCCAGTCCGCGCCGCTGCCCGGCACCGAAGCAAGGGTAGTCAGGGGAATGGTGGCCTCGCCGGCCAGGCGGCGACCCCACTCGTCGTCCACGGTAACCACCGCGTGGCGGGCCCGGGCGGAGGTAAAAAGTTCGGCCTTGGTCCGGAAGTATTCCTCCATGCTGCCGTGCAGGTCCAGGTGGTCCTGGGTCAGGTTGGTGAACCCGGCGACGTCGAACTTCACGCCGTCAACCCTGTGGAAGGAGATCGCGTGGGAGGACACCTCCATGGACGCCGCGTCCAGGCCCCGCTCCCTCATCAAAGCCAGAAGGGCGTGCACCTCCGTGGACTCCGGCGTGGTGAGCAGGCTCGGGATCGGCGCCCCGCCGGCCAGTATCTCGATGGTTCCGATCAGCCCCGGCGTCTTGCCCAGCGCCCGCAGCAAGGAATTGATGAAGTAGGTGGTGGTGGTCTTGCCGTTGGTTCCGGTCACACCAAAAAGCGTGGGGGCTCCGCCGTCCTTGGGCTGGCTCCTGTAGATCAAGGCTGCCAGATGCCCGACGGCGGCACGCGGCTTGTCGACGATCAGCACCGGTACGGGCTGGTCACCTGCCAAAGCAAGCTGGCGCGCACCGTCGTCGTCCGTCACCACCGCGACAGCACCGGCGTCGACGGCCTGTGCCACGAAGTCCGCGCCGTGGCGCGATGCACCCGGAAGGGCCATGTAGAGGTCACCGGGCTCCACTGTTCTGGAGTTGAGGGAGATGCCCGTCACTGCAGTGCTGCCATCGGAATCCGGCAGCACGACGCCAAGGCTCGCGGCAATGTCCGCCAGGGGCACGGCAGCCACGGATTCCGGGCGGAAGCCCGCTCCCTCCGCTTCCGGCTGCATGGAGTTGGAAGCGGCCTCATTGTGCTCTGACACGTGGTTCTCCGTTGATGCTCGGTGGAACGACCGGCCTTGGCCAGCAGCGCCAAGTCGGTAGTAATGGTTCTAAAGATCGGCCGAAACAGACGCCCAAAAAGCTTACTTGACGAACTGCGGCAAGCGCGCGGGCGTCCCCGTGGACGGTGCCACGTTGTAGGTGCGCAGCACTTGGGCCATGACCGAACGGAAAACCGGCCCGTTGGTGATGCCGTAGATGCTCCCCTTGGGCCGCTGCAGCACGACCTCAACGATGAACCGGGGGTCGTCCATGGGAGCCATACCCACCATGGACGCTGTGTAGCCGTCGAATCCCGGCAGGCCATCCTCACGGGGAGCCTGGGATGTTCCCGTCTTGGCCCCCACACGGTATCCCTCGATCGCGGCGTCCTTGATCTGGCCCTCCGTCACCGCGCTCTCCAGGATGTCGCGTACTTGCTGTGCCGTTTCCTGGGAGACCACCTGCCGGCTGTCCTTGGCGGGAACCTTCTGTTCCTCACCCTCGGGCGTGATGTAACTGTCGATCAGCCGCGGTTGGAGCATGACGCCGTCGTTGGCGATGCTTTGGTACGCACGGACCGTCTGCAGGGTGGACTGGGAGACGCCTTGTCCGAACAGCACCGTGTACTGCTGGCGGTCGTCCCATTGATCCGGTTTGGCGAGGATGCCGGTGGCTTCGGCGGGCAGTCCGATGTCGGTCTGCTCGCCGATTCCGAACTTCTTTAACCAGTCGTAGCGCTGCTGCTTGGTGAGCCTGCTGCCTGCCATGACGGTGCCGGTGTTCATGGACCACCCGAGAATGCCCGCGAGGGTCCGTTCCTCCGTGCCGTGCTCAAAGGCGTCCGTGAACGTTTGACCGTCGATGGTGTAGGAAGACGGGATGGTGAAGTGGTCCAGGGGGCTGGACTTGCCTTCTTCGATCACGGCGGCGGCAGTAATCATCTTCTCCACGGAACCGGGCTCGTAGGCAGCGGTCACTGCCCTGACACCGCGGTCCTTGGCATCCACTTTTCCGGGGTCGTTTGGATCCGGTGCATTCGTGTCCGCCAAGGCGATCAAATTGCCGGTCTTGGCGTCCATCACCACAATGACGCCCCACTCGGCGTTCAACTTGTTGACTTGGCTTTGGATTGCCTGCTGGGCGAAATACTGAATGTCCGTGTTGATGGTCAGCTTGACGTCCGTGCCGTCCACGGCTGGTGTCAGTTCGTCAGTGGCCACCGGGATGCGGAGGCCGTCGGCTCCGATCTCAAAAACGCGCTTGCCGTCGACGCCCCGCAGGCGTTCATCCTGTGTCTGTTCAATTCCGGCCTGTCCTGTGGTGCCGTCTTGGAGGAAGCCCACTACACCGCCGGCCACGCTGCCGTTGGGATAAACGCGCTTGCTCACCCCCTCTGCCGAGACGCCCGGAACGTGCAGCTTGGAGATCCGGTCCTCCAGCTCGGGCTTCACGTCCTTGGCAACCACGAAGTACTTCTTGTCGCCGGTCAGTGACTGCCTGATCTGGGCAGCGTCGGCTCCCAGGAGCGCCGCCAGCTCCGTGATGCCCTGGTCCCGCGAAATGGTGTCCACTTCCTCAGTGGCCTCGTTGTAGCGTTTGAACTCCGTTGTAGCTGTGTTGAGGACCTGGTCAACCACAATGTTGTAGCGGATCACGCTGCTGGCAAGCACCGTTCCGTTGGCGTCGACGATCTCTCCGCGCTCTGCCGGAAGGCTCTGGGGCCGCAGGCGGCTTTCGAGCGCAGCTTCAGCCATGCCCCCGACATCCAGCCCCTGGACCATGAAGAGCTTGCCGCCGACCACCAGAAGCAACGTCAGCATGATGCCAAGGCCAACCCGGAGCCGCTTCCTCGCCGCCGGCACCTTCGTTTTCTTCGATTTGCCGGGATTCTGCGCCACAGTGATTCCTTGCTGCTGACCTTGCTTCGGTGGATTGATGAACTACTGCCCCGGCTCCTTTTGGGTGGGCGCCGGAACCGATCCGCCGTGCAGTTCCACCGTGGGAGCTGCCGCCGGAGCCGGAGGTGTTGCCGCGGGAACGGACGGAGCCGACGGTTGGGCCGGTTTAAGGTTTTCCAACGGATCCTTGGTAGTTACCGAGGGAACGACGTCAAGCTGGCCTGCCACGGCCGGCGGGGCAATCAAGGCTGAGGGGTTGTCGCCCTTAACAGCAGGGGTTGCCTTGCCGGTCACCGTCATGGTCTCCAGATCAATCTGGCCCTTGACGGTTGACTGGACCATTCCCAATTCTGCAGCCTTGGCCGCAAGATTCTGGGGAGCCTCAAAGTTCTGCTTTTTCTGTGTCAGGTCCTGGTTCTCCTTGTTGAGCGTTGCTGCCTCGGCTTTCAACTGCACCAATTGGTACTGGGCCGTGGAGACCGAAATATTCAGGACGAGGACTGTCAGCAGGGCAAGCGCCAGTACGGAGAAGCACAGCACCACGAACGGTGTGCGCTTGCGCCCGGGAGCCGACCTGACGATCGAGAGCGGGGTGCGCGCCTTCTCCGCGGCCGGCTTGGCCACGGGCGACGGCAAGGCCCTTGCGGTGTTTCCTGCCACGGAGGGCAATGTCTTGGCTGCGGCGGTGCTCATGCGACTCTCCTTGGCTTGATGCGCTCTACGGCCCTGAGCCGGGCAGATGCCGCACGGGGGTTTTCGGCTATTTCTGCTGCCGTAGGCACTTCAGTGCCCTTGGTCAGTGTCTTCAGTTCGGGTTTGTGCTCTTCCAGTTCCACCGGGAATCCCAGGGGAGCCGAGGATTTGGACCCGGCCTGGAAGACGGACTTGACGATCTTGTCCTCCAGCGAGTGGTAGGACATCACCACCACCCGCCCACCGAGTGCTGTGGACGCAACTGCTGCAGGAATCGCGCGCTCCAGCACGTCCAGTTCCTCGTTGACCTCGATCCGCAGGGCCTGGAAGGTGCGCTTTGCCGGATGTCCGCCACTCTTGGCCGCACCGGCGGGCACGACGCTGCGGATTTGTTCCACCAGCTCACCCGTGGTGGCGAAGGGCTTCAGGTCTCTGGCGGCAACGATCCTGGCGGCGATCCGGCCCGCGAACTTCTCTTCGCCCCACTTGCGGATGATCCGGACCAGTTCTTCCTCGCTGTAGGTGTTAACGACGTCAGCGGCCGTCTGGCCCCGGCTCGTATCCATCCTCATGTCCAGCGGCGCGTCGTAGGAGTAGGCGAAACCACGCTCCCGTTCGTCCAGCTGCAGGGACGAGACGCCCAGATCCATGAGGATCCCGTGGACTGCCCTGATGCCGAGGTCGGCCAGGACGTCCTCGATCTCGTCGTAGACGGCGTGGACAAGGTCAGTCCGGTCTGAAAACGGCTCCAGCCGGGCCCCGGCCAAGGCCAGCGCCTCCTCGTCGCGGTCTATGCCCACCAGATGGAGGTCCGGAAATCTCTGAAGCATGGCCTCGGAGTGCCCGCCCATGCCCAGGGTGGCATCGATCGCCACGGGCGTTTCGCCGCGACTGCGTGCAGCTTCGAAGCCGGGTGCGAGGAGATTGATGCAGCGGTCTTTCAGGACGGGCACGTGGCGCTCAGATGTGGGCTTTGCCGGATCCTGCTCTTCCACGCTGCCTCCTCTTTCCTCAATCGCTTGCATGGCGTTCTTGAATCGGATCCCCATCCGCGCCTGTCGTCCGGCCGCCTGGCTCCGGGGAAGGTGAGCCAGGGTGGCAGTCCGATGGGCGGCTGGAGGTCCCATCCAAGAACCGGGGCAGCGCCCCCTCTGTCCGGTTATAGGAACCCGGGCAGATTGTCGTCATCGGTTTCCGAGAAGGCTGCTTCCTTCTCGGCGAGGTACTCGTTCCAGGCCTGGGCGTCCCAGATCTCGGCGCGGGTGCCGGCACCAATGACCGCCAATTCCCTGTCAAGACCTGCGTAAGCCCGGAGCGCGGGAGGAATGGTCACGCGCCCCTGCTTGTCAGGTACCTCGTCAGAGGCTCCGGACAGGAAAACCCGGATGTAGTCACGAGCCTGCTTGGAGGACAAAGGAGCCTCCCGCATGGATTCGTGGATACGCTCGAATTCCCGCTGGCTGAAGACGTAGATGCAACGCTCCTGGCCCCTGGTGAGGACCAGCCCCTCGGCAAGCTCCTCGCGGAACTTGGCTGGAAGGATGATGCGGCCCTTCTCATCGAGACGCGGGGAATGGGTGCCAAGAAACACCTGCCCACCGCCCCTCAATCAAGGTGCCCGCACATACCCAACGATGCCACTACCCTCTTATGTGCTCCACTTTACTCCACATTGCCCCACAGTCAACGCAGGATCGGGTGTTTCGCCCCCACTCTTGGTGGCATCAGGCCCGGAATCACGCGGATTGCGGCTGTGGGGAGGAAAGTGGGGCACGGGGAGGGCCGCGGGTGGCGAAAAGCTCCACACTGCGGCCCCGGGGAAGGCCGGCGAGGACGGAGGGCGCAGCCAAGGGAGGGAAGTGGAGCAGGTGGAGGAAGGTGGAGCAGGTGGAGGAAGGTGGAGCAGGTGGAGGAAGGTGGAGCAGGTGGAGGAAGGTGGAACAGGTGGAGGGAAGTGGCAGCCTCTGGGGGTGGCGTGGTCAAGGACACTGGAGGCCGGGAACGACCGACCGGTCACGCCCCGTTCAAGTGATGCTGCGTGTTAAACAAAAAAGACCCGCCTTAAACACAAAAGACCCGGCGCGGGTCTCCAGGGGCAATCAGATCCGAGCAGGCCAAGCTGAGTGGATACGGGAAGGCATCTTTACCGACGGTACTTAACCTGTGCACGGAAGAAGTGCCTTCCAGCAATGCATCGGCAGGGCGCCCGGGATGGGCGTTGGAATGGGAGCAGGGGCGCTGGACCTTTTCCAGCTTGGGCATCACCACGTTCTGGCTTGGGCGTCACCACGGAACCGTCACCTCGGAACGGTCACCACGGAACAGAGGCTTCGGGCACGGATGAGGAACCGGGGGCACCGGCGTCCTGTCAGCAGTGGGAGTCCGCGCGCAGGCCTGCACGCCGGCTCCGGAGCTTAGGTGTCGTCCCGGCGGCGTTCGTCCCAGCGTTCTTCAAGGTTGCTCATGAAGGAACTCTTGGTCCTCGCCTTGCCTGGCTTTCCGCCGCCGCGGGACTTGCCAAAGGCCGCGCCGCGGAGAGTGGCGAAGTAGACGCCCGCCCCCATGACAACGAAGCCAAGCACGCCCACGAAGATCTGCTGGATCGAGACTCCGACCAGCAAAAGCAGGATGCCGGCAATAGCGCCCAGCACACCGATGATGACATGCCTGGTGGACCAGCTGCGGATGGGATCCGAACCCATGGTGTTGGCAAACTTCGGATCGTCCTCGTGAAGCTGCTTTTCAAGTTGCTCAAGCAGCTTCTGTTCGTGCTCCGAGAGGGGCATCGCGACCTCCTTTAGTCAGCCAGCGTCTGGACGGAACGCGGCCTGTGCGTCTCTTTCCCAAACGATCGGGCGTTGCCAGACGTTCCCGGAAAATCATGACCTTGTGGCAATCATTTTCCGGGCCGACTGTTCAGGAAACAGCTGTCCAGACGATCTAAATATCTGTACTAATTAGGATAGTTTGTCGCGGGCGGTTCTGAAAGACAGCCGGAAGGCCCCGAAGGGGTGTTATGGGACACGTCACGGACCCTCCTGTGGCTTGCCCGGCTCCAGCAGCCGGGCCGGAAGGAGCGTTTCGGAGCCAAACCGTTCAGCCACCCGGTCCAGAGCCTGTTCAGCGGCCCTCCAGTTGTCGTCCCTGCGGTCGAGGCTGAGTTGCAGGGATGTCTGTCCTGCGTGCTCCAACTGCTCGGCGCGGACACCCACCAGGCGAACAGCCATGGGCCGCGAACCCAACGACTCCAATAACTGGACAGCAACCTGGTAGATCAGCTGCGCACTGTCCATGGGCGTCTGCACGGTCTTGCTGCGTGTCACGGTGGAGAAATCGGCAAAGCGGAGTTTGAGGGCAACAGTCCTGGCAAGCATTCCGGAGCTCCGCAGCCGTGCGGCCGTCCTGTGCGACAACCTGAGCAACTCCCGGTGCAGCAAAGCGTCGTCTGCGGTGTCCGTGGAGAAGGTCTCTTCCGCACCGATGCTCTTTTCGAGCCGGACGGGGGTGACCGGCCTGGGGTCTATCCCCAAGGAGAGCCGGTGGACATGCTCGCCGCCCGCACCCAGGACTTTCCGCAGGGAAGCTACCGGCGTGGCGGCGACGTCCGCCACGGTGCGGATGCCCAAACGGGCGAGGACCTCCGCGGTCTTTCCACCCACCCCCCAGAGCGCGTTCACCGGCAGGCTGTGCAGGTAGGGAACGGTGTCGTCGGCGTCGATCATGAGGATCCCGTCCGGCTTGCACCTCGTGGAGGCGATCTTCGCCACGAACTTGGTGGCGGCGACGCCGACGGATGCCGTGATGCCAAGCTCCTTCCAGACCGTTCGTCTGATCAGGTGGCCTATGTCCAGGGGCGGTCCAAGCCGACGGATGGCTCCGCCCACATCAAGAAAGGCCTCGTCCACGCTCAGGGGTTCCACGAGGTCGGTGATCGAGGAGAAGATCTCCATGATCTGCGCGGAGACCTCGTAGTACAGCTTGTGCCGCGGATTGATGATCACTGCCGAGGGGCACCGCCGCATGGCGATCGACATGGGCATGGCCGACTTGACCCCTGTAGCCCTGGCTTCATAGGAGGCAGACAGGACTACGGAGCGTTCGGCCGGGAAGCCCACGATCACCGGCTTGCCGCGCAGATCCGGGCGGTTCCGGAGCTCGACCGAGACGAAGAAAGCGTCCATGTCCACGTGCAGGATGCTGGTTCGGCGGAGCTTCCGGAGGGCGTCTCCGGAGACGGGTGGCACTCCCTGCGCTCCGCCCGACGCGCCACCTGATGCTTCCTGACTCACAACGGCAATACTATGCCCGGTCACTGACTAAACTGGAGGCACAGTCCGGCGTCAGCCAGAGGAAGGATACCCCTGTGAAGCCCTTTCGAACTCCTCCATCCCGAGGTTTCGCCCTGCTCGCAGTGAGCATCGCGGTCGCAGTTTCCGCATGCACACCCTCGCCGGGCGGTTCGGCTGCACCCAGCCCGTCAGGGACCACCAGCACCTACTCCTCCGTGTCCCCTTCCCCGTCCGGCACTGCCACAACGGCTCAAACCACGCCGCCGGAAGGCTCGGCATCCCCGGTTCCGGGTGCCACCGCAACCGTGGGCGCCTTGGTGCCGGGATTTCCGGAACAACTGATTCCGGTGATGCCCAAAACGTCGGTCCGCTCCAGCAGCGTGGACAAGAACGCTTCCCCCGCCACCGTTGCCCTCGTGGGTACGGTCAAAGCTCCCCCGGAAGGAGTGGTGGACTACTACAAGGCATCCCTCGAAGCTCAGGGGTTCAAGGTTGTTCCGGGCCAGGAAGCTGTGGGAAACGTCACGTCGATCGATTTCATCAGGGGTGACGGCGAGACCGTCAATCTGTCAGTGCGGCAGAAGGAAGGCGTTTCCACGTTCACCATCGGAGCCAATGTGGCCGCCGGGTCCGTCAAGTGACCCGGAACGAACAACTCCACACGGAGCAGGGCCGGTTCATTGCCGGCGTCTCGGAGGAACTCACAGGATTCCTTGAGGCGCAGCGGGAGCTCATGGCGACGGTGTCCCCCGACGTCGACCCCCTGGTTACCTCCATTTCCACCTTGGTCACCGGCGGGAAACGGTTGCGCGCCCAGCTTTGCTACTGGGGTTGGAGGGGCGCAGGAGGCGCGGCAGGCGATCCCCGCATCTTCACCGCCGGGTGTGCCCTCGAACTCTTCCAGGCCGCAGCCCTGATCCACGACGACATCATCGACCGCTCCGATACACGCCGTGGCGGACCCAGTGTCCACCGTCGCTTCAGCCAGCTTCACGAGGCCAGCGGCTGGGCACTGGACAATGATCGTTTTGGCCACGCGGCAGCCATCCTCACCGGCGATCTCTGCCTCTCCTTCAGCGAAGAGGCCTTCACCCGCATTGGCAGCCGTGCCGCCGCAGGAACAGACGCCCGCCGCATCTTCAACCTGATGAGGGCAGAGGTCATGGCAGGGCAGTACCTCGACATCCTGGAGGAAGTGGCCGGACCGGTCCGGGATTCCAAAGGCTCGGTCGACCGGGCCAGATCCATCATCAGGTACAAGTCGGCCAAGTACTCCACCGAACACCCGCTGGGGCTGGGTGGTGCCCTTGCCGGAGCCCCGCACGACCTCCTGGACGCTTACTCGCGATTCTCCCTTCCCCTGGGCGAGGCATTCCAGATGCGGGACGACGTCCTGGGTGTCTTTGGCGATCCTGAAACCACTGGAAAGCCGGCCGGGGACGACCTCCGCGAGGGCAAGCGCACCGTCTTGGTGGGGTTCGCACTGAACATGGCCTCCAACGACCAGGCCGCCTACCTCGATGCTGCCCTGGGCAAGCCGGACCTCAGCGAAGAAGAAGTGGGCGATATCCGGCGCATCATGGTGGACTCGGGAGCACTGGACGCCACCGAGTCGCTCATCGCCGATTTGAGCAACGAGGCCTTTGCGGGACTGGAACAGCTTCCCCTTGAGGAATTGCCTCTGACGGCTTTGCGCCACCTGGCGGAAGCCGCGGTGAGCCGCGCGGCCTAAGCAGGCCAGCACTGGAAACATGACGACGGCGGTCAAGAACCGCCGTCGTGCTTGTTAATTTCGGTGGGAGGAAGACCTGTTACCAGGCCAGGGACTGGGCCCGGCGACGGATTTCTGTCTTACGCCCTTCACGCAGCGCATCAATCGGACGTCCGCGGAGTGATTCATCGGCCGTAAACAGCCAGGTGATGAGTTCTTCGTCGTTATAACCGGCGTCGCTGAGGACGGCGATGGTTCCCTTGAGGCTGTCCACCACGTGCCCGTCCTGCAAAAACAGCGCGGGGATCGAGCGGATATTGCGCTCTCCGCGGCGGATGGCCACCAGGGCCCGCTCGTCCAGCAATCCATGGACTTTGGTGACGGTGACGCCCAGCAGTTCGGCGACATCCGGCAACGGCATCCAGTCAGAAACAAGGCTTTCTACATTACTCACGGATCAAGGTTGCCACGCCTGCCTGCCACTCGCCTAGCCGGACGACGACGGCGGTTTGGGCCCTGGCGCCGAAAAGCGCCTTTTGCATTCGCATAATTACCGCCCGGATTTACGAACATGGCGAATTGTTGTGCCGATGGGATAAGTGTGAGAGATTCACATTGATCACTCTTGCACCATTGATAACATCTGTAACATTGGCAACACTGGTAACAGCGGTATCATCCCAACTCCCCCGCTGCCGAGATGAGGACACAATTCCATGACCACGCCCCCCTCGACGAAACGAACCATGAGCATGCCGGTCATAGCGGCAACCACGGCTGCGCTTCCTGCTGTGGTCCTGTCCTCGCTTGCCTTGGCCCAGCCCGCAACAGCCGCGCCGGCCCCACAGCCGCGGAAGATCCCGGCAACCCTGGCAGCCGCCATCCAGGCGCAGGCAACGCAGGCCGGAACCGTTATTCCGGCCCAGGCAGTTGCCTCCGCCCTTCCCGCCGCCCTGCGACCCATGGCCCCCGCGGTGCCGGATACGTACACGATCGTCCGGGGCGACACGGTCAGCGCCATCGCCAAGCGTTTCAACCTTGATACCGGCGAGGTCCTCCAGCTGAACAAGCTGACGCCCACCACCTTGATCTACCCCGGACAAACCCTGAAGCTCAAGGGCTCCGCTCCGGCCGCCCCGCAGCAGCCTGCCGCTCCCGCGCCTGCTCCGACTACCGGTGCCGCCACCTACACTGTGGTCTCCGGGGACACCCTGGGAGCGATCGCTGCACGCCACGGCGTCCCCCTGTCCAGCATCTTCAGCTGGAATGGACTCAACGGCAGCTCCATCATCTATCCCGGGCAAAAGATCAAGGTCAGCGGCGGCTCCTCAACTCCGGCAGCGCCGGCACCTGCACCCGCTCCGGCGCCCGCACCCGCACAGCAGGCCGGCTCCGGGACGTACACCATCAAGGCAGGCGACACCCTGAGCTCCATCGCTTCCCGGCATGGGGTCACTTTGTCCGCCCTGATGGCTACGAACAACAACGTGACTGCCACGACCGTCATCTACCCGGGCCAAAAACTCACCATTCCGGGGACTTCCTCCATCCAGCCGGCCGGTGAGACCAAGCCACTTGTTCCCAGCTCATTCCTCGGCTTCACCTACCCGCCCGCTGTTGTCAGCTCCGCCAATGAGAACAAGGCCCTGCTGAACGCCTCGCCCGTACCCAGCCGCGCTGAAATGAAGACCATCGTGGCGGACACGGCCCGGCGCATGGGGGTCAGCCCGTCCCTGGCACTGGCCTTTGCCGAACAGGAGTCCGGCTTCGACCAGCGTGCAGTCTCCCCCGCGAACGCCATCGGCACCATGCAGGTCATTCCGTCGTCCGGCCAATGGGCCTCCGATCTGGTGGGCCGCAAGCTCAATCTCCTGGACCCCTATGACAACGTGACTGCGGGGGTGGCCATCATCCGTGCCCTCATCGCCACCAGCAAGGACCTGGATACCGCGATCGCCGGTTACTACCAAGGCCAGTACTCGGTCAGCAAGTACGGCATGTATGACGACACCAAGCGCTACGTCGAATCGATCAAGGCCCGCCAGCGCACCTTTGGCTAAGCCGTTAACCTACCCGTGGACGAGGCCCGGATCCCCCTGTGGATTCGGGCCTCTTCCCTGCCTCGATTAGGATCGTAGGGTGCAAGAACCACTGCAGGACCACCTGATCGGGACCACCGTGGACGGCCGCTACGGTGTCCGTTCCCGTCTCGCGCGGGGTGGCATGTCCACCGTCTACCTGGCGACCGACCAGCGCCTTGAGCGGGACGTTGCGCTCAAGGTCCTGCATCCACACCTTGCCAATGACCACACCTTCCTGGAACGCCTCAGCAGGGAGGCGAAAGCCGCCGCGAGCCTCTCCCACCCCCATGTCGTGGGTGTGCTGGACCAGGGGGAAGACGGCCACATCGCATATCTGGTCATGGAGTACGTCAAAGGCCGGACCCTCCGCGATGTCCTGGATAAGCAGGGTGCGCTCCCCCCGCGCCTGGCGCTGGCGCTGATCGATCCCGTCGTGGAAGGCCTGGCGGCTGCGCATTCGGCCGGACTGATCCACCGGGACGTGAAACCGGAGAACGTCCTCATCGCCGATGACGGCCGTATCAAAGTGGGCGATTTCGGGCTGGCACGTGCCGTCACCGCAACCACCAGCACCGGAGCTCTGATAGGGACCGTGGCGTACCTGGCCCCCGAACTGGTCCTCGGCAAGGCAGCAGATGCCCGCAGCGACATTTACTCCGCCGGCATCATGCTCTTTGAAATGCTGACCGGAAAGCAACCCTATGCCGGCGAAACCCCCATCCAGGTCGCCTACCAGCACGTGAACTCAATGGTGCCCCGCCCGTCGGAGGTGGCGCCCGGCCTGGCGCAGGACCTGGACGAACTGGTCCAGTGGTGCACGGCTTCGGATGCCGAAAACCGGCCCGTGGACGGAGCAGCCCTTCTGTCGGAGCTGCGCCATATCCGGACCACGCTCAGTGACGCCCAGTTGGACCTCCGTCAGCCGTCCTACAAGCCGCTCTCCCCCGCCGGTGCCGGCCCCGTAGCGTTTGCTGCCGCCACTCACACTGGCCATGGCGCCCGGCAGACGCAGGAGCACCCTACCGAGGCAATTGCCACCACCGCGTCACCCACGGAGTTCATTTCCCATCAAAGCAACCCCACCACCGTGATGGGCACGGCCGGCGGGACGGGCTACCGGGAGCCCGGCAACCGCATCGCGCTCCCACCCGCCGCTTATGACGAACGCCAGCCAGGCAAGCGCGAACTCAAAAAACTTGAGCGTCAACGCGCCAAGGACCAGGCCCGCGCCGCGGCGACACCTGTCAGGCCCCTGCGTGAAGGCAACCCCCGCCGGCGGGGCCTTATCTGGACCTTGGTCATCGTCATCCTGGCGCTCCTGGCCGGCTCGGCCGGATGGTTCTTCGGCATGGGGCCGGGATCGCCGGGCACCGTCCCCGAGGTCAAGAACAAGACCGTGGCCGAAGCCCAGCAGTTGCTCCGGACAGCAGGGTTCCAGTCCGAGCCACAGGATGTGTTCGACGACGACGTCGAGGCTGGTCTGACGGTCGGAACCCAGCCGGAAGCAGGATCGGTGGTCAGGAAGTTCCAGCCCATCACCCTGTACGTTTCCAAAGGGGCGCAGCTGTTCCCGTTGCCGGACCTCGCCGGGGTGACCCTCGACCAGGCAAAATCTGCGTTGAACGCCGCCGAAATGGCCTTGGGAAACGTCACTGAGGCGTACGACGACAAAGTACCGGCCGGCGTCGTCCTGTCTCAGGACCCGGCCAAAGGCACGGAGGTACGGCACGGCACCCCGGTGGCGCTGGCGGTGTCCAAGGGACCACAGCCCCTTCCCGTCCCGGACGTGCGGGGCTTGCCGCAGGACGCCGCCGTCAAGGCGATCCAGGATGCCGGGCTCAAGGCTGTCATAGCTCCTGAGACCGTCAACGACAAGTCGGTCCCCAAGGGGTCCGTAGTGTCCCAGACGCCTGCCAATGGAACCTTGGTGCGCGGCGAATCCGTCACCCTGACCCTCTCCAAGGGACCCAGGATGGTGAAGGTGCCCAGCTTCATCGGCAAGCAAGCGGACGACGCCGAAAAGGAACTGAAGAAGCTGGGCTTCGAGGTCAGGCTGAACGAGATCCTGGGCGGATTCTTCGGTACCGTCCGCGACCAAAACCCGGTGGACAAGGAAGTTCCAGAAGGTTCCGTCATCACCCTGACGGTGGTCTAGAACGAGCAAAGAGGCGGCCCGGATATCACCGGGCCGCCTCTTTTTTGCGTGGGCGTTTACCGCTTGGCAAGCGCTCCTGCCACGAGGAACGCCATCTCCAGTGACTGCATGTGGTTCAACCGCGGATCACAGACCGACTCGTAGCGGTCCAGGAACGCGTCCTGGTCGATGGGGTCTGCGCCACCCAGGCACTCGGCGACGTCGTCGCCGGTCATCTCGACGTGCAAGCCGCCCGGAACGGTTCCCAGGGAGTGGTGCACCTCGAAGAAGCCGCGGACTTCGTCAATGACGTCGTCGAAGTTCCTCGTCTTGTAGCCGTTGGGCGAGGTGACCGTGTTGCCGTGCATGGGATCGGTGACCCAGAGGACCTGCGCACCGGAGTCCGTGACGCGTTCGACGACGGCGGGCAGCTTCTCGCGGATGTTCCGGGCGCCCATCCGGGTGATGAACGTGAGGCGTCCGGGTTCGCGGTTGGGGTCCAGCTTGTCGATCAGGCGCAGGGCGTCATCGCCCGTGGTGGTGGGGCCGAGCTTGACGCCGATCGGGTTGCGCACGCGGGACAGGAAGTCCACGTGGGCGTGGTCGAGTTCGCGGGTGCGCTCCCCGATCCACAGGAAGTGCGCGGAGGTGTCATAAGGCAGGCCAGTACGGGAGTCGATGCGGGTCAGCGCCCGCTCGTAGTCCAGCAGGAGGGCTTCGTGGCTCGCGAAGAACTCGACGCGCTTGAGGGCTTCGAAGTCCGCCCCGCACGAATCCATGAACGAGATAGCGCGGTCAATATCGCGGGCCAGCGACTCGTAGCGCGCATGGGCCGGGTTCTCAGTGAAGCCCTTGTTCCACTGGTGGACCAGGCGAAGGTCCGCGAAGCCACCCTGCGTGAAGGCGCGGATGAGGTTCAGCGTGGAGGCGGAGGTGTGGTAAGCCTGCAGCATCCGGCCGGCATCGTGCGCCCGTGATTCGGGGGTGAAATCGTAGCCGTTGACGATGTCTCCGCGGTAGGCAGGAAGCGTGACGCCGTTGCGGGTTTCATCGTTGGAGGAGCGGGGCTTGGCGAACTGGCCTGCCATGCGTCCCATCTTGATGACGGGCATGGCTGCACCGTAGGTGAGGACGACCGCCATCTGCAGGATGGTTTTGACCCTCGCACTGATTTTGTCGGCCGTGGCGGCCTCAAAGGTTTCCGCGCAGTCGCCTCCCTGGAGCAGGAAGGCCTTTCCCTGTGCTGCAGCGGCCAGGCGCTCACGAAGGACATCCACTTCTCCGGCGAAGACCAGGGGCGGGACCACGGAGAGTTCCTTCACCGAGGCCTTGAAAACTTCGGCGTCAGACCACGTGGGCTGCTGGGAGATCGGCAGGTCGCGCCAGGCATCCAGGCCGGGATAGTTCGCAGCGCCGCTCTGGGCAGTGCTGGCGAGGGGGTCTGCTACGGATGGTGCGGTGTTCGCGGTTAGCTCAGTCACCCTACAAGAGTAGTAGCCCCGGCGCCGGTTGGGGCACTGCGGGCGTAACTGATCCGGCCGCAGGCGTCACAGTCACCCGGCTTTGGTTCCGTTGTCCCTGGGCTCGTCCCTGTCATCGGCGATGTCCGTGGCGGCTTCCTGGGCGGCTTCGATTTTCTCTACCGGTTCCGGGCCCTTGCCGGCCAACCTGGCCTTGACCACCGCGGCGTATTCGTCCACGTATTCCTGGCCGGACAACCGCATCAGCTCGTACATGATTTCGTCGGTGACGGCACGCTGGATGTGCCTGTCTTCCTCCATCCCGTAGTAGCGGCTGAAGTCCAAAGGCTGCCCGAAGATCAGGCCGATGCGCCGGATGTTTGGGAGTCGCTTTCCGATGGGCTGGACTTTTTCGGTTCCGATCATCGCCACGGGAACAACCGGCACCCGCGTCTGGAGGGCAAGCTTGGCCACTCCGACCTTGCCGCGGTAGAGCCGGGCGTCCGGGCTGCGGGTCCCCTCCGGGTAGATCCCCAGGAGCCCCCCGGAGTGCAGGACGTCCTTGCCTGCCTGCAGTGACATCTCGGAGGCCGCGCCGCCGGAACGGTCCATCGGGAGCTGGTTGCTCAGCCTGAAAAAGAGCGCTGTGAGCCTGCCCTTGATGCCCTTGCCGGTGAAGTACTCGGACTTCGCCAGGAAAATCACGGGCCGGTCCACCATCAGGGGCAGGAAGATCGAGTCCGAGAAGGACAAATGGTTGGAGGCGAGGATGGCCGGCCCCTGCCCAGGGACATTGTCCAGTCCCTTGACCCATGGCCGGAACAGCAGTTTGACGATGGGACCAAGGAAGATCCTCTTCATGACCCAATAGAACACGGTGGTCCTCCCACGGCGGAGTGCTGGCATATTCCGGGCTACCGGACAGTATTCACTGCAACCCTACTTCAGTGTGAAATGTCGGGAACAGTGACACGATGGTGCCATGACGGAAAGCACTCCTCCCGCAGCGCCGCTCGCCTTCCACCATCCCGGACACGGCAGCAATGCCTCCACCGGCATCGCCATCTGCCACGGATTCACCGGCAGTCCATTGAGCGTGCTGCCGTGGGCTGAGCATTTGGCTGCGCAGGGTTTCGCCGTCTCCGTCCCCTTGCTCCCCGGACACGGCACCAGCTGGCACGACCTGGCGACAACGCGCTGGCAGGACTGGTACCGGACGTTCGAGCGCAGCTACCTTGAGCTGGCCGGACAGACAGAGCACTGCTTTGTGGCCGGGCTTTCCATGGGCGGCGCGGTAGCACTGCGCACGGCGTCCCTGCACGAGGTTTCCGGCCTGGTCCTGGTCAATCCCGGGCTCAGTTTCTATGACCGCCGGGTCCGGTACGTTGGTGCCCTGAAGTACATCATGCGCACCACAACTCCCATCGAGGAGGAGAAACCGACCGCTGCCCCCACCGAGGACGGGGACTACTCCAAGACACCTTTATCATCCGTGCACGAACTCAAGAAGCTGTTCCGGCACGCTGCCCGTGCCCTGCCAAAGGTCCAGGCGCCGGCGTTGGTCTTCAAGTCGGCCGTGGACGGCGTTATTCCCCCCACCTCCCTGGCCTTGATCAAAAAGCACCTGGACCCCTCCCGCCTGGAGGTGGTCACTCTTCCGGAGAGCGGCCATGTTGCCACGCTGGACGTGGACGCGCCCACGATCTTTACAGAATCCACCCACTTCTTCCGCCGTCACGCCGCAGACAGAGTAGCCTCGGAGTCATCATGAAAACACGTCCTGACCCGTCACCCTTCCTCAGCGCCTGGTCCGGTTCGGGGGCCCGCGTGGGTGTGGTGATGTCGCATGGGTTCACGGGGAGCCCGCACAGCGTGCGGCCCTGGGCCGAACATCTGGCGGCAGCAGGCTATGCGGTCCGGCTTCCGCTGCTGCCGGGGCACGGAACCACGTGGCAGGACATGTCCCGTCGTTCCTGGCGGGAATGGCATCACGCGGTGGATGCTGCCTACCGGGAGCTTGCAGCGGAGTGCGACTACGTCTTCGCTGCCGGCCTGTCCATGGGTGGCACCCTCGCCCTGAGGATCGCCGCGACGCGCCCCGTGGCCGGCACGATCGTGGTGAATCCGGGCCTTGTCCTGGACGATCCCCGTGCCGTGATCGTGGCTGCCCTGAAGTACGTCGTGAAGACCACGCCGGCGATCGCCAACGACATCCTCAAACCGGACCAGGACGAGGGCGCCTATGCACGGACCCCAGTGGCAGCAGCGCACCAGTTGAAGCTGATGTACAAGGACACAGCCGCCATCCTCCCCCGCATCAGCTCTCCGGTCCGCGTCTTCAAGTCCACGGTGGACAACGTCATCTCGCAGGCGAGCCTTGATTTTCTCCGCGCGAAGGTCAACGCGCCGGTTGACATCTCCTACCTGAAGAACAGCCATCACGTGGCAACGCTGGACAACGATGCTCCGGAGATCTTTGCGGGCACCGTCCAGTTCATCCACAAGACCATGGCCGCGCTGACCGGCGTCGAGACCTCCCCCGCAAAGGAAACAGCCAGTGAACAGGCCTGACTCCAACTCACCGGACCAGAGCGCCAACAACGACGACGACGATGCGGTCTGGCTGGACCTGGTGGCACGACTGGAAGCTACGGATTCCGGTCCCGGTCCGGGCTCCGCTCCAGATGACGCCACGGCGTCAGATGCGGACGGCACTCCCTCTGCCCCGACGCCGGCACCGGGTGCCGGTGACCGGCCCAAAGCCTTTCGGGACTTTGACCCGCTGGGCCTGGCTGCCCCGGCAACCACGCCCGCCTCAGCGGAAGCTGCTGCCGTCCCCGCGGAGGAGCAGGGCCGCCCATCCGGGCCACGGGATTTCGAGGTGGACGACGACGATGACGGGTTCGTCCCGGAAGAGCCCCCGAGCCTGGCCGGCACCGAGCCGCTCACCATGCTCGCCTGGCTGGGCGCTGTGGGGGGTCCGCTTGCTTTGCTGTTCACGGCCATGTTCTGGCGTTCGGCGCCTCTGGCTGCCATCCTCGGGATCGTGGCGGCATTCGTGGCCTCGGTGATCTACCTGATCATGCGCCTCCCGCACGAAAAGGACGAGGACGACGACGGCGCCCGCATCTGAGGCGCGGATCCGCACCCCGGCATACCCTTCCGTAGCAGGACCTCCCGGGGTGCTGCCGTCGGCGCGCTGAGGTGCCAGGCGGCGGGGCGTCAGGCGACGCAGGCGTCAGTTGTGGGCCCGGCCGCTGACGCGCGAGAGGTCGGCGGCACCGATCATGCCCGCCCGGGGACCCAGGGCGGCCAGCTCGATCCTGGCCATGGGACGGAAGCCCCGTCCGGTCAGGTTCTTGGCGAAGGCTTCCCTGGCGGGGCCGGCCAGCAGTTCGCCGGCGTCGCACAGCCCTCCCCCGATCACGAACATGCCGGGGTCCAGGGAGGCTGCGAGATTGGCCAGGCCCAGCCCGAGCCATTCGCCTTGGTCGGCCAGGAGTTCCCGGGAGGTGGCATCTCCCGCCAGGGCTAGTGCCGTCACGGCAGCGCCGGTGATGTTGTCGGCCGTGCCACCGGCCTTGGCAAGTAGTGCCCGGCCTTCAGGGGAGTTGGTCCGTACCAGTTGGCGGGCTTCGCGCCCCAGGGCATTGCCGGAGGCATACTGCTCCCAGCACCCGCGGTTGCCGCATTCACAGCGGTGGCCGCCGGGAAAGATGATCTGGTGCCCGAACTCGCCGGCAACGCCGTACCGGCCACGTTCCACGCGACCGTCCAGAACCATGGCCCCGCCAATGCCGGTGCCCAGCGTGATGCAGACCAGCCGGCTCTCCCCTTGCCCGGCGCCGAAACGCCACTCCGCCCAGGCGGCGGCGTCGGCATCATTGGTCAGGAGGACCGGGCGCCGGAGGAGGTTCTGCAGGTTTTCCCGCAGGGGCTCGTTGCGCCAGGCGAGATGCGGACTGAAAAGCACCGTGCCGCCGTCGAGGTCCATCCACCCGGCGGCACCGATGCCGACCGAAGCGATCCTGTGCACGCTGCTGAGCTCTGCGACAAGTTCCACGATGGTTTGCTCCACGGCGCGGGGATCCGAACCCGGAGTCGAACGCCGGGCCTCCGCCAGGACCCTGCCGTCGGCGTCGACGACGCCGGCCGCTACCTTGGTGCCGCCGATGTCGATTCCAATGGCCAGGCCCCTCCGACCGAGATGGCTCCTCCTGGCAGCCCAGGGAACGTCCTTCCGGGCGGCGACGGGAGGCTTGGGCCGGGCGCGGAAAGTGGACCGAAGTGGGGGCATCCCAACATCCTATTCGGACCGCCCGCTCCAGACTTCATCCTCCGGCGAAGATGGCGCCAAGTTGCCCGGAACGCCCGCCAATCCGTAAAGTTACCCGCCAGTAGGTGAAATAGGACACACCTCCGCGAGTGGGCATACTAGAGTGGAAGCAGCCCCCTCGTGGCCCGTGGATATCAAAGGAGCTACCGTGCGTGAAATCAGTGTTCCTCCCCTCGTCAATGTCGCCCCTGAAACCAACATCACGGACCTCCTGGTCCGGGAAGCTGCCAAGCCATCCAACCCGGCGCTCTTTGCCAAACTGGACGCCAACGGCCAGTGGCAGGACATCCGTGCCAGCGATTTCCTGGCCGATGTCACCGCACTCGCCAAGGGCCTGATGGCCCATGGCGTAGGAGCCGGCGATCGGGTGGGCATCATGTCCCGGACCCGCTACGAGTGGTCGTTGGTGGACTTCGCGATCTGGCATGCCGGTGCGGTTTCCGTGCCGATCTATGAAACCTCGTCACCGTCGCAGGTCGCCTGGAACCTCGGCGACTCCGGCGCCGTTGCCGCTTTCGGCGAGGCAGCCCATCACGAGGACATCATCAGGCAGGCCGTGGCCGCCGAAGACATTTCCTCCGTGACCAACGTGTGGCAGTTGGAGGGCGCAGGCCTTGACGCCCTGCGTGCCGCCGGAGCCGGCGTCACGGATGAGGAACTCGAAGCCCGCAGGTCCGCCGCCGGTCTCTCGGACCTGGCCACCATCATCTACACCTCGGGAACCACCGGCCGCCCCAAGGGCTGTGAACTGACGCACGGCAACTTTGTGGAATTGTCAGAGAACGCCAGGGCCGCGCTGGGCGAGATCATCAACGAGTCCGCCAAGACCATCATGTTCCTCCCCCTGGCCCACGTATTCGCACGCTTTATCTCCGTGCTGGCCGTGGCCGGCGGTGTCAAGGTGGCGCACACTCCGGACATCAAGAACCTCCTCGCGGACCTCCAAAGCTTCCAGCCCACGTTCATCCTCGCCGTTCCACGCGTCTTCGAGAAGGTCTACAACTCGGCGTTGACCAAGGCCGAAGACGGCGGCAAGGGTGCAATTTTCCACCGGGCCGTGGACACTGCCATCGCGTATTCCAAGGCACGCCAGGCCGGATCGGTGGGCCTGGGCCTCAAGGTCAAGCATGCACTGTTCGACAAACTGGTCTACGGCAAGCTGCGGGCAGCCATGGGCGGCCATGTAGCCCACGCCGTCTCCGGCGGCGGTCCCCTGGGTGAGCGGCTGGGCCATTTCTTCCAGGGCATCGGTCTCCAGATCCTGGAAGGCTACGGCCTGACCGAAACCACGGCGCCGGTGTCGGTCAACACGCCGTCGATGATCCGGATCGGAACGGTAGGTGCACCGCTTCCGGGCAACGCCGTGAAGATCGCCGACGACGGCGAGATCCTGGCCAAGGGCGTGTGCGTCATGCGCGGCTACTACAAGAGGGAAGACCTTACGGACGAGACATTCATCGATGGTTGGTTCCGCACGGGAGACATCGGCGAACTCGACAGCAACGGCTTCCTCAAGATCACCGGACGCAAGAAGGAAATCATCGTGACTGCCGGGGGCAAGAACGTGGTTCCCGCGCAACTCGAGGACCAGATCCGCGCCGACGCGCTCGTTTCCCAGGTCCTGGTGGTCGGAGACAACCGTCCGTTCATCGGCGCCCTGGTCACCCTCGACGAAGAAGCGCTTCCGGGATGGCTGGAACGGCACGGGTTGCCCGCCGGCACGCCCCTGACGGAAGCCACGGGCCACCCCGTGGTCAAGGCCGCGGTCCAGGACCTCATTACCAAAGCCAACCAGTCAGTGTCACAGGCCGAGGCCATCAAGTCCTTCCGGATCGTGCCATCGGACTTTACCGAGGCCTCCGGCCACCTCACGCCGTCCCTCAAGGTCAAGCGCGCCCAGGTCATGAAGGATTTCGACACCGTGATCGAGGAAATGTACTCCGCTCCCCGGGCTTCCTAGGCTCCTGCAGCCGGGTACCCGCAGCAACAAAAGAACCCCGCCGGGAAACTTCCCGGCGGGGTTCTTTGAGTTCGATCGCTAGCCGATCACCAGCAGCAAGTCGCCACCTTGGACCTGCTCCACGGCGGAGATAGCCAGGCGCGAAACCGTGCCTGCCACCGGAGTGGTGATGGAGGCTTCCATCTTCATGGCCTCGATCGTGGCCACGGTGTCGCCGGCCTTGACCTCGTCGCCAACCTTCACGGTGACCGTGACGGCTCCGGCGAACGGCGCGGCAACCTGCCCCGGCTGCGCGGGATCGGCCTTCTCTGCCGCCTTGACGTTGCTCACCACGGAGCGGTCGCGGACCACCACCGGGCGGGACTGGCCGTTGAGCGTACACATCACGGTGCGCATGCCCTTTTCATCAGCTTCGGAGACGGCTTCCAGCTGCGCGATGAGCCGGACGCCCTTCTCGAGTTCGATGATGTGCTCGGCACCGCGCTGCAGGCCGTACAGGTAGTCGCGGGTGTCCAGCACGGAGATGTTTCCGTAGGTCTCGACACTCTTCTGGTAGTCCTTGGTGGGGCCGGCGAAGAGCAGCCGGTTCAACGTCTGCTGGCGGGTCTTGGAGTCCGCCTTCAGCGCTGCACTGTCCTCGGCACTGATTTCGACGTCGCGCACCTTGATGCTGCGGCCTTGGAGGGCCTTGGTACGGAACGGCTCGGGCCAGCCTCCGGGAGGATCACCCAGCTCGCCGGACAGGAATCCGATCACGGAATCGGGGATGTCGTAGTTCTGCGGATTCTCGTTGAAGTCGGCCGGATCGGCATTGAGGCCCACCAAGTGCAGGGCGAGGTCGCCCACCACCTTGGACGACGGCGTCACCTTGACCAGTCGGCCCAGGATGCGGTCAGCCGCCGTGTACATGTCCTCGATCGCTTCGAACTGCTCCCCCAGGCCGAGGGCAATGGCCTGCTGGCGGAGGTTGGACAGCTGTCCACCGGGAATCTCGTGCTTGTAGACACGGCCTGTCGGGCCCGGAAGACCTGACTCGAACGGCGCGTAGACGCGGCGGACGGCTTCCCAGTACGGCTCAAGGGCGCCTACGTTCTCCAGGCTGAGGCCTGTGTCGCGCGGGGTGTTGGCCAAAGCGGCAACGAGCGCGGAAGCTGCCGGCTGGCTCGTGGTGCCGGCCAGCGACGCTGCGGCGACGTCGACGGCGTCGACCCCCGCCTCAACGGCTGCGAGCAGCGTGGCGAGCTGGCCGCCGGCGGTGTCATGGGTGTGCAGGTGGACAGGCAGGTCGAAGCGCTCACGAAGAGCAGAAACAAGCTTGGCCGCGGCAGCCGGACGCAGGAGGCCTGCCATGTCCTTGATGGCAAGGATGTGGGCTCCGGCGTCCACGATCTTCTGCGCGAGGTCCAGGTAGTAGTCAAGCGTGTACAGCTTCTCTTCCGGGTCAAGCAAGTTGCCCGTGTAGCACAGGGCGACCTCTGCAACAGCAGTCCCCGTAGCACGGACGGCGCGGATGGCCGGGGCCATCTGGTTGACGTCGTTGAGGGCGTCGAAGATACGGAAGATATCGATGCCGGTGGCCGCGGCTTCGTTGACGAAGGCTTCCGTGACCTCTTCCGGGTACGGCGTGTAGCCCACCGTATTGCGGCCGCGGAGAAGCATCTGGATGCAAGTGTTGGGCAGGGCCTGGCGTAAAGCAGCCAAGCGGTCCCAGGGATCCTCGCCCAGGAAGCGGAGCGCGACGTCGTACGTTGCACCACCCCAGGCCTCCACGGACAGCAAATCGGGCAACAAAGCCGTCACGGCCGGGCCGGCGGCCACGAGGTCGCGGGTGCGGACGCGCGTTGCCAGGAGCGACTGGTGCGCATCGCGGAACGTGGTGTCCGTAACAGCCAGGGCATCCTGCTCACGCAGGGCCTTGGCGAATCCCTCCGGACCAAGCTGCTGAAGACGCTGGCGTGAACCCGAGGCGGGCACGGGCCCGTCGATGACGGGCAGCTTGCTGGCGGGGTCCGACTGGACCGTCAGTTCACCGTTGGGCTTGTTCACCGTGACATCGGCAAGCCATGTCAGGAGCTTGGTGCCACGGTCAGCCGAGATATGGGACTTGAGCAGTTCCGGGCGCTTGTCGATGAAGTCCGTTGCCACATTCCCGGCATTGAAGTCCGGATCCGCCAGCACAGCCTGGAGGAAGGGGATGTTCGTGGAGACACCACGGATACGGAACTCCGCGAGGCCACGCCGTGCACGGGCGACCGCGGCCGGGTAATCGCGGCCGCGGCAGGTCAGCTTGACCAGCATGGAGTCGAAGTGCGGGCTGATCTCGGCACCGGAATAGACGGTACCGCCGTCGAGCCGTACACCGGCGCCACCAGCGGAACGGTAACCGGTGATCTTTCCAACATCGGGACGGAAGCCATTGGCGGGGTCTTCCGTGGTGATACGGCATTGGAGAGCGGCGCCCTTGATCGAGACGGTCTCCTGGCTCAGGCCAAGGTCGGCCAGGGTCTCGCCGGAAGCGATGCGCATCTGCGCCTGGACCAGGTCCACATCCGTGATTTCCTCCGTCACGGTGTGCTCGACCTGGATGCGGGGGTTCATTTCGATAAAGACGTGCTGTCCGGCACGGGCGCCCTCGGTGTCCACGAGGAACTCGACGGTCCCGGCGTTGACGTAGTTCAGTGCCTTGGCAAATGCCACCGCGTCCCGGTAGAGGGCTTGGCGGATGTTGTCGTCAAGGTTGGGAGCCGGGGCAATCTCAACCACCTTCTGGTGGCGGCGCTGCAGCGAACAGTCGCGTTCAAACAGATGCATGACGTTGCCTTCGGCGTCGGCCAGGATCTGTACCTCGATGTGGCGTGGACGCAGTACGGCCTGCTCGAGGAACATCGTGGGGTCACCAAAGGCCGCATCAGCCTCGCGCATTGCGGACTGCAGGGCCTCCGGGAGCGCCTCGCGGGTTTCAACGCGGCGCATGCCACGGCCGCCGCCGCCCGCGACGGCCTTGGCGAAAATGGGGAAACCGATCTCGTCCGCGGCAGCGATCAGTTCGTCCAGGTCCTTGGACGGCTTGCTCGACTTCAACACGGGGACGCCGGCCTTGCGGGCCGCCTCCAGGGCAGCGACCTTATTGCCGGCCAGCTCCAGCACCTCGGCCGGCGGACCGACGAAGGTGATGCCTTCGGCTTTGGCGGCACGTGCCAGGTCTGGATTCTCCGAGAGGAACCCGTAGCCGGGGTAAATGGCGTCGGCGCCGGCTTCCTTGGCGACGCGGACTACCTCCTCAACGTCCAGATAAGCGCGGACGGGGTGGCCCACCTCGCCGATCAGGTAAGCTTCGTCGGCCTTCTGCCGGTGGATCGAGTTACGATCCTCGTGCGGAAAGACAGCAACGGTCTTGGCGCCCAGTTCATAACCAGCGCGAAACGCCCTGATCGCGATTTCTCCGCGATTGGCCACCAGAATTTTCGAAAACATACTTCTCCTGCATCATTGCGGGTGGATCGGTCGGTGGTCACAGTGTGTAGTCTCGCCAGCATCAAACACAAATCTTTGTGGCAACCATCACAAAGTAATCGTCATGTGCCTTGTATATGCGTGCGCGCGACCCCTCAGCCGTGCTAATACGCAGCATCTTCCCATCTGACCGTGGCGCGTAGAAAGCGGGAAACCGGGGTGGGGCCACTTATGATGTTGAAGGGGCTTCGGCAAGCCCCTGGCTCCGATCCGGAGCGGAAAACAGCGCGATACGGCAACCGGCGTTAGGTTTTGGGTTTTCAAGTGCAAGTAGTCAGCATCAGCAGCCTCAAAGGTGGAGTGGGAAAGACCTCCGTGACAACGGGTCTGGCGTCCGCGGCCCTCGCAGCCGGAATTCCCACCCTGGTGGTGGATCTCGATCCCCACGCTGATGCAACCACCGCGCTGGGGGTACAGCCCGGCAGCCAGCTGGACATAGGCCGCATGCTCAAGAGCCCCCGCAAGGCGAGGCTGCCGGAGAATGTGGCCGGCAGCAGCTGGGTCTCCAACGGCTCCAGCGACGGTAAGCTCGACGTCGCAGTCGGGTCTGCATTCACCGGCATCTATGACCGCCCGGACCTGGGTCGGAGGGACTTACGGCGCCTTTCCGCCGTCCTGGCAGGCACCACCAGCTACGAGCTCGTCCTGGTGGACTGCCCACCCTCCCTCAATGGCCTGACGCGCATGGCCTGGAGTGCCAGCGACCGCGTGGTCCTGGTAGCTGAGCCCGGGCTGTTCTCCGTGGCGGGAACAGAACGGACCATGCGTGCGATCCAGCTGTTCCGCCAGGAGTTTGCCCCCAACCTCGCCCCGGCAGGCATTGTTGCCAACCGCGTGCGCACCGGTTCATCGGAACATGCTTTCCGGCTTGCCGAGATGGAATCGATGTTCGGTGAGCTGCTGCTGTCCCCCCACATTCCCGAGCAAGCAAACTGGCAGCAGATCCAGGGTGCAGCCCACTCTGTCCACCACTGGCCCGGGGACTCGGCCAAGAACTCGGCAAAGCTCTTTGACGACCTTCTGCAGAATCTGCTGGGGGGCAAGTCCGCCGTACGGGACCGCCGCCAGCGCTGACATACTGCTCCACCAACAAGGAAGCCGCCCCGGCAAGGAGGCGGCTTCTTCGTTTTATGGGTGACCTTCTACGTTTCCAAGCATCAGGCAGTACCTAGCTGATGCGGCGAGCCACCCGTCGCTTGCTCAGTTCGTCGTCGGGAAAGGACTGTTCGGCCGCGTGTTCACTGGGGAGCTCGGCAAGGCTTCCTTCAACTTCCCGCCATACCCGGCCCACCGCGATGCCGAACACACCCTGGCCGCCCTGGACGAGGTCGATGACCTCATCTGCAGAAGTACATTCATAGACGCTGGCGCCGTCGCTCATGAGGGTGATCTGTGCCAGGTCCTCCACTCCCCGCTCGCGAAGGTGCTCAACAGCGGTGCGGATCTGCTGGAGGGAGACGCCGGTGTCCAGGAGCCGCTTGACCACCTTGAGGACGAGGATGTCCCGGAACCCGTACAGGCGCTGCGAACCGGATCCTGCAGCTCCACGGACGGCCGGCTCCACCAGGCCGGTCCGGGCCCAGTAGTCCAGTTGGCGGTACGTAATGCCGGCGGCTTTGCATGCAGTAGGACCGCGGTAACCCGCGTCCTCGTCCAGCACAGGAAGGTCCTCAGTGAAGAGGAGACCTTGGGCGCCGGTAACGGGCGCAGCAATGCCGGTCGAGGCCTGCTTCAGCTCGCCTGCTTCGCCTTTCGGACTCACGTGACCTCCTTGTTGTCAGTTCCCTTGGGGACGGTGCGTGACCACTGCTTACAACGCCGAAATTCAGGCATGTAATTCCCACAAGTCCGCTTTTTCCAGTGTGACTTGCGTGGGCAGTGTATGCAACGGGAACTCGATATGTTCGACGTTAGGCCCGCACGGCCCCGAGGTCAAAGACGTTGGCGCTGAAAAAGTGGCGTGTCGAAAGTTTCACCCTCAACTTTAGGCTTAGGGTGCGCTCAGCCCTCGAAATCTTCCGGTTCCACGTCGTCCAGAAACTCGCGGAACCGCCGCATTTCGCGCTCTTCGTCCACGCTGGCAGCAGGCTCCGAGTCCTCACCTTCATCGTGCTCGGTGATCCGGACCCCGGCCTCTTCCATCACGGCATCGGCGCACCAGATCCGGCACTTGGCCCGCAAGGCCAGGGCCAGCGCATCCGAAGCCCGGGAACTGACCACCGTGCCGTCGTCGAACTGCAGCTGCCCGTAAAAGATGTTGTCTTCCACGGCCACTATGTTCACACTGATGATCGAGTGGCCCAACGACTCGACCACGTCTACCAGGAGGTCATGGGTCATGGGACGCGGCGGTACGACCCCCTGCTGGGCCAGGGCGATCGCACTGGCCTCCGGTGTGCCGATCCATATGGGCACATGCCGCTCCCCCTTCAGTTCCCTGAGCAGGACCAAAGGCTGGTTGGAGGGCAGTTCTATCCGGACACCCACAATTTCGACTTCAATCATCAGCTGTCCATCCGGGAGATACGGTCGTGGACGAGCGCCCTGTGCAGTGTGAGGCAGAGGTCGCTGATTTCCCGGGCGGCCTCGGCTGCGCGGGATTGTGACGCGGCATCCTTGCGGGACATCAGTGGTGCCACCGCCCGTTCCACCAGGCCGAACTCGCGGTCCGCCGCCGCCTGGAACGGGCGAAGGTGCCGGGGTTCCAGCCCGTGCCCCTCCAACTGGACACAGGCGCGGGCTACCTGGAGGGCATGCTCATCGAACTTGCCACCGACGTGGCTGATCAATCCAAAACTCAGCAGCGACTCCAGCAGCGGGACGCTGGCGCCGGATTCGGCCCGCAGCTGCTCCTCACTCAGGGCCCGTGCGCGCCCTTGGATCTCGGCCGCCATTTCGGCGGACACTATCCGCGGTGAAACCGTTACGCCGGGCGGAAGGTTGTCCGGACGCTCCCCCCGGTCTATGGCATCCAGATAGTCCTTGATGACCTTCAACGGCAGGTACTGGTCCCGTTGGAGTGCCAGGACAAAGCGCAGGCGTTCCACGTCGCTGTCGACGTACTGCCGGTACCCTGCAGGGGTCCGCTTGGGATTGATCAGGCCTTTTTCTTCCAGAAAGCGGATTTTGGACGCAGTCATTCCGGGGAAGTCATCGCTCAGCTGAGCCAGGACTTCCCCGATATTCAGGACCTGCGGTCCGCGACGGTCGGGCTGGGCCATTGCCACAGGCAAGTACCCCGGGGTCAGGCTTGGCCCGCAGGGCGGCGGGAGCTCAGGTAGTAGGTCAACCGGAACTTGCCGATCTGGACCTCGTTCCCACTCTTCAGCAGCACGCGGTCGACGCGGTCGTGGTTGACATAGGTGCCGTTGAGGCTGCCCATGTCCACGAGCTCAAAACCCGCCGGAGTACGGTGGAACTGCACATGCTTGCGTGAGACGGTGACGTCGTCCAGGAAGATGTCCGCGTCCGGATGCCTGCCCGCCGTGGTGGTATCCGCGTCCAGCAGGAAGCGGGCTCCCGCGTTGGGTCCGCTGTGGGCGATAAGCAACGCCGACTCAGGGGGCAGCGCATCCACGGAGGCCCGCTCTTCGGGTGCCAGCCGGGGCGCAATGCTGGGCTCGTCCCACGTTGGCGTGATGCTGATCGAGGTGGTCTCCGACGTAGGCTGTTCTTCCGCGCCGTTCCCGATATTGGCTTGGTTCTGTTCGCCGCCAACCATGGAATTTCCTCCTCATCCGCCGGCGGTTCCAAACTCCGCCGGCCACTTCCGCCTCCCGGTACCGCCGGGCAAATCGGTAGCTGGCCCGCCTTTCTGCGCTTCCCGCTCGAGGAATTGCCAGGCCGGGCGGGCCAGATAACTTTAGCCTACCTGCTGTTCGTACTCCGATGCACTGAGCAGGGAATCCACTGCTTCACCATCTGCAAGCTTTACTTCAAAAAGCCAGCCGTCGCCGTACGGGTCGGAGTTGATAAGCGCCGGATCCTGGTCCAATGAGTCATTCCGGTTAATAACCTCGCCCGAAAGGGGCGCATAAATGTCACTGACGCTCTTAGTGGATTCAACCTCGCCCACCACCTCATTGCCGGTGATCCTGGTACCAGGCTCAGGCATTTGCGCGTAAACGACGTCTCCCAGTGCATCCTGCGCGAAATCAGTGATGCCTACGCGGACAACACCGTCGGCATCGGGAGCGGAAACCCATTCGTGCTCTGCGGTGTAGGAAAGATCGGCTGGAATATTACTCATGGGTGGCCTTTCATCGGAACATTTACGGACCTCGACGGCGGCCCGGGCATCCGGCCACCGCTGAAAGTATAGGCATAATTCCCCACCGTGCCGCAGGGTGTGCCGGCTTATCGCACAACACCGTCAACCGCGCCCCAAAGCCGGCAATTCCCTGGCCGGAATTACCCCGCCGCATGAAAGCTTCCGCTGAAAGTGCCCTGCGCTGGCGGCGCCGCCCGCTCCGCAGATAAAAAAGGGCACTGCCCGCCATGGATGCTTCCACAGCGGGCAGTGCCCTTTTGCCGGCGTAGCGTCGTCAGGCGACGATTGCCTCCCGGGGTTCGCTGTCGGCGTCGGCCTGTACTGCGGAAGACCGACGCCGGGCTGCGGCAGCTGCGGCCACCATCACCAGGAGCGCGGCGACCGTAATGCCGGCGCCCGCCCAAATGGGCGAGGTGTAGCCCAGCCCAGCCGTGATGGTCACCCCACCCAGCCACGCACCCAGGGCATTACCCAGGTTGAAAGCACCAATGTTGGCACCGGAAGCCAGCGTGGGCGCCGTGGAAGCGAAGTGCATGACACGCATCTGCAGGCCGGGCACGGTGGCGAAACCGAAGCCGCCCATCAGGGCCAGTGAGAACAAGGTGGCAATGCTGCTTGAAGCGGTCAGGGCGAAGAAGACCAGCACAGCAACCAGACCGGCGAGGATGACCACCAGTGAAGTATCGAGGGCCTTGTCCGCCGCCTTGCCACCCAGGACGTTGCCCACGAAGAGTCCACCGCCGAACAGTACCAACAACCACGGAACAGCGGCGGCGTCAAAGCCCGATACCTCGGTCAAGGTGAATGCGATGTACGTAAAGGCCCCGAACATTCCGCCGAAACCGAGGATCGTCACCAGGATGGACAGCCACACCTGTCCCGAACGGAAGGCACCAAGCTCGCTGCGCAGGCCCTGCGTGGGAGCAGGCCCCGTTGCGGGAACCATGAGGGCAATCCCCAGCAGGGCTACCACGCCGATCACCGTAATGGCCCAAAAAGTGGAACGCCAGCCAAAGTGCTGCCCCAGGAGCGTTCCGAACGGAACCCCCAGGACGTTGGCGGCAGTGAGCCCGGTGAACATGATGGCAATGGCTCCAGCCCTCTTATGGGCGGGGACCATCCCGGCGGCCACGACCGACCCGATGCCGAAGAAGGCGCCGTGGCACAGGGCGGCGATGATACGGCCGATCAGCATGGCTGAGTAGGTATCGGCAACAGCCGAGAGGAAGTTGCCGGCAATGAACAGGACCAGCAGGCCGATCAGGACGGGCTTCCGGGGAAGCCGGGTCACGGCAGCTGTCACCAGAAGGGCACCGACGGTCACGCTCAAGGCGTAGCCGGAGATGAACCAACCGGCCGCGGCTTCGGATACGCGGAAGTCGGCGGCGACCTCGGGCAACAGGCCCATGATCACGAACTCGGTAAGTCCGATGCCGAATCCGCCGAGGGCAAGGGCAATCAACCCTGCAGGCATGGTGAAACTCCTTGGGATACGGGTTCCTCGAAAACTGGAAGTGCGCCCGCCGGAACCGTAGAATAATAGTTGCAGACGCTGCATATATAGTTGCACACGCGTGGTATTTGCGCAAGCAACTACTTTGCGGTCTGCTCACACCACCCACTGAAGGCAGGAGCACAGCACACATGGGCATCAAGGATGACGCCGTGGAAGTACGGGCACAGGGATGGCGCACCCTCGCTGCCCTGCACGGGAGCATCGAAGCGGAACTGGAGAAGGCCCTCCAGGCGTCCAGTGAGCTCTCGGTTGTTGAGTACACCGTGCTGGATGCGCTGAGCCGGCAGGACGGCTGGCACATGCGCATGCAGCAACTGGCCCGGGCCACCGCACTCTCCAGCAGCGCGACCACGCGGCTGGTCAACCGCCTGGAAGACCGCGGACTCCTGACCCGCATCCTGTGCGCCGACGACAGGCGCGGCATCTATACGGAGCTCACCGCGGCAGGACAGAAGCTTCTCCTCGACACCAGGCCCGTCCACGACGAGACCCTGGCGGGCGCCCTTGCGGCCGCGGAGCAGGTTCCCGAACTGGAGCCACTGGTCCGGGCCCTGGGTGCACTGCAGCATGCCTAGGCGCACCACTGGGGCTTAAACGACCAAAGGCCGGAATTCCGTTTCCACGGAATTCCGGCCTTTATGGTCGGGCTGACAGGATTTGAACCTGCGACCCCTTGACCCCCAGTCAAGTGCGCTACCAAGCTGCGCTACAGCCCGCTGGTTCCGCCGTTCTCCGCCTGGGATTTCCTCCCTAAGCAGTCCGGCCGAACCACCTCCAAAAGCTTACACGACGTTGGAGGGTGCTTGTGCCATCAGAGCAAAAGTCTGCTGTGATGCCCGTCTCACTTAGCGTTTGCGGCCCCGCTTTTCGCGGACACGCATGCTGACCTCGATTGGAGTTCCTTCAAACCCGAAGGTCTCGCGGAGGCGGCGGGTGATGAAACGGCGGTATCCGGGATCGAGGAAGCCAGTGGTGAACAGCACAAACTTCGGCGGACGGCTGGAAGCCTGGGTGCCGAACAGGATGCGGGGCTGCTTGCCACCACGGACCGGGTGCGGGTGTGCTGCCACCAGTTCGCCCAGGAACGCATTGAGGCGGCCGGTGGGAATCCGGCGGTCCCAGCTTTCCAACGCCCTGTCCAGGGCGGGAACCAGCCGGTCCTTGTGCCAACCGGTCTTGGCCGAGATGTTGACGCGCGGAGCCCAGTCAACGTGCGCCAGGTCCTGCTCGATCTCACGCTCCAGGTAGCGGCGACGTTCATCGTCCAGGAGGTCCCACTTGTTGAATGCCAGGACCAGCGCGCGGCCGGACTCGATGGCCAGTTGCAGGATGCGGACATCCTGCTCGCTGAGGACCTCGTCGACGGCCAGGAGAACGACGGCGACCTCCGCCTTTTCGAGGGCAGCCTGGGTCCGCAGGGAGGCATAAAAGTCCGCGCCTTGTGCCATGTGCTGGCGGCGGCGGATCCCGGCTGTATCCACGAACCGCCAGGTGCGGCCACCGAGTTCGATGAATTCGTCCACGGGGTCGCGGGTGGTGCCCGCCAAGGGATCCACCACCACGCGCTCAGATCCGGCCAGCTTGTTCAGCAGCGAGGACTTGCCAACGTTGGGGCGGCCGATCAGCGCAATGCGACGCGGGCCGCCGGAACGCTCCACGCCCTCGACCTGGGAAAACTCGGGCAGGGTGTCCATCACCTTGTCCAGAAGGTCCGCCACACCACGCCCATGGAGTGCCGAGACGGGATAGGGCTGGCCGAACCCAAGGCCCCACAGGGTTGCCGAGTCGGCCTCCTGTGCAAAGTCATCGACCTTGTTCGCCACCAGGATGACCGGCTTCTTGCTGCGCCGGAGCATCTTCATGACGGCCTCGTCGGTTGCCGTTGCACCGACCGCGGAATCCACCACGAACAACACCGCATCAGCAAGTTCCACGGCCATCTCGGCCTGGTCAGCCACGCGGGCGTGGATGCCCTTGGCATCGTGCTCCCACCCGCCGGTGTCCACGAGCGTGAAGTTGCGCCCGTTCCACCGCGCCGAATACATGACGCGGTCGCGGGTTACGCCCGGGGTATCCTCCACGACGGCCTCGCGGCGGCCCAGGATGCGGTTGACCAGGGTGGACTTGCCGACGTTGGGCCGGCCGATGATGGCCAGCACGGGATCGAGTTTGAGGGGACCTTCTTCCCCTTCGTCCTCATAGTCACCGCTGAGCAGCGCTGCGTCGTCTTCGTCAAGTTCGTAGTCGTCCAGGCCCGCCCGGAGGGTGGCAGCGCGGAGTTCGGCTTCTTCGTCGTCCAGGGCAGCCAGGTTTTCAGCCACCTGGTCGGTGCCTGCGGGCGTGTATTCGTCGTCGCCGGCTCCGTGGAAGCCGGACTTTTGAGTCGTATCGCTCATTGCACTTTCCTTAGTGGTGGTCTGCCGGCAACCCGGCTACTGCTGGTGGGCGCTGTTGTTGCGCGGCCTCCGCGGGCGCACCCGTGGAAGGAAGGTTTTGGCCGGTGGCCAGGACGGCGTCCCGGACGTGTCCGGCCAGGGCGTCCCGGATCGCCGCGGACGCCCTGTCCATTGAAGCACGGCCCGGTTCGCCCTTCCGGCGCTGGACGCTGAGGGGTTCACCGAAGCTGACGTACAGCTTCCGGCGGGGCCTGGGAACATGGTCACGGTGCTCGGCGCCCTGGCGGGTGCCCAGGATGGCAACAGGGATGACGGTCGCCCCGGAGTTGAGGGCAAGCCACGCGACCCCCGGGCTGATGCTTTCCGCTGAGCCGCTCCCCCGGGTACCTTCGGGCAGGATCCCGACGCAACGGCCGGCGTCCAGCAGTTTCTTGCCGGTATGCAGTGCGGCCCGGTCACCGGAGCGGTCCACCGGGATCTGGCCCGACCCACGCAGCACTTTCCCGAGGAATCCCCTGAACATCTCTTTCTTGACCAGGATGTGCATGGGCCGGGGCGACGCTCCGAACATCACGGGACCGTCCAGGAAGCTGATGTGGTTGCCGGCGAAGATGACGGGGCCTGCTGCGGGGATATTGGCCTTGCCCGTGACCACGGTGCGGTACACCACATGGTCAAGGAACCAGCCGACCGGCCGGCTCCAGACGCGGGTCCATGCCGCGGGCACGGCAGGTGGTGAAACAGCGCCCGCCGGCGTTGTCCTAGTCGCCATAGATGACCTTGCTGACGATCGCGAGGGCCGTTTCCACCGTCTCGTCGAAGGTGAGGTCGGAAGAATCCAGTGTCACTACACCGTCGGCAGCCTGCGTGAAGTTAACGACGGTGGAGTCCTTGGCATCGCGGTGGATGACTTGGGCGGTGAGCTGTTCCTTGCTTTGGGTGCCGCCCAACTGGATACCACGACGGCGGAGCCTGGCTTCCTCGCTGGCGGTCAGCAGGATCCGGACTTCGGCATGCGGGGCGACGACGGTGGTGATGTCCCGTCCCTCCACCACCATGCGGTGGTGGTGCTGGTCGATGAACTGCCGCTGGCGGCGGATCAGTTCCGTCCTGGCACCCAGCGTTGTGGCTACGGCGCTCACGGACGCAGAAATCAACGGATCCCTGATTTCTTCGGTGATATCCGTGCCGTCCACGGCCACGTACTCCACTGCCGTACTGGTGCTGATTTCCAGGGGCATGGTTTTGGAAGCCTGTTCAACAGCGGCACCGTCGTGAAGGTCCACACCAGTCTTGAGGCAGTACCACGTCAGGGCACGGTACATGGCACCGGTATCCAGGTAGGCAAGCTTCAGGCGCCGGGCAACTTCCTTGCTGACACTGGACTTGCCGGATCCGGAAGGACCATCGATCGCGATGACCAACGGCTTACCGGGCCGGGCAACTGTTTCCGGACCAAAAAATTCACGTGTCATTACTGCAGTACCCGCCATCCGCGATCGGTCAAGGCTTCAACAAGGAGGTCGTGCTTGCTGGGCAGCACGGAAAGCTCCACCATGCCCACGTTACGGCCTGAGGAGTGGTCCAGGCGGAGGTCTTCCACATTCACGCCGATTTCACCGATCTCCGTCAACAGCCGCGCAATCTGGCCGGGGCGGTCGTCCACCAGGATCGTGAGCCACGAGTACGCCTGCGGGGGTCCGCCATGCTTGCCGGGAATGCGCGCCTGGCCTGCGTTGCCTTCGCTGATCAGCTGGGCAAGGTCAAGGCGCGCCCCTGGGGCAAGCGGTGCTTCGAGGGTCCCGATCAACCGGTTCAGGTCCTCCCGTACGCCATGCAGGATGGTGACCACCTTCTCCGCGTTGCCGCCCAGGATCTGGACCCAGAGGGTAGGGTCGCTGGCGGCGATGCGGGTGGTGTCACGCAGCCCGTTACCGGCCAACGACAACGCATGCAGCGGCGTCCCCTGCAGCCGGCTGGCCAGGAGGGACGACATGATCTGCGGCAGGTGCGATACCAGGGCCACGGCTTCGTCGTGTTCGTCGGCCGTGAACTGGGAGACAATGGCACCCAGGTCTCCCGCGAGCGACCTGGCAAGCTGCAGGGCATCTGCTCCGGTTTCTTCGGAGGGACAAACCACCCACGGCATGGACGTGAAGAGCTCTCCGCGGGCTGCCACTGGCCCCGACTTTTCGCGGCCTGCCATGGGGTGGGTACCAACGTAGCGGGCAAGGTCCACTCCGCGTTCGCGGAGCTGGCCTTGGATGGCCGCCTTGACACTGGCGATATCCACCACCACCGACGCCGGGTAGTCCGCAAGGGCCTTCTCCACGACGTCGGCTGTAACATCCGGCGGAGCCGCTACGACGACAAGCTGCGGCTCCGCGTCCAGCTCAGCCAACGGACGGCCTGCTCCGATATCCACGGCCACGGCCTGGTTGGTGGGCGAAGGGTCGTAAAGGTATACGGGAACGCCGCGCCCGCGCAGGCCAAGGCCAATGCTGGCACCCAGCAAACCCGTACCGAGAACCACCACCGGGCCATCAAGATGGCCGCGGCCGTGGGTGCGGAATGCCGACATGCCCTAGAGCCCCACAGCTGCCATGAGGTGGCCGATCTCCTGGCGGCCGAGGTTGCGGATGCTGCCCTGGCGCTGGTCGCCCAGGCCGATCGGGCCAACCTTGACGCGGACGAGCCGCTCCACCGGGAAGCCCACGGCGTCGAACATACGGCGTACGATCCGGTTCTTGCCGGAGTGCAGCACGACTTCGATCAGGACGTGGCCGGGCGTGGAATCCACCAACCGGAACGAGTCCACGGCGGCGATTCCGTCGTCAAGCTCGACGCCGGACTTCAGCTTGGCTCCGACGCCGTGCGGGAAGGGTCCACGCACCTGGACGAGGTAAGTCTTGGGCACCTCATACGAGGGATGCGTCAAACGGTTGGCGAGCTCGCCGTCGTTGGTCAGCAGCAGCAGGCCCTCGGTGGCGACGTCGAGACGGCCGACGTGGAACAGCCGCTCGCCCTTGTTCTTGTTGTTCTTGAGGAAGTCGCTGATGCACGGACGGCCCTCGGGGTCCTCCATGGTGGAAACAACGCCCTTGGGCTTGTTGAACACCATGTAGACCAGTGTTTCATCGAGTTGGATACGGATGCCGTCCACGTGGATGACCGCCGTTTTGGGATCCACGCGCATACCGAGTTCCGTGGTGACCTGGCCGTCGACTTCCACCCGGCCTTCAAGGATCATTTCCTCGCAGACGCGCCGCGATGCCACACCCGCCTGGGCCATGACCTTCTGGAGGCGCACGCCGTCGGCGTCGTGGAGGTCCGACTGTGGAACGTCCGGTCGGGGGCCGCGGTTGCGGGCCGGCTTGCGTACGGGACCAAGGTTCTGGCCGAACCGCTCGCTGCCGAAGGCACGGGAACCGTTTTGCTTGGTGGGCTTTGGCTTGGGCTTCAAGGCTCCCGGAGTACCGGGGGCCTTCCCGAATCCAGGCTTGTTGGAGCCGGGCTTGCGGAACGGCTTGGCACTCTGGCCACGGCCCTGGTCACCGGACCGTGTGGGGTTGTCGGGATCGAAAGGACGCTCCTCCCGCGGCTTGGCAGAGCGGAAAGACCGGTGTTCCCCCTGATCGAAAGAGCGCTTGCCGGCACCGGTGCGTCCGCTGCCTCCGCCCTTGGAGCCGCCGAAGCCGCCTCCGGTGGAGCGTCCGCCGCCCCTTGCATCATTGTGCCCGGAGCTGTTGCGTCCCGAACCGTTACGTGGTGAACCCTGGCGTCCCGCCTGTGTCATGACCCGTCCTTGTTAAGTGGTGGCCGGCCCTAAGTGCTGCTGTCAACACCAGCCAGCCAGGCAGACATCGTCTGCCCTTTGTTGCTGCGGCACCACGTCGGTGCCCTGTACCTGTCTTTAATTGTCCGTGGTGCCGGGTGGCTTCCTGATGGCCAGGAGTTACATCCGGCTGGCGTCGTAGTACTCGTCGATCCCTTCCAGGCCTGGAAGGTGCGGTGAGAGCCGCGGCAATTCACCAACTGACCCGATTCCCATGCGTTCGAGGAAGTACGAGGTTGTCCTGTACAGAACCGCCCCCGACTCGGGATCGTTTCCCGAATCCTCGATCAAACCGCGCTGGGTCAGGGTCCGGACCACCGAATCCACATTGACGCCACGAATCGCGGAAACCCGTGCCCTGGAGACGGGCTGCCGGTAGGCAATGACCGCAAGGGTCTCCAGCGCCGCCTGGGTGAGCCTGGTGGTCTGACCCTCCAGCACGAACCTTCCCACGATGTCCGCAAACTCCGGACGTGAGTAGATCCGCCACCCTCCGGCGACGTTCCGCAATTCAAAACCCCGGGGTGCTGTGCTGTCAGCGGCTAAGCCGTCAGCGTCCACGTCCGGGGCTTTAACAGTATAGCCGCTATACTCCCGCTGCAGTTCCCCCAGCAAATCCTCGACTACGGCGACCGTAACCTCCAGCCCTGCAGCCAGCTCCTCAGTGGTGGCAGGCTGGTCAATGACCATGAGCACCGCTTCCAGTGCCGCCCGCGCACCACCGGGCAGCACCTCCAAGGCGGCCAAACCGTCTGCTGCACCTTCCGGCTCAGTCATCGGATGCCCTTTCATCAGTGTCCTCGTACTCTTCACTCAGGTGGGAACTGTCCCAGTGGGCATCGTTCCCCGCCCACCGTACCGTCAGCTCCCCCAGGGCGGCGGGCTGCTCGAAAGCAACCACGCGGTCGCGGAACATTTCAAGGAGCGCCAGGAACCGGGCGACCACCACGAGCGTGGTTTCGGCGTCGGCGACCAGTGCACTGAACGACAGCGGCGCGCCGAGCTGCAAACGGTAGCCGATGATTTCCGCCTGTTCCTTGACACTCACCGGCGGCGCGTGGAGGTGGTCCAGGCCGACTTCCGGTGGAGCCGTGTTTTTGGGCTTGAGCGCTGTGGCCGCGAGCTCCGCGAATTGCTCCGGACTGTGCCGCCAGACCAGTTCCGGAAGGAGCGCTGCGAAGTGGGGCTCCAGGGACACCTGCCGCGGATACCTCCGGGATTCCTCTTCCAGGGTTGTCCCCAGCAGGCCGGCGACCTCCTTGAAGGCCTTGTACTGCAGCAGGCGCGCAAACAGGAGGTCCCTGGCCTCCAGCAAGGCGATGTCCTCGGCGTCCTCGACCTCGCCGGCCGGCAACAGGCGGGCCGCTTTGAGGTCCAACAGGGTAGCCGCGATGACCAGGAATTCGCTGGCCTCATCCAGCGCCCATTCCTCGCCCACTTCCTGCAGGCGCCGGATGTACTTGATGAACTCGTCCGTGACCGTGGCCAGGGCAACTTCGGTGATGTCCAGCTTGTGCTTGGAAATCAGGCCCAGCAGAAGATCGAAGGGCCCGGTGAAGTTGGCCAGCCGTACCTCAAAGCCTGGCTTCCGGGGATCGGAGGCACCGCCGTCGGACTCGTCAGCGGACACGGCAGCACCAGGTTCCTGAACCGCGGCAGGCGCGGTGCTTGACCCCGCCATGTTCGTCCGCTAGGGTGCGCCGCCGCGCGAAATGAGTTCCTTGGCGAGGCGGCGGTAGGCGTCAGCACCGACGTGGTTGCCGGCGTAGCTGGTGATGGGTTCGGCGGCGACGGTCGCATCCGCAAACTTGATGGAGCGCTTGATGACGGTCTCGAAAACCTTGTCGCCAAAGGCTTCCACCAGCCGCGTGATGACTTCGCGGCTGTGCAAGGTGCGGGCGTCGTACATGGTGGCCAGCACGCCGTCGACCTGCAGACGTGGGTTCAGGCGGTCCTGGACCTTCTCGATGGTTTCCACCAGCAACGCCACCGCCCTGAGCGCAAAGAACTCACAGATCAGGGGGATGATGACGCCGTGGGCTGCGGTCAAGGCGTTGACGGTCAGCAGGCCCAACGATGGCTGGCAGTCGATCAGGACGACATCGTATTCGTCCTCAACACTCTTGAGGGCACGGTCCAGGACCTGCTCCCGCGCGACTTCGTTGACGAGCTGCACCTCGGCGGCAGAGAGGTCAATGTTGGCCGGAAGAAGGTCAACGCCGTCCACTCCTGTTTGGTGGATGGCGTCGCGGATGCTGACTTTCCGGTCCATCAGCACGTTGTAGACAGTCAGGTCCAGTTCATGCGGGTTCACGCCCAGTCCCGCCGACAGCGCACCCTGGGGATCAAAATCAACCAGAAGGACGCGGCGGCCGTATTCAGCCAACGCGGCCGCGAGATTGATGGTGGAGGTGGTTTTGCCGACGCCACCCTTCTGGTTCACCATGGCGATGACCCGGGCGGGCCCATGGGAGTCCAGTGGCGCAGGCTCAGGGAAGTCCCGGTGGGGTCGGCCCGTGGGCCCCATGACGGCGTCTTCCAGATCGAGCCCGGTTCCTGCCAAGATAGCTGTTCCCCGTTCGCTGCTCACGTATCCAACCACTCTTTCGACGACGATCTTTCCCTGCCGCTGCTTCCCCAGCCACAGCGTTGCTACCCGACTAGGCTACAGCGCCCGACACGGTAAACCGGGGAACTTGACTTTGTCCCGGATTTGAGCCTTGACCCTCTAGTTGAACTCGAAGGTTGCTTCCGGTGGACGGCAGGCGGAAGGCCAGCGTCCACACGGGACGCCGGCCTTCTACTGCTGCTTTGGCGGATTCTGTTCCGGGCAGGAGACCTTACACGGTGGCCTTTTCCCGCGTGTCCGCTTCCGGAGCCGGAGTTTCCGCACCATGGGCGATCATGGTCTGCTCGTCGAAGGGCTCCTCGCCGGACAGGACCCGGTTGACCTGGGTGGAGTCGATCTCCTTGACCCAGGTGCCGATCAGGACCGTGGCTACGGCGTTTCCGGTGAAGTTGGTCAGAGCGCGGGCCTCCGACATGAAACGGTCGATGCCGACGATCATGCCCACGCCACCCAGCAGTTCGGGCTTGTGCGCCTGGAGGCCTGCCGCCAGGGTCGCCAGGCCGGCACCGGTCACGCCAGCGGCACCCTTGGAAGCGATGATCATGAAGACCAGCAGGGAGATCTGGGCACCGAGGTCCAGTGGCGTACCCATGGCGTTGGCAACGAACAGCGACGCCATGGTCAGGTAGATGGCAGTTCCATCCAGGTTGAAGGAATAGCCGGTGGGAACCGTCACGCCAACCACGGGCTTGGAGACACCCAGGTGTTCCATCTTGGCAATGAGGCGTGGCAGCGCAGCTTCCGAGGAGGACGTCGAGAAGATCAACAGGTATTCACGGGCCAGGTACTTCATGAGCTTGAAGATGTTGACGCCGGACACTGCACGGAGCAGCGTGCCAAGGATGACAACGATGAACAAGGCGCAGGTGATGTAGAAGGCGGCCATCAGGGTGAACATGCTGAGGATGGCCTGGGCGCCGGTAGCACCAACGACGGCGGCAATCGCACCAAAGGCGCCGACCGGAGCGAGCCACATGATCATGATGAGGATACGGAACACCAGGCGCTGGCCGTGTCCGATCGCGTTCAGGATAGGGGCACCCTGGGCCCCCATCTTCTGCAGGGCGAAGCCAACCAGGATAGCTGCCAGGAGTGTGGGCAGGACCGGGATGTCACCGGGGATGATGCCCAGCAGGAAGTCGACCGTGCTGTCAGTGGCGGCCTTCTTGGAGGGATCGTAGGGAGTCAGCTTCAGGCCTTCGCCCGGGTGGATCAGGTTGCCCACCACCAGGCCAATGGCCAGGGCGAAAGTGGACATGGCCACGAAGTACCCCAGGGCCAGACCGCCGACCTTGCCAACCGTGGCGGCCTTGGCGATGGAACCGATGCCCAGGACGATGGTGCAGAAAATAACGGGCGCGATCATCATCTTGATCAGCTTGATGAAGCCATCACCGAGCGGCTTCAGCGACTTTCCGGCTTCGGGGAACATGAGGCCCACCAAGGCACCCAGTACGACGGCCAGGATGACCGCGATGTACAGATAGTGCGACTTGTCGAGACCCTTGCGTCCGCCGGCGGCAACCGTTGCCGACTCTCCTCGTTGAGAGGTCATGGGATTCTCCTTCTGGATACTGTGTAAGGCGCTGCGGTCCTGCACATGTGTCCATGCCGCTGCCCTGTGTGATATCCATCATTGAGCCGTTGGTGACACGCATCACCCTTGCGGTCATATTGGTCATGGGAGGCCCCGTGTTTCACAGCTGGAGTATCGCCCGGCGATTGTTTGCAGCCAATCTGCTCTTCGTCGTGGTGCTCACTGCCGCCTTCGGGACATTCTCGGTCGTCGAAGCCCGCGACCGCGCGTACGACGAAGCCGGCGAGCGCATGCTGGCCGTTGCCATGTCCATCGCCGACAACCCCCTGGTGGCCGAAGCAGCCTCCAGCACTGATCCTTCGGGGGCGCTGCAGCCGTATGCCGTGGAGGTCATGCGGGACGCGGACCTGGACTTCATTACCATCATGTCTCCGGACCGGACACGGTGGACCCATCCCCGGGAAGACGAACTGGGCAAACCGTACATCGGTACCATCGAACCTGCCCTCCGGGGCGGGACTTTCACGGAAGTGACGGCCGGAACCCTGGGACCGTCGGTGCGCACCATCGCCCCGGTCACGGATGCGAACGGGTCCGTGATAGCCCTCGTTGCAGCCGGCGTGACAGTGCGGACGGTGGATACTGACGTGGCTGAACGGCTGGCCGTGATCGGCGGCATCGCCGTGATCGTCCTGTTCTTCGGCTCCATCGCGTCATGGTTCCTGGGCCGGTACCTGCGGTCGGTGACGCGGGGCTGGGGGCCCGAACAACTTGCACAGCTGTTTGCCTACTACGAATCGGTCCTGCACTCCGTCCGTGAAGGCGTCATCCTCATCGACACCCAGGGCAAGGCCGTCATGTACAACGACCAGGCCGCCGAGCTGCTGGGCCTGGAGCCCTCCGAGGCGGACCGCTCCCCGGACGCCGCCCCCAAGCTCTCCGACCTGCCGTTCGACGGGAGCCTCAGGGCGCTGTTTGAATCGGGCAGGCTGGCACATGACGAAATCCATCTCACCGGTGAACGGATCCTGGTGGTGAACCAGGCACCGGCCATTGGCCCGGCCGCCCCCCGCAACCGGCAGAAGCCCGCTGTGTACGGGACGGTGGCCACCCTGCGTGACCGGACGGAAATCGAGTCCCTGGGCACGGAGCTGGAGACCATGAAGACACTGTCGGACGCGCTCCGCGCCCAAACCCATGAACACGCCAATCGCCTGCACATGATCGTTTCGCTCCTTGAACTGGGCAGGACGCCCCAGGCCCTGGAGTTTGCCACCAAGGACCTGGAGCTGAGCCAACAACTCACCGACGACATGCTCGCTTCCGTGGATGAACCGGTCCTCAGCGCCCTGATCATGGGAAAGGCCGCGGAAGCCCACGAGCGTGGCGTTGAACTCGTGGTGCGGACTACGGGAACCTCCGGCGTCAGCGGCCTGGAAATCCAGGACCTCGTGACGATCCTCGGCAACCTGCTGGACAACGCCATCGACGCCGCCGCCGCGGGCGAACCTCCGCGCAAAGTGGAGCTCGCCGTGGGAACGGGAGCGTCCGCCGTCGAATTCACCGTCCGTGATTCAGGACCCGGCATCGATCCCGACGCCATCGACGACGTCCTGCAGTATGGTTTCAGCACCAAGTCCGGAGGGCATGGGCATCGGGGCGACCACGGCCGGGGGGTGGGGCTGGCGTTGGTCCGCCAAGCCGTCCAGCGCCTGGACGGTACGATGTCAGTCAGCAATGAGAGCCCGGACAGCGAGGCCCCGGCCTTTGGCGGGGAGCCCTCCGGTACCGGGGAGGCGCCGGCAGTCCTGCACGGCGCACGGTTCCATGTTGTCCTCCCCGCACCGGTCCCCCAGGAAGGGAAAGCATGACCGACATCCGCGTCCTGGTGGTCGAAGACGAGCCCATCGCTTCCGACGCGCACTCTGTTTACGTGGGCAGGCTGGATGGATTTACCTTGGCAGGCACAGCACCCGACGGGCAGTCCGCGCTGCGCCTGCTGGGTGAGTTTGCGGCATCCGGCTCCCCGGTGGACCTGGTGCTGCTCGACATGAACCTCCCTGACCTCCATGGCCTTGATGTAGCACGCCGCATGAGATCGGCCGGCCTCCTCGCGGACATTATCGCCATCACGGCGGTGCGGGAGTTGGGCATCGTCCGCAGCGCCGTCTCCATCGGCGTCGTACAGTACCTGATCAAGCCCTTCACGTATGCCACGTTCGCGGACAAACTCACCAGCTACCGTTCCTTCCGCAGCCGGCTCGCGGGCACCGGATCGGGTACCTCCAAGGCCGGGGCGTCGCAGAGCGACGTTGACCAGGCCTTCGCGAGCCTTAGGGCACCGACTGAGCTGCCACTGCCCAAAGGCCTGTCGCCGTCGTCGCTGGAGATGGTGAAGGACCTTGTCCGCGGCAGGCAGGACCCGGTGTCGGCCAGTGAAGTCATGGATCTGTTGGGGATGTCCCGCGTCACCGCGCGGCGCTACCTTGAGTACCTCGCCGACGCCGGCACCGTCACCCGGGCGCCACGCTACGGCACCCCGGGCCGCCCGGAGAACGAGTACGGCTGGAACCGCGGCTAGCTGGCGCCGGATGCCCATCCGCTGTCGCGTCCGCTCCCCTGCCTGCCCCGGGCCCTCGGCAGTAAGCTGGTTCAGAACGGTGGGATGCCATGCCGGACGTGCCCGAGCTGCTGACTGAAGCCCGCGAAGCCTTCGCCCGCGGGGAGTGGGATGCTGCGCGCCGCCGCTTGGAAGAGGCGGCCGGGTCCCATCTCCTGGACCTGGTCGACCGCTCATTGCTGGCACGGGCAAGGTGGTGGCAAGGTGATGTTCAGGGCTCGATGTCGCTCGCAGAGGGAATCTTCCAGGAACTGGCAGGACAAGGATTGCCGGCGGAAGCGGCACGTTCTGCGCTGTTGCTTTCCATGCAGTGGGGCTTGCGGGGAAACATCCCTGTCTCGTCGGCCTGGTTGGCCCGCGCCCGGCGGCTCCTGGAACCCCTGCCCGTATCCGTCGACCACGGCTATCTGCTCTACCTGGAAGGCAGCGACGCACTCTACCTTGACGGAATGCCCGCAGCGGCACAGTCAGCTGCTGCCCGGCTGAAGGATATGGCCGGACAGTTCCAGGCACCTGAGCTGGGAAGCTTCGCCTCGTTGCTGTCCGGCTTGAGCCACGTCCGGAACGGCAACACCGCCCAGGGCTTCGTTGATCTGGATGAGGCCCTCCTCCCCGTACTGGCCGGACAGGTACCTGTGGAATGGGCCGGGGACATCTATTGCTCAGTCATCCACCTTTGTTACGAGATGGAAGACTTTGCGAGGATGAGGGCGTGGACTGACGCCTTGGCTGATTGGTGCGCAGCCCTCTCCACCACCTTCATGTACGCCGGGATTGCCAGTGTCCACCAACTGCAGCTTGCCGCCGCCGAAGGCCACTGGAAGCAGGCGGAAGACGGACTGCTGGCGCTCGGCGGGCGCCTGCGCCACGCCCACGGCTGGATCGCAGCTGAGTGCTTCAGCGAGGCTGGTGAGATCCGCCGGCGCCGGGGAGACGCGGAAGGCGCCCGGGCCGCGTTCGATTCCGCCCGCAGCCTGGGGCATGACGGGCAACCGGGCTCCGCACTTCTTTGGTGGGACGCCGGAAGGACGGACCTGGCGCTGGGCGAACTCCGTGCGGCTTTGGCCGAGCGGGAGACGTTGGGGCGGATGTGTCTGCTGCTTCCGTTGGTGGAGCTGCTTGCACCCCTGGACACCGCGTCTGCTGCCTTGTACTGCCTGGAACTGGAAGAAGCCGCTGCCACTTTCGGCACTCCCGGGTTCGTGGCACGTGCAAGGCGCGCCCGGGGTGCTGTGCTGATGGCCCAGCTGCGCTGGGCCCAGGCCTGCGCGGAATTGGACGCAGCTGCGGAGGCCTACCGTAAGCAGCGCCGACGGTATGAGCTTGCCGAAGTGCATGAACACCTGGCCTTGGCCCGTAGGGGTCTTCGGGACGATGACCTTGCCCGGGCGGAAGAGGCCACGGCAGCGGCGATACGTGCGCAGCTTGGCGCGGCCCCGCCTTCCCGCCTGGGTCTTGACCCTGATGTGGGCGGGTTGACACCCCGGGAACTGGAAGTGCTTGCCTGCGTGCTCTCCGGCGCCAGCAACAGGGACATCGCGCACGCGCTGACCATCAGCGAGAAGACGGCGGGCAGGCACCTGGCCAATATCTTCACCAAGATCGGCGTTACATCCAGGACTGCCGCCGCCGCATGGGCGCGCCACCACGGAATCCGGGAACGGCACGCGCCTGAAAGCCCCCGCCCTGCATGATTTTCCCCATGCCGGCCAACCTGCCGTACACAATGCGCCCGATGCGGCCCGGCCCCTCTCCGCCCTACGGTGAAACCAAGGGTTCCGGACGGAAAGGCCGTCCCCCGCCAGCGGAGAACCAGCCATGGGAAGTACCCAGCCTTTTGAAGCCACCCCCGATGCCCGGCCCCGGCCACAGGAGGAGTCCCCAAAGCCTCCATCAGGACCGGAGGAAGCCGCCGGGAGACTCCTGGACATCCTCAACGATTCATCAGCGGCGCTCCTGGTGGTCCTTGGACACCGGACCGGCTTGTTTGAGGTCATGGCGGCGTTGCCCGCGGCTCCCAGCAGGCTTGTGGCGGACGCGGCCGGGCTCGAGGAGCGGTACGTCAGGGAATGGCTGGGCGGCATGGTGTCGGCCGGCTTCATCGACTACCGGCCCGCAGAAGCCACGTATCATCTTCGCCCTGAGTACATTCCACTGGTGACAGGGACAGGAACGGACAACCTGGCCCGCACGCTCCAGTACGTCCCGCTCCTGGGCGCGGTGGGACCCCAAATCGTGCAGGCGTTCCGTCATGGCGGCGGAACGCTCTACAGCGACTATCCACAGTTCCACCAGGTCATGGCTGCCGAGAGTGCCGCGGTGAACGACGCGGCCCTCCTGGACCGGATCATGCCACTGACCGGCCGGGAGGCTGCACTGCGAACGGGAATCTCCGTGGCGGATATTGGTTGCGGCGAGGGTCATGCCATGAACCTGCTGGCAGCGGCATTCCCTTTGAGTTCGTTCACCGGGTTCGACTTTTCCCATGCTGCTTTGGAAGCGGCCGCTGCAGAAGCCACAACGCTCGGACTCACCAACGTACGCTTCGAATACTGCGATGTCGCACGACTCGGGCGGGATCAGGAGTTCGATCTGATAACAGCCTTTGACGCGATCCACGACCAGGCCCAGCCAGGCACGGTCCTGCAGCAGGTGCGGGCCGCCCTGAAACCCGGAGGGACATTCCTCATGGTGGACATCAATGCTTCGAGCAACCTTGAAGAGAACACTTCCCTGCCGTGGGCCACGTTCCTCTACGCCGTCTCGACCTTCCATTGCATGGCGGTTTCGCTGGGGCAGGGCGGAGTCGGGCTGGGCACCGTATGGGGTCGGGAACTGGCTGCGACCATGCTGGCTGAGGCAGGCTTCGCCAACGTTGCCGCCATGTATCTGGACGAGGATCCCTTCAACGTTTACTTCATCGCCGAGTAGCGTTGTATACATAGAGCCCAATACAAACGGCATGCTGGCCATAATTGGCACCGTGTGTATACACTGATGGCATGCGCGCCAGTGACCGGGCTTACAACGCCCTCAGGGAGGACATCCTCGAATGGCGCCTCCGCCCGGGTACGGTCCTTGCAGAAGTGGAGCAATCGGCCCGGCTCGGCGTCTCTCGCACCCCGGTCAGGGAAGCACTGGGCCGTCTCACCGCTGAAGGATTGACGACGGCGGCGGGTGGCCGGGGCGTTGTGGTCACCGATATATCGCTTGAGAGCATCGATGAACTCTTCGAGTTGCGCGAGACGCTGGAGGTGCGGGCTGCCGCCCTTGCAGCGGAGCGTGGCGAGCCTGGCGTCTTCTCCGAACTTCATGCCCAACTGATCCTGGCTCCCGGGCTGCTCAGCGACAACGACCCTGCACGGCACGACTACTACGCCTTGGTGGGCAAGCTTGATGAGGCAATCGACACTGCCGTGGCCAACACCTACCTCGCCCAGGCCATGCGCAGCCTCCGCGTACATTTGACCCGGGTCCGGCGCCTGGCTGCCGACGACTCCGCACGGCTGTCGGCAGCAGCTGCCGAGCACGCAGCCATTGCCGAGGCGATAGCGGCCGGCAATCCACGGCTTGCCGAAGCCGCCACAACAGTCCACTTGCACCGCAGCCTTACCCATGTCAAGACTGCCCACTTGGCCACAAGAACGTCCCACTAGAAGGAGAACCATGGTCCGGAACCATCATGTCCGTGTTTACAAATCCGAGGAGAACCTGCCCCGTGAGGAGCAGTTGGCCCATAAGATCGCGGTGGTCGCCGCGGATCCCGTGGACGTCACGCCGGAGGTGACGGACATGGTGATTAACCGGATCATCGACAACGCTTCCGTGGCGGTGGCGTCGTTGAACCGGGCACCGATCGTTGCTGCCCGCGCCCAGGCCCTGACCCACGCTCCGAGCACAGGGGGCAAGGGCGCCTCGGTGTTCGGCATTGAGGAGCGGGTCTCTCCGGAGTGGGCTGCCTGGGCCAATGGTGTGGCGGTCCGCGAACTGGACTACCACGACACGTTCCTGGCCGCGGACTACTCGCACCCGGGCGACAACATCCCCCCGATCCTGGCCGTGGCCCAGCACGTGGGCTCCAACGGCGCCGACCTCGTCAGGGCGATCGCCACCGGCTACGAAATCCAGGTGAACCTGGTCAAGGCGATCTGCCTGCACAAACACAAGATCGACCACGTGGCCCACCTTGGCCCGTCCGCCGCTGCGGGTATCGGCACGCTTCTTGGCCTGGACGTGGAGACCATCTTCCAGTCCGTGGGCCAGGCCTTGCACACCACCACCGCCACCCGCCAGTCCCGCAAGGGCGAGATCTCCACGTGGAAGGCCCACGCCCCGGCCTTTGCAGGCAAGATGGCCGTGGAGGCCGCCGACCGAGCCATGCGTGGCCAGACCTCCCCGGTGCCGATCTATGAAGGCGAAGACGGCGTCATTGCCTGGATGCTGGACGGCCCCGAGGCCTCCTACGAAGTTCCGTTGCCGGAGAAGGGCGAGGCCAAGCGGGCGATCCTGGACACCTACACCAAGGAACACTCCGCCGAGTACCAGGCACAGGCTTGGATCGACCTCGCCCGCAAACTCAACCGCGAGCACCCCGAAACCACCGACCCTGGCAACGTGGCCTCCGTGCTGATCAAGACCAGCCACCACACCCACTACGTGATTGGCTCCGGTGCGAACGACCCGCAGAAGTACTCCCCCACCGCATCCCGGGAAACCCTGGACCACTCCATCCCGTACATCTTCACCGTCGCATTGCAGGACGGCGTCTGGCACCACGTGGACTCCTACGCCCCCGAACGCGCCGGCCGTCCGGACACGGTTGAACTCTGGCACAAAGTCACCACGGTCGAAGACCCGGAGTGGACCCGCCGGTACCACTCGCTGGACATCGCGGAGAAGGCCTTCGGCGGTTCCGTGGAAATCACCCTGACCGACGGCACGGTCATCACCGACGAGATCGCCGTAGCTGACGCGCACCCCCTCGGTGCCCGGCCGTTCGCCCGTGAACAGTACGTCAACAAGTTCCGCACCCTCGCCGCCGGGCTCGTGGAAGAGGCCGAGATCGAAAGGTTCCTCACCGCCGTCGAACGCGTCACCGAACTCGGACCCGGGGAACTGGACCAGCTCAACATCACCGCCGCCCCCGGCGTGATCGACCTCATCAGCGCTCCCCAGGGACTGTTCTAGATGCTGTACTCCAAAAGCACACCCGAACAGAAGCGGGTCAAACTACGGGAACTGCTCAGCTCCGGGACTGTGCAGCAGTTCCCCGGCGCGTTCAACCCGCTCTCGGCACGACTCATCGAGGAAAAGGGCTTCGCCGGGGTCTACATCTCCGGCGCCGTCCTGGCCAACGACCTCGGCCTGCCCGACATCGGCCTGACAACCCTCACCGAAGTCGCCACAAGGGCAGGGCAGATCGCCCGCATGACGGACCTGCCCTCGATCGTTGACGCCGACACGGGCTTCGGCGAGCCCATGAACGTGGCCCGCACCATCCAGGAACTCGAAAACGCAGGCCTCGCCGGCTGCCACATCGAGGACCAGTTCAACCCCAAACGCTGCGGCCACCTGGACGGCAAGAACGTCGTGGACCTCGACACCGCCACCAAGCGCATCCGCGCCGCCGCCGACGCCCGCCGGGACCCGAACTTCCTCATCATGGCCCGCACCGACATCCGTGCAGTGGAAGGACTGAAGGCCGCGCAGGATCGCGCCAAAGCCCTGGTGGACGCCGGAGCCGACGCGATCTTCCCCGAAGCCATGGCAACCCTGGAGGAGTTCCAGGCCATCCGTGACGCCGTGGACGTGCCCATCCTGGCCAACATGACCGAGTTCGGAAAGAGCGACCTCTTCACGGTGGATCAGCTCCGGAACGTCGGCGTTAACATGGTCATCTACCCGGTCACCCTGCTGCGCATTGCCATGGGCGCTGCAGAGCGTACTCTGGAAACGATCAAGGCTGCGGGGACCCAGGAGACACACGTGCAGGACATGCTCACGCGCGCACGTCTCTATGAGCTCGTGGATTACGAGGCGTATAACCAGTTCGATACCGGCGTTTTCAACTTCCAGGTTCCTGGCGCCCGCCAGTAACCCAACCAGGGGACGCAGGCAACGGCGCTCCCGTAGCCTGCACAAGAACGAAGGAGTTCAGCATGGCAGCTGAAGACATCAAGAAAGGCCTCGCCGGAGTCGTGGTGGACTACACCGCGGTATCCAAGGTCAACCCGGAGACGAACTCCCTGCTGTACCGCGGCTATCCGGTCCAGGAACTGGCCGCCAAGTGCAGTTTCGAAGAAGTGGCGTACCTGTTGTGGAACGGGGAATTGCCCCATGAGGCACAGTTGGCGGAGTTCACCGCCCGCGAGCGCGCCGGACGTGCGCTGGATCCCGTGGTCAAGTCAGTGATCGACACCCTCCCCACCTCTGCACACCCCATGGACGTGTGCCGGACCGCGGCGTCGGTGTTGGGTGCGAGGCACGAGCTTGCCGAGGACTCATCCGTTGAGGCAAACATGAAGAAGGCCGTGGATCTGTGGGCGGCAATGCCTGCGGTAGTGGCCTACGACCAGCGGCGCCGGCGTGGGCAGGAACCGATCGAACCCCGCGATGACCTTGACTACTCGGCCAACTTCCTCTGGATGACCTTCGGCGAAGATCCCGTGGATGAGGTGGTTGAGGCATTCAACGTCTCGATGATCCTGTACGCAGAGCATTCCTTCAACGCCTCCACTTTCACGGCACGGGTGGTGACGTCCACGTTGTCCGACCTGCACTCGGCAGTGACCGCTGCCATCGGTGCGCTCAAGGGCCCACTGCATGGCGGCGCCAACGAAGCCGTCATGCACACCTTCGACGAGATCGGCATCCGCAGCGAAGAAACGCTTGAGGAAGCCGCTGCGCGGGCACGCACCTGGATGGACAACGCCCTGGCGCAGAAGAAAAAGATCATGGGCTTCGGACACCGGGTCTACAAGCACGGCGACTCCCGTGTTCCCACCATGAAGGCCGCCCTGGACAAGATGATCGCCCACTACGGGCGACCTGAACTCCTGGGGCTGTACAACGGGCTGGAACAGGCCATGGACGAGGCCAAGGCCATCAAGCCGAACCTCGACTACCCGGCCGGGCCCACGTACCACCTCATGGGCTTTGACACCCAAACGTTCACGCCGCTCTTCGTGGCCAGCCGCATCACTGGCTGGACGGCCCACATCATGGAACAACTCGGCGCGAACTCGCTGATCCGTCCACTGAGCGAGTACAACGGGCCGGAGGAACGCCACGTACCGTAGGGCGTCCCTGCCGCACGGCAGTACCCACGACGGCGGGCTGGTCACTTCAGGCGACCAACCCGCCGTCGTGATTTAACCCGGACAGGTCGAAGGACGATCAGGCGTGCTCCACCCACGCCGTTGTCCGGACCCCGGCCACGTTCTGGTTGTCCTCAGCCAGGTCAACCGTGACGGCAATCCTTTGTCCCGAAATCATTGCCGGCAGCCAGTGCTCCGCGTCGGCCCACATACGGTCCACGGGGAGGCTGGACACCGGGTGCCACTCCGGTGCGATCTCGTCGCTCTCGGACGGCTCCCCCTGCCACGCACGCGTCAGAAAGACAGTGGTTGCCATGTTCCACTCCGGCCTGGCCGGGAACATGAAATCGACCGTACCGGCGGGAACCAGGTCCCGCGGCTCGACCACCACATGGATCTCCTCCAGCACTTCCCGGCAAGCGGCCTCGATCGCGGTCTCCCCCACCTCCACGTGGCCGCCGACGCCGACTACCTTGCCCCGGCCGAAGCCCGTCTTCTTGGTACCAAGGAGGACGTGTTCGCCGTCCGCACCGTCGCGGAGGAGGAAACAGAGTGTCACATGGGCTGCAGTCATGCTGCCTACCTTAACCCCAACTCCTCCACCTGGTGCGCCATTGCTACAGTGAGCGCATGACTGAAGTTGGGGGCGAAGCGGGCGCCATGGACGCGGCACCGGCCCAGGCTGCACCTACGCGGGACCGGGACGACGCCTGGCTGCCGGACCGGGTGGTGGCACACCCGCTCTACGCCGGGTGGGCGTGGACGCTGGCCTGGTCAGGGCTGATCGTCCTGGACGAAGTCGTCGACCTGGCCGGATGGACGTGGTATCTGCTGGTCTTCGTTGCGGCTTTGCCCACGTTGGTTGCCACCGTGGCAGTGCTTCACGCGACTCCACGAAGCCACCTGAAAGCCGTGGACGCCACCGTGTTCGGCCACTTCTTCGTCCGGTTCCTGGCCTTGGTGGCGGCCTTCATGGTGTGGGCAGCATCCGTGGTGATGAGCGCCTCCATCTCCACCACGGTCCAGTCCGTCATAGGCGACTCCGAGAAGGAAGTCACCGCACTCGGCTTCAACCTCATGCTGGCCGCCGTCCCGCTGGTCCTGTCTGTCCTCTGGATGGCGTTCATCATCCGCTGTGCATGGTTCCTGCGCAGGCTCCGCGGATGGCGGCAGATCCCGGTGCGAACCCGGGTACCCAGGAAATTCCTCAAGCGCCGGCCCCGGCTCAAGCGGGTCGTCGTGGGACTCGCCCACCCCGGGCTGCTGCTGGTCGCGGGGCTGGGAACATCCCTCCTGGCCGTGTTCGTCGATGCCGTCGAGTTGACCTTCAGCGTGCTGGCCTGACACCGGGCGTGGCTCACGCGCCACTCACCCCAAGGCGCGCGGGTGAGCCGCGGCATAGACCTCGCGAAGGGTGTCGGCCGTCACCAGTGTATAGACCTGCGTGGTGGTGACCGAAGCATGGCCCAGCAACTCCTGGACCACACGCACGTCAGCGCCGCCTTCCAAAAGGTGGGTGGCAAATGAGTGGCGCAGCGTGTGGGGTGACACATCCTTGGTGATCCTGGCTTTCTCCGCCGCTGCCTTCAAGATGGTCCACGCGCTTTGCCTGCTGATCCGCCCTCCCCGGGCGTTCAGGAAGAGGGCAGGGGTGCCCTTGCCCTTGGCAGCCAGCAACGGACGTCCGCGGACCACATAGGCAGCCACCGCACGCGCTCCATAGGAGCCCAGCGGCACCAGCCGCTCCTTGGATCCCTTGCCAAACAGCCGGACGATCGCAGGGCCATCTTCTGTCCCCTCCAGCGTGACGTCGTCCACGTCGAGTCCCACGGCCTCGCTGATACGGGCACCTGTGGAGTAAAGGAACTCCAGCAATGCCCTGTCACGCAGTCCCGTTGCGGAATCGGTGCCCGCTGCCTCGAGGATGCGGGTCACCTCATCGACGCTGATGGCCTTCGGAAGCCGTCTGCCCGGCATCGGCGGGTGGACATCGGTGGCGGGGTCCGCCGTCGTGGTTCCCTCCAAAGCCCAGAACTTGTGAAGGCCGCGGACGGCCACCACGGTGCGCGCAGCGGAACGGACTCCCAGTGCAGCCGCCCCGTCCGAGCCGTCCGAAAGCGCCTGCACGAATCCTGTGACGTGGTGCCGCGTCACATCCCCGGGCCTGACCACGCCGTGGGACGCCAGATAATTGGCGTACCGCGCCAGGTCCCGCTTGTACGCTGCGAGGGTATTGGCGGCCAGGCCACGCTCCACACCGACATGCTGTAGGTAGTCGGTGATCCCGCGGTCAATGGCCGTGGTTGCGCGGGTGGCGGCCTCGGCCATGCTCAGCGCTGGCTCGGGTGCGCGGGCCAGGGCGCGTTGGCGGGCCTGAGTCCGGCGAATCCGTCCGCCTTCGCCGCCGCGGCAGCCAGAATGCCCAGCACGGCCGAGGGGTTGTGGAGCCGGCCTTCCAGCACCGCCCGGACGGCGTCATCCAGCGGCACCCAGCGAAGTTCAATCTCGGCTTCTTCATCAGTCCGGACATGCCGGTCCGCCTCAGGAACATCGGAGAGCCCGCGGGCCAGGTAAATGCGGACCGCCTCGCTGGAAGAACCCGGCGAATTGAAGAAATCGGCCAGCACGTTCCAGGTGGAGGCCACGAGGTCGGCTTCTTCGGCAAGCTCACGGGCCGCGCCGGCCACGAAGTCCTCGCCCTCGACATCCAACAGGCCGGCCGGGATCTCCCACAAGTCCATCCCCACGGGGTGGCGGTACTGCTTCAGCAGCAGGATGTCTCCGTCCACGTTCATGGGCAGGACAGCCACGGCGCCCGGATGGTCGATGTAGTCGCGGACCAGCGTGCCCGTGTCCTCACTTAATTGGAAAGCATCACTGACCACATCCCAGATGCGGCCTTCGTAGACCTTGTTGGAAGACACAAGACGGCGCGGGCTCGGTACGTCCGAAACCTGCCGTGCCGTGCTGGAAGTTTCAGAAATACCGGGCATCGCGCCGTCCTTTTCTCTGGTGGTGTATTTACTTGGCAGCTACCGCGCGGGCACCGGTGTCCGTTGCCACGGCTGCACCCTCACGACGCTCAAGCGCAGCCTTCACGAGGCCTGCAAACAGCGGGTGGGGACGCGTGGGACGGGAGCTAAGCTCCGGGTGTGCCTGCGTAGCGACGTAGTACGGGTGCACCTCGCGGGGAAGTTCCACGTACTCCACCAGCTTGCCGTCAGGAGACGTGCCGGAGAAGACCAGGCCTTCTGCTGCGATCTGGTCACGGTACTTGTTGTTGACCTCGTAGCGGTGGCGGTGGCGTTCGCTGACCGTCGTGGTTCCGTAGGTCTCCGCCACTACCGAGCCCTCATCGAGCTTGGCTTCGTAGAGGCCCAGGCGCATGGTGCCGCCCAGGTCTCCCTTGCCTTCCACGATGTCCAGCTGCTCTTCCATGGTGGCAATGACCGGGAACTTGGAGTCCGGCTCGAATTCGCTGGAGGAGGCACCCTCCAGGCCAACCACATTGCGGGCATATTCGATCACCATGCACTGCAGTCCGAGGCACAGCCCCAGGACCGGAAGCTTGGTTTCGCGGGCGAACTTCAACGCACCCAGCTTGCCCTCAAGACCGCGGATACCGAAGCCGCCGGGCACGCAGATCGCGTCCACGCCGGCCAGGGACTTGGTGGCGCCGGCCAGGGTTTCGCATTCATCCGAGGGGACCCAGCGGATCTTGACCTTGGCCTCGTTGGCGAAGCCGCCGGCACGCAGGGCCTCGGTCACGGAGAGGTACGCATCCGGAAGGTCAATGTACTTGCCCACCAGGGCAATCTCGACCTGGTGCTTGGGGTTGTGCACCGCTTCAAGCAGCTTGTCCCACTTGCTCCAGTCGACATCCTTGAACGGCAGGTCAAGGGCCCGGACGATGTAGGAGTCCAATTGCTGCGAGTGCAGGGTCTTGGGGATGTCGTAAATGCTGGGAGCATCGGCTGCGTTGACCACGGCGTCGATATCGACGTCGCACATGCGTCCGATCTTCTCGCGCATGGCTTCGGGAACCTCGCGGTCCGAACGGATCACGATCGCTTCGGGTTGGATGCCGATGGACCGCAATGCAGCCACGGAGTGCTGCGTTGGTTTGGTCTTCAGCTCCTGCGACGGGCCGATGTACGGTACCAGCGAAACGTGCAGGAAGAACACGTTGCTGCGTCCGATGTCCTGGCGTACCTGGCGGGCCGATTCAAGGAAGGGCTGCGACTCGATGTCGCCCACCGTACCGCCGATTTCAGTGATGATGACGTCAGGAGCGTTCTTGCCCTCGGCAGGAAGACGCATACGGCGCTTGATCTCATCCGTGATGTGCGGGATGACCTGGACGGTGTCTCCAAGGTACTCGCCACGGCGTTCCTTGGCGATCACCGTGGAGTAGATCTGGCCAGTTGTCACGTTGGCCGAACCCTCAAGGTTCTCGTCGAGGAAGCGCTCGTAGTGTCCGATGTCGAGATCGGTCTCGGCGCCGTCGTCCGTCACGAAAACTTCGCCGTGCTGGAAGGGATTCATCGTGCCCGGATCCACATTCAGGTAGGGATCGAGCTTCTGCATAGTTACAGACAAACCGCGTGCCCGCAGCAGGTGGCCGAGGCTGGAAGCCGTCAGACCCTTACCGAGCGAGGACGCCACACCACCGGTGACGAAGATGTGTTTGGTCGTCTTGGACGAACCCGGGAACCGGGAATTTACACGGGAATTTGATCGCTGCACCACGGAATTCGAGCTTATCATCAATTACGCCTTCCAAGCGTCCTGTCCGGATTCCCCAAATGGTCCATAGTGGCCCGTAAGTGCGCATTCAATCAAGAGCGGCAAGGGACCGGCACGCTGGTTGTGATTGTGGTCGCAGCCCGCCGGCCCGCATCAGCGGCATCAGGCACTCTGCGGCAACAGCTTCGCATCGTCCAGGAGCTCCTGGGCATGCGCCCGGGCTGATTCCGAATCCTCCTGGCCCGCGAGCATGCGGGCCAGTTCCCTGACGCGTTCCTCCTCATCGAGCAGCTGGACATCGCTGGACGTGAAGCCCGTGGATGTCTTCCCGTCCTTGCCACGCACCGAGGTCTTGGTTACGCGGATGTGCTGGTCGGCGAAGGCGGCAACCTGCGGCAGGTGCGTGACCACCAGGACCTGGACGTGCCGGGCCAGCATGGCAAGCCTGCGGCCGATTTCGACGGCGGCGCGGCCACCAACACCGGCGTCCACCTCATCGAAAACGAAGGTCGGGACCGGGTCCACAGCAGCCAGGACAACCTCGATGGCAAGCATCACCCGCGAAAGCTCACCACCGGAAGCACCCTTGCCCAGCGGCCTCGCAGGAGCGCCGGAGTGGGGCTGCAGGAGGAAGGCGATGTCGTCGGAACCCCACGGACCCAAGGAGCCGGTGTCCTCGATGGTGATGACCAAGGTGGCGTCGGCCATTGCCAATGCCTTCAGCTCGGCACTGACCCGTGCCGAAAGATCCTTGGCGGCCTTGGTCCTTGCCTTGGTGATGGCCGCAGCTTGCTTGGCAAGCCTCGCTTCCGTCGATGCCACCTCGGCGTCAAGGGCCTCAATCCGGCTGGAGTCGTCCTGCAACTCGTCCAACCGGACCCTGGCGGCGGCCGCCCACTCCAGGACCTCATCGATGCTGGGGGCATACTTCCTGATCAGCTTGGCAAGGGCGGCACGCCGCTCCTCAATCTCCGACAGCCGTTCCGGACCTTCCGTGTCCAGCGAAGCCTGATAGCTGGACAGTTCTCCCGCGATGTCGTTGAGAAGGAAGCCGACTTCCGCCAGACGCGCTGCCGCCGCACCAAGGGCTTCATCATGTTCGGCCACATGCTCCAGCGTCCGCTTGGCGGCGTCCACCAGTGAGGTGGCATCACCGCTCTCGCCAAATTCTTCGGCGATCAGGGACTCATGCGCTGCTGCCGCCGCCAGCCGAAGCTCCTCGACGTTGGCGAGCTTGACGGCCTCGGCCTTGAGGCTTTCATCCTCACCGGGCTGGGGATCGACCGCATCGATTTCGGTCAACGCGGCATCCAGCGATTCAGCCTCGCGAAGCCTCTCCCGGGCTTCACTCCGGAGAGTGTCCAGTTCAGACTGGATGGCCTTCCAGTGGGCGTAAAGTTCCTGGTACTCCCCCAACGACTTCGCCAACGAAGCCCCGGCGAACCTGTCCAAGGCGTGGCGCTGCGCGGCGGCGCCCTTCAACCGGATCTGGTCGGTTTGCCCGTGCACCACTACCAGGCTCTCACCCAACTCGCCCAGGACGCCCACAGGCGCGGCCCGGCCACCAACGTAAGCACGGCTGCGCCCGTCGGCACCCACGGTACGGGCCAGCAGGAGTTCGGCGACGCCGTCGAACTCTTCCGCTTCGCCGCCGGCCTCCTTGGTGCGCTCCACGGCACTGTGGTGGGGGTCAAGCTTCAGGACGGCCTCCGCGGAGGCAGACTTGGCACCGCTTCGAACGGCACCGGCGTCCGACCGGGCACCCAGGAGAAGCCCGACGGCGGTCACCACCATGGTCTTGCCGGCGCCGGTCTCACCGGTCACGACGCTGAGGCCGGGGCCCAGTGGCAGGGAGGCATCGGTAATGACGCCCAGATCACGGATTCGGAGTTCTTCAAGCATGCTTCACTTCGCATTCGTGGGGTCGGAGGATTCACCGTGCCCAGGGTCTCCGGACACGCCGGTATCCACGGTGTTGCCGACCGGCCGGTGGGGTTCCGGCGGACTCGGCAAAGGGGCAGGCGAGGGGGTTCTGATGACCGGAATGGGACCGGTGTGGACTTCGCCGCTGCGGGGCGCCGGCCCGCGCCAGCCATGGATGGGCAACTGGAACTTGCGGACCAGACGGGCGGAGAACGGTGTGTTGTGGGTGCGGGCCAGACGGACCGGACGGGCCGAACGGGTCACTTCCACGCGGGCGCCCGGAGGGAGGTCAACGGAGCGCCTCCCGTCGCACCACAGCACGCCCAGTGCATCCGTTCGGTTCATGATCTCCACGGCCAGCTTGGACCGCGGCGACACCACCAAGGGCTTGGCGAACAGGGCGTGGGCGCTGATCGGCACGATCACCAACGCTTCAACTTCCGGCCAGACCACGGGCCCGCCCGAAGAGAACGCGTAGGCGGTTGACCCCGTGGGCGTCGCCAGCACCACGCCGTCGCAGCCGAAGGATGTCAGGGGGCGCTCATCCACCTCCGTGACGACCTCCAGCATGCGCTCACGGTTGGCTTTCTCGATGGCCGCCTCATTGAGTGCCCACGTGTGCCAGATCTTCCGTCCCTTGATCCACACCTGGACATCGATGGTCATGCGTTCTTCCACGGTGTACTGCCGGCTGGCAATCCACTCCACCGTCTGGGCAAGATCTGCCCGCTCGCTTTCGGCCAGGAAACCGACATGGCCCAGGTTGACGCCCAGCAAGGGAACATCAACCTCGCGGACCAGCTCTGCGGCCCTCAGGATGGTGCCATCGCCACCGAGGACCATGACCAGTTCGACATCTTCAAGGCTGACGTCGTCATGCAGGATCTCAATGGGGGTGTCCAAGGCCCCGAAGAAGCGCTCCACATCAACGAGTTCGGATTTCTGGAGCACCGGCACCAGCCCGGACGTATGCAGCTGCGTACAGGCATCCCACGCCGCGCGGAGCGAATCCTCCCGCCCTGTGTGGGCAAGGACAAGTACATGCCTGCTCATCGGGTTCTGCTTTCTAGTCGTTTGGCCAGAGGTTCTTCATCAGCGCAGCAACGTCCTCGTCCCGCTCTTCGATCTTAGGCAACTCCGCCGACATCCTCCGTGTCATCCACAGGAAGTATTCAACATTTCCGTCCTGCCCCGGCAACGGACTGGCCGCCAGGCCCCGAAGTTCCAGCCCCGCGTCAACCGCGGCCCGGGCCACCTGGGCGACCGCCCGGCGTCGTTCAACCTCCGAGGTAACCACCCCTGTACGGCTCAACCGCTCCCTGCCCACCTCGAACTGCGGCTTGACCATCAGCACCAGGTCACCGCCGCGCTCCGTGCAGGCGGCCAACGGTTCCAGGACGAGGGTCAGGGAGATGAAGGACAGGTCCGCGACTGTCAGGGAGACCTCCCCGCCGATCTGTCCAGGTGCCATGTACCGGACGTTCAGGCCCTCATGGACCTCAACCCGGGCGTCATCGCGCAGGGCGGGCACCAGCTGGCCGTGTCCGACGTCCACCGCCACCACCTGGGCCGCTCCCTGGCGCAGAAGCACGTCCGTAAAACCGCCGGTGGAGGCGCCCGCGTCCAGGCAACGGCGGTCCGCCACCGTAACAGCGGGAAAAGCCGCCAGGGCCCCGGCCAGTTTGTGGCCTGCGCGACTGGCATAGACATCCTCGAGGTGCGACTCAACGTCAAGCCGGACCCCGGCATCGACCTGCAACGCCGCCTTTGCCAGGACCACGCCTTCCGAGCTGACCTTGCCGTCACCGATCAGCTTCGCAGCATGGGTCCGGGACCTCGCCAACCCGCGGGAGACGAGTTCCTGATCAAGTCTTGCCATGCTTCAGCTGTCGCCTTCCAAAGCTCTTTCAGGGTTCATGTGACCGGTCGGAGGCATGCCCGGCTCAGCATCCAGGGCCTCCATCAGGGCATCATGGACAGCCCCGTAAAGACCGGCATGGTCCGCGACCTCCGCAGCAGGTACGGCCCCCAGCAGGCCCAGAACCTGGTCCACGGCAGCGTCACCTGTGGGTTCGGCTCCACCGGGCCACCGCGCCCCATGATCTTCGCCGGCAGAATCCGGGTGGGTGCTGGGCTCGGTCATTGCACCAGTCTAATGACTCCGCCACTCCAGGCGCGGAGCCTTGGCAACAGCAGAGTCCGGTACAGCTGCCCACCAGGCTGCGCAGGCAGCCCGCCATGCATCAAGGTCGCTGTCAGTGCCCGACACCGTCACGGTGCCGTCCGACGCTACAGCCGACGCGTCCCCGCAACGGAACCTGCCGCCGTCGTTGATGACCTCCGGATAGGGCACGTAGAGGTCGCCCAGTCCGGCAATCACGTAATCCGGACGCTCTTCCGTACGGGCGGCCAGGATGCTCTCCCTGGTATCGACGCCGGTGAGGACTGCCGCCGTCGCAAATCCAGCCCGGTTTCCCCCCAGGATGTCCGTGTCCAGGCGGTCACCGACCACCAGGGGGCGGCTGGCTTTAAGGCGCTTGGCGGCAGAGCGGAACAGGGGCGCCTCCGGCTTGCCGGCCACCAGCGGCCGCTTGCCTGTCGCCGCGGCAACGGCTGCCACCAGGGTGCCGTTACCGGGCGCCATGCCACGTGCCTGCGGGATGGACATATCGGTGTTGGTGGCAAACCATTCAGCCCCGCCGGCAACCACATAAGACGCCTCAGCCAGGTCTTTCCAGCCGATATCCGGGTTGAAACCCTGCACCACGGCGACCGGATTTTCGGCGGCGCTGTGCACGGGCTTGAGCCCCACCAGTTCGATTTCGTGGGCCAAGGCGGCACTGCCCGTGATCAGGACGTGCGCTCCGCCAGGCAGCCTGGAAGCCAGGAGCTCACCAGCCGCCTGCGAGGAACTGACCACCTGGTGGTCCTCGGCAGGAGCGCCGAGCTCACGCAAATGGGCAGCTACCTGCGCCGGTGTGCGCGAGGCATTGTTGGTGACATACCCCAGCCCCACGCCCACGCTCTCCAGCCGCTTCAGCGACTCAACAGCACCCGGGATGGCGTGTGGCCCTGCATACACCACCCCGTCAAGGTCGGACAGGACGGCGTCAAAGGACGCGATCAGTGCATCAGCCATGCCTGGAATCGGTGTCCTCTGCTTCTTCAGCGTCCTCGTCCTCAGCGTCCTCGTCCTCGGCCGAATCGACGTCCGACTCGGGATCGTCGGATTCGAAGTAATCGGACTCGGCGTCGTCGATATTGGCGTCGTCGATGTTGGCGTCATCGTGCTCGACGTCAGCTGCCGCGGCCTCCGCAATCACGGTTTCACTGTCAGGCTGTTCGACGACGGCGTCCCCCGAGTCCTTATTGAAACGCGGTTTGCGCTGGGCTTCCTCTTCTTCCTCGTCCCAGCCGAGATCCACGATTTCGGGCTCTTCGAACTCGCCGATACCCAGCGCGTTCTCGGCCACGACCGCTTGCCGCTCCCACTTCACGGCTTCGTCGGCACGGCCGGCGGCGATGAGGGCTTCGGCATAAGCACGGAACAGGCGGGGGCTGTAGGAGAAGGCGCGGTTGATGTCCAACTGCGGGATTTCCAGCTCAGCGACTGCGGCTTCAACCTGGTTGAGGTCAGAGCGTGCACCCGACGCTACAATGGCCAGTTCCACCTTGCCGGGAGCATCAAGATCCTGCGCTTCCGGGGAACGGACCATGTCCAGGGCGCGGTCAGGCCGCCCCAACCCACGTTCGCAGTCGGCCATGATGGGCAGGTGGACATTGGAACCGCTGATACGGCGATAGGTACGGAATTCACGAAGAGCTTCGCCGTAGTGACCGGCCGCGTAGGCCGTGAGGCCAACAGCTTCACGGACTGCCGACAACCTTCCGCCGCGTCGGCTGGCAGCAAGCGCGTGCTGGAACGCAAGCTCCGGTTCTACATCCACAAGCCGCCCGGCCATGACAAGGTGCTTGGAAACCCACCCTGCACTCTGGTCCTCAAGGGTCTTGACCTGGTGCATGGTGGCGCGATCGAGCTCGCGGCCGGTAACGTCCTCGTCGATTTCGGGGGAACGCTCACGATCCGGGCGGTTCGAGCTCCGGATGTCCTTGGCGTTGTGGATGCGCGCCGGACGTTCCTCCTGGCCCTCCGGACCTTCTCCCCGACCGGCAAACGAGCGTCGGTCTCCACCGCGGCTGAAACGCTCGTCGTCGCGACCGCGCTCCTCATCCCGGGGCCGGTCACGGAACGGCTTGCGGTCACCAAAGGAACGGCGGTCATCGCCGTCACGGCGGGGACGGTCGAAGTTTCGGGGGCCGCGGCCTTCGTTGAACGGCTTGCGGTCACGGTCGCGGTCACCAAACTGACGGCGCTCACCATCGCGGGCAGGACGCTCACCGCGGTCTCCCCGGTCACCGAAGGAACGACGGTCATCGTCGCGGCGCGGGCCAAACGAACGGCGGTCATCGCCGTCACGGCGGGGACGGTCGAAGTTCCGGGGGCCGCGGCCTTCGTTGAACGGCTTGCGGTCACGGTCGCGGTCACCAAACTGACGGCGCTCACCATCGCGGGC